>JANQFQ010000153.1 GCA_028277765.1 Desulfobacterales bacterium
TAAATGTGTTTTTATTATCACCTGTCAGCAGAACACCGAGTTCGTCCTGCCTGAGCAGTCGCACAAGATTGGGATGAAGTCTAATTGGAGAAGCATTGATACAGTTAAATGTGTTAGCACTGATTTCCTGAAGCCCATCTGCTGGAACATATATGCTGCCTGTAAAGTCATTTCCGATAATATTGCCTTCAGAAGCATCAGTAGCTTTTAAAGTATCTTTAAAATAAATATCATAGCTGCCATTGTCTTTGAACGTATTGTCGCTAATTGTAAGAAGCTGAGTAGGTGTTGTGGATGCAACACCATTCACATAGATGCCTTTGCTATCACTGTAATCAACAGCCGAGTTTGTGATAGCTGGTGAGACAGCATCTATCACTATGTTGCCACTTAATCCCCCGCCACCATACAAAATTTTACAATAGTTAAGAATACTTGTGTTTGAACCATCTGAATGAAAATATATTCCTCCCCAATCTCCAGGAGCAGGTCCAGTTGCCTCAGGTGGTGTATTTGTATCCCCACCATAATTATCATCCCTGTATGAGGTGAATATTATATTTCCACTATTGCCGTCTGCCGTAAGCTTTCCCTTAACTGTCAGGTTTCCTCCATTAAATTTGAATACTGTTCCCGCGTTTATAATCAATTCAGTCCCTGATGCGACTGTAATATTATTAGTTCCAGCATCAAAAAATGTATTGGCAGATATTGTTATTGTAGAACTGGTATCGAAAGATAAATTACCTCCTAACTGATAATAACCACCATTTAAATCAGTTGTACATGATCCTGATAAGGTTTGAGGGGTACCAAGATCATTAGTGGTAAAACTCCAGACGTCATTACCTGTTGATGCATCACCGTGGTTATCTTTTGCCACAATTTTCCAGTAATATGTCTGTGAGGCTGAAATGCTGCCATATGCTGTGGGATCTGTAAGATCTTCATAGCTTAAATAATTATCAGAATGGCCGGTTATGATTTTATCTGTTTCACCAAGTGATAAAGTGGTCCCGAAATAGATGTCGTATGACACTATTGTGTCATCGGGATTTGGATCACTGGCGCTCCAGCTTAAATATACACTGTCATACTGGAGTGTGCTTCCATCAGCAGGATAAGGATTTGTAGGTATATTCGGATTATCATTGCCTGTTGCAAAGCTCAAAACTTCACCTTCAGCACTGGCATTATGGTTGTCTGTTGCAGTTACTTTCCAGTAATACGTTTTCATAGAACAATTCTGCAGGTTGAGCCCCGTATATGTTATATTTTCAGGTGCTCCGGTTCCAGGTATGGGATCTGTTGTCCCATGCAGAGGAAGGGCTGTCACACTGATATCATCTACTCTTCCGCTGCCATAGATTGTAATCCCATCTACTTTCTTTATCTTATTCCCCGGCTGGGCATCGTTAATATCATCCTGAAGATTACGTGTAATCGTATGCCAGTTCCCATCTTTAGTCCCTGTCCCCAGGCCGTGATGGATGGTCTCTCCGGTTCCAAGGTTATCTGTATTAACCGGAGTATATTGGAGATAGCGGCGTCCTTCAGTAGTCTCAACTTCAATATTTATAATAAAGTCCACGGAATACTTCATGCGCCATTCGACTAATTGCGGATTGTTAATATTCCACGCGCCCCCTAAAACAAACCCATCATCTGTACCGTTGCCTGTCAGCTCTATTACACGGGTTTCAGTTTCCTGAATATTGCTCACTGTTGGTGTTACACTGCCGGCAGGTGTGTAAGGTTCTATTGTCCAGTATCCTGTTCCCCCATGTTCAGCATCCTCATATACAGTCTTATTGCTCAAATATACTTCATAGGTTACCAGGTCGTCGGTATCAGGATCGCCGCTGGTCCAGGAAAGCGCATTCAAATCAGTCACAACGCCTGTATACCCGTTGGCAGGTGTATAGGGAGTGGTCGGTGTGTATGGTTGCGTATTGATGCTGGAAGTGGCTGAAGTTGTTTTAGCTGTATGATTCCCCATCATATCGTAGGCATAATCAACAACTGCTGTCACTTCAGTGCCTGAAACATATTCAGCCTGGATAAGCCGATTCATCTTATCATATTTATAATTAATGGTTTCAGAATTAGCACTTATTGATGAAAAAAGAACAAAAAGAACCGCTGCCAAAATTTTCAAAATTTTATGACTGGAGATCATCATAATTCCCCTTGTAATAAATTTATAATTAATAAAAAATCTATCTTTGCTTACCATAGAACTCCGCAAAAGCTACGATCTGCATACAGAGTCACTGAGGGTATTGAGATTGTTTATTTAAATTCCGTTTAAGCGGAATTTAAATACTCATGTTCCTCTGTGTGCTCTGTGCCTGTGGTGAATATGTTTTCAATCCTTTTCAGTTTTCTATCCAAAACTTTAACGAACAGGTATCTACATATTTTTCATTTACACGAAAATTCGCCGTAATAAAATGTTCCCCATTTGAATACTTCGTGGTATCGATATTGACAGTAAGAGGAATCGTATCGTCATAAATCTCCACAAAATAGGTGCCGTCCATAAACATACAGACCTCAGAACTATCGCCTAGATCATGTTTGGCTTTTTTTCGAAAAGCCACCTTGAATCGGGCTGTGTTTTTTAAAACTGGCAACCCCTTTTTTATTCTCTTTCTCCCGAGAAGTTTTAGTTTGATTCTGTCGCCTTTGTCTGAAAAACGGGTCTTGCGTACATATTTATATTTGTGCCTTCCATGACTGGGATGAAGTGATACTCTCTTTTTTGTCCTAACAGCTTTTTGCAATGTTTTGTCCGATCCTGCCAGTACAATTCCGTTTTCAGGAACATTGAACGCCTCAAGCCATATATGAAATTTCGGCCGCTTGTTCACTTCAATTATCCCATCAGCATCCATACCATCCCATGTTTCCTGATGATTGCCTGCACTCCTGTATTCCCAGTTAAAAATGGTCTTGTACACAGGACCGCCATCCTTTTCGCCTGCAAGGAGCCGGCAGAATACAGGCGTGTCAAGACTGTACGATACGGTCTTTGAAGCAGCATCAAAAACAAGATTCCTGGCTGATACTTCCTTTCCCCATTTTGAAACAGACGGATTATAAATTTCATCGCCTTTTCGGATTGAGTGGAGCTTTATTATCGGAATATAAATACCTTCAGAGCAAATATTCCCATCATCATCTTTGCCATCCCATGAAGCCTGAACACCGCCAGGTGTTACACCAGACTTATCCATCAAGGTCCTGACAAGATTGCCATCAAGATCACAGATAAACAGATCCAGTTTTCCGGCTTCTTTAACATTAAATGAAATGCCTGATGTGTCCCCTGATGACACGTCAATGCTTTGTGTACTGACATTGACTTTTTTAATCAGACGGTTCTTGCGCATGGCATGGGCAGGCATAACCGCGATAAGAAGTATACCAATTATACTGATGACATGGATAAGACGGTAATCATTTTTCATCCCAATTTCCTTTCGTTAAAATTCTTTCAATTCTTTTTCTCACCACCCGCTCCGCTCGAGTCACAGAGATCACGGAGGAATTTTTCCTTTTAAAAAATCGGGAGACGACGATTTTTTAAAAACATCCAGCCTACGGCGTTTTAGGTACTTGCGTACCAATTACCAATTACAACATTGTTAGCCCGCTTCAGCGAAATTGAGGTCTTTTGTTCCGTCCGATTTCTCCTGGCCAGAACAAAAATAAACCCCTCTGAGTACTCTGCTTGCGATGGCGTAGTTTTAACGAAGCCCCGTGGCTCTGTGGTGAATATATGTTTTTAATTTTTACCACAATCTTTTACCTGCATTATGTATCGCAGCAGTAAGTTCTAAAGCTATTCCTTGTGCTTTTGCGATGACATCAGCTTCTGTTTCGCCTTTTTGGAAACTTAAGGTGATGCCGGTTGCTGCTATGGGTTTTCCTGATTTATCACATACAGGCGCGGTGACATCCAGGTTGTTCCCTTCTTTTAATGTAATGGTTTTATTTGTCTTCATTGCCTCAAGATCTTCTGGATCTGAAGGCTGTCCGATTTTCTTTTGAATATTACATGCGATGATTTCACTAGCACCCTTGCCGGTCGGCACAGCATGAATGGTTAGCCTTACCAGTCCGTTATGTTTTGAAACAAGCTTTTCAATAATCTGCTGTGCTTCCGGATGCTCGCTGTTGATAACTTTTTGGTTGGTCGCAAAGGCAACCTGAGAGAAGACCATAACCATCATTGCTGAAATCAATGTCATTACAACTGATACTTTTTTCATCTTTTGCTCCTTTGTTCTTTTTTCACCACCCGCTTCGCTCGAGGCACGGAGTACACTGAGGACGTTACTTCTTTTAAACAATCGGGGAGATGCCGATTGTTTAAAAACAGCCAGCCTATGGCATCCTAGGTACTTGCGAACCAAGTATGACATTATTATCGCGGAGCGATTAGAGCCTTTTATACAGTCCGTCTTCTCTCCCGGACTGTATAAAAAATGTCCTCTGTGTGCTCTGGGACTCTGTGGTGAACATGTTTTTTATTTTGTTTTAAAATAATACCTATTATCCCTGTCGAGGCGAATTACCTTTCCAGGCTTCTCTTCCTCCTGTTTAATTATTGCCGCAAATGCATCAGCAGTGAATATCTGATCGATACCCCCTTTTTTCATCAAGCCGATCCTGTCTGCCATGAATATGGCTTCCTGCACCTCATGGGTAACGTAAATAGCTGTAATACTCATTCTGCTGATAATCTCTTTTATCTCTTCTAGAAGCTCTTTTCGCAGGATCGAATCCAGCCCAGACATGGGTTCATCCAAAAGCAGGATTTTTGGTTCCTGTACAAGCGCCCTTGCAAGGGCCAGACGCTGTTTTTCACCGCCTGACAGCTGGTGGGGATAAGCATTTATATATTCCTCCAGCCTCACCAGTTTGAGTGCTTCTTGAATTTTTTGTTTTTTTATTTTTCTTTTGATTCCTGATCCAAGGGCAAAATTGATATTCTCTTTTGCTGTCATATGGGGCCAAAGAGCAAGGTCTTGGAATACCATGCTTAATGACCGATTATACGGAGGTTCTTCTTTGACGGGGCTGCTGACACACCTGTCATTGATATAAATTTCACCCCATTGCGGTCTCTCAAAACCGGCAATCAGCCTGAGTAGTGTTGTCTTACCGCACCCTGAAGGTCCTAAAAGCGCGAAACATTCTCCTTGCTTCACCTGAATAGAAATATTCTCAAGTACTCTGTTTTTGTCGATCCTAATGGAGACATTTTTTAGTTTAATCATCTCTTTATCCATGCTGTTTGCCATTTCTGTTTCAGACCGAAAACCACGGCTGTACAGAAAAAAAGGTTTATTAAAATAAGTATAAGCGACAGAGACGCCACAATCTGATTTGCGCCATAGTGCATCAGGGTATAAATCTTAAGGGCAATGGTCCCTTTGCCTGGCGGTATTACCAGAAGGGTTGTGCCAAGCTCTCCCATGCACAGGATAAAGGCGATAATCCATCCTGCGGCAAGGCCCTGCGCGGATAACGGGATATCAATTTTTATGATCCGCTTTAACCAAGATTTTTCCGACAGCATGGCTGCCTCTTTAAGACTCGGACTTATCTGCTTGAAATTTGAATTAAGTACCCTGACGGAAAAAGGTATAAACCGTGCCGCATAGGCGATGACCAGAATTAAAGACCCCTTGTATATTAGTTCTGTAATTGACCAGTTCCAGAAGTATATCAAACCAATGCCGAGCACTGTGGCGGGAAAAGAAAAAGGGATAAACGTCATAAAATCGAGCGCTGTCCGCCCTTTAAATTGCTTGTCCTCGATCAGCCGTGAAAGTACAAATGAAAGACATACAATCGCTGTAGCGCTGATCAACGCCAAAAAGAGGGTCGTGAAGATAGCTCCTGATGATGTTCGCAAAGCAGCAGATACGCTTTCCCATGATCCTGTCTGTACCACAAGAAAACCGATTGGAAAAAATACAGAAAAAAAGATAATAAAAAATGAATAACCGCCTGCCAAGATCCGAAATCTGCCAAGACTTATGGGCACACTCCCTGACATACCTGTATCCATTGTCACATAAGACCGTGAACCCATGTAATATCGCTGTAAAATAAGAAGGGATAAAGCCATTATAACAAGGGGAAATGACTGTGCGGTTGCCAGACCTTCATTGTAAAAAGCGCTGAACTGGGCGAATATCTCTACAGGATAAGTATGAACCCTTAAAAGAGAAGGCACGCCATAATTAAAAAGAGAGAAAATAAAGACAAAAACCGCACCTGAAAATATATAAGGGCTTATCAACGGAAGCGTAACCCGGCATAATACTTTAAACGGCTTGTACTGCAGGCGGGCTGCCTCCTCAAGCCGCTGGTCCATTGACAAAAGACCGGTTAACGTCAAAAGGACAACAAAGGGAAAATAAGACAGGCATAGAATAACGGCAGATCCTGCTGTGCAGTAAATATTGATAAGCGGTAACGGTGTCCCTAATGAAAACTGTTTTGCTATATACGCGATAACAGGGCTATTTTCCCCTAAAAGATATATCCATGCAATAACATGAATATAAGGCGGAATACATAAGGGAAGCAGATAAAGTGCTTTCAATATATTTCTGCCAGGCACGTCGGTCCGGGCAATTAAAAACGCGAAAGGGACACCGATCAGAACTGAGAGAAAGGCTGCTGCAGATGCCAGCCCGAGACTCCTGCAAAAAAGAGTGATCTGCCTTGGATCAGAAAACAGGGCAAAATAGTTTTCAAATCCAAAGCTGTGATCAGGAAACAGGGACCTCCAAAACATCAACACCACAGGAAGAATAGCAATAATGATAAAAAGCATTATGGATGTACTTGTTATGGTCCTTGACTGATTCATTAATTTATACCCTGCCACAATTCTATTTGTACAAATTCTTTTTTCACCACCCGCTTCGCTTGAGACACAGAGATCACGGAGGTTGTTATTCTTTCAAACAATCGGGAGACGACGATTGTTTGAAAACAGACAGCCTATGGCATTCTAGGTACTTGCGTACCAAATTTCATCATTTTATCCCGCTTTAGCGGGATTAGGGTCTTTTATACAGTCCGTCTTTTCTCCCGGACTGTATAAAAAATGTCCTCTGTGCTCTCTGTGCCTCCGTGGTGAATATGCTTTTTCATCGTATAAACAACTGCTGCACATATTTTACAGATCCTTCCATGACATCTGCCACATTTTCGAAATCGACAGCCATGGTCTTTATCTCATCGATACTGACAAAATTATCCGGTGTCTTTACATCCGCCCTCAGGGGCATCTGGACTGAAGGGCAGGATGCCAGTTTCTCTTCGACCTCTTTGGAAAGGAGATAATCGATCAAAGCCTTTCCCCTTTCAGGGTTGGGGCTGTTCGCGATCAGGCAGACCGTGTTCGGAATAAGGAGTGTTCCGATCGAACCTTTATCCGGATATATAGGCGTTATCGGCATGCCGGATATGATCCCTACACTTACGTCATCTGTGTCTGTAAATCCAGCTGAAATACTGCCGGAACCTGTCCTGTCTTTTACAACAGAGTTGCCGTCTACAACTTTTATTTGATTTTTCTTAAGATCCTGAAAAAACTGTTTTGCTTTTTTATCCCCAAGATAAGAAAAAAGGGCTGCAACATGGGTGGAGGTCGTCCCGAAAAGCGGATTGGCGATGGCCGCTTTCCCCTTCCATACTGGTTTAGTAAGGTCATATATGGATGTTGGATAATTTTCCTTATTCACATTATCTTTATTAACAACAATGACCCTGGCCCTGGCTGCAAAACCTGTCCAAAAACCTTCTTTGTCTTTAAAATGCTCTGGGATATCTTTTGCCGACGGCGATATATAAGGCGCCAACACTCCCTTTCTTTTAAGTAGGATAGATTTGATGATCTCATTGTTCCAGAACACATCGCACTGTGGATTTTTCTTTTCCGCAATCAAACGGTTTACAAGGCCGGTGGTCTTTGTTGCTTCGATATCATACACAGCTTTAACCTTAATACCTGTTTTTTCCTGAAATTCTTTTAAAATAGGCTCTGAAAAAACCTGGTCAAGCGCTGTAAAGACAACGACCTCTTTTTTTTCCGCTCCAAAACCAATACCAGCACCTGACAATGAGAAGAGTATGGCTGTTAAACCAATTATCATTATATAAAAAAACCTTCTGTTCAATTTAATCCTCCTTTACCACATCCTTGTTAATATACTGATCAAAAAGGATGAAACATTTTGCAAAGCATTCATCATTATCTTTGGCATTCTTGAGAATATCCCTTACCTTGTCTTCAAACAGTATGGTATCCTGGGATTTCTGCTTGCCCCAGAAGTCTATCTCTATATCATGGATGTGAGCTGCCAGCCTGACTAGCCGTTTATCTTTAATACCGTATTTCTCAATGATTACTTCAAACAGGGCTTTTGAATGGGTGCGGGTCAGCATTGCATCAGGGGTATCAAATGGAATTCCTTCTTTAATGAGCTTACCGTCCGGGAAAAACTTGAAAACAGCATCCTTATCTACATATCTCTTTATCAGCCATGCAGATGCACATCGGTCAACCTCCATGGTGGTCCCTGTAGCGTAAATATTTGAATTGTCTTGAGCGTAAACAAGTGTGAGGTAAAATAAAAATAAAATTACTGGGATACATATGCTTTTCATGTAAATTCTATATTTAGATATCATAATTATTAACCAAAATTTCCCTAAATGTCTGATCAATCCCTGATTATTCTCTTTTTTTGCATGATTGAAACTGTATACATTATACTAAAAACATCATTTGTCAAGACCATTTCTGCACGGTAGAAATACCTATTAAAATAAGGTATTATGTTATAAGTTGTTAACATTATAAATATTCTTGCTACCCTCACTACAAAGAAGTCTCACCACAAAACCGCACCACAAGGAAGCCTCACCACGAAGTTAATCCGGTGAAAGTCAAGCAATAATTTTTAATGCTTTTAACTTTCTCCACAATTTGTTCTTTGAAAATTCGATAAAAACACCTAT
>JANQFQ010000001.1 GCA_028277765.1 Desulfobacterales bacterium
ATGCTCCAATCCGACTTTTTTCAGGAGAGTTATTATCTCCTGTTCTGTGTTCTGAATACCGGCAAAATATAAAGGAAGCTGAATATTTTCAAATGCTGTCAGACTCGGTATTAGCGAAAAATCCTGAAATATAAATCCGATTTTTCCCCGCCTGATGTTTACCAGACTGCTTTCAGCCATGGTTGACACATCATTACCTAAAATATCAAGCCGACCGCTGGTTATACTATCCAGACAGCCTATCATATCCAATAGAGTTGTTTTACCTGACCCAGAAGGTCCCATTATCGAAACAAACTCACCTGAATTAATTTTCAGATCAACATTGTTCACGGCTGTTATCTCTTCAGCAAAGAGTTTATATACTTTTGTCAGTTTTTCTGCCTTTACAATTAATTTACTCATGTCTTTATTCTCCGTGTCTGATCGATTCTACCGGCCGCATGGCTGACGCCCTCCAGGCCGGATATATACCGGAAAGGATACCCAGGACAATAGCGCCAATAAATGCTACAAATAAAAGGTCCGGCTTAATCAATACCAGCTGACCGTTAGGCGCATAAGGCAATACCATTTTTATAATATACTC
Organism: Desulfobacterales bacterium; assembly: GCA_028277765.1. Lineage (GTDB taxonomy): Bacteria > Desulfobacterota > Desulfobacteria > Desulfobacterales > SURF-7 > JANQFQ01. The sequence continues at coordinate 590 of JANQFQ010000001.1, forward strand.
CACAAAATCACTACCCGCGAGTGCGAGGATACACCCTATGAGACCACCAATACTACAAACAAGAATAGTCTCGGTCCAGACAAGCTTGAAGATATCAATGGTAGAAGCGCCAATTGCCTTCATAACACCGATCTCACTGGTCCGTTCAAATACCGACATCAATATGGTGTTCACAACGCCGATGACCGCTATAAAAATAGCGATAACCGCAACAGAATTGGCCATCACTTTTGCAGATGCAATAAGGTTGAGAATCGTTCCTCTCACCTGTGCCATACTAATGACCTGGATACCCGGTTCATTGTATAATGACTCCTCAAAATCGCCCAGTTCCTGAATGTTTTTTAGTTTGATGCCGACGCCGGTCAGTTTGTTGGGGAGCGAAAAAATCCGCTGCGCAGTCTTGAGAGGGATGAAAATAATCCCGTCATCCTGGGTCCCTGACCTCTCAAATACACCGACAACCGTAAGGACCTTATTAATTTTCGGGACGAATATTTTATCACCGACTAGCCGCTGCTCGACTTCGGCTGCTTCATATCCCATAATCACTTCGTCAGCAGTATCGCTTGAAAACCAGCTCCCAGATCTCAACGTTGACCAGGGTTTCAGTTTTAGATATGTGCCTGTAATACCCATATACATGGCAAATCCACCCTGACCGTCAAGCCTGTCAGGATCGTAAACTGTTGAAACCAGCTGCGGCGTCATTTCATCGATTCGTGTGTCGCCCTGTATCTTTTTATAAATATCCTGATCCATATACCTGAGGCCGCCGCCGCCCTTGAGCATCATTGTTGCGGCTTCATATGGACACCCTTTTGCCGTTACCAGAAGTTGATACCCCATTTTATCAATATTACTGGTCAACGATTTCTGATAGCCTCTATCAAAGCCGACCAAACTCACTAGCACGGCAACGGCAATGGCAACACCGCCGATTGTTAGCACCGAGCGTATCTTTTTCCTTTTAAGATTTTTATATGAAACTGAGATTACATTCATTTTATTTCAACTCCTTTCCCAACCAGCGTAATCTGTCCATCCCGCAGGAACAGTTTTCCTTCGACAATTACTTCACTGCCGACTTTCTGCGGGATTGCCAGCCCGGACGGCCTTATATCAACATGAATAGCGCCTCCATTCCCCTCAACATTAAACCAGCAGCCTGACATGCACTCACTTTCAATCTTCCCTTTAATTTTGATTTCTTTACCGCTGAATTTCTCCGGCTCCGTTAACACGTCCTTTATCTCCGTAAAGCCACGGTTGCTGATTTTCTGCCCATATTGTTCAGACGTGTCTCCTCTGCATCCGGGAAATATTAAAACAATACCGGAAAATAATGTAATAAAAATTATATTAAAATACGTCTTCATTTGTTTTTCTCCTCTTTACTTTTTTTATTCTTCTCTCTTACTTTTATCTTTAGACAAAAATTTATCATACTTGTTACCCAGTTTGAATTCATCGTGAAGAATCAGGTTCTTCCTTATTCCGCGTAAAGTGGCACGCCAGTCGTCTGCGCTCTCTTTACTTGGATCTTTAATGATTCTCTTCAGGTCTTTTGTGTAGAAATTTGCCAGACTCAATCCAACAAACTGCTTTGTAAACTTTTCGTTCTTAAATACTTTTGATTCAGGCGAAGTTATTTTCTGGAAATAACAATCCAGTATAACGCCATCTCTGTCTGTCGCGAGAATAATCTGGATACCACCGTACATCCCCTTTTGATTCACACCGTGTACATACCCGATGACCTGTTTTTTCTTTAGTACTGTATAGTAGGCGTAAGGCACATCAATGGATTCATATGTTGGCTCAAACCTGTCTTCCAGCTTGGCTTCAATCTCCTTTACCAGTTCAGCGCCGCCGTGTTCCTTAATTGAAATAAATTCTGTTTTGTAATTTGTCGCTTCCGGAAATAACCGTTTGATGTCCCGGTCAGGATCATTGAGCGTACACCCGACCGCTGCATATAAATTTTCAAAACTGCAGAGAAGTATCAAAATAGTCAATAATGATTTCATGTACATTGTTTTCTCCTCTTATAATCCAAAGTAGTAAAATTGAAACACAACCAGCCTGTCCTCATCAATACTCGAATAGACATCATGAAAATACCCGAGCCGTAAAGTCATCTTTGAATTAATTTTATATTCGACAATCTGTGAAATAGTTGTATCACGCACCTCTTCTTCTTCCCATTCATTCGACCAGTACAGCACTTGTGATTTTAATCTTAGTTTTTGGAACTTCGGAACTGTATATCCGATTTCAGCCATCCCCCCGGCAACTGTTGTTCCATCATTGTCTCCGGCAGCTATCTCAGCTTTAAAATCAAACAGCCATAAAGGCCCCTGGAAATCTATACCAATCCTTCTTTTCCTGACCGTTTCTTCTGAAACAAGTTCAGGTGCCGGGATCGTCCATGATTGACTGCTCGCTAAAGTATACCCGTATAGAAATGAAAGCCCGATCTGTGTGTCTTTTGTCTGCGGTGTACTGATTCTTCCTGTTAAAAGAAAGCTACCGTCTTTCCGTCTTATCCCCATGCCTGAACCAAGCTGGGCGGCCAGTTGAATATCGTAATCGCCAAGCAAACCCTTATAGCCAATCCCCCAATCTTTTTTAAAGCCAATATTTTGGGGTGCCAGGGTCTGAAGCAGTGTTCCATGGGTATCCAAAACAGGTTCCAGGCCGAATGCCGGATCAAAATGTCCTAATCTTAATGATTTGCCCAGGCCCAGCTTATATTCAAGCCAGGCATTATGAATTTCAATTCCAAATTCATCAGGACTATTGTCTCGGGAATCATAAGCAACACGCATCTGAAAATCGAGTGTAAGAAAATCACCATATTCATCTGAATATTTTTTGTAGTACTCAACTCCCAAAAAATTCGTCATCCCCTTGCCTTTATGGGCTATCCATTCGTCTATATCTGAGTAGCCGCCAATGATGACGGCTTCCTTATAAAGACTATCCGCCCGGACAATCTCCTGACATAAGAATATGGCCGCACATGCTGCAATTAGTATATATTGTTTTTTCAAAATCACGGTTACATCCTTTTAATATTTCAGTTATTGAAAGAAATCTCATAATCTTGCCCCCTTTTCCTTTGGCAAAAGATCATTCCGTTTTCTCTTTATTTTTTTTAGCTTTAGCATCTTCAATTTTTTTTAAATACTTTTCCTGATTCCTCTTAATAGCAGACACGCAGCCTTCGCAGCACACCTTATATTCCTGCCCTTTAAAATTGAATGTCACAGGAACCCCCATGGAACCGAGTTTGGCTCCTGAAACAATACAAACATCTAAAGGATACTTTTTTATTGTATCCAATGTATCAGTTTTCTGATCACCTTTTGTTGTGTCATGACCATGACCGTCACAGGCAATGACACTGCCGGTAATTGAAAGAACAACAGATATAACCAGTAAGATAAAAATGATGAATAATAACTTTTTCATGATGAACCCCTTTTATTTGCTTCGCAAAAATATTATTTATGTTCTTTTATTCAGCGTACATTTTATCACGACCTTTTCTGCCTGATTATTAAGCATGCTGGTCAGCCTGATGATAATGAAACCGAACAATTATTGCCACCTCTAAACATTGCCTTTTGGCTCGGGTTTTTAGAGGTATCCTTATGTTTTCAGCTATAGACGGCGCGGAAGTTAATTGTGAAAAGAATTCACAAAACCTGACACACAAGTGTTTCAAACAAAGATACACGTATATAATCAGACGTGTCAGTCTGTTCCGCTATTGAGGACTAACATAGAAATGAAAGACAGGTTAAATATAATGGTGAGGATCTAGCAGTAGGTGTAAGCACAGATCCATATAAAGCATTATTTTCTGAATAACTACAGGCCGGAGCTGATAAAATTGAGATCGTCAGTCCGGAGAGATTAAAGTTAAAAGGTTTACTATTAATATAAAAAGACTTTGGAATGTTGATTGAATTGCATGTTCCATGGTCAGCCTTAAGTGTTTTCATGTCAGGATCTACTGCGCAACATCCCTCTGCATGGAATACAGCCTTATCAGCCCTCTCACTTTCAGCCATGATACAATGGAGGCAGCCTTCACCACAGCAGCAGACACCAGAAGCCAAACCAGTTGTAATAAGGCAGAGACAGACCGCAGCGATAAGCGCTGATTTCAGTATCCTGCGTCTTTTAAGTAGGAATATGGTAGACATTAAATTCATACTAACATTATAGTCCTTATTTGCCGATTGTCAACTATCTCAATCCATTATCATTAAAGCACTTAATATATTCCCGGTCCGTACCTGTCACATGCTGGGTCACCCAGTCCACAAGATAATCCATCACTTCAACAGATACCAGGGGAACATCATCTTCAAAGTTTTTCCGAAGCTCTGAAATTTTGGTTTTAAATTCCTTGTGCTCCTTTTTATGGGAAGCAGCGCCTTCAAAATCAAACATATTAAAATACTTCTCTTCAGTATTAAAATGAATAATCGTATAATCCATAAGCCGCGCAAAGATATTCACCAGAACATCTTTACCCCTGCCGACTTTCAGGGCCTCAAGCAGATCATTGACCAGCTCGAAAAGCCGCTTATGCTGATCGTCTATCTCTGCCACATTTACGCTATATTTGCCGTCCCATTCAATATAAGCCATGATATTTGTCCTTTACCTTAAGCAAGTTAAACATAGTAATATTTCATACAAAATGCATACCAAAATGGTCGAAAAAACCTTTTTTTGCCGCAAAGGCACTTATAACTTATTCCAACCCGATCACGACCACCGCTTCGCTGACCACGATCACAACTTAAAAAAAACTGACAGAGCGAATCGATACATTAACTTTAGGTACTTTAGCGCACTTAAGGCACTGTGTTTCTTCAATATACAAAGACACAAAGGGGCACAAAGGAAAACGTCTGTGCCTGCCCTGTTAAATACTGCACTGCAGCCCTCTTTGGGAATTTAACAGGGTAAACCAGTGTGGGTTCGTGCCTAAAACAATCAAACCGTTATCATAGCCTGACCATTCACGCGATGTTTCCAAAAGGTATAAAAGTATTGAAATCAACGACCGGTTTGTTCTATTTATTTAACAAGTTTACAATTTTGAAGTAATAAAAAATCTCGCATCCAGTATCAAGGATCCAGCATCACCTTGTTGAGCCGGACAAAATTGATGTATGAAGATATTTGACATTCTCTAAATAACGAGAAGGACTCAATTATGCTTAGAAAAATTATTATTCTAACCATCCTGCCCCTCTTACTGACCGCCTGCTCATGGCAAGGCGCTATTGATAACTGCTTTAACAATGGGACTGCTGGGCCCTTTCTGGTCTATCGCGGACTGTAAGGCCGCCGGTATTTCTTTTAAAGATCATGTAGAAACCTTTGCAGGCGATATGAGCCATGCCATCTCAAACCAGATAATCAATGATGACAGGCTTGCCGCGTATTATAAAAGCGGCGGTAAAATTGTGTCCGCGAGAAAGAGTGGGCGATCATCTCCAATATCGCCAGCCATAAAAACCGGTGAACAGCTGGCCGTCCTGTCCTTGAAGGCACAATACGGCGTGGACAAAGGGCTTGCTGAAGCTGTATCAGTTGAAATCAGGAATGAAATACACAGAACAAGCAAATATGAAGTGTTAAGCATGGAAGACCTGGAGGCGATCGCTGAAAGAACAAAAACCCAGCAATTCCTTGGGTGTGATGACAACTTCTGCCTCCTCGATTTCGGCAAAAAAATCGGCACCCGGTTTATGGTCGCCGGTTCCTTATCCAAATTGGGCGGCATCTATTCCGTGAGCCTTAGGCTGCTCGACACTGAAGGGAAAACAGCCGGTGTTAAAAAAAGGGTCAGCAAGAAATGTAATAACGAAGCAGAACTCTTTGACACATCAAAAGCCGTAGCAAACATGCTTTTTGAAAAGTAATAAACACCTTTATTCACCACGAAGAAAGATAAAATGTAAAAGTCTAGATTTGACGTTACAGACAGTGTTAGATTTTTTTTCAAAGCAGTTCCGTTAAATAGATATTAAAAATCCGAAATCCGAATATCGAAATGCGAAACAATATTAAATGACCAAAATCCAAATTTCAAAACAAAAGGCAATTTAGTTCGAAAATTTAAGCGTTTATGGTTTTGATCATTTGATCATTTGAACATTTAGATTTCGAATTTGTTTCGTGCTTCGGATTTCGATATTCGGATTTAAAACTTTTGAAACAAATGAAACACGATGAGATCTTACACTGTATGTAAAATCAAGAGTTGGTCAGGACAACATAGCCCACCCTACGATGGTTGTTCACGTTTCATTAAAAATTGTTTTTACCTCAACCTGTATAAAGGGTTGTCTTTACCAAAGTTGATAATTAAAGGGGTTTGGCTGTGACCTATTTTTTTGGATAGGCTGGTCGTCGTCTGTTTTGAGAAGCGTCCAAGTTCCACTAGACCGATCTGACCATCATTATTAAAGTCCGCTGTTTTTTTATTATTCAAACCTTCAAGCAGAGAATAACTGAAAAGCCCGTTCCCTTTGTATCCGTCAATTGCCGCCTGCGTATCACTGGCTGATGCGTATATATGGAGCCCCATCTTCTTTGCCAATACTGACATACGGGCATCATAAAGGCCGCTGATGATATAGTCCATCCCGCCTGCATGGCAGGTGTCAAATATGAATAGCTGGCTTAAAGACTTAATCTGCTTAGATATTTCTACTATCTCATTTGAACCTATCATACAGTTATCGTTTACAGTACCATTGTAATCATGTGTTATCATATAGTACTGGTTTTGCAAAAGCACCCCATGTCCTGCCACAAACAGAATAAAACTGTCCTGGGGTTTGATCACCTTTGCGTACTCATTGATTTTTCTAATGATATTGGTTTTTGTTGCGTTCCTGTCTGTTATTAGCGCACCGTGTATGTTCTGAAACAGATATAATGTCGTTGCCTGGGTTTTCAGTTTTTTCTCTATATCTTTTGCGTCTTTTACCGCGTACTTTAGATTAACGGTTTTATCTTTATACCGGTTAATCCCTATTGATAATATGTAAAGGCGCGATTCTTCAGGCTTAATAGATGAGTTGAATTTAAATGTCTTCATATAACTCTGAACTGTATTTTCGCGATTGAACGCGGTAATGCTGATCTCATTTTCCCCTGAAATTGTTTCTATTTCCCTACAGGCTTCAAAGGCTGCTCCTTTTGTCTTGCTAGATACCGGGGATACACCTTTCCTTCCTTTTATTGACAAGCCTCGCAGATCTCTATAGATGGCACGACTATTTAATGCTGCAAGCTTCATCTTTTTAGATGAGGCTTTTGCCATATCCTTGTAATATCCGTCAGATTGTATGAGTTTGCCGTTATGAAACAGCCGAACTTCTCCGATTCCGCCGCCTGTACTTTTTACCTGAAAGCATACCTTGACACGGGGTTTGTCTGTATTGGTAAATCTTGAAGTAAATTCTACTATTGGTGGAGGATTTTTAATGGCATCATTCATCGTGATGGTAACCAGGTCCTTGATCTCTTTCCCTTTCAGTTTTGCCGTCACAATGTCAGGACGATAAAAAACATCATAGAACTGCTCCATACTAAAAGCTTTTTCATCCCTGAGGAGCCGCATATATTTGTGACCTTTTGGTGATGAGTTGTAATACCCCTCGGCAGTGATGACAAGCCACTCTCCGTCTTCAAAGCTGATCATCATCGCGACTTCCAATCCAGACGCTATATCCCATACCCTCAACGATGCATCACCAACAGACAGAGCATATCTGTCATCAGGTGTGAAGCGTACAGATGTAACACCCCTGCTGCCTATACCACTCGTAATACCTTTTGAATGTCCTTGAAATATTCTCAATGTCTTACCAGTTGAAACATCCCAAAGTCTTACAGTTGCGTCAACACAGCTAGATAGCGCTAACTTGCCATTGGAAGAAAATGTGACATCTGCAATACTATCTGAATGCCCTGTAAACGTCCGAATCAACTTCCCTGTTCTCACATCCCACAATCTCAATGTATTATCGCCTCCAGCGGAGATAGCATATCGGCTGTCAGAGGAGAACTTAACCGAATACACAGCACCTCCCCAAAACGTTCCTGTATGACCAGTAAACCGCCGCACTTCTTTTCCTGTTTCAAGGCCCCAAAGCCTGACCGTTGAATCAAGGCCTGCTGAAATACCGTATTTCCCGTCTGATGAGATATCCACACCAAGGATTGCTTTTGAAGCAAGACCTGCATCAGCATGACCTTCCAATTTTCTGATGATTTCACCAGTTTTCAGATCAATAAGAATGAGTTTAAACCAACTGGAATCTGTAACAAGACCGATATTTTTGTCCTGGGAAACCGCCATTCTTCCAAAAGACCCCATATGCTCTTTTAATATTTTACCTGTTTCAGTCTCTACAATCACTGTTTTATTGGCAGACCTTACAAGAGCCTTTTTACCGTCTTGAAAGAAGTCAACATCTACAGCAAAAAAAGATCCTGCCACCTTTATTGAGCCTCTTCCCATGTTAAATGATCTTAACTTTTGTCCTTTTTCTAAATCCCAGAGGTCATAAACGAATTTCCCAGAACCAACCATAACTTGGTTGCCTTTTGAGGAAACATCCAGCCCGATAGCCAGCTGAGCAGGCTGATTGATTTCCATGTTGGTCCCAGGGATTCTCAGGTGAATTTCTGGTGTGGCAAGGCATGAAGATAGAACGAATAATAAAAGGACAAAAAATAATCTCATCCGCACGAACAACATATCTACCTCCCTAATTTCTAAAAAAACATTACTCACCACGAAGATCACGAAGAAGCACGAAGAAAACGTCTGTGTCTGCCCTGTTAAATGCTGTTTCGCAGCCCCCTTTGGAGATTTAACAGGGTGAATCCGTACGAGTCTGCATGTGATCCATAGCTTCAGCGACGGACTACGGCTAATTTATTTTATAGATTAGTGTCAATTCGTGTCATTCGTGGCTAATTTATTTTAAAGATTAGCGTCAATTCGTGGTATTCGTGGCTAAATGTTTATGATTAACGCCATCTTTTTCACCATACTTCTTGATAAAAAGCCGATGGGCCGCATCAGTGCCGATCATTACTAGTTCATCATGTTTTTTCAATCCAACAGAGGGATCGGGATTGATGTCCATCTCGCCGTTTCTGATAACAGCGATAACACTGCAACAAGTATCGTCCCTGATACGGCTTTCAGCCAGAGATTTGCCAATAAGGGAAGGGTGTATATCAATCCGGAATATATCCAGCCCTTCGGCCAGCATCAGGAGTTTATCGGGCTTGAACAGGTTGAGTATCATGTTGGCAACCAGGGAATCGTACGACATCACAAGATCGGCCCCGGCTTCGTGCAGCTTTGATATGTTTCGTTCGAGATTGGCCCGGCTGATAATCTGCATATCAGGCCGCAACCGCCTGCAGTAAATGGTCAGGTATATGTTCGTTGGGTCGTCATGGGTAGTAATGAGAATCGACGGGGATGTCTTTATGCCGGCTCTATTTAAGGTGTTGATGTCAGCGGCATTGCCGTAAATAAAATGCCCGTCTTCGATGAGCCTCTGTTTTTTTTCAATTATGTGGTAATCAATAGAGCGATTATGGAGTGTTTTCGCGGCCGCCATGCCCACACGGCCACCACCCAAAATAAGGACCGGCTTTTCTGTTTTTCGGAAGCTTCCGTATTTATCATCGTATTTTGTCAGGTGTTCGTCTGATCCTGCTAAAAGAAGAACGGTGGTCGGGTTGATGGTCGTCGTAGGATCAGGGATGGTAAAACGACCCCGCTCCCAAACACCCACAACAGTGGCCCCGGTTTTCTCACGCAGTCTGATCTGCTCAAGGGTTTTCCCCACCAGGGGGGTTGTCATGGCCGGGGCTTCTGCAATGAGAAGCGAATCGATATTGCCAATCACGTTTGCCCGCGTGCTGGTTCCGATAACCCTTCTCGCAAGAGACTGCCCCAGTCTTTTCATGAATTGAAACACATGGGTGCTTCCTGCCAGATCAAGTATATCAACGGAATCATCGGATTCAGCATTTGTCACAATCGGTACCTCACTGGAGGCTTCCCGGACCGTATAGGCAATATTGGTATTCATCATGTCATTGATATTAGCGACCACAAGGGCTGCTTTGTGGACATGGATCCGCCTGTACGTCTCAGGATCATCAAGTTCTCCCACAACGACCTTGTAGTGCTTGTCATAAAGCGCCAGAGCTTCCACAACGTCCTGCACAACAATGACATAGTCGTAGTTGAACACGATCAGTTTCTTGACCAGATTCATAGTGATGGGCCCATGACTCGTCAGGATCACATGCCCCTCTGTCCCCTCAGGAAGCTCCCGGGGTGTTTTAGCTCTTGACTGGGCTTCCACCCACGGCAGGTAAAAAAACTGGATAAGGGTAAAAGGAAGCATGGTCAAAAGAAATATGACGCCGGATATAAGAACGATGACTGAGAAGATCTTGCCTAAATCCGATGTAAACGTAATGTCACCGAATCCAAGCGTGGACATCACGGTAAGGGTCCAGTAAAAACCAGTGATCCAGCTAAACTCCCTGTTTTCATAAATCATAATGAAATGAAAAAGAATGCTGAAGACCGTAATCATGACAGTCAACACAATGAAAAACTGCAGCAGCTCCGTGACATTCCGCTGCCGCTTCTTTTTGATTAAATTAATGATTTCAGCAATAATCAGTTTCATTGCAATATCCAATCCCTGACTAACCCGATATTATAGGAGATCACTTTGTTCTAAAAAATCAAAAAAATCTGAACTCACTGAGAATAATACGAATGTTGTTGTCAGTCAATAACGTATGAATTGTTTTTTGAAAACAAATAGCCTGAAGCCGTTAATAAATTAAAAATTCAGTTATGAAAGACAATGTTTATGAGTATTTGACCGATAGTGTACCCAATATTAAAAAATAGACCTGATTCTATTTGTTCCTGATTGCATAGGAAGATATTCATCATCCTATTTACAGGCCGGGAATAAAGTGGCAAAAGCGTTTGATGCGTATAAAAATCTTAATAAAACATAAAAAACTATTTCACCACGAAGAAACACGAAGGAAAAAATTTGCAACCATTCGTGTCCTTATCGGACATATGTTCTTTTTTTCCACATCCATGAAAATCCCTATAATCCGTGTCATCCGTGTTCTATTAAAATACAAATCAAGTCCACGCCTTAATTTTATTTCTCAATAACGCCCCGTATTTATTATAGAAAAATGAAATCATAGCCCCCAAAACAATATATGTAATAATCGCTGGCCATTTAATATTAATAAAATATATTAGTATGCAATTTAAGGCGATGTATATTAATTGGATTTTCGTCGGCTTCTTAATAACAGATTTAGCAAGAAACCCTGAAATTATAAGAATTAGTATAATAAAAATTTTTCCCAAACGGCTTGAAATCTTATGGGATGTAATGAAATTTAATGAAAGCGCTTCATTTTCAGGCACATAAAAAGTGTTGAAAGAAAAAGTCCTTCCATGTTTAGGAAGATCAATTTTTATGGATAAAGTGCCCCCTTTTTTCTGTTTATCCCTTTCGCGAACTGCCTGGGGAAGAACTGTCATCTCTTGAATTTGAGGTTCTTCCTGAATTATGTCATCCTCCACAAAACGATTCCCATTATACGATGTCATTGGCACGTTATTACCCTGTATGTTAACCCTTCCGTCCATCCTTGTGCCATCGGAATCATTGTCATTTAAACCCCATTCAATAAAATTCATTCCGTGTTCAGCTGAATCAAAAACACCGGGAAGAATTTTTAAATTCAAATCTTTAGGTACATATAAGATTGTGTTTACAACTGATGCGGAAATGTCAACTGACGGGTGGTGTATTTTGGAAAATGCCAAAAACGTTCCCAAGGACACTTCCGGCCCTTTATATACAACTTCCAGGATAAAAGGTTCAAGGGATTGCCGCTTCAATGGCAACAGTATTTCTCTTTCTTTGCCAAGAGAAGGTTTTATGCTTCTTCCGTCAAGATATGTACTAAGAATTTCTCCGTTTTCAGGAAGTTTAAAAGACAGAAACTGTTTACGGCTGTTCCTTATCCACATCCTGACCTGTGAAAGCATTTTTCCCTGTGGTGAAATAACATGGATATATTCAAGTCGGTCGCAAATGGCGGCATCCATTTGAAAGTTTTTATGTTTTTTTATTTCAAAACTAATTTCATAAGGGCTTTCCACATATCTGAGCGCGTATACAAATGGTGAATACGCGTCTTCTCTGATGATTTCCGGAAGTTCCTGGATATCTATTATTTTTGCTTTTTTCACATTCTTAAGGGATATTTCCGCCTGGGAAAGCATTTCAACACCGATAAAACCTTCATTCCTGGCAACATTTTTAATGACAAGTTCAGGGGCAGTAAAGTCTTCTGTATTTTTTATGGTTTTTTCGTATTGAACTGAAAGATCATATTTTCCAATCGCCGGATAGAGAACTTTTGCCAAATATATATTAAAACCGTTTTTTTGTTCTTTAAGTTCCCATTCTTCCAGGTCATCGCCGATGATTTCATTGACCGTGACATTTTCAGGAAGACTGATTTTAAATTCTCGAACTTGATCATTCAAAATTTTATAGCGAACAGAAGAATAAAACGTTGCGACTTCATCTTCAAAAGAAAGCAGCGTATATGTTGTAGAATACGTCTTTTTTACTCTTTTTGAATCATCAACAACAGCCTCATCTTCTCTTTTAAAAGTCGCAAGCTCTCCTCTTAATGTTTTAAATCTTCCAAGAGCCGCCTTTATCTTCTGTCCTGTCCTTTTTTGCCATACAACACCGTCAAGCTGTATTGATTTTATTTCTTTTTCAAATCCAAGTTCAACAATTCCGCCGCTTAAAAGGTTCGTATTTAGCGTGAATTCCTGAACGCCCCCTTTTTCGCGAACCGGAACAATGAGTTCTATCTCAAGCATATCAGGTTTTCCTGTTTCTTTTTTTGTTTCAAAACATATTTTGTAATCTTTTTGAAATAATGAAAGCGGTTTGCCCCTGAAGGTAGCTTTTACAATTGAAATATCAGAGGAGAACATTGGAACGGTTACATAATTTTCAGAGATAATACTAACAGGAACCTTAAGATTCATCTGGGCAAATTTTTTTGATATGTTTCCCGTTATTTTCACATTTCCAAAAATGTAATCCTGCTTTAATTTTATTTTTGCAGCTTTTTCCTTGTCTTCTATTTTCTTTAACAGTTTTTCCAGAGTTTCATATGACAATGTAACCTTGGCATCTTTAAAATTCTCTGCAAAGATACTTTCAGGAAGAATCATCGAACTTACTGAAAGGGAAAGTACTAAAAAATGATGGAAGCTGTTTTATTGACAGTTTTTTTGCTTTTAAAAAATGATGTGAATTTCAATATTATTTTTGAGATTATATTGTATATAGTTTGAAAAAGAGCATGGAAAATAATTGATAACAAGCAAAGCGCCGCGCAGCCGGCAGTCAATCTAAACCCTTCTGAGAAAAGAATAATTAATAATAGAAAGACAAGAAAAACTTCAGGCAAATATTTTAATATGCTTTTTGTGTTTTCGTGAAATCTTTTTGAAACCTGCCTGTTCTGAAAAATTGAAAAGACGATAATTGAAACAATAATACTGTTTAAAATACTACTGTTAATACCAAAAGAAAAGGTTGCTAAAAGAATAATGACAAAAACAGCCATGCATAAAAGTATTAAACAAACCCGCTTGTTTACTAGAAACTCAGGAATACTTTTTCTTTCAAGAATAAAAATCAATGTATAACTCACAAATATAAACATAAACGCACTTACCAAAAACGCGATAAAATTTTTTACGCTTTCATTTATGTAAAAAAACTTTATTTCAGGTGAAAAATTACTCACAAGATATGAAGAGAAACTGTATCTGTTACCTACTACAGGAATACTGACACGGATCTGGTTGCTTATGAATTCCGATTCAAACTGATCGTCCACCATGAACTTTTTTTTAAATCTTTTTCTGACACCTTTGGTGTTGTATTCATAGTTTTGGCTGTAAGAACCGCCCGCATACGCCAAATTTCCGGGATTTTCCTCAAGTTGAGATAAAAGCCATGAGAGGCGCGTTGAAAGACCGTATACTTTTCTTTCTATATTTCCTCCAAAATAAATTGGCTGATAATCTAACGGTGTATACAATCTCCAGGTTAATTCTCCTACGGGGAGGTTGTCCAATGGGAAATATACCGAATAAAAACCAAAAGAACCAAATGCCTTTTTATTTGTTAAAAGAGCAATTTCAACAGGAAAAGCTTTTTCCGCAGACTTTGAAACCGGGATAAGATAGGCGTTCCCGCTTATCGCCGGCTGCACTTCCTTTCCGCTTAAGAATACCGAAAGCATCTTTGAGCTTTCAGGTAGTTTAATCTTTAAATACTGCTCCTGATTATTTTTTATGCGATACTTTATTTTTGTCATTACTGTTCCTTCTTTAGTAATAACGCTGTCTATTTCAACACTATCAATTCGCATAGTTAAGACCTGAGCGTTTTCGTGACTTTTAACATTAAAACTTAATGCAAAGTCTTCAGCTAAAGCTTTGTAATAAAAAAGTGCGTTGGTTTTTGCGAACTTTTGAATTTCTGCAGGTAAAAATCTCACATCTCTTCGTTCAATTTTATCCCCTTTATCTTCTCCGATCTCCACATTCGAACCTGAACCCACGGCAATAAGATTTTCAAAACGTTCAACAGATTCTGGCTTTAAATGGGGCATCTCAAAAATATAACCGGACTTTACTTCAGTTTTTTCATATGAAATTCTTACACCAAAGGAAGTGTCCTGTTTATATGAAGAAAACACATTCACGACCATTCCCTCCGGTGTTTTCTCAGTGAACCACTGTGAAACCGGCTTGCCTGAATCTGAAGATTTTACATCCAGTATATCAACTGAATTGGGAACAATTATTTTAAAAAAATTGGTTTCGCCCTTAAGAATTCTGAAAGTTATTTCACTTTCGCAATAAGCCCCTTTCTCTTCAAGTGAGGCATAAGAATGAATTGTTGCATTCATTTTCAGCGGGTTTTTCTTCTTCATAGTATTTTTTTTCAACCATTTGATATTCACTCCCGTGACAGCAGGAACATAACCTGTAATAATATCCCCTGTTTCAGTGACATCGGAATCAAAGACAACCCCTTTATCAAAAAAAGCCTCAATATTTTTATCAGGAACCTTGATGACAATTTTACTTCCTGGGATTTTAACAAGCGGCATATATAAATTTCTCGGCCAGATTTTTGCATTAAGCGTAACGGTGAATTTTGCACTTACTTTATGAGCACCCCAGCCCTTGATATATACTTTATAGAAATCGCGATCTTTTACCCAGGTGGATTGTTTGCCGTTTACTGTAAGCGACTCAAGATTTAGCCCTGAAGAAAGAAATGGAACAAGAATGTCCCTGTTTTCGTAAGATGTTACATATACATTTGCATTAAAATTAATTATATATTTATTTTTTTTAATATAACTTTTGCCTTCTATAACTGCTCTTTCATAAGAAAATAATGAATTTCTTATTTTTTCAGGGTCTTTTGCTTTATCTCTCAACTTTTTATAGTCATCAAAAGACATGGAAACAGTATCAGGAGCCAGACTTTCTTTTTCCGGAGTTGAAAAGCAATGCGTTGAAAAACTCAGAAAGATAACACCTATACAGAAATAACGTAATAATGATGTCATAATAATATCCTTTTGTATTTATTTAAAAATATAAATTAGCACTTTATTTTATAGAAATTATTAACATAAGACGTAAAAATATTATTTTTAGTTTACAGACCAGACAAATCAGTTTTTAAGGATCAATATATAGATTATAATTGTTCAGAATAGTATTTCCATATCATAAATTTTTCAAACAGAAAAGGGTAGAAGTATATTGTGAGGTTTAATCTTAATTTGGTCAAAATAAATAAAATGTAGGGTAGGCTGTGCCCACCTTCTATTGATTCTTAATGTATTCTGACTTATTTGTTGAGCATAACCCACCCTACGATGGTTGGTCACATTTCATCAAATGCAGAAATGTTGATTTGAATTTGGATTTAAAACTTTTGAAACAAATAAATTACGATGAGCGCTTACACTGTATATAAAATCAAAGGTTGGTCAGAACATACCAGATTATAAGGGCGGAATAATTCCGTCCGATCCACTCAATCCTCAGCACTCAGTCCTCAGGCCTGCTGTTTATAGATTAAATCGGTCCTGGATTGCAGACCTCATCTTCTGTTACAGCAGGTCTTCCGCAATAACCACAAAAATACTTGAATTTTGCCACCTTGGGCTTACATATATGCTTTTTATCAGAGACATGAGTCCCGCAGTCTTCACAGGTATAAATTTTTCCGGCCTCTGAAGGATCACAGAGATGCCCTTTTGATATGGCTGTTCGACCGCATGTTTTACATTCATAAGTTTCCATGATTTCACCTCCACAAAAAGTTAGACAAACGATTACTGACTCTTCCACAATCCATGCAAATTGCAATACGCCCTGGCAGAAAGCACATCTCCCTTGATATCAAAAGATGCTTCCGAAGATTTTCCAGGGTCGAGAAACGCGTGATACGATCTAGCCTCAGTTATAAGCTCAATAAACTCTATATAGTGTTGTTCTTCCATGGGATGTGCCACACTTCCCACCTTCACCGTCATTGTATCACCATTCTTCTCAAGAACAGGAATATGTTTTTCTACTGCAGCATCCATAGAATTTTCCTGCATCAGGACCATCTGTTCACCGCAGCAAGCGAGTTTACCATCAGCATCGTGAAGAATCTCAATAATTTTTCCGCATGTATCACATTTATAAATATCTTTTTTCTTTGACATTTTTCCTCCTTGAACTGTTTAGTTGTTTTATTATACGGTTTTATGCCGGCTTACAGGCTGTGCCACAATTCATTTTTCAGCTATGCAGTTTTAACATTATCCTTAAGCTGTGCAATCTGGAAACCCAGCCCTATACATTGTTTTCCTTCCATGCAGGTATTGGCATCTTCAGATTCCAAATATGTTTTCAGTTCATGTGAATCTTTCTTGAGATAAACGACCCAAGCGCTTTTCTCCGCATCATAGTCAACCTTCAAATCAATACCGCATTCACCAACATCCGGAAACACAGATCGTATTTTATTACACAATTCTTTTTTATCGTACATTCAGATCACCTCCTTACAAGGGAATATATTTTTAATACTTATGTTACAATGAAACGCTGTTTTCATTAATTTATATAAGCTCAAGTTCTCATAAATCTGTGAGCTTAGTTTACGACTTTGAAATCAGCTCCAGAGAATATCAAATCAAAGTGTTAATTGATTCTTTCTATTTCAACAATCATGCCAAATCCAAAAATCCCTGATCGACCTAAAATAAGCTGATATGTATATAATATAGATGCCGATACTTGGTGGTACAGATAAGATAACCGTTCTGAGACATATCTGTATCAGCTTGATGTAAAATTGATAGAGAAGGACAAAAAAACACGAAGGAATAAATCGTAGCTTCAATTCGCTCCTTTCGCGGATAATTGTGTAGGATATCAAAATTATATCCAGGCATAAAACCGAAAAAATCATTAACAGGGATTTTTGCGATAGTATGTTTTGTTTTAAAAATCGCACAAATTATGGTATGAATTGAGTATTCAGCGTGTAAGATTAGAATCTACAGGTACATATTTGTTTTAATTTTGTAAGAGAAGACATATTAAGTACCTGTAACACTAAAGCCGAGCATAAAATTAAACTCAAAACCAAAGAAAAAACAAGTGTGAATCTGACAAAATATGGGTGAAAGTCCACTTATTTTTTTTAAAATGGAAATGGCGTATTATATAAAGATATCAAATATTGCCAGAATTTCGGTTAATACCACGTTTTTCGCAAAAACAGATTAACAAATTTATCGATATCGATCCGGGATGCGGGATGCATATTGCCGGATGTAAATTGGGACATGGACGTTATGAGCAGAAGACCAAACAGATTGAAGGAT
>JANQFQ010000023.1 GCA_028277765.1 Desulfobacterales bacterium
ACTTCTTGTTCATATCCGAGGCTAATGAGTATATCTGTAAGACGGATAAAATCTTTTTTTAAAATCCAGATATCAATATCACCTAAAGGCCGGATGCCGATGTCTTTATAGGTGGTGAGCAGAAGTGACGTCCCCTGCAGAAGTGCTGCCTGGATATTTTCTGAGTTCAATTGATTGAGGATTTTTTTTAAATCACGGATCAAGCCGATATTGGTATGAAGAATCGTATAATAGTAATGTTCAAGTGTTTGCATCTGGCTTTCAGAAAAAAACCGGAGCATGTTTTTTTTCTGCAATTTTTTGTATAGAAGGGCCGCCATTCCCTCTTTGACTGCTGCGTCAATCAAGCGGTCTTTATCTGTGTGATGGGGGAAAAATGCATGAATTTTTTCCTGCTGAAGTTCTTTGGGAGCGGGTGAGGCCAGACAGGCTAACAGTTTTTGTTCATTGGCATTCATTTTTTCTCAGGCTGAAGAATTGCGCCGCTTCTTTGCAGATCATTACGGGGCTGCATCACAGCAATCTTAAAGCCGCCCTTTTTAAATTCTGATTTCAAGTTATCTTCTGATGAAAATGCATGGATGAATTCCCGGTTGTTCCAGAGCATATCCCCTTTTTCATAATTCAGGTTGCCCCTGGTCAGTATGGCGATTATCTTTCTAACTGCTTCAACTTTAGCGGAGAAATATTCACCTGTACAAAGCTGAAATTGGCAAACAAAATACCCACTTGGTTTTAAGACATTCCGGATACGTCTTAACATGTCAACACG
This sequence comes from Desulfobacterales bacterium, assembly GCA_028277765.1. Taxonomy (GTDB): domain Bacteria; phylum Desulfobacterota; class Desulfobacteria; order Desulfobacterales; family SURF-7; genus JANQFQ01. The sequence continues at coordinate 773 of JANQFQ010000023.1, forward strand.
CCGTTTTGCCGTTGGAATTGATGAGTACATAGTGGATGAAAGCCATACAACATCAAAACTTTTTTCAGGGGCATCAAGATTAGAAATTTCCTGAAGCAGCACCTTGATGTTCTGCTGGTGTCTCGTCGCGTTTTTTTCCGCTTTTTCCAGGAGTTCAGGTACAAAGTCGATCCCTGTCACCTCAAATCCAAGGCTGGATAAGGGGATAGCATCCCGTCCTGTTCCTACACCGAGAAGAAGAAGCTTTCCCTGTTTCAAGGGGATGAGCTTTAACAAAGCGTCTTCTTCAGGGGTGAGACCAGAATCTGCCCATTCTTCCCTGTCTGCGGCTGAGATGCTGCAGGGTCTGCTATAGCTCTGCCTGCTGAACTCAACAAGATCATCAGGCCGCATCACCACCACTGGAAGAGATTGCAGGAAACGGCCCAGGCGGAGGAGCAACCGTCCTAAAGCGACCCTAATTTTCATAGAAAACTCCCTGTAATACTCAGCATCTTATAAATGAGGACAAAAGCGTTTTAATATCTTCATGCAGATGATTCTCAAAAAGATTGTCTGCAAGGATTAACCGGGCAGCCAGAGTTTTTCCAACGTTGTGGTTTAAAATATCTTCCCTGTATGATGAAAACGAAAAATCATTCCTCTTAAGCGCGTAGTGTATCGTGCCAGCAGCGATGTTACCATAACCGAGGCTGAAAGAGATCCCCTCACCAGTAAGCGGATCAACACCCGCAGCATCACCTGCCAGAAGCACCCTATTGTCCGAAAAAATTGAAGATGGGTGAAACCATCGTATGGGATGGCTTGACCATGAGCTTTGGTCTGTTGTGATATTATGCCTGTCTATAAATTGGTTAAATATTGTTTTAAGAGAGGGTGTTTTTACGGTACGAAAACTCCCGATACCGATGTTGAGCCATGATTCCCCTTTTATGATAAAAGGGAACGACCAGGCATAACCAAATATCCCATTTTGTAATGTGCACGATAGATCTATTAATGCTTCTGTTTTAAGTTGTTCTGGGTAATCCTTTTTATCAGTCTGAACAAGGGTGGACAATGTGCTGCAAAGATTCTCAGAGCTCTTGTTTCCAGACTGGTCATATAGATTTTTCCGTATTACACTTTGTGCACCATCCGTGCCTACGATGATCTTGGCTGTAAATGTATTATTGTGTGTTTGAACAATAACCCTGTTGTTATCACAGTGGAATGATGCTATCTGTTCTTCCTGAACAATACTGATCCCGAGATCGCGAGCTTTATCTATCATCGCCCTATCAAGTTCTTCCCTTAGAACCGTGCGCATCATCGCAGGTTTAACAACCGCATGTTCTGTATATTCATCCTGAGCGAAAATTATGCGCATCTGGTTTAGCGTCAGCGCAAATGGCGATATATCAATCCCCAGATCTTTCAACCATATGTCAGTATCAGGACTGATGCCGCCGCCGCACGGTTTCTTCCCTGGGCGGTTATTTTTTTCAAGTACGATCAGGCGGTCTTTTATGGAAGGGTCCAGCCGGCATAGGTTAATTGCAGTTGAGATCCCAGCGGGCCCGGCACCGGCGATAATAACATCATATTGTGTATCTGCTTTACTATTCATGGACGGCCATTAGAGAGTATGCTAGGTTCATATGCTGTATATTTTTTGAGATGATGTCCTTTTCGGGAAATGAAAAAACAGCCCCAAGACTTTGATAGACACCTGATTTGCTGAACAGGTATTTTAGAATCTGTATATTGCTGTACAGCAGGCTAAGCTGGCGGTTATTGGTTGCCCTTACAAACCGGTATGAATCAAGTGAATAGAAATGTAATATGCGGTTTCCATGACTGTCAAAAGAAACCCCGAATTTTTCAAAGTCAGTGTGAAAGCTCTCAAGAGCCTGTGTCAGGTTGAGCCGGTTAATCTGTCTACAGTCTTCCGGGGCCTCAAACGGAATATGATGGTAGAATTCAACGTCGGTCCTGCCGTCAAAATACATATTGATACCGAACATGAGAAGATCATCAATCATATAGTCTTTTATGTTATAGGGAAGCTTATATCGTGAAATCACGGCATCCATATTTTCAGACCACTGATTCAATTCAAAGTAGCACTTGATTTTTGAATCATTTATGTTCTTTCTAATATCCGTTCCAACCGCAACACCGGTGATACTCGATGTGTCTATGGTTTTATCTGTAAAATGATTAAGGATGCTGTCATTTAACCTCACACGGTCCTGTTTTGAAATTTTATTTAAAAACATTAAGATGGTTTCAAAACCTTTTTGAATAGTATTGTTTCGGGTTCCCAGCCTGAAGCGGCCCACGTGGACAGCATCTGGCGTAACGCATGGGGCGCATTCGAAAAATGTAAAACAGGATTCATGGAGCAGTTTTTCAAATAGGGGCAGATAATCGTTTTTTCCCAAATGAAACTCATTAATATGGTAATCATACATTTTCTTAAAAAGTTTCATGAATTAGATTTTGCAACTAATTATTTTGTCGTTAATGTGTGAATACTCAAGATCGCCAACGACCAAATTGGGCGAATACAAAATACGCCCCTACAATAAACACATATTCTGCATGTTTACACAAAGCATTGGTAGGGGCGATCCTCATGATCGCCTTTGGCGGTCAAATACACAACGTTGTTCGGTTCGCCAAATTGGGGCGTCCCTACCAGTATGGTGATTCATTAAATTTATAAGGCCGGCTGATGAATTGTCTTGGTGAATTAAAATGTTCCTTTTGTGCCGCTATGAGGGATCCGGTTGCTCACACCATGTGCCCTGCCAAGTCCCTCCTTGGTTGCAATTGCCGGCTCCTGCTCCTGCCAGAATCGTCTCCTTGCAAAGCACCAGAACCGCCTCTTCAGGCCGGGCCCTGTAAAGGATTTTCAGCTTCGGTTTTTTCCATTTTTTCTTTTTCATAATGTATACCTGATTTATGGTTTATTCTAACTTGATGATTTCATATTTATACCAGATGAGTACACCCAGGTGCAAATAATTTTTTTAGTACTTGCAGGTATCAGCCCTTGCATGGGCCGTACGGCAGAAATCTGCAACCGGCGTGTCAAGTTCCCCTGTCTCAAGAAACGCATGGGCTGGGCACCAAGTACATAGGTTGATCAACGGGCATATCCTGCATGTGCTTAAGAAATCTCTGTTTTTAGACCTCATATCCCGTACTTTTGGAACAAAATTGTTCCAGGCATCAGCCAGACTCCCTTTATTTAAATCATAGGTGCAGTCAGGATGATTGAGGCTGGCGCACAAACGGAATCGGCCGTTATGGCTTAACGAAAAACTGTTTTGTCCTGCTCCGCAGGAAAAAATATGATTGTCGCCGGGCATTGCCGGATTCAGGGTGTCCAGATTTTCACACTTTTTTTCCAGGGCTTTAAACCTTTCTTTGTCTGAGCGTTCTATCTCCACAATTTCATCGGGTGTAAGTCTCTCGGCGTTGATGTCATCATTCCTTTTTCTGTGCCTGTCAATTCTGGCATGAAGAAAAGGGTCAAAGCGGAAACGGCTGTTAGTCTTTTCCCGGCAAAACAGGGAGATGTCATTTAGTTCATGGAGGTTTGAACGGAGGGCCATGGATTTTAGCTTTACCTTAACCCCGGCATCAAACAAAAGGCTGAGGCCCTGCATAAAAGCGGCAAAGGAACCCGGTTTTCGGGTGATTGTTTCATATGTTTGTTGTGTAACACCATAGACAGTGATTTCTATGTCTCGAGGTGGATACTGTTTGAAGAATCGGACATGCTCTTTGGTGATGAGGGTGGCATTGGTAAAAACAGATACCAGGAGCCCCATTTTTTTGAGTGAAAGAAACAAGTCGAAAAAATCGTCACGGAGCAGGGGTTCGCCCCCTGTTATCAGACACCATAGGGCCCCCATGGATACTGCTTCTTCAGCTATTTTTTTAATCTCCTCTAGCGAAAGTTCACGCTGCCTGGCTGCACTGTCATCAGCATGCAGATTGATATAGCAATGCCGGCAGTTGTTGGTACAACGGGCAGTGACTTCCAGATCAAATGAGATAAGTCCTCTTTTGCTTTTCATCCTTTCCCACAAGGGAAGATCTGGCAAGGGAGTATACGAGATGTGGCTTTCAGTCATTTAAATCTCTTTTTCTAATAAAAGGTCGGAGTATTTTTTTTATAGGGAAGAGCAGGGGGAGAAGCAAGCCCCATCTTGCCAGGTATGCAATCAGAAATCGTTCAGGCCCAAGACCGATATGGATCTGTTTTGTTCCCCTTTCCACTTTTATTACTTTTCCAAGAATATCTCTTTCATGCACAAGTCCGTCTGCTGAGATTAGATTGTCTCCCTTGATCAACAGATGTCTTTTTTTTTGGGCGACAACTCTATGAATGACAAGCCTTTTTGATACAGGATGCTGACAGGCGACAATATCGCCAATGCAGGGAGAGAAGTCGTTAGCAGGTTTGAGTGTAAGGATGTCGGCGTTTCTGATAAATGGTGACATGCTGAAACCACTGGCCTGAAATCGTAAAAGTACATTCCTGTCGAATGCCTCACGCATGATACCTGTAAATTCTGTCCCGGATAAAAGGAGTTCCTTGTTTTCGTCCAAGGACGAATCTGCTTCAGGATCTATTCTTTCAGACTTGTCATTATCAGGTGACAGCAACAATCATTCTCCTTTTAAGGAGTTCAGCGGCAATGCCGATAACATCTGCTTCAATTTCCCCTTCCTCCCCATCATATTCAACAGACAGGTTTTGCACGATCTCTGTTATTGTTTTTTTTCCATCAAGTTCATCCCAGATCGCTCGCCCTGTTTCGTTAAGAGTAAAAAGTTCGTCTTCCATATCTCCAACCCCTGCTGCCAGTGGGACGATGATCAATTCCCCTTCAATATTCCTGGCCACAATATCATCGGACGGGGCATACACTGCATCAGACTTCATAACTGCCTCCCTTTAAAAAAGATGTGATCAAATCCTGATGAAAAATATTATATTTTTTATGTTAAGGCAATATTTAACCGCTGCAAAACCGTTTTATCCTTGTCTCCCAGTCGGGAATGTTCCAGGACATCTCATCTTCCCTGAGAAGCCCCAAATGCCTTGCCTGGGTGTGGGCGACATCACAGAAGTAATCTACAGGAGTATCAAGGGTACTGTTTTCAAGCCAGGATATTGCCGGGCACTGTTCACAAATACCCTTTAGGAAACATCGGGCGCATCGTTTCAGGTAGTCACTGTTTTCAGCTTTTAGCTGCTGAACTTTCGGAAAAAAATCTGTAAGGGCTTCCTTTAAAGAGCCCTTTTTAAGATCGTAAAGGGTATCAGGCGCCCTGAGCATCAAGCAGGGCTTAAAAAAACCGTATGAGTCCACACTCCCTTTTGCTTTTGCCGCGCTACAGGAAAAAAGATGGTCTCCTGGCGGCTGTGTGAATTTTTCAAAAAAGGATTTCATCTCTTTAATGTATTCTGGAGATCTTCTAGTCAAGATGTTTAATACGTTTTCAGGGGGGAGCCTCAGCTTCCGAATAGCTCTGTTTTTTTCTTCATCCTTGTTACTCCTGAGATGATAAAACATAGTATAAGCCGGAGGCCTGTTCATATCGGGAATATTAGTGGCCCAGGCTTCAAATGCATCAAATTCTTCCCTGTTTTGCAGCAGTGTAGATCCTTTTACAACAAATGGCACTTTTTTTTCCAGGAGCAGTTGAATTCCCTGTTGTGCAGCCTCAAAAGAGCCGTTAACATTAGTGACCGATTCATATGTTTCTTTCTTTAAACCATAGAGAGTCACTTCTATCTGTTGTAAGGGCGGGATTTCTGAAAACAGATCTGCCATGTAAGGGGTTATCAGGACGGCATTGGTAAAGAGGAGAACCTTGATACCCAGCTTTCTTGTAAAGAGATAAATATCTTCAAAATCTTTCCTTAAAAGGGGTTCTCCGCCGGTAAATTTTACGTGCAAACAGCCAAGAGAAGCAGCTTCATCAAGGATATTCTTAATTTTATCAGTGGTCAACTCCCTTTCCCTTGCAGCAATATTTTCGGCCGGAAGGTTTATGTAACAGTGAACACAATTATTATTGCACCGTTCGGTCAGTTCAATATCAAGGCTTGTTAGGAGGGGAGCGCTATCACACCACAAGGCTGCTTTATCTGACCTGATTTTTTCAATATAAGAGCTCAATGGTACTCCAATTTTTCTGCAGATTTTACTGTTTATAGTTTTTTTTTACCCCAGACACGGAGATCACTGAGGTGTTTAAAAACATCCAGCCTACGGCATATCGGGCACTTCGTGCCAAGCACAGCATTATTATCGCGAAGCGATTAGGGTCTTTGATAACGGCCATCCTTCTCCTGGCCGGTATAAAAAATGTCCTTTGTGTCCTGTGGCTGTGGTGAAAAAAAAGCGATCACCCCAGCTTTTCCAGCAGATCAGCCACTTTGCCGCTTTTGTCAAATTCAAGGGTGTAACAGGGGAGTTCATCGGCAATGGTGTCTGTTAGGGCAAGCATTTTATCCCACCAATCTGCTGTGGTAAATGGTTTTATCATACAGGCCAGAAGATTTCTTGTGATTTCCCGTTTGCTGTCCATAAGTGTTAAATTGTTTTTCGGTCCCTTTTTTAGGAAGAGGAGGGCATTGATAGGCGCGGAATCTGATGACACATCCGGGATGTCACCATGGCTCCAGGTACCATGGATTTTATACCCGTCCTCCCATTTTCTGAGTATGATACGGTCATCACAGAGGATTTTCCCCTTATGCTTTAGCATTGCCGCGATGGTCGATTTTCCGGCTGTGGAGTGGCCCACAAACAAAAAACCCTTTCCATCAATTTTCAAACCACTGGCATGAATAATACACCCAGCTCTTTCAGCCAGGACCCTGGCGAACAGAATCTGATCGGTCGGCAGAAGGGTGAGAGACCTGAGATTTCCCCTGTGAAAAGCCTGGCTTGTTTTATTGTATATATCGCCTATGGTATGATCATGATTAAAAACAGCCAGTTGATGAATCTTTTTACCCTTTGTGATCTCAAGAAAGGATTTTTTCCGGTGTTTATTATTCTCTGGTAGAAGACTGCGGATTAACCCTGACCAAATCCATATCCAGCAGAATATCGCCGGATAAAAGTATCCGCTAGTAACCCCTAGGTAGTGCCATTTATTGTTATGTTTACAGATGATCCATGGTGGTTTTTTGTACACTTTGCTTTCCACTTTAAAATCATCAAATTCCGGGAGATTAAAATGATGTTTAATGATAATATTATCATTACCCGGGCGGTCTGTTTTAAAATGCTTAAATTCCGGAATAAAGGTATTCTCATTGACAGGAAGATCAGATTCCAGCTGAATTGTAAATCCACCAATTTGATAGAACCGCTGATATTCGTTTATGTCAGGGGTATCTGTCATCCTTAATTTAATACCTTTAAGCAAGGAGCTAAAAAATGTTTTGATCAATCCTGTATTACTAATCTGTTTTCTGTGTTTCAGATATTACAATGAAAACATATATATAAAAGAATAATCCTTTATAAATCTTTTTGATTTCGGATGTATCTTTTTATGTTCAGAAATTGTTGGGCGATGATGTTCGATGCCCGGAACAATATCAGCTCTGTTTTTATGGACATTTGCCTGGAAGCTAATTCTTTTAAAAACCTTTTTTTTGCCCATTCATAAAGTTCACAATCGAATTCATTGTATTTTTTAATTTTATCAATGGTATTTCTCGGAATATCATCCAGCATCGGCCTTTTTCCGGTGACGTTTACTCTTCGATATAATGGATACCCTTTCCATGCCAGTTCTCTTTTCAGCAGCATCAATGTCTCATCAAACATCTCTGAAATCCCGACAACAGAAAAATATTGCAGGAGGTTTTTCTTTGCTGTGTCTAACAGCTTTTTCGTGGCCTGGCCCTGGTTGACAAAATCAAAATGATCACTTAACAACCTTACCTGGCCGTTATCCAGTTCCGGTGAAATACCACTACTTACGTAATCGTTAAGTTCAATATTTTTTGAGGTGACAATGTCGTGGAGGTAATGATCTGGCCTTCTCTGTACGTAATAGTAATGGGAGATAATCCGATCTACAGGATTTCTTAAGACAGTAAAATAAATGGATGGATGCGGAATAAATTCATGCAGTCCGAATGTGCCGTGCCCTTTTATGAGTTTGATTGTTGAACGTTTTTCCAGCGGCAGGTTTTTAAACTCATCGATTGTCTCCTGTACTCTTACGCCGTCTATCTGGATCGTTTGATATGTTTTATACTGCCTGTTCAAGATATAATTCAGTGTTGAACCGGCCGCCTTCGGGATATGGACAAAAATCAGGGTGTTCTGTAAGGTGTTTTTCATTTATTCATCCAGCACTTCCCGGATCTTTTTTGTAATTGAGTTTACTGTGAAAGGTTTTTGGACAAAGTGTGTCTCCTTTTCCAGTACCCCGTGATTGAGAATGGCATCGTCTGTATAGCCGGACATAAAGAGAACCTTCATGTCAGGGTATGACTGGATAAGCTGGTCAGCCAGTTCTCTGCCACTGATCCCTGGCATTACCACGTCGGTTGCCAGAAGGTGGATTTTTGAGCTATACTGTTCCCGGAGTCTTATGGCTTCTTCGCCGCTGCTTGCTTCTAATATAATATAGCCATGTTCCGTAAGAATGTGGTTAATCGCTTTTCTTGCATCGGCATCATCTTCAACCAGCAGGATCGTTTCGGAACCGATTAATTTTTCAGTTATAGGTACATCTTTCGCAAACAGCTTGTCCGGCTTTTCATTCACGCAAGGGAGATATGTTTTAAATGTTGTGCCTATTCCCGGCTCGCTGTAAACCCAAATATTTCCGCCGCTCTGTTTGACAATGCCGTATACGGTTGAAAGGCCCAGCCCGGTGCCTCTCCCTTTCTCCTTGGTTGTAAAAAAAGGTTCGAAAATATTCGATTTTACCTCATCATCCATGCCGACGCCTGTATCGCTTACAGCAAGCATCACGTAATGACCGGGTGCAACCGAGACATGGCTGCTTGCGTATTCATCATCAAAAAAGACATTCGATGTCTCTATTGTAAGCTTGCCGCCTGTGGGCATGGCATCCCGGGCATTTACGGCAAGATTTACAAGAATCTGTTCAATCTGATTAATATCCGCCTTTGTATTCTCCAGGTCCGGTTCAAGATGTTTGATAAAGTCTATATCTTCACCGATCACGCGAAGCAGTAGTGTTTCCACATTGATAACGACATCATTCAGGTTGAATACTTTCAGCTCCATCTGCTGTTGCCGTCCAAAAGCAAGTAGCTGACGAGTAAGGCTCGCACATCTATCGCCTGCTTTCTTTATTTCATTTATTCTGCCAAATAGTGAATGATTCGGGGTGAGTTCCATGAGCAGCATATCGCTTATTCCTATAATGGGTGTAAGCGCATTATTAAAGTCATGCGCCACACCACCAGCAAGTCTTCCGACGGCTTCCATTTTTGTTGCCTGTCTGAGTTGCTCTTCTAGTCCCTTGCGCTCGGTGATATCTTCGCCTATGGACTGGTATGCGATCAGCTGCTCCTTGTTGTCGAATAACGCCCGGCTGGTCCAGCGTTGCCAACGAATGTCATTGCCTGGTAGAATCACGCGATGCTCATGTGACAGCGTTGGTTCCTCTATGGTTAACGCGCAAATATTGGCCATCACAGTTTCCCAATCGGATTCGGGAATCAACGTCAGGAAGTTCGAACCAATAAATTCTTCGGGTGTATTGGCAAAGTAGTCATAGGCTTTATTTACATATGTGATCTCGCCATCAGGCAGAAAACGGCATATCAGCACAGGCATATCTTCTGCAATCGTCCGGAATCTCTCCTCACTCTCACGCAGCGCTGTTTCAATCTGTTTCTGTTCAGTGATGTCCTTGTTCGTCCCTCTGACTGTCACCGGCCGGCCATTGTAATCCCGAAAAATCTCATATTTAGCCTGGATATGCTTTATTGTCCCGTCTTGTTTTTGAATTCTGTATTCCTGCGAAAAATGTGTTTGGTTAGATGCCAGATGTTCTTTAAAGAGTCTGATGTGCTCCTCCCGGTCCTCAGGATGCACACAGTGTAAATGTAGTTTAAGGGAGGGTTTGACATTCAGCGGAAGACCATGGATTTGATATTCTCCCTGGGACCATACTACTTGCCTGTCAGCTTGCAGGCTTTGTGACCAGCACCCTGACATGCCGATATCTTCAGCACTCTGCAGGAGTATAAGTGCCTGCTGCTTTGCCTCTTCAGCCTGCTTGCGTTCGGTGATATTGCTGATGGTTCCTACTGTAGGGTAGAGTTTACCTTCTCGACCAGACACAAAAGATCCATGTTCTTCAACATAGATGTAACTGCCGTCTTTACGCCTTAATCGATACTCTGTATCAAATCGTGTACCGTTTTTCACTGCATGGTTCATGGTTTTCATAACCATTTTACGATTATCTGGATGGACTAGTTCAATTAATGCATCAACATCGAATGAATAGTATTCCTCAAGGGTGTAACCGGTTATTGCTTCTACAGCGCCAGTCCATTTGATCTTGCCTGTTTCCGGGTTGAAAAAAAACATTAACTGTCCGGTTTCCTCTGCGAGGATATTAAAAAGCTCTTCATTTTCTCTGAGCGTCTTCTCTGTCTGTTTGAGTTCAATGACCTCTTTCTCCAGTTCCTTAATCCTTTGTTCTAATTCTTCATAGGTTGGTTTTTTAGCCATTATGAAGGGCTCCAGTTCTTAAATATGGATGTGATTCAGACTGACTGCGATAAAAATATATAACACTAAACGGTTTTAAATGGCAAATAATTTGTATAGGAATAGATATCAGACAAAATGGAAAGGTTATCTTAACTGAAAATGCTGGGCGGGATTTCCCCGCCCAGCATTTTCACCTTCTCCCTCCCCCACGTATAGCTTACACTTTATACCCTACACCATTCTTTTCTCAAATTCTTTAATCCCATCTTCTTCATCTTGATCCTGCCTTGCCCCTATACATCTTTAGCTCTTTTCATTCTTAAACTGCCTGTTTGTAGCTATTAGTGGTTATCTGTTCCATGCTTTCGATTACCTCGTGGAAGGCTTTTTGCGTGTCGACTGTGGCGCTGAGTATTTTTTCTTTATTTTTTTTTGCACAGGCTTCTTCAAGAATTTCTGCCGCAGACCACAGATTATCAGCAGCTACATTGCCTGCCGCACCTTTCAGGGCATGCGCTTTCAGACGAGCATTTTCAAAATTTCCCTTGCTGACAAGCTCTTTAATTTCATTAGAAAAGTTTTCGTGATCCATACAATAGTCTTCGAGAATATTGACATATATATCCCATGTAATCCCCATCCGTTCAATTCCCTTTTTAACATTCAGGCCCGGAAGAGAAACAGGATAATTGTTTGTTACATTTTCCGGTGTTTCTGTAAGTTTCACGTTGCTGTCAAGAGAATTTTCGCTAGATGTATTGTATTGTCTGAGTATAGCAAATAATTGTTTCTGATTAATCGGTTTGGGCATGTAAGCGCTCATGCCGGCGTCAAGGCATTTTTTCCTGTCTTCACCCATTGCATGGGCGGTCATGGCGATGATCGGCAGGGTGCTTTTTTTCAGCCCTTCACGAATAACCTGTGTGGCTTTGAAACCATCCATCTTTGGCATTTGAATATCCATGAGCACTGCATCATATTCATTCCCTTTTATCATTTCTATGGCTTCAAGACCGTTTTCTGCTTTGTCTGGTGTAATGCCTGCGGTTTTCAGTATTTCCACAGCTACCCTCTGATTTGTGGGATTATCTTCAACAAGAAGGATATTTAATCCTGAAAAGTCCGTAGAAGACATAACAGCTTCAGGCAGTGAAGATTTTTGTCCGGAAAATGCCATGGCAGTGTTGATATCTTCCTGGTTCTCGGCAATGTCGACTTCAGCGGTAAAGTAAAAAGCACTTCCCAGTCCTGGCTCACTTTCGACCCAAATGTCTCCATCCATTATACTCACAATTTGTTTGCAGATAGAGAGGCCGAGCCCGGTTCCGCCATATTTTCTTGTCACAGAACCATCAGCCTGGGAAAAAGCGGAAAAAAGTTTTTCTATGGCCTCAGGTTCAATGCCGATACCTGTATCTTTTACGCAGAATTTCAGAAGGGCAGTTGAATTGTCAGAGGTCTCGGCATCTACTGAGATGGATACCCCGCCGTATTTGGTAAACTTAAAAGCGTTTGAGGTCAAGTTTACCAGGACCTGCCTTAAACGGAAGGGGTCAGCAATTACCCAGGAGGGCACAGTCGGCTTTAAATTCACATTAAATGTTATGTTTTTTTCCTGACTTTTCAGGATGAACATATCTGCTGCTTCTTCAACAACTTCCCTGACCGATATTGTGGTATTATCAAATTCCAGTTTGCCTGCCTCAATTTTGGAAAGATCGAGGATATCATTGATCAGGTTTAAAAGGGAGTTTGATGATGTCCGGACAATGTTTAAGAGTTCTCTTTGCCGTTCATCCAGATCCGTGCTCATCACAAGATCACTCATGCCGATGATCGCGTTCATAGGCGTTCGGATTTCATGGCTCATATTGGCAAGAAATTCACTTTTCGCGTGGGTGGAAGCGTCGGCGATTTGTTTTGCTTTTTTTAACTCCATATTTGCTTTTTCAAGTTCCACAGTCCTTGCGTTAACCATATTCTCGAGGTTTTCACTATAATCCTTAAGTTCCTTGTTTACCCAGTTAAGCTGATCCTGCTTTTTCTGTAAGTCTTTGTTCAGTTCCTGTGTTTTCTCATTTTCATAGTTCAATTTTTCATGCTGTTTTCCTACAACAGCGCCGGCCAGTATGAGAAATCCGCCCCAGGCGCAGGTATTCAGATATGTTTCAATCTGTGACATATGTCCGACATCTGGTGCTTTTGAAGCGATGCTGTGCACAAGCACAAGCGTTAAGCAGAAGACCGCGCCGAGGACGGATTGCCTGAAGCCGAGAAAATAGCCGGCCATAATTACAGGAAGGAAGTAAAAATAGGATATTACCATTTTCTGGGTGACAAAAAAGTTAATAAAAAGAACCGATAATAGTATGCTTAAAACAAAGATCTGCTCAAAGTTCTCTTCAATGTATGTAGGTGTTTTTTTCATGATAATCCCTCTTTCTACTTGTTTTAACTTTTTTATAGCCTCGCTAAATGACTAATAATTTTTTCCCAGTCAAAAATCTTAAAATATTGACGCGCACAGCCAGCGCATTTAAAAAGTTTTGATCCCGGTATCAACCGCATCCAGCTTTTTCGATTAATCCGGATACCCATTCCAGATTCACAATAGGGACAAACAGCGACTTCAGAAAAATAATTGTTATAAGATCTGTCTTTATCTGCGAGCCCTTTATTCGAGTCCACAGGTTTATGTGTACCTAATTCGTCCTGTCCGTGTAAGCAGAATTCGTCCCTTCTATGTGTCTGTTTACCAGAAATCAATGGAACAGGAGATGTGTCTGGCCTTGTATCGTATTTATGAAGGAGTTTAACAAGATCATCATTTCGGATCGGCTTTTTCAGGTAGTCATTGGCACCAAGTCTGAGGGATTGAAGGGCATATTCTTCTGACCCATAGGCGGTCGCCATAATAACAATTGAACCGTTATTATGCTTGCGTATTGAAGAGAGCACCTCCAGCCCATCCATTCCAGGCATTTTTATATCGACGATGGTGACATCGGGCTGGAAATCCTTATAAATATCAAGGCCGGAAAAACCGTCTGCAGCTGTAGTGATAACATGTCCATTGTACTCGATAACATTTTTTAAATAATCCCGGGAGGACGCATCATCCTCAACAACCAGCACTTTCATTTTATTCCTCCTTTAAGATACGATAATTTTAATCAGCAACTCTGTTTAAGTGTAAACCAGAATGTACCGTCGCGTTCAATGCCGAATTCTCCACCGTGAAGTTCAGCGCATCTGTGAGAGAAAGCGATGAGAATATCTGTCTTGTCAGTATTTATGTTAAGAACTTTATTCCCCTTTTCCAGATCAATGTCTTTACCAACCCTTATCATTACCTGATCGTCGTCCTTTGCATAAGCGGAAATCTTAACAGCACTTTTGGCGGGCATGTTCTTTAAGGACAGCATTAAAATGCCGAGCATGATCTGCTCACACTTTTTAACATCTGCCATTACAAAAGGGAGATCCTTTTCTATTTCAGCGTTTACCGCAACGTCCTTTTCAGAAAACTGATCAGCTGCTTTCTCAACAGCACCATCTATAAAAACCGATGGGGAGACATTGTTTAAGTCGAGTTTAAGTCCATTAGAATCAATTAATAAAATATCTACTACATTATTGATTAGAGAGAGCAGGGTGATACTATTGTTTTCAATCTGTTTTATATATCGCACTTGCTTTGAGTTCAGCTCTCCAAAATATTGACCGTCCAACAGGTCGATGAAACCGAGTATACTGTGAATAGGTGTGCCCAAATCGTGTCTGATATTTCTCAAAAACTTATTGTCCATTTTAGCGCTATGAGAGCCCTGGCTATTTAATAGATCGTTTTTTTTGGCATTATGTTCCGTGTTTTGCATTGTGTCCCCCTATTACAGAAATCATATACTGATAAAGAATCATTGTTTATTCCTATAAATCTTAAAAGCTTTCTCATAATGAACAGCTTTGTAAGCCCATTTTTTGATTTCCTCTTCTAGAAAGCGCTGATACTTCCGCTGATAATTGTTTTCTTCCTTTAATGAAGCCCTGGACTGCTTAACCGTAATCAGATTGTTTGTCCTGGATATCAGTTCTTCTATATCAAAAGGTTTTCTAAGATAATCATTGGCGCCGAGATTAAACACTTTTACGGCTCCTTCTGAGCCGTTTTTTGTTGTTACTACCAGAACCGGGATATCATCAAAAATTGATTCAGACCTTATTATTTCCAGGAACTCATATCCGTTCATTACAGGCATCATAAGATCTAAGAGGATGATATCAGGCATGATTTTTCTTGTTGCCAGCAATCCCTTTTCACCATTATCTGCAAAATACATTTCAAACTTTTCAAGCTCAAAAAAACTTTTGTAAGCTTCAAAATTATTTTTATTGTCATCAATGACTAAAATTTTTCTTTTTTTTCTCATTGTTTTCAGCTATTATGTTTTAAAATTAAAATTCATTTTCATTATTTTGTTCCTTGTAACGTTTATCTATGCAGGTTGTGTGCCAAAGGAAATAAACTTACAAACCCTTTAATTTCTATTATATTATACTATTGCTTTATTAATAGCTGTCACAAAACTTAACGATATCCAGTGCTATCGTGTTACCCTATGACACGATCCCTTTTAACTGATTTGAGGCAATAAAATAACCGTAAACAAGGATTTATTTATATGACAAAGCAGGAGCTAAAACCGAAAATTTTACTGGTTGATGACAATGAGGCATTTCTCGATCTTTTTCTCGTACTTGAAGAAGCTGACAATTTTGACATTGTTCCGGTAACATCAGCTGAAGATGGGCTGAAGCAGCTTGAAGATAAAGAATTTGATATGATTATTACAGATATTCAATTAAAAGAAAATGAAATGACCGGGATTGATCTTTTTAAAAATGTTCAGAACATGTATCCGAACATTCCTGTCATCCTAATTACCGCTTATGGTTCTGCTGAGGATGCCATAAATGCAGTTAAAAACGGGGCTTTCCATTATTTTGAAAAACCGATAGATGATAAACTCGCCCTGCTATGGACCACTGTACGCGAAGCCATTGAGAAGCGGAAGAGACTTTGTGAAATTGAATCCCTGCAAAAAGAAAAGTCCTACTGGGTGGAAAAACCAGAATCGATTATTGGCCAGTCAGACGAAATTAAGAAAGTATATCAGGCAATTAGTGATGTTGCAGGATTGCCGGTAAATGTCTTGATCTTTGGTGATACAGGTACTGGTAAAGAACTGGTGGCAAGGGCGATACATGATGCGAGCGATCGGCGGGAAAAACCATTTTTTGCGGTAAATTGCAGTGCATTCGCATCAACTGTTTTGGAGAGTGAGCTTTTTGGCCATGAAAAAGGGGCCTTTACAGGAGCGGACAGTAAGACAAGAGGTGTTTTTGAGATTGCAGACAAAGGATCGCTTTTTCTGGATGAAATTGGAGACGCATCATTGTCTTTGCAGGCAAAACTGCTGAGAGTAATCGAGACTCATACGTTCAAGCGGGTTGGTGGGACGCAGATTATATCTTCAGATTTTCGTCTTATTGCCGCGACAAATGCTGATATTGAAAAAGATATTGAGAACGGCGATTTCCGTCAGGACCTTTTTTATAGGTTAAATGTATATACAATTACTCTTCCTCCTCTCAAGGACCGAAAGGAGGATATACCCCTAATAGCTGATTATTATGTTAATAAGTTTAGTAAGGCATATAACAGGGATATCAAAGGGATAGCTGACAATGCCACGGCAGCACTTATCAATTATGAATGGCCCGGGAATGTCCGGGAACTGGTGAATATTATCGAAAGGGCGGTTATTACCTGCAGAGAACAATTCATCACCACCAGCCATTTCCCGTTTGAAACAGATGATGATGCGTCGATATCTGACCTGGATTTAAAGGAGATGGAGAAATTTTATATTAAGATGGCGCTGAAACGGACAGAAAATAATAAAACCCGTGCAGCAGAACTCCTCAGTATCAGTAGAAAAACCCTTATAGAGAAAGTGAAAAAATATAAGATTAAGTGATGGAACCCGGCTAATTTTTGTGTCTTAACCTATACTTGATTCTACATACAGTTTCATGTCTCATTGGGTCTCATTTGTTCTAAAAAGTTTTAAATCCGAAGCACGAAATCCGAAATCCGAAATCCGAAACAAATTCAAAACTTAAATGTTCAAATGCTCAAAATCATAAACGCTTAAATTTTCAATTCAAATTGCCTTTTGTTTTGATATTTGAATTTTGACCATTTGATATCCCGGCGACGGGACAGACGAAACAATATCAAATGACCAAAATTCAAATTACAGAAACAAAAACGCAACTTATACCCTTGTGGTATACGGTCTATTGTTTTGAACATTTGGATTTCGATATTCGGATTTGTTTCGGATTTCGTGCTTCGGATTTCGGATTTTCAGCGTAAGTATTCATAAGCAATCACCTTTTAGGGGTAACCTAAAGTCTGGCTCTCCGAGCCAGGATATTTACCTGTTTCCTTGTGTTACACATAGAATTTCTGTTTTGTTAACTTCCGTTACACCTTAAGTGCCAGACATTGTAGTTTCTTTTATAATTTCAATCAATTATAGAAATCAGCGGGTGCCATTGAAGTATGGCACCCTGTTTGCAATAACATACTGCACAACTAACAAGTTTAAAGGAAACGTGATGAGTTCAATTGATAGAAAGATAAAAAAACAGATTTTGATAAAAATATTTATTAAGGAGGCACGACAATGAAAAAAGTACTTATTGTAGATGATGACAGGGTTCTTCGTTCTCTTTTCTCACATGTGCTTAAAAAGAAAGAAAGACTGTTTGAAGTGGTCACTGCGAAAGACGGTCAACAGGCTATTAATGTTATAAAAAACACAAAGATTGACCTGGTATTAACCGATTTATATATGCCGGTATTAAATGGATTTGAACTTATCGCGTATATGAGCAAGCATTATCCCAATACGCCCGTATATGCGATGTCCGCAAAAGCTTCTCAAAAGAATAGAGAAAAAGCAGATATGCTCGGTTCTCTTAAATTCATCAGTAAGCCGGTGCAGCTTGATGACCTGGCCCAGATAATACAGGAAGAATTCTATGTAAAAACAAAGGGATATATATCAGGGGTTACTCTCCCTTCTTTTATGAAGCTTATTGCTATGGAAGAAAAGACATGTACAATAACTGTCAAAACAGAATATGAACAGGGTAAAATATATTTTGTCGAAGGAACATTGACGGCGGCTGAAACCCGGTATCAAAAAAAAGAAGAAGCTGTTTTAGAAATGATTACCTGGGATGATGTTATCGTGGAGTTTGATGAGAGAAATGTAAACAAAGTGAGGGACATTAAGCTTCCTGTATCACATTTAGTCGTAGAAGGGCTTCAACGAAAAAATATCATACATAATAGAAGAAAAGCTTCATAGTTGAGTTATTTTTTTTAGCCTGCATGATGAGATGCTTATAAACAATTGAATTTTTAGGATAACAGAATTATGAGAAGGTTGCTTATAGTAGATGACGATTTGAGTGTTTTAGAAATATTTAAGGATACACTGGAGCCCTATTCCGAAAATCTGGAAGTATTGACCGCCTCCAACGTTGATGAAGCGATTAGAATTATCAGCCATAAAAAAGTTGACATGGTATTGACCGATTTAAAAATGCCGGTAATGGATGGTTTTGATTTTCTGTCTTATGTTAACAGGTTTTTCCCGAAAACCCCGTTATTTGTTATGAGCGGTTATGATAATCCTGAATACATCATGAAGCTAAAAGAGATTAGCCCTATTATGTTTTTGAAAAAACCTTTCAAAATAAATAAATTTATAAACTATTTACGGGCAAGATTCAAACTGCCAGTTAATAAATCATTACAAAATAAGGTTTGGGGGTTGAGTCTTTCTTCTTTTATGGAAGTTATTCGGCTTGAAGAAAAAACGTGTACCATAAAAGCTGAGTTTAAAAGTGAGACCGGGTATTTGTATTTTAATAAAGGTGATCTGGTTGCCGCTGAAGCCGGTCCATTTAAGAATGTTGATGCTGCTGTCTATATGCTGAACTGGGGAAAACCATTTCTTGAAATTCAAATTCATAAAGTTCAAAAAAAGACAAGAGAAATGGATGTTCCGTTTGAAAAATTAATGATACAGGCAGAGCAAGTGAAATCACAAGTCAAAAGGATAAAAGAACAAAAAGAAGATGCTGAAAAGCTGAATTTTAATAATGCAGTGAATGCCGCCTGAGTAGTTCCCGTCCTAGCGCGGCCCTAAGAACCGGTTTAAAAGGGCCGCGCGCCCGCCTTTAATAATTTGTATTGACCAGTACTTGATTTTGCATACAGTGCCATATCTATCTCATTGGGTCTCATTTATTTGTTTCAAAAGTTTTAAATCCGAAACAATATCAAATGACCAAAATTCAAATTCCAAAAACATAAATTGTATAAATCTAAATTCGATCTTACAGACAGTGTCAGATTCTATTAGAATTTCTACTCATAAAAAAACGAAAACTTTTACAAAATATCAGATTAAAACAATGTTTTTAATCATTAAATATTTCCCCCAGGCTGTGTCATAATTAAGATCGTACTTGTGCACGAAACAACATAGTAGATTGGGTTGAGCGGTTATGGCTTTGTTGGGTTAAAAAACGCAACCCGATAAAATAAGAAAGGTGGTCTCCTTTAGATAAAACCACTTTTGTGTTAATCGTTTGTTAAGCGCAAACATTAACCACAAAAGAAAGGAGACC
>JANQFQ010000079.1 GCA_028277765.1 Desulfobacterales bacterium
ACTTCTAGATACTAGATACTGGATAACAAAGGACTGAGTGCTGAGGACTGAGTGAAAGAAGGGATGCTGGATGGCTGGTCGGAGTGGAACGTCGATCTGGCACCTATGCTTTTGTTTTCTGACTTGTCATCTGTGATATAAAGATATAATATGTTTGGCAGAAAAATTCCTGGAGACTGACCATGCATGAAGTCGATTTTCTGCCGCTATTGATTATAACCTCACTCGCGGTCCTTGTACCGCTTGTCACGATTCAATTAAAAACACTGAACGTTCCGGTTGTGGTGGGTGAAATCGTTTGCGGGATTATCATTGGGAAAAGCGGTTTTAATATTATTCAGCCTGATCCCTGGCTCGATTTTCTTGCGGTTTTTGGTTTCACATTTCTTATGTTCCTGTCCGGCATGGAGATTGATCTTTCTTTTTTAAAGAAAAAACGGAAGACAGTTGATGTCGTCGATGAAGAAAACCAGGTAAAAACACATGATCCCTTCATCCTGGGAACACAGGTGTTTGTTCTTACCATCCTTTTTTCACTCGCTTTTTCCTACATATTGTACAAACTTCATTTTGTCAGTGATTATATGTTTCTAGCGCTTGTTTTGAGTACTACCTCTGTGGGTATTGTTGTGCCGACATTGAGAGAGATAGGGGTCAGCAGCAGCATGTTTGGCCAGGACATTCTTTTTTCGTCCCTGGTCGCTGATTTTATGACCATGCTGCTGATCACTGTTTACGTGGCAAAAATCTCTTCGGGCCTTTCACTGGAGCTTCTCCTGATCCTGATTATTTTTGTTGTTTTTGTGGTTTTCTACCGGCTTTCCCATTATCTGCTTGGGCGGACGGCAACCATAAAAACACTTCAGCGGCCGAGCCTGCAACGGACGGAAATAAAGACACGTGCTGCTTTTGCCATCATGATTTTCTTTATCGTGTTGTCACAGAAAATTGGCATTGAAATTATCCTTGGCGCGTTTCTAGCAGGCTTCCTGATATCAATGCTTTCAGCAGAAAGCGACCTGAAGCTTCTTCATGAAAAGCTTAATGGGGTTGGTTTCGGTTTTTTTATCCCTTTGTTTTTTATTATGGTCGGTGTCCGGTTTGATTTGATGCCGATTATGGAAAACCCCAAAAGCCTTATTTTGCTGCCGGTGTTTCTTATTGCTGCTTATTTCGTAAAAGTTATTCCATGCATGCTCCTTAAGCAACACTACACAAAACGAAGCTCTTTTGCTGCCGGTGTTCTTCTGGCATCGCGGCTGACCCTCATCATCGCGGCCGCAGACATAGGGCTTTCATTAAAGGTGATCTCTCCTGCCACATATTCGATTATTATCCTAGTGGCTGTTATTTCGTCTACTCTGTCGCCTGTATTATTTTATAAAATTCAAGGTGAGGATCTTCCTCCTTCCTCTTAACATGATCAAAGAGTAACCGTATAAACGATCATAGATAAATCTTCGCTATTAATAACTCTATTAAGTTAACATATTGTCTCCCTGGCAGGATAGGATAGAATATTGTTTTTTTATGATGGATTAAGGCTGAAATATTTCATGCTCAGGATATCCAAGTCTTTTACAGGCCCGTAGGTAATAATCATAATGAAAAAGGTTATGGTTGCATGGGCAGTAAGCATAAGGACACTTTTTCATTTCATCTAACATGTAGTCATTAATATTTGATGATGTAAGGGTGAGAAAGTCACCTTCTTTGTATGCTTCAGAGTGGCACCAAAGGTCATAGTAGAAGTTGCCATCAGGAAGCACAAGGAAGTGTGAATATCCAAGACAGCACCGTTTGGCAAGAGGATGTGTTGCTTTAACTTCACCTTTTTCAGTGATCTCTTCCAACTTAACACCTAATCGCTGTGATTTGCTTAAGTCATCCAAATTGCCATCTTTTTTTGAGTAAGGATGTATATAAGGCTCAAATACAATTTCCAGGCCTGTCTGCTCACTGATTTCATTAAGTCTGGCTCTGTCATTTTCTGTTAGCTCATAGTCAACCTGAGTTAATGAGAGGGTCAGAAATTCCTGGTAGTTATTAATAAAAGAAACAATTTTATTTATCTCCTCATCTGTACGGAATTTTATATGAATACTCCCGTGAATAGTAAAAAAACGAAGAAAAGGAACAATGTGATTTTCAAGCTCTGTGATCTGTCGCAGGTTCGTAATAAGGGTAATGGAAATTTTAGGGGATCGGGTTAATAAGGAAAATACCTTGATGATATTGTCGGCCATTAAAGGTTCTCCCCCGGTTAAATGTATTTTTATATGTTCAGCGTATTCTGACAGCTGAATGATTTTTTCAGCAACCATAACTTCGCGTCCCGGCACATAAAGAATACGGTCCTTAGGTTTATGCGTATATTGCCCTTTATTAACACAATAGCTGCAGTTTAAATTGCAGTTATCTATAACCGTCCATTCAAGTAGTATCAATTCCCTGTATATCATTAGGGCTATACCTCTTTATAAGATTTGATTCCATGCATGATGTTAACAGGAGACCTATGGATGTGTGAGAGATGTGCAGGCTAGTAAAAATTTACTTGGGATACTGTCTCCTGTTTTTCAATAAGGGCCTTGATCTCTTTCTGAAGGGCTTGGTCTAAAATAAGTTCAACGCGTGTGATATGCCGCCCTTCATCATCCTGCCTGGTTTTCCATTCAATGATAAATCCCTGGACCATGGCGTAGTTACAACCGCCGTAACCACAGCAGGTTGTATCGAACATAGCGGAACCGACCACATACAGAATTTCCAAGTCATTAAAGGGGAGGCGGACTTCTTTTGTTAGGGTATATCGTCCACCGATAGCATTAACTTCCTGGTTAAGTTCAACATGAGTGTAATCTTTTTCAGAGCCGCTCATTTGTCAGCTTCCATCAGCAGTTCGCCGGGATCTTTCATAAAATCTTCAGCTCTCCATTTTGGAAGAACAAATGGATAGGTGTTTTCCGAAGAGATTGCGTGGTATGTTGGTTCATCGCCTTCCATTTTTTTAAAAAGGGACAACGTGTATGTCTTTGCTCCTATCAGTTCAATGGTGCAGTCTGGATTTTTCATATCTTCTTTTTTAGTGTCTTCAATATATTTTTCGCATTTGAGGCTGGAAAGAGTAGAGACGAGGCGATCGAGTGCCTGCCGGTCACCTTTTTTCCCGTCAGGAGTAAGCCATTCTGGTTCTTCCGGTGGCTTTGATTCGTCAGGTTTCTCCTGGTCAGTGCTGACCATTATTTCAGGAAATTTCATGGCCAAAGAGAGGCTCTTGTCTTTTTTTGTGATCTTAACCCCTTGTATTTCTATTGTTTCAAAGAACATGACGGTTTTATCTCTCAGGTCCTCCTCTGAAAGCTCAAATGATCTGCGAAAATTTTCCGCGGCTTGGTAAACATTGTCATCTCCCGCCAACCGGATGAATGTATGTTGATGCGATGGGCCGGTTTTGCCGATATCGAATTCACGTTTTAATATATCGTCCTGCCAGGCCTTAACAGTAATTCTCTTGTCATCCCCAAGATCGTAGCGGATGTAGCTTTTTGTTTCAGAAATGAGATCTGTCAGTTGCAATCCGCTGATTGCTTCAAGGATTTTATCAATCTTGGCTGTGTCTGCCAGATAATCCCGGGATCCGATATGCCATTTTTTATCAGTCCTGTTCAGAAGTATGGTGCTGCCGGATTTCTGAATTTCAAGCCGGGTAATGTCGGTTGAAGAAAGCCCGGCAATTTCCGGCAGCTTATAATGGGTCGTGCCTGACTTGTGGAAGGCCAGGTACAAAGAGAGTGCGATAATTATCGCGGCAAGTATAATATATTCTTTTTTCATCTTTACCTTCTCCTGTTTTTTACTTTTCAAACATCATCTGTATCTGTTTTCGTTTTGCGCCACGGCGGAGCAGAATAAAGAAACCGAATAGTACAACCAGCACGGGAAGACCTGCGATATTGAAAGACTTGGCAGCCAATTTTGCTCCTGGTGTACTGTCATCAAGGGGATTGAAACCCTGTTCCCTGCTCCTCATCACAGCAATATCTTCTCTGCCGTTAAGGACATCCAGTAAATTCATGATTAATAGGGCGTTTGTTGACTGTCCTTCCTGATCGATCAGATTATCTTTCAGCATTTCAGATGATCCGACAATTAATATTTTAGCGGGCTTGCTCTTTTCGATCATGTCACCGGATTTTACAATCTGAGACATATCAACATCCGGTTTATTATCCTTTTCAATGTCTGAATCCGCTGTTTCCTTTTCGACTTCTTTTATCGGTACAGGTTTTCCCTTAAAATAACTGGGGAACTCACCTTCTATAAGATATGCCAGATCATAGCTGCTGAATTCTTCTTCATCTTCAGGAGTTTCAATACGCATAGGATTAAGATCGATTCTTCCTGACATTTCCCAGGCTCTGTCAGACGATGTAAAGAGCCTGGTCGTTTTCAACAGGTTGTCTTTTATCTTTTTTTCATCAAGCTCAATGGGGGAAAGTTTCAGCCCGATCAGCTCTTTTATACTTTTCATAAAATCACGGTCCTGATCAATCTGCTGACTTTTAATTATCGGGGCAAAAGGAATTGCTATTTCACCGCCGCCCATATAGGCGGGCTGTGGCTGTTTATAGCAACTCTCATCCATGACGTATGACTTGCTAATTCGGATTCCATAATGGGAAAGGAGTTTCGAAAGCCCGGTATTTATGGGAAAGTACACAGGGCCCTGGTTCATTCTGAAAGACTGTTGCTGCTGAGGCATCATTTCATTAAAAGAATCGATAAAAAGGGCAAGGTTGGTCCCCTGCATCAGCATTTGATCAATACGGAAGAGCTCATAGTCTGAAAACTGTTCTGTGGGTCGTGCGATGATCAGGCATTTGAGACCTTCTGGGATCGTTTCTTCTTTTAGTTTGACATCCTTTATCGAATAGTTTTGAGCCACAAGGGAGGAAAAACTATTCATGGTGTCCCGCATTGGACGGCCCGAAGGATCAACGCCTTCCATGCCGAGACGGTCAAGAGTCCCGTGATCCGCGAGATAACCTATGTTCTCATTTATATCGATAAGGGTTTCAATGTTTTCATTTATGATATCTTCCATTTGGCTCGTGTCGACCAGGTTGTACTGGGTGCCAAATATGGGGATATTGATGACATTAAGGAGCTTGACAGTGGAAAATTTTTCTCCATATTCTATGACAAGACCGATTTTACCGCTGCCAGCTTCAATATTTATCCGCGGCTGGGCTGGCCATTGAAGGGCCATAATATTGTACTTTTCTATGTCTTTTTCCAGGATGTTATCTGTATCAGGATCAATATGCTGAAATTCAAGTTTGTCGTAGTTTTTAGTACTCATTTTGCTGACGGTCTCCTTGAGATTGCTTTCAAGACTGGACAGTTCATTCAGGCGAAGGTGAGGTGCCAGAATTTTCAGGGAAGATGAGAGGTAAAGCTTGATCTTGATATTTTCCTGCAGACTTAAAAGAGCGCTGGTTTTATTGTTTAGTTTCTGTATGGCGTTGGTTATTTTATATTCAAGTCCGTTTGTGGAAAGGATAGTAGGAATACGCTCGATCAAGTCCCCGTGAATTAACACCAGACCCATGTAAGCCTTCTTGAATTTTATTTCATCCTGTTCAGCCACTCTTATCTGGACAGGATGGATACCATAGTTTTCCGCGAGGCTCCGGTTAACATTCGTCTCTTCATTGATCCCTTCGTCAGGGCTTACATCGAAAAACTGACAGTTAAAATGCCGGTTGCCGTTGGCAGCGTATTCGTCAAGAAGATCTTGAAGGTATTGTTCTGTACCATTATGAGGAGACGGCAGGTTTTTTGTAAAAAAGACCTTTATGGTCAATGGCTCAGAAAGGGTGGATATAACCTTTTTGCTGGCTTTGGACAATGAGAACAAATTGTTTGTAGTAAGGTCTATCTTGAATTTTTGCAGCAATGAGATTCCTGCTATATTGATCAGGACGATCACCACAATGTATACAAGAAACTTGACATATTTTTCCGATCGGTTTTTCTGCATCTTAATTTCTCCTAAACTTTTTCCTCAATGGTGAGCCGTGAACTATAAAGCGCGATAAAGATGACACTTAGAAAGTATACAATATCCCGCAGGTCGATAATCCCTTTTGAAATGTTCTGGAAATGGAAACCCGCAGTCAGCTGTTCAACAATGGTGACAATAACTGCCGGGAAAAAAACCAGCATTTTATCGATAATGCCCATGGCAAAGCAGATGACCATTCCGATAATGAAGGCGATAATCTGGTTCCTGGTGATAGCGGAAGCAAAAAGGCCTACAGCTGAATAAGTAGCTCCGATAAGGACGGCTCCCACATAGCCGCCGATAACCGGACCCCAGTCCAGGTCACCGAACATCTCAATGCATATCGGGTAAGAGAGAGTAGGGAGCAGCATGGCTGCCGCAAATGCCGAGGCTGCCGCGAATTTACCCAGCACTACATCGAGGGTTGTCACCGGGAGTGTAAGCAGGGTTTCATATGAACCGATATTGATCTCTTCTGAAAAGAGCCGCATGGTTATCGCGGGAACGAAAAATGCCATGATGATCGGGAGCCATATGAAAAAACCTCTTAGGCTGGCCTGGCCGTTATAGAAAAAAGATGAGAAGAAGAGGCCGCCGATAACTAAAAGAAAAATTGAAATTACAATATAAGCGATAGGAGAGATAAAATAGTCTTTAAACTCCTTTTTAAAAATATGGATAACCTGTTGCATGTCAGTTCTCCTTTGTAAGTTCCCGGAATATATTCTCAAGGGATTTGGTCTCCTTGTGAAATTCCGTAAGGATCCAGTCGGTCTGTTTTACTTTTTTATAAATGGTTTCCATTAGATCGTTAGATGATCCGCAGGTCAGTCTGATACTTAAAGCGCCCTCTGAGTCACTCAGCTGTTTAACATCCTTGACGTTGGTGATACTGTTGAGTTCTGATTTAGCAGTTTCAGTATTAGCATTTTTCAATGAGACGGTGATGAAAACCTCTTTGCCAGCAGACTGTTTTATGGCTTCAGTGCTGTCATCAGCTACGATTTTGCCCTTGTTGATAATGGCAATACGATCACAGGTGGCTTCAGCTTCGCTGAGGATATGTGTTGATAGGATAATGGTCTTCTCTTTTCCGATTTTTCGGATAATTTCCCGTATTTCAACAATCTGGTTCGGGTCAAGTCCTGAAGTGGGTTCGTCAAGAACCAGAATCTCAGGATCACTGATCATGGCATGGGCAAGCCCGACCCGCTGCTTGAAGCCCTTTGAAAGTTCTGAAACAGATTTGTGCATGATACTGTTCAGGCCGCAGAGATTTGCTATCTCCTTGATTCTTGAAAGCTTTTTATCCTGCTCTATCCCTCTGATATCTGCAACATAATTAAGATAATCATACACCAGCATGTTGTGGTAAAGCGGGGCTGATTCCGGCAGATAACCGATCAGTTTTTTGATCTCAAGGGCGTCATCATAGATTGAATAATCTTTTACGCTGATCTCCCCGGACGTGGGCAGGTAAAAACCAGTCAGCATTCTAAGGGTGGTTGTTTTACCAGCGCCGTTTGGGCCGAGCAATCCGAGTATCTCCCCTTTGCTGATGTTTAGATTTATCCGGTCAACAGCGCATAAATCATTGTAATACTTGGTCAGATTTTTGACATGGATCATCTGGGTCTCCTCTTAAAAATCTTATAACTAACCGAATTTTATTATTTAAAGATAGTTTACGCTATATTAATCATTTTTTATTTTGTGTCAAGAGATTCTCAGTCTTGATTAAGTGTATACTCCGCCAGAAGGGAGCCTCTCCAGTAATTGTTGTTTGGATTTTCAAAAAAAGTTTTAAAAAGAGCCAGGCTTTCCTGTCTCATGATATTCGGGACAACAGATATATTGCTTTTTTTATATAAAGGCGAGCAGGTGGACAGGTCGCAGCCTGTACCTCCGCCCATAACATCTTCATACGCGTAAACGATCTCTTTTATGCCGCTGAGTATAATCGCGGCAAAACACATCAGGCATGGTTCCAGTGTGCAGAAAAGGCTTGCCCTGGAGGTGTCAATTTCCATCCCCAGATCGACCATCCGTTTTATCGCGATGATTTCAGCATGATCGATCTCATTTGAAATGTCTCCTGACGTTCCGGTCCTTGACCCTGTAACAAGGGCTTCTCCTTCATAAATGATAACGCATCCTACCGGAAATTCATCCTTAGCAATGGCTGCTTCAGCTTCTGCCAGGGCTTTCTGCATGTAATGTTCATAGTCCATCGCGGCTATAGTGTCATTCAATAGATATTTTGTCAAAGAGTTTGGTTATAACCTGCAGATATCATCATCGCAGGGACAGCTGCCGTCCACTTCGTAGGCATAGACAATCCTTGCTTCACGCTCGGCCCGTTCTTTTGAAATTTTTTCAAAAGAGGCTTCTGAAGCGGTTTTCTTCAGTTCCTCTTTTGACGGTATTGCTTCAAGGCCGCTGGAGGTTACTGCACAGGTTGAGCCGATCATGATGTCTGCGTTTTCTCCGTTGGTGACCACAGCAACCGGTATCTGGTAGGGTGCTGCTATCCTGGACAGGGCAATACATGGCCGCTGTCTTGTTACCAGGGAGCCGGGTCCGTATTGTATGATCATGCAGATTTTTTCTGAAATAGAGACCAGGAAATCTATTTTAAGCTTCGCCCTGTTTTCACCCGCTATTACAATGATTTCCCTGCGAGCAGTTATCTCCTTTTTTGAATACCCTTTTTCTTCAACCAGCAGACGGGCTATTTTTTGAATATACCGCTCGTCATGGGTGTCATCCAGAAACTCACCTGTTAGAAAATCTTTTATTTCACCCATTTTTAAACGATGACCAGTCATGGGGTATTCCTTAAACTTGACTGCGGAGACACTATTTGTATGCCAGCAGTGTGTGATTCATGTGATAAAGATCCTTGATGCTAGTCGTAGCGAAGCGCAGATCCCGCTTCTTTTTAGCGGGGATGCTAGATTCTGGATGCCGGTTAGCGGCAAGTATCAAATTATAAATTAACAATAAAATCCCGCAGGAAAAGAGTCAAATATTTCTTTACAATTACAGTTTCATAGGGATAGTATCTGAGCATGTCGATAAGGGAAGATTTTGAAAAGCGCGAAAAGAGTTTTCTATCTCCATATGGGTGTCTCAGTTTAGAATCCCGCGGGCGGGAAAAGGATGAGGAACCTTGTCCCATACGTACGTCTTTCCAGAGGGATAGGGACAGGATTGTCTATTCAAATGCTTTCCGCCGGCTGAAATATAAGACC
This sequence comes from Desulfobacterales bacterium, assembly GCA_028277765.1. Lineage (GTDB taxonomy): Bacteria > Desulfobacterota > Desulfobacteria > Desulfobacterales > SURF-7 > JANQFQ01. The sequence continues at coordinate 9,325 of JANQFQ010000079.1, forward strand.
CAGGTTTTCCTTTCCCCCCTTGGGGATCATTACAGGACAAGGTTGACCCATACCCTAGAGGTATCTGAAATGGCACGAACAGTGACTCGAGCCATGCGCCTGAATGAAGACCTCGCAGAGGCCATCGCCCTCGGCCATGACCTGGGACACACACCTTTTGGTCATGGGGGTGAGACAGCTCTCAAAGAGATATTTTCAAACGGTTTTTCCCATAATGAGCAGAGTCTTCGTGTTGTTGATATATTGGAGAATAACGGAAACGGGCTGAATCTGACCTATGAAGTCCGGGACGGTATCCTGAAGCACTCAAAGGGATTTGGGAAAATTATTCCGGATGATCCTGATGAAATGGCATTCACTGCTGAAGGGCGGATTGTCAGGATAGCGGATATAATGGCATACTTGAACCATGACCTTGATGATGCTGTGCGGAGCGGTGTTATTGAAATTGACCTGATACCGGAATCGTGCACACAAGTCCTTGGACACACACATTCTGAACGCGCCACCACAATGATAAATGACCTGATTTTTAACAGCCATGCTGATGGAGATGACTTGTGTATTAAAACAAGCGAGGAAGTTTCAAGCGCCATGGTAGAGCTTAGAAGTTTTTTGTATGATAATGTGTACAGGTCACGCAAGGTTCACAAAGAGTTTGTAAAGGCCAAAAAAATTCTTTCAGACCTGTATTCCTTCTTTATAGAAAATGAAGAGGTGTTTGACAGGGAACTCAAAAAGCTGGAGATGCCGGGATGTAACAGCCATGCCCAGCCGGCTGAAAGAGTGGTCTGTGATTACATAGCGAGCATAACCGACAGGCACGCTCTTGATCTGTACGCGGGGGTATTTTTTCCATCACCGCTTGTATAGTTTATTCATTGCTGTCAAGGATGCTAAACATTTTTAGTTGATTGTCCATTATTCTTTAAACACGAAACATATGAAGCACGAAATCCGAAATCCGAAATCTCCCGGCGACGGGACAGGCGAAACAATATCAAATTTTCAAAACACGAAACACAAACAACCTATAGCGCTTTCTCTTTCGAAAATCCCGGCATCAATCACAGCACCTCACATTAACAAATTGAAACATATATATACTGAAATGGACCGAGAGTATCAGGCGGCGGCTAAGCATTATGCATTGACATGCAGCGGATGTATGGACAACTGTTGTTACACGCGGTTTTATCATCATACACTTGCTGAATTATTATGCCTGGCAGAAGGGCTGATGACTCTTGAGAGGAAAGTAAGGGAAGAGATTGAATCCAGGGCACAGGATGTGTGTGAGAAGACTGAGGCCCTTGACAGGCAAGGTAAGCCTGTACGGCTCTTGTGTCCGCTTAATGTTGAAGAAAGATGTGTTCTGTACAACTACCGGCCTATGATATGCCGGCTCCACGGTGTGCCGAACGAGCTTAGCCGGCCGGGGCAGGGCGTTATTTACAGCCCTGGGTGCGAAACCGGAACCAGTCTTTTTGAAGAAAAAGGATATTATCAATTTGACCGTACCCCGCTGTATATTGAAATGGTAAAGGCGGAAAAAGGACTGAGAGAGGTGTCGGGTTATCAGGAAAAAATGAAAATGACAGTGGCGGAGATGATACTCTATTTAAGTGCCTAAAGTGCCTAAAGTGCCTAAAGTTACAAGTGCCTAAAGTCGTGGTATCGCTCTGCTCTGCCATTTTAAAATCGTGATCGTGATCGGGTTTGAATAAGTGATCAGTATCAAATCTCCCCCAGCCCCTCTTTGCTTAAGCGGGGAGCAAAAATCTTCCCCCTTTTTCAACGGGGGATCGAGGGACAAGATGGCTTTTATCATTATAAAGGGGGGATTGTAAGACGAGTATACTTTTATTTTTAGGGTATTATAACGATGAAAGCAGTAGACATAAAAGACATAGAGAACTTACCGGGCAGGCGGCTGAAGGCTTACGATAAGTTTCATTTCAGGTGTCACTCGGACCTTGAATGCTTTAATCTGTGCTGTAGAAACCTCAACCTGTTTCTGTATCCATATGATGTTATCAGGCTCAAAAACAATCTTGACATTTCTTCTGATGTCTTCCTTGACCGGTATGTGGATATGGTCATGCGGAAAAACAACTTTTACCCGGATGTTCTCCTGAAGATGTCTGATAGTGAAGAGAGGACATGTCCTTTTCTCACGGATTCAGGATGCTCGGTTTATCCTGATAGACCGGACTCCTGCCGGACATTTCCTTTGGAGCAGGGGCTGATGATTGACGGAGCAAAAGGGAAACCCCAGATGATTCATTTTTTCAGGCCACCTGACTTTTGCAAGGGGCAGCACGAGGAACAGGAATTGACCGTTGCTGAGTGGACAAAGGACCAGGATGCTGGCGAATATCACAAAATGACCGCAGCATGGTCGGAGATAAAAGGGCTGTTTCACAAAGATCCGTGGGGAAGGGAAGGGCCAGAGGGCCAGAAAGGGAAGATGGCGTTTATGGCTGCGTATAATGTGGATATGTTCCGCGGATTTGTGTTTCAAAGCAGTTTTCTTGAACGGTATAAAGTAAAAAAAGCACTTTTAAATAAAATTGCGAAAGATGATACTGAACTCATGAAGTTCGGTTTTTCCTGGATTAAATTCTTTGTGTGGAGGATCAGGTCTAAACTCGTGAGATTGCGTTAACAGGACGTATTAATGCGAGAAGATGGGTTCATTGTAGATATCCGTTTTTACATTTATTTAAAGACTTAATTTTAATATAAATCTAACACTCTCTTTAAAATTAAATCTAGACTTTTACAATTAAACCACGCCCTCCGGCATCGGGTGCATTTTTTCTCCGCCCAGCACATATCCCCCATCTAGCCGGATGACACTGCCAGTCATAAACGGGGCGTCTTGAATAATAAATAGGACAGTTTTAACCACGTCTTCAATCTTTCCCATACGGCCCAAGAGCGTATGGTTTATAATATCCTGTTTCTGTTCATCTGCCAGGAGGCTCCAGCCCCTTGTTTTGTCGCCATGGCGGGTTTCTACAATGCCGAGCATGATCTCATTTACTCTTACCTCTGGGGCGCCCATGCGGGCCCATGTTTCTGTTAAAAGAGAAATGCCTCTGTTTGCGGCAGCGTAGCCGTCATTGAACACAAGGCCGACAGGGCCCGAGCGTCCTAGGATTCCTGCGATAGAGGAAACGTTTATTACAATCCCTTTGCCGGATTCTTTCAGATAGGGGAGGGCAATGTCAAATACCCATCTTTTTGCGCGAAGGGTAGTCGCCATTTCAAGGTCCCACTGCTCTTCAATATAAGGGCCGTGAACAACAGGCCAACCACCCCTTTCGATGTTGTTGATCAGGATATCGAGTCCGCCAAATCTGTCGACAACTTTTTTCACAAGGCCGGATATTTCTGTTGTGTCAAGCAGATTTATTTTCACAATCATATGGGAATCGCCAAACTGGTCAAAATCCTGTTTCATTTCATCCAGGCTCTCTTCCCAGTCATAATAGGTGAGGGCCACATTAACCCCTTTTCGAGCCAATGCCAGGCCTATTTCTTTGCCGATCCCTTTTATCGCCCCGAGGACTAATGCTGTTTTTCCTTTTAGTTCCATTTTGTTATCATCCTATTTGTTCCCAAACACAGCTGTTTTGATCCATCCAATGCCGAATTTCAGAAGTTCTTCATCACTCTCTTTAATCTTTTCCTTGGTTTCGGCGTCGATGTCCTGGCCGTTCAGAAATCCTTTTTCAAAGATATGTGATCTGAAACTGTCTAGATCATAACAGACCAGTTGAAACATCCGAACGTCCTTCAAGTCCATTTGGCCGGGCATTAGCCTGTTTTTCAGGCTGATCAGCTCCATGAACATATCGTTCATCTGGTTATACACTGCGATTTCCTGATCTTCTATCCAGTCCTTGACCGTCCATGTTTTATCCTGTTCAAATCCGTGACAGTGAGATTCTTTGATGAGCATGTAGTGTTCTGAGATAATGCCAGTCTCCCTGGATCGTGATGCGAGCCGTGCCACAGGATACGTACGACAGGACGCTGGCCTGTCTTCATATATACTGCACCCTGATTCTGTAACAAACGGACATTTCATTTCTGGAGAGCTATCCGGCTTAAGTGTGGCCACCGGAAGGCCGGTTTCAGGGCCGATATGCAGGGCAGCATATTTTTTCAGGAACTCTGTGGACGTGTTATTTAGACGGTTTTTTATACGCAAAACATCATAGGGTGTAAGAAACTGGTTAAGATCCCGGCAGCATTCATTAAAACAGTCAAGCTCTTTAGAACAGGAAAAGCAGAAAGAGTCATCATCGGACAAAGGGAGCATTTCATCTTCCATGTGGCGTATCCTTTTTTAGGTTAATAGAAAAAAGTCATTATACAGACAATTGCGGTCAGGGTCAAATAAGGTGTCCTGACCGACACTTGATTTTACATACAGTATAGGTCAGGACAATTAAAGGGTGGAGTCCCCTCGCCCAATTATTCTTATCTAGTATCCAGTTTCCAGTATCTAGTATCTAGCACAGCACTCAGTCCTGTTTTGTGTATATTAAGAGCATTTTGAATACTATATATGGTAGTAACAAAATGTTTTTTTAGCAGATATTGAAGTCTTCACCATGCCTGAAAAAGGGGCTTATATTTTGCGTTTTTTTAGGTCAAAAGCACTTGACAATTATATACACTGATGTTAATTTGCTTCCTTTGTTATTAAAGATGTATCTGCCTGATTTTCAAAGGAATATCTTGAAAATCTAATAAATTTAGCAGGATATAAGCATCAACAGACAAAGATGCTTTCGAAATATAAATTAAAAAAAACAAACTTTAGCGATTAAAAAAATTTATGAAGGGAGGTGGCATAGTTAAAGAATTTATAAATATGTATTAATTGGAATTAACTGAGATTGATAATTTTATCACAACTCAAATTTTAGGAGGTAAATAAATGCCAAGTTTTGTAATTTCAGAAAAATGTGATGGTTGCAAAGGCGGGGAGAAAACTGCTTGTATGTATATCTGCCCAAACGACCTGATGGTTCTTGAGCCGAATGAAATGAAGGCTTACAACCAGGAACCGGATCAGTGCTGGGAATGTTTTTCCTGCGTAAAGATCTGCCCCACACAAGCAATCGAAGTTAGAGGATACGCGGACTTTGTTCCATTGGGAAGCAGTATTATGCCGATGATGGGTACAGAGGACATTATGTGGACATGTAAGTTCAGAAACGGTCTTGTAAAACGCTTTAAGTTCCCCATCAGGACAACTCCTGAGGGTGGTGCCAATGCTTACCCTGACCTTAAAGGTCAAGACCTTGACAGTGCCCTTCTTTCAACAGAAGAAGCGGACGGCTATGAACTGCCGAAGCCGATAGAGACTGTCTAGTCTGAAAAGAAAGTATTTTTAACGATCAATAACGAATATAAGATATCTTAAGGAGGATATAATATGGCATTACCGAATAAACCACAGGGTGAACTAAAAGCCGTAAGAGATCCCGAAGTTGAAGAGCACAATGTTGATATTCTGATCGTCGGCGGCGGCATGGCTGCCTGCGGGACGGCATTTGAAATCAAAAAATGGTGCGGAGACGCTAGCGTTCTTCTGTGCGACAAAGCTTCTATAGAGAGAAGTGGCGCTGTAGCACAGGGCCTTTCAGCTATTAACACATACATCGGTGACAACACACCTGATGACTATGTCCGGATGGTTCGTAACGACCTGATGGGTATTGTACGTGAAGACCTTATTTTTGACCTTGGCTGTCATGTTGATGACTCTGTCCATCTTTTTGAAGAATGGGGACTTCCGGTCTGGAAAAAAACAGAAGACGGAAAGAACCTGGACGGTAAAAAAGGCCTGAAACAGGGTACGCTGAAAGAAGGCGCTTCACCTGTTCGTACAGGTAAATGGCAGATAATGATCAACGGTGAATCATACAAAAGAATCGTCGGCGAAGCTGCAAAACTCGCTCTTGGCGAAGAAAACATTATTGAACGCTGCTTTATCGTTGAGCTTCTGACTGACGCCAACAATCCGAACCAGATTGCTGGTGCGGTTGGTTTTTCAGTACGTGAAAATAAAGTATACATCATTAAATGCAAGACTATGATGGTTGCATGCGGCGGCGCTGTTAATATTTATCAGCCCCGTTCGGTCGGTGAAGGAAAAGGACGCGCATGGTATCCGGTATGGAACGCTGGTTCCACATTTACAATGGCCCTCAGAGCAGGTGCCGAGCTTACAATGATGGAAAACCGTTTCACCCCGGCCCGTTTTAAAGATGGTTACGGCCCGGTCGGCGCATGGTTCCTTCTGTTCAAGGCCAAAACGCTTAACGGTCTTGGAGAGGCTTTCGCGGGCAGTGATGCTGCTAAGGCAGAGCTGGAAAAATACGCTCCTTACGGAACAGCCGCAATCACACCAACTTGTCTGCGTAACCACCTGATGCTGTTTGAGATGAAAGAAGGCCGCGGCCCGATCCTGATGGATACGGTTTCTGCCCTTGCAGCACTTGGCGAGACAATGGACAAGAAAGAGCTCAAGCATCTTGAATCAGAAGCTTGGGAAGACTTCCTCGATATGACATGCGGTCAGGCAAACCTCTGGTGCGCTCAAGACTGCGAGCCTGAAAAGAAAAATTCAGAAGTTATGCCGACAGAACCTTACCTGCTCGGTTCACACTCAGGCTGCTGCGGTATGTGGACTTCAGGACCGGATTTTGACTGGGTACCTGACGCATACAAGATTAAGCACAATGACAAAGTTTACAACCGTATGAGTACAGTCGCCGGTCTTTTCACATCAGGCGACGGTGTTGGCGGATCAGGCCATAAGTTTTCTTCAGGTTCTCATGCTGAAGGTCGTATGGCTGCTAAGGAAATGGCAAAGTTCGTACGCGACAATGCTGATTTCGCACCGACCATCAAAGAGAGCAATGATGAGCTGGTAGACCTGGTTTACAAACCGGTCCGTACGTATCTTGACAATGTTGAATACACAACAGCTGAAGACATCAATCCCGAATACATCAAACCAGAAGGTATGATGTACCGCATGATGAAAGCCACCCATGAGTATGGTGCTGGAACATCCACATTCTATCAGACAAGCAGCAAAATGCTTGAAACCTGTATAGACCTTCTCGTGGTAATGCGCGAAGACTGTGAAAAAATGGCTGCCGGATCTCTCCATGAGCTGATGAGAGCATGGGAAATCACGCATCGTATTTTCACTGTTGAAGCTCACCTGCGTCATATCCAGTACAGGAAAGAGACACGTTATCCTGGTTTCTACTATCAGGCAGACTATCCTGGACAGGATGACGAGAACTGGTTCTGCTTCACCAACTCCACTTATGACAAAGCAACAAACGAGTGGGCGCTTAAGAAAGTCGATTACATCAAGATCATTCCTGACTAGAGAGGAGTGTTTTTGTGTAGTAATCTATAATAATAAACCTCCAGGTGCCGAAAGGCCCTGGAGGTTTTTATTAAGTACTTTTTGAAGCGGAGACTTCCTGCTGCACCCTGATGCTTAAGGATTTTATGTTATATAAAATTTTTAAGCATATGGATACAGGCGAAAACTTTTTTTAAATATAATTTTTAACTTTAATGCATGGAGGGATAGCATGACAACAGACAACGCAGCCCCTATCAGTGGAAGCATTATGGTGGTTGGAGGAGGGATAAGCGGTTTGACCACTACCCTCGAAGCTGCCGAAGTGGGGTATGAAGTATTTCTGGTTGAAAAGAATCCTTACCTGGGCGGAAGAGTGGCGCAGCTTAATCAGTATTTCCCAAAGCTATGCCCCCCTACCTGCGGATTGGAAATCAATTTCAGGCGGATCAAGGACAATCCGAGCATCAAGGTCTATACAATGGCTGAAGTCCAAAAAGTAGAGGGCGGTCCAGGGGATTATGAAGTTACGGTTCTGATGAGTCCCAGGTTTGTTAACGAAAACTGCACATGCTGCGGCGAGTGCGTTGACGTATGCGGAACAGAAATTTCCGATGAATTTAATTTTGGCATGAACAAAACCAAGGCGGCTTATCTGCCAAACAGCATGGCGTTTCCGGCTAGATATGTGATTTCATCAAAGATAGGCGCGGACGATGCGGCAAAGTGCAAAGAGGCGTGTAAGTATGATGCAGTGGACCTTGACATGGAACCGAAGACCGTCACTCTGAAGGTTGGCGCGATAGTATGGGCAACCGGATGGGAGCCGTATGACGCGGAAAAGATTGACAATCTCGGTTTTGGAAAACACAAGAACATTATTACAAACATGATGCTGGAAAGGCTGGCGTCTCCTGCGGGACCCACAGAAGGGAAAATAACCCGCCCGTCTGATGACAAGGAACTGGAAAGTATCGCTTTTGTGCAGTGCGCTGGATCACGGGATGAAAATCATCTTCCCTATTGTTCGTATATCTGCTGCATGGCGTCATTGAAACAGGCGACTTACATCAGGGAACGGTATCCTGAAGCAAAGATTTATGTGTTCTATATTGATCTGCGCACGCCGGGCAACAGGTATGAGAAGTTCTACAAGGCCCTTAAAGAGGATGAAAACGTGATTTTTATCAAGGGCAAGGTTGCTGAGGTGAGTGAAGAGGCCGACGGTAGCATTACCGTGGTCGCGGAAGACACAATAGAGGATGGCAAGGTCAGCCAGACCGTTGACATGGCTGTTCTCGCAACAGGTATGCAGCCGTCAGCGGCAACCGCAAAGCCGAACGCGGATCTGAAAATAAGCGCGGACGGATTTATTGTGAATGACTTTGAAAAAGGGGGTATGTTTGCCGCTGGTTGTGCGAACAAACCGGCTGACGTAATGTCTTCAAACCAGAATGCCACAGGCATGGCCTTAAAGGCTATTCAAACCCTGGTCAACAGGTAGGAGGTTATCCATGAGTAAAAAATATGGTGTATATATCTGCACAGGCTGTGGTATCGGGGATTCCCTTGACATTAAGGACCTCTGTGATGTTCCGGAGGAGGAAGGGCTTCCTGTAAAGACACATGAGTTTTTGTGCGGAAAAGAAGGTGTGGAACTAATAAATAAAGATGTCGAGAGCGGGACAAACGCCCTTGTGATCGGCGCGTGCTCACGCCGCGTGAATTTCGATGTCTTCCGGTGGGCAGGCTGTATTGTGGAAAGGGTGAACCTGAGAGAGCAGGTGGCATGGTCCCATCCACGATCAGAATTCCCGGCCCTTACAGAAGAACAGAAGGGTGATGAAGAGCATTTTGACAGGGTTCAGATGCTTGCCGAAGATTACATTAAAATGGGCATGATCCGGGTTGAGAAGGTGGAACTGCCGGAGCCGTATAAACCAGACACATTTACCAGGAAGATTCTGGTACTTGGCGGCGGTATAACCGGCATGTCAGCGGCCCTTGATGCTTCAAAGGCAGGTTATGAAGTGACCATCGTCGAGAAGGAAGACTCGATTGGCGGTTATGCGGCAAAGCTCCGTAAACAGATGCCGATCGCAGCGGATCCTTCGGAAGGTCTTATTTCACCAATTGTTTCTGACATAATAAGCAAGGTCGAAGCGGATTCAAAGATTAACGTCAAAACAAACACTGTTGTGGCACGTATCGCAGGCCAGCCCGGCGAATTTACCGTTACCATGAAAAAACCGGGTGAAAAGATACCGTTTGACGTTCCATTTCCGCTTCCTGAAGAGATGAAATTGGATGAAAACGGGAAAGAGCTTGATGTTGAACAGCAACATGAAGCTTACCTAAAATACAATGAAGGGCGGGAGGACATCCTGCAGATGGACCCGAATGGTGAAATGTTCGGGGCGGTTGTTCTTGCAGCGGGTTGGCGCCCGGATGCGATTGAGGGAGACGATTATACTCACCTCAGTATCGGGGATCCGGATGTGATCACCAATGACCAGTTTGAGGCGATTGCTGCCAAAGGGAAAATCACAAGGCCTTCTGACGGCAAAGAGGCAAAATCTGTTGTGTTTGTCCAGAGTCCGGGCAAAGAGGAAGATGACAGCGACTTTAATTACTGCGGTGCTGTCACATCCCTAGTATCACTCAAACAGGCGAAATATGTGCGTGAGGATTACGGTGACGGAAAAGCATACGTGATTTATCAGCACATTCGTACCCCGGGACTGCAGGAGAATTTTTACAAAACTATTCAACAGGACGAGGGTATATTCCTGACAAAGGGTGCTGTGACCGGTGTTTCCAAAAACGGTGGCGGACTGGTGGTTGAAGCAGACAATACGCTTTTAGGTGACAAGATCCAGATCAACGCGGATCTTGTTGTGCTTGCTGCGGGAATGGTACCTGCTACAGTGGACGATCCGGTTGTTAATCTTGCTTACAGGCAGGGGCCGGCTTTTCGTGACAACGATATTTTTGATGAGTACGCTGATTCAAATTTTATCTGTTTCCCTTATGAAACACAGAGGACCGGTATTTATGCTGCCGGCGCCATCAGGCGGAGCATGACCATAGAGGAATCTATCGAGGATGCTGCTGGTGCCACACTCAAGGCGATTCAGTGTATTGAATCCGCCAACAGGGGGATGGCGGTTCACCCGAGATCAGGGGATATGACCTTCCCGGATTTCTTCTTCCAGAGATGTACCCAGTGCAAGCGGTGTACAGAAGAGTGCCCGTTCGGCGCCCTTGATGATGATGAAAAGGGTACGCCAAAGCCGAACCCCACAAGATGTCGGCGCTGTGGAACCTGTATGGGTGCCTGCCCTGAAAGGATCATCGGTTTCGCGGACTACAGTATCGACAGCATCGGTTCACAGGTAAAGGCAATTGGTGTGCCGTCTGAAGACGATTATGATGAGCCGCCTTTTAGGATTTTAGGGCTTGTCTGCGAAAACGACGCATATCCGGCTCTGGATATGGCGGGATTGAAAAGGCTCTCTTTTTCAGCTGATGTCCGCTTTATACCAGTCAGGTGTCTTGGATCGGTTAATGTTATCTGGATCAAAGACGCTCTTGCACAGGGTATGGACGGCGCCTTCCTTTTAGGATGCAAACATGGTGATGATTACCAGTGCCATTTTGTAAAAGGGAGCGAGCTTGCCAGCATCAGAATGAAAAAGATTGGTGATGCATTGTCGAGCCTTGCCCTTGAGGAGGAGCGGGTCACTCAGTTTGAGATTGGTATTGATGAATGTGACAAGCTTCCGAAGATGATCAATGATTTTGTAGAAGAAGTGGAAGCACTTGGCCCGAACCCGTTTAAAGGATTTTAGTACAGCGGGTTTTTTGAAACAAAAAGCTTATATTTAAGCTAACAATATAAATGCAGGAGGAATAACATGAGTGACAGATACCTTGCCGAGCCGGATCTGGGATTTATCAATGAAGTTGTCGGGCTAGGTGGTGATTCGCTTAAAAAATGTTACCAGTGCGCCACATGCGCTGTTGCGTGTCCTATTGCCCCGGACAAAAAGCCGTTCCCAAGAAAAGAGATGCTTGCCGCGTCCTGGGGGCTGAAAGACAAGCTGGTGGGCAATGCAGATATCTGGCTGTGCCATGAATGCGGGGATTGTTCTGACCTGTGTCCGCGAGATGCTAAGCCAGGGGAAGTGTTGAGTGCTGTGCGGTCGTATGCTATTACGGAATATGCTACGCCAAAATCACTGGGCAAGATAGTGAACAATTCAAAGATGCTGTTGCTGCTTCTGGTTGTACCAGGTCTTTGGTTTGGTCTTATGGCTTATATTACAATGGCCCACGGTAAAACCATGGATAAAATTTTTCACGCTGTTAATGAGATGATCCCCATCGGTATGTTGCAGAAATTTCACTGGTACCACGGACCTCACGGTGATGGCGCGCCAATCGCCCATGCCCAGTTCATCTCCACGTGGCTGGTCGATTTTACTTTTGTGCCCCTTTCCCTGGCAGTTGCTGTTATCCTGGCTCTTGGTTTGAAGAAGTTTCTGACCGATATCCACGCGAACGCGGTTATTGAAGGTAAAGCCGAGAAAACCGATTTTTCGGTAATGGATGTGTTTACCCCGAATTTTCTTAAAGCCTTTGTAAATGTTGTCATAACCATATTAAAACACCAGAAATTTAACGAGTGCAGTGAAAACAGTGACCGGGCAACTCCGCACATGATGCTCCTGTTTGGATTTATCGGATGTGCTATTGTTACCGGTGTCTGCGTTCTCCTGCTGTATGGACTCAATATGCCCGGGCCGTATCCCCAAATGTTTCTGAAGTTTATTCCGAATCCTCTTAAAGCGCTTGCCAATGTGGCAGGCATGGCGATAATTATCGGGAGCGGGCTTTTGATCAAAAACCGGCTTGACAAGACAGACGGTACCACTAGCTATAAAGACTGGTATTTGCTGGCGGTTGTCTTTATTATCGGCGTGACAGGGATGCTCGCGGAAATGACTAGGATCGGTATGCCTGGTATGCCGGCAATTACGTTTGCCATTTACTGGGCGCACCTTGTGGCAGTATTCAACCTATTCGCTTTCCTGCCGTTCTCAAAAATGGCTCATTTTGTTTACCGTACAGTTGCCATGGCTTACGCGGAGTATGTGGGCAGGTGACAAATATCGTTTAATCTGAGCAAAAAGCTAAAAAGGGAAACCGGCTTTTCGGTTTCCCTTTTTTTGCTGGTTTTTTTCACCACAGAACTCCGCTGAAGCTACGATCTGCAAGCAGAGCCACAGAGTCCACTGAGGTGTTTTTTACCTCAAAGGCATAAGTTTCGTATGAATAGTAAACGGCACTATTCAACTCAGCTTTATCTTTTCAACAATCCCGCTACACTACAGCGGGATTATTGAAAAACAGCCAGCCTACGGCGTTTTAAGTACTTGCCGTACCAAGTATGCTTGTTGTCCTGCTTTAGCGGGATTAGGGTCTTTTATACCGGCCGTCTTTCTCCCGGCCGGTATAAAAAATTCCTCTGTGCTCTCTGTGACTGGTGGTGAATAATTATTGGTTCAATGGAAAATCGTTAATGCTTTAATAAAACAGCCTCCACCGCCACCCCCTCCATCGCTGTCATCGTCATCATCGTCTTTGTCTTTTTCGACAGCACAAGATGCTTCTGTAAAACCGCAACCGCAGGCACCGGGTCTGGTCTTTTCCGGGTCATCAGGACAATAGTCTGTACAATCTGGCGTGCCGTCATCATCTGTATCTATATCAGGCGTGCTACATCCGGGTGCCGCAGCTTCAATAATTTCATCATCGGAAAGGAGCGCGACCGGCGTAAAAAGGAGTGTATTTAAGACTTCCAGTACTTCATTGGCGATCAGTCCCTGCATGACCGTGCCCGGATGACCGCCCGGTGTGTCGTGACAGACGAGATTTAAGGAATAGGCGATTGTGGAACAGCGCCCAACCGAATCACAGGGGCCTGCCCCGGATGTTCCGGTAGATATGGTTTGTGACAGTTGGGCTTTTGAGTCAGAAGGAATTATGTAAGGTCCGATCAGGATATTTGAATCTGCATCATAACGAGCAGCCCCCCAGTCATACATATCTACAACACTTATGTCCTGACCTGCAATTACACGGTCCGCTATCTCTGTATCAAGACGTGTATTGAGCTGTGCCATGGCTGGTACCAAATAATCGACTCCCTCAAGAGTAGAAGGGGGAAGGGGGGAAACAATAATTTTAGCTGGATCAGCAGGCCTGGCATCAAGAATGATATCAATTGCCGCGAAAATCGCGGTAAAAACAGAATCTTCAAAGGCAAGGTAGTCAGGATTGTCCAGGACAAAAAGATCTGGTCGTGTACCGCTTTGTAATGATCCGCCAAGGTAATCACGGTAAAAATAATCATTATGACCTACCCCTGTAAAGACGATGTCCACATCACCGGAAGTAACATGCGGGGCAAGACCATTAGCCTGAGAAATAATATCTGAGCCAGCTGGCATAAAAAAAGGGGTGCTGGCAGCTGCAGCGCCTGCGCGGGCAAAATTATATTCATACCCCTTACTTCGAGGTTCTCCACGCACGCTGGGGTTCATTTCCAATGGGCCAAAATCGATACTCCTTAGCTGTACAAGGAGTTGTACCCAGCTAAGCGCGGGCAGATCGGTTTCCGTTATAGCTCCGGATCCAAGGTATTCATCTGTTAGGCTGTCGCCAATAGCGCCAATACCCTCTCCTGTTACCGGAGTTGCGGCAATACAGATGAGAAATAGATAAACGACAATTACTATTGTAAATCGAATCATTTCCTCTTCCCCTGGAAGCTTGTGATCTTTATATTTTACTATATATCCGAGGATTTGGAAATAGTAATTTTAATAGGCTATTAAGTCTTGATTAAAAGACGAAAGTTCACCGGTGATATGCCAAATACGAAGTTTCATTTTTTTGCGATGTTCGAGCATGTCATCTATCTCTTCACTTAATTCTCTTAGTTCCCTTGAACTGATGGAGACCGGTGCATGGCGCAGTTTTACCTGATCCATAGGGATGCCGGGGAATTTACTGAACAGTTTAGGTGATAAAATCATTAACTCAACTGAAGTATGACCTTTTTCTGTTTTTGTTATTTTTAATGGATAGTACAGTCTGTTTGTTTTGAAGCGGTATTGTATGGCGTCATTTGTCTTTGGCTTATTATCTAATGAGATAACATCAAATACAAACCATACAAATTTTTCTTCAAGATATTCATTGATGACCGCCTTTAAATCATCAGGTATTTTAGGATTTTTAACCCCAGATGTTTTAAGATAGTTTGTAACCCATTTTATAAAGCCATTTTTGTTAAGCACGCGCGTAACAGATATATCATGGGCGCCGATTTTTTCATGGAATGTAACTTCAGCAGCTTTATCGCTGTGGGTGCTTCTTGATGATTTGACCCCTTCAGAGGAACTTCTCGGTAGTTTACTGTTTATCAGGGTGGTTGCTTTTTTAAAAATTTCCACATCTCCTTTTTTGACTTTAGGTTTAGACGGAAGGGGAATGACTTCAAGAACTTTAGTTGGCTCAGACGCCTTTAGGTCTGTGGAAAGTATGAGTATTTCTTCAGCCCCATTCCATGCGATCATGGCGCGCTGTTTGGGTTCATAAATGATTACATTCGGTTTAAAGGGAATAGATCCGCGATCAGCATAAACTGATTGAGCACTTACTAAAACAGATAAAAAAATTATACCAACTAAATATTTCATTATTATTCTCCTTAACTGCGTGTCGTCATGTTTTGCAGCTATTGTTTTACTAGTTCCTGATTTTTTTCTTCATACTCAAGGGTAACTGTTACCGTTCTATTAAAGGCGCGTTTTTCAGGAAGATTGTTTTCATAAAGGGCTTTTTTAGAGCCGGCACCTTCATAAGTTATATTTTTACCAGGCGTAATGCCTCCGGCAAGAATCATATCATAGGCAGCCTTTGCGCGTTTTTCCGAAAGCATCTGGTTGTAATCTTCGTTCCCAATATTATCAGTATGGCCGATAATGGCAACATTTGCTTTAGGTATTTGTTTAATTCTTTTAATTATTTTGTTGATGACATTCTTGTTGCGTTCATTGATTTTGGATTGATTAAAGTCAAACAGGATCAGTGCGTATTTTTCCTGAACCATGCGCCCTCTTTTCTGTAATGCCAGATTTTCGCTCAGTATGAACTCAATGGTGGAACTGTCTGAATCCTTATAGACATGACCACGTTCATTTGTAACTTCAATTTCTGCGGATATTTTCACACAGGAGAGTAGCCGAAGCAGGCCGATTTCCTTTGCCGGGAGAATGAACGAGGAAGGCAGAGCTCCTGTTCCTTTAATTGTTTTAAAAAGTTCTCCATCTCCCTTTATTTTCAAGGACCAGCTTGACAGCTTATAGCCAGATTTGACTTCAGGAAAGATACTGATAATTTGAGTGTCGCTGATTTCTTCAATATAAGTGCTTTGCACGCTGTCAAAAATAGCCGATGTTTCTGAATAGATTTCAACCCTCTGGTTATCAGCTTTTCCACCTTTAAATCCTGAGCTAGCGGCAGCCGGTAGATTCCGTTCTTTAATTTGCATTCTTTTAGAATCAATCCCCCAGATATATTTTAAATAAGCGCTTACTGCTTCTGCCCGGGCCCTGGAAACCTCCAATTTCCCCTTTTCATCCTTTGCGTTAGAATTGCAACCTTCGATTTTTATGACGGCGTCAGGGTTGTTTATGAGACGTTTTCCTAATATGTTTAGGATATTATAATATTTTTCCAGAGGCGTTTTTAAATTTTCTTCGCTAAACTTATTCACAGCAGCATTATTTTTATACGTGATATAGCTCTCAGGTATTACTGTTTTACCGGTTTCAAAAAAAACATAGTTTAAAAGAGGAGAGCTGTCGATGGTCGTCTGCATCTCAATGGTTATCGTGTTCGGGGTCATGATAATTGTGCCATCTAAAGCAGGTATAAATGAATGAATAACTTCTTTTCCGAACGTTGTGACATGGCATAGATCTGTTGATTTTTCATGTGGCTTGCCGTAAATGTCTTTCAGCCTGATTCGCGCTTTATAGTTTTTTAAGTTTATCAGCTTATTTATGCCAAGATCATTAATGGGGATTTTAATGCTCTGTTTTAGACGATCAGAGCCCTTAATGGTCTTAAGTATTTGACTACCTGCTATAATATCCATTTCCCATGAAGCAACACTTTCATGATATTTGATTTTAGGTTTGACGGTAATATCTTTTATGGCAGATCTTTCTATAGAGAAGCTTATGGGGTCTTTTTTAGAAGACATCGCTGAATCAAAGACTATTTCAACACTCTGCTTTTCACACCCACTTGCCGTAGAATCATCCTGTCCAAGTGTTTCCAAAAGTATGCGTTTTTCAATCTTTATCCTGGAAGGTTCGACTTCCCAAATTCTACAGAGATAATCTTTTATGGCATTGCTCCTTTTAGAAAAAAGGTCGCTGCTGCTTTGATCAGTCGGTATAATGGCATTACAATTAATAATCGTAATATTGTCGTCTGGATACTGTTTAAGGTGTTTCCCGGAAAGATTAAGTATGTTGTAATAGCGTTCAATTGGTGTTCCAAGAAGGTTTTCATTAAAAGCAGCTGTTTCTTCACTGTCTAAAAAAAGAGCGTAGATTTCAGGTATTGAGCTTTTATTTTGTTCAAAAAAAATTCTGTTTGGCAGAACAGATCCATCTGTCATCGTGAGTGTATCGAAACGTAATTTAGGAGGTTCGATACTGAGTTTAATTGTTGGCGTATCAATCATCGAATATGAAATAAAATATCGATGCAGAATTGTATTGGTAACTGATTGGAAAATTGATGTAAAATCAGTAGCTGAAGCAGCTTTCCAGATACGGCCGTTAAATATCTCAGAAAATGATTCCAAAAAAGGATCCATTTTAGCTGCAGGCATATAATCCACCACATAGGCTTCAAAATTTGATATGTCCTGTGCCTGGGACAGCACGTATGAGCTTTTTACGTCACTGTTAAGATCTTTACCATCAGTTAATGTAACAAGAAACTTGTGATTCTTTTCAGGCAGTCTTTTTATAATGTCTATTCCCGCAGTCATCGCTTCATATAGATAAGTCCCTTTGCTTATCCCCTGTTTGAAGCTTGTATCGATAAATTCCCGCAGCGCAGAAGTGTCGTTTGATGAAAAAATTTTAGCATTCAGCTCTAGTTCATTAACCTTGATGGTATTGTCATCATCAAAAACAACAATATAAATATTGTCGATAGGTCTTATTGTTTCAAAAATTTTATTTAATGCAATAACAACCGGTTCAACCGCTTTTCTCAGTTTCATTGAAAAGGAATTATCAACGACCAGCACAATATTAAGGCTAACTTCCTTGCTGGAAGCAAGGGGTAGGACATAATTAATTTTCGCGGTTTTCGCTCCGACTTTAATAACAAAATTTTCCTTTATAAGCCCCTGTATGGCCTCATTATCGTTGTCCACCACAGAAATTAGAAGTTCGCTGTCGTTAATAATCTGGGTGGTAATTTTTGCTTCATATTCCGGGACTGAAACCTGTATATATTCAGCCGCGTAAAGACTGGTACAATAAAAAAAACAGATTGCTGTTACAGCAAGGGCAAGTATCGTTCTCATTGTTTTCTCCAGACAGGAATGATGACTACTGTTATTATCAAGAAAGGGGACATTAATAAAGAACTTTCAGATTATACATAATTTTTCGCAATATCGATCCATTCCTTTTGCGATTTCTTATAAAATTTTGGTGAATATTTTGCTTTTTTTATTATTTCATTAAAATGTTTTTTCGCGTCGTCCTTTTTACCTAGTTTGTGCAGTAACATAGCATATCGGCAACGGGCTTCATCTCCGGAAAACATCTTTATTATTTCCGGGTACTCTTTGAGGGCGAGATCAAACTCTCCAAGTTCTTCGCATGCCCTGGCAAACAACAAATCAAACTCATCTCCTTTGAATTCTTCCCGAATTTCTCTAAGATTGATAAGATATGATTTTGCTTTTTCTATATCACCATTAAAAAAAACAGCAAGACAAATTCCTTCAACAATAGCCGGGTCATTTTCATGCACCCCTTCAAGGCAGCTTTGATACAGCTCAATAGCCTGATTGAACCGGCCTTTGTTTAAATAGTGCTCTGCAAGGGCTTTTTTATTCTTTACACTAGGGGAGAGCTCTACCTGATCTTTTAAATAGCTGAGTTTTCTTTTCTTTTTTGCTTTGCTCTTGGCACGATGGGTTGTCTGCAGATCGGGCAGTACTTCAATAAAAAAATATACAAGACAACCAACCAAAGGAAAAAAAATTATGATATAAACCCAGAACCGGTCTTTACCATTCTTTATGGCATGAATGACAAAATAGACCTGAAAGATTATTCCAATGGCTCCTAATATCGGCATGCGCTTGACCTCACGTTCACATATAATAAAAAATTTTTAGTAAATCAATGGGGTACATTGGTTCAAATAATGATGTTAACCTATTTAACCAAATTCAATCAACTAAAGCCAATTAAACCGTTTAAGCTCTTATCTCTTCAAAACACGGTCCATCCAAAACATATCATCATCATTCCGGCTACAATTGCCCAAATGACACGAATATAGAAAAAAGTGCCTTCATCTTCCCTGTTAACAGGCCCCGATTCATAAGGCATAACACCAGTCTTCAATGCAATCCCGGCAATTGTGAGAAAGCTACAGCCCAAAAGCGTAAAGACGATTTTTATCCGGATCGATGGAAAATCCTTGAGCGTGAGCCAGATTAATCCTGCGACAATAATTGTGACAAGGCATACCATGATCAGCAGCCTATTGGCTTTTTGTTTCCTTTTGTTCATGACGATTATGTTTGATCAATAATGTGTTCTGACTGTTTTGGTGGGCACAGCCCTACTGTAAGATTATTCCAATAGCCCATAAGACTGGCATATGATCATCTTTAAAATCTGATCAAATGCCAGACACATTTGAAGTAGCTCCAATTATTTTTAACGCTATTATAGAGAAAACGCAAACCACATATAAGGGAGTTTAATCATAATTATACGTTAAGCCCAAAAAAGTCAATGATTCCAAGTGAATGATGCCTTTTTCACAGGTTCCGACATATTATCAGGATGTCTACCTTTTCATTGTGCTGGGAAATTCCAGTATACCGGATGAATGATGCCTTTGAAATGGGGAAGATTTATGTTATTAAAATGGTATTCAATGTGCGAGATAAAAGGATTAATAGCAGCCCACCTGTTATGGTGACATAGCAAATCATGAAAAAAACAACTCTAACTTTGCTATTTATTTTATTAACATCGTTATATTCATACGCTCATGATCCTGTAACTGCAGTAGCACTTTTTTTAGGAGGGATAGCAATAATAATATTGTTTTTTGATTTACCAATTCCTTTTTTTACATTTTTCACACTCAAAATAATGATATTGCCATTAAAATTAAAAAATAAAACTAGGTTACTATTTTAATAGATTTTTATTCAATCCCTATATTTCATTTTTGTTTTCAATATCATCTTTTATTACAGGTCCATTTGGTTTTCTACCCGGAATTATTTTAGGGCATATTTCTAGAAAAAAAATTAAAAACGGTACTATTCAAAAAGGGAAAAAACTTTGTTTAGCTTCAATTATAATTGGATACATTTTCTTTGTTACATATCTTGCAATAATCATATTATCATTATCAGATTATTAACAAAACTTTGAAGCTATACATTTCCAATATAATTTTCTTTGATATCAGGCTGATATCGGAGAGACCAAGATGCGAGCCGAATTCGATGAATCAGTGGATTATGCGTAAACTTTAGGATCCCAAAGATATTCACCGTGATAATCCAGCTTTGATGTAGAAAAAAAAGATACTTTTCTTTCATCAATTGCAGCACTCATTATCAAAACAAGAGTGTCATGTTCTTTTGGGATCATGTCCCTTACTTTTTGTTTGTCTGATTGATCCAATAATTGGGTCTCGAGATAATTGAGCATGCCCTTACCAAAAATGGTTTCGATAAAGTCAGAATCTAAATGCTCATCCAAATCATCTTGAAGAACCCAAAAAGGTTTCCTATCCTCCCATGCGGAATAGGCTTCATCCGACCAGCTGTCATCTGGCGCTGGAGATTCCCATTGCTCTTCGGAATAATTGCAAGCGTTTTCTCTTGTTCCAAACTTTCCGGAAAAAACATGTAGGGTTTGTTTCATTTTCTTAGACCGCTACTTCAAGTAAGGAAGTTGAATACTCGACCATAGTCGGGGGCTGGAGGCGCAACAATGGCCTTGTACAGGAAGAGAAGCGTGATTACTATCAAAGCTACAAATATCACTGTCCGTATGTAATGCTGCCTAACCATCTTTATCTTTCCTTGCAGAACAATTATTGAACACCAAAAATGGTGAGTTAACCAATTAATTCCGATGATCTAATATGTTGTGATATGATTCAAAAGTACACTTATTTTTCTATATGATCATTGCAAAAAGTTATTGAAGCTATACCACCTGTGATTTTTTATATTCTCTTCATCAGTATCCCAGTTCGCAGGATTGTTTTGTATATATTCACGTATATTTTTTAATGATCTGTCATTACGAATGATATGATCATAAAATGATCGCTGCCAGATTTTACCGGAAACATTTAAATTGTTTCGTTTAATTAATTTTAGATATTCAACCGTACATTTTGATTTAAAAGAACAAATTACGTCAGAGACTGTAGGGGAGGGCCTTGCGTCCTCCC
>JANQFQ010000144.1 GCA_028277765.1 Desulfobacterales bacterium
GAATATGATGAAGACGGTTTGTTCATATAATTTGAATAAATTTATTTTTCGTAAAAATAATCAGAAAATTTAGATCCAAATAATCTGAGAATCAACACCACATTGGTTTCAACATTTTGTCGGCATTTGTCAGGAGCAAAAGCTCTTCTGCCGCAGCCCTGTGGGACACTTCATCAGCGTTAGCAAAACAACAAAACAGCGATAATACTATTACAGATACAACGGTTTTCAATTTCATTTTTTTCTCCATAGGTTAAATTTGTATTAGATGTCTCCCAATCCCAGAATTTTTTTCAATTGATACCTGTGTTGAACCAAGATTAATATAACTGCATGTTTAAGATTCATTGTTTGATCCCTAATTACCATAGAGCGTTTTGCTTTGGTTAGATTATTGTTCCTTAATACAATATATCTGTTAATTCTAAAGAAATATTATTTTTTTATACAATTAACGCAATCGTTCACAAGAAATTTATAATAATCAGTTAACTGAAAAGTAATTGGGCGTATCCAAAAATTCTTTTTTTTCAATTTCATATATTTTCCAGCATCCTGGGCTTGTTGTTTTGTTTTAAATAATCCTGCCTGGATCGCGTATTTACTATTACTTAATTTCTTAATCCACATTGTTTGATACTCACCATCTCCCGGATTAAAAGAAAATGGAAAATTGTTCGGTACAAAAACTCTTTTTTTATCAAATATTTTTTTCCATATTAAAACTCATCAAAGTTGACGCATATAAATTGAAAGTCATAAACCAAAATATGATAATATAACTAGTCAAGATCTTAAACATACTTTTCATTATTTTATTATCCTAAATACTAAGTATATAAAAATGAGTGAAAAAAAGAGGCAAACCTAACGCCAGTGGTTCCACACAAATTACAGATTAGGCGATTTCAACTCTCTTGTAATACGCTTCACCTTTACCTTCAACATGTTTTATTTCAATACAATTTAATCTACGCTACATTCCTGATAATAAATGTACTCCTCTGATTTATCAGTCCATATTAACTTTATGATGCCATCATTATCAGTCCTATAGATCTCAGATCCAGGAGGGGAGTCTTTCCACCAATCCGGAGCATCATTTACCTGAGATGAAGCCGTAGCTTCAATCGTAAATCCACCCGAGTGAACAATTTTTTCAAATATGTGCTCAATATATGTGAATTTCATTAAATCCTCCCAACCAGACATATGAAAAAACCATGAGCTTTCTGAGCGATAATATATTTCAGACACCTCTGGCGAAGGACGAAACCCAAAAACACTGGTAAAAGCTTTTTCTTGTTCCTTACGTGTTTTTGCTTCGTCACGGTTGACACAACTTGTCAACAGTGATGCCACCATTATGGCTAATATGATAAACAGTGTTTTAAATTTCATTCTTTGTATAACTCCCGCAGGAGTTTGATGATCTTACAGGTGTTATAATTTTCCTCCTAAAGACACATGAAGCTGTAATAATATTAAATATGAAACACTGATCCATGCTCCTGCAGCGAAGGCGCCTATAATAAACAATTTAATCAATTTAACTCCTTTAGAAATGAAGAATTTGTTGATAATAACAAATCCTATTAAATAATATAAAATCATATGTGGAAAATAAAAGTCTATCTGAATAATATCCAATCCCCAGCATTTATTGTAAAATTTCATACCAATAAATTCCAGCGCAGCTAAAACAGATAGTAATAATAATGAAATTAATATATTGTTGAATAATGCTTGCTTCAATATTTTTTCATATTAAGCTCCACAGCGATTTGCGGTTTGGGTGACTTGCCCGGCCGCTACTAATGTGCGATCCCAATTCACCGGTTGAACGACATATTAGACGCTGCACCTAATAATTCAACTCATGCTCACAATGATGTTTCGTCTTTCCTTTCTACCTCAATGGTATGCTCATCATCACCTAAGGTATCTTGAAGCATTCTAGCGATTCCATATTGAAGATCATTTGATACTATAAATTTGGTTTTAAGTGATTTGCCTGATTTAATTAGCGCCTCGAATGCAATCTGGATTGACACTATCTGCGTATATTTTAATGAAAGATCATCAACATTACTAAGGTCTACGATCTCTCTCGAACCTGTTAATATTGAAGGATCTTCTACTAATTTTTTAAGATGTTCGATAGCTTGAGAAGCATCAACTATTCCAGTTACTTTAGTATAAATGGTTGCATTTGCTAAGTCATAAGAATAAGAGATCATTTAAACTCCTCTGATTCTCGTTTTTGGGGTCATATAACCGTATTTGCTCAAAAACGTCTAACGTTTGGATTGTGGGACTGCGCGCTTTTTACGGTTTCACACAAATGAATGCGTCGATAATCTCACATAAAATCGTTTGGCATTATTAGCAACATCAGCAAGAGCCGTCTCCTTTTTTTGACTAAAACTAGCGTTAAAATTCTTTACATCAACCAGTAAATTCGCAATCGGTGCGATTTGGCTATCGAAACGCTTTATTTCGATTTCCCATCTTTCAACATCACTTGTCATGTCTACTCCGTGCTAACAAAAAAGTCCCCCGACATGAAGTAAAAAAAGCTTTGGCTGATGTGGTTATATTATTGATTTGGTGCTGATTTGGGGTTGCCCATTAACCTTATTTTGTAATGTTATAACAAAAAAATCCAAGTATTAAAATAGAAATTAAAAAACCAATTATCAATCCAATTACATCTTGTATTACTAAGGACAATCTACTATTTTCCCATTTTTCCGATTTTTTTCTCCGGTATTCGGAGGAAAACAAATATAACCAAGCTTGAAAAGGGAAATATAAAAAATAAGTCCCATCTGCAATTATTTGAGCAATTGTTCCAAGTGCCATAAATATTTTCAAAGTTTATTGTTATAACAGCGTTTTGAGCTACTCCCTGAAGGCAAGTATACTCCAAAACTTTGTTATGTTCCATCTCATCTTTTATAATCGGGATCCGACAGTATTACAGGGTTTTTATTATGCCTTACCCATTTCACTGCATATTCTGCCAGGAGGTAAGTATTTGCTTCCAAATTTTTTAAACTTGAAAGTACAAACTTTGCTTCATTGATTTCATCTTTGGATAAAGGTACTCCAGTACTTATTAATTTCAGGTAAGCCTTCCCCATTTTCTTATAATCGCTGTCCCAGTTAGCACCGCCATTCCTTTCAATTTCATCAGAAATTCGACCTGCTATCCGTATAACTTCTCCCTGAACCGTAGCCGCATGCCCCGATGAAGGAACAAGCATATTCCATAGTTCTTCATACTGTTTCTGCCAATGCTTTTCATTTATTATTATTTCAGATTTGTTATCATGGAGTATCCTTTTCTGAACAGGCGATACCCGGAACATCTTATATAATTTGTCCAAAGCGCTGTTTACCGCATCGACTGAATCTTTATTAAAACCATTACGATGGAATTCAAATCTCTCTCCTATTTCCTTAACAAAATCCTGCATTCTTGAAGTTTTTTTTGCACCAGATTTCAGGAGCAACTCCGCGAGTTCAACGGTATTTTCAATATCAATATTATTGCAGCTTTGTAATGCTACTTCCAGTGGAGTCATTCTCTCGGTATCTTTTTCATTTATTCTGGCGCCAAATTGTAGCAATAACCAGGCGTTCTTCACATTATGATGTCGGGCTGCGACATGAAGTGGAGAGCCGCTTCTCTTTGTATTTATTGTCACATCTGCTCCCAATTCCAGAAGGACCTTGATATTACTTCGTCTACTAAGCGCTCTTTGATGAAGCGGTGTATCACCATAATAATCTGCTTTATTTAAATCAGCCCCTTGCTCAACCAGCCACCTTACTAATTCATCAGGACAGAGATCAAATGCAATTGCTGTTTGTTTGCTATATCCGCCATAAGCATCAAGCTCACATGTATTGAAAACCTTTTTCAGGCTTTCCAAGTCACCTACCACTAGGAGTTCTTCGAAGTCTTTTGGAAGTGTTTTCCGCTTTTTACCCATTTTTTACTCCAAAATTAGAAATGGTATGAACATAACGGTCGGTTCAGAGGCAGCAAAAGGAACTGTGCCTTTGCAAATGTATCTTAAACACCAACCGCCGAAAAAGCAACAATCGCCATACTTTTCTGTCCATTGAAACCGTTATGAATTTTTCATTATTTATTATTTAAAAAGACATCTAATAATTCCTAAACCATCATTAGGAATTTCACCATCAACGGTTATAATTCCATGCGGAATCAGGTTAATAATACCTCCTATTAGGGCACTGAACGCCAAACATTGTAAGATGATTTTAGGATAACTGTTTGTTACAGAAAATAGACTTTGGGGCTCCATTAAAAATATTAAAACTGCAAATACAAGCAACTCTGAACCTGGCCCGGCAAAATAGATGAGTGCATTTTGCAATCGCGTTTTTTTATTACTACTCGTCGCTTGGGGTTCATGCAAGATAAAACCTTCGATTGGAATCCTTCTGATTTCGGTTGCAATACCAAATACTTTGGTTGTGCAAAGTATTTTGCCAAAACCAATGACAATTCGATCAACTCTCCATCCCAGAAAAACAGCAACTATTGCATGGGCAAGCTCATGTATACCCACTAACAGAATCCAAAATAAACAAAATAAAATCACACTGATTTTTTTTGGCTCGTAATCAATGCCAATCTCAATTACCAGAAGCACCAGTAGAACGATACTAATAATAAGTGTAAAAATCTTTTCACTTCTGGTTGAAGGAAGCTCTTTATCTCTTAAATCAAAATACATAATGATTGAAGTAATGAGTTTAATTCCTGTATCGTAATATTTTTTTTGTTTTTTTCAATTTTACCCAATTGATGCGAACATTCTTCAAGCTTCTTCATTTCACTTTCAATTGCTTCGATTTTATCGTTTGTAATTGATTCAGAATTTTCATCTGAAAAACATGAAGTGATACAACAAACCAAAAGAAGCAATACTATTATATTTCTCATTGTTTTTCCTTTAACGGTGAAGTCAGGGGCAGCCAGGGCTTCCACTATCTTCAAAAAATAATAACTTTCAATTTGATTCTATTCTATCAAATCAGCTCGGTCCTGGCTGTCGCTTGAGCTGACTTGTTCTGCCCCATAACTGCAATAAATTAACAGCTTGATCGATTTCTATGCCCGATTCTTTTAATAAAGGATCTATAGTTTCTGCAATATATTGCGCCAACATAATAGCCAATATCAATATTAGGACTGAAGAGACTTTGATTAACCTTTTTTTAATCATTGATTATTTCCTTGATCTGAGCTGTTTGAAACAGACGATTTATGGAGACTTTGATCCGTTTTTTTTCTCAGCCATTTCATGTTTTGCTGTTACCTTTTCAATAAGATCAATCATATGATCGAATTTTCGTTCCATACTATCCATATGAGCTTGTGATCTTTGAAAATACATTGGATGCAGCCTAGTCGCTTTCCAGACGAAAAAATAAAGTATGCAAAATAGAAGAATGTAAGGTGTGACTGGAAGAACGAGATCCCATACGCAAAACCAGAAGAATGAATTTTCTTTATCAGAAGAACAGTTTGCACACGCTATGAAATACTGTATCGCTATGACCGATATGATTAATATCAAAATAGAAGAGATGATGATCATGACTTTTTTCTTCATAAATTCTTCTCCAAGTTAGTATAATAGAACCATAAGTAATTTTAAATAACCTTTAAGTGTTGTCAAATTTTCCATTTGTTATACACGTCAAAGTGAGGCGCGGCTGTAAGCCGTTGCCTCCGCTGCATTGTTATGCTTTACCAAATTTTCCACCAAGGTTTAGAAACCAGGTTAAATGGATTTCCTGCTAACGCATTCAATTCCTCTGCTTCTTTCTGATTTAAGTAGAACCAAATTGATGCTTGCCCATTGTCTTTGGCGTAAAAGTCATAACTTTGGACCTTTAAGTCATCCATTATAGATGCCACCGTTTCCGGGTCTGCCCAATCGCTATCAACCTTGATGTTGTAAGACTTCTTTTCTCCATCGATTATGTATTCAAGATAAGCTTTTCCTTCTTCGACATCGATTTCATCTGAAACTTCCTCCAGTTTCTTAGTCCGTCCTGTGATGCGATGAAAGTTCTCTACAATGCTGACATAAGCACCTGAGCCCTCAATACATTCTGTATCGAAATTCCAAGCTCTGTCGCAAAAGAAACGTCCCCAAGGCTCTTCTTCGACCTCGATTCCATAAACAAACAGAATCAGATCAAAAGGTTTCTTTTCGTATTCTTCGCGATCGAATGAGATGAGGAAGTCTTCAACGGTAATACCATCGTTTAAAGCAATGCCAAGAGCTGCTAATTTCTCTATTTGCGTTTCGAGTTTCATTTTATCCTTGTAGAACATCAAAGCTCACTCACAGCGCGTAGCGACGTTGTGTGCAGCGTCTTGTTCAGTGTTTTACTGGTTTTACCGCTCCCATCCGTTGATCAATATCGTCTTCTCAGCGAGTTTCTTCTCAGTGCCGTTCTTGGTTCGGTGCCAAAGCTCAAAACGGGCCTCGTAGGTCGAACTCCAATCACCTTCGTAGACTGTGACTTCAGATCCGTAGTGAAAGAGGGTTGTGCCGTCGTATGACCATCCCAGGTAACGAACAGATCGTGGAGTCATCCGCTCCTCGGATAATCGTTTCCCAGTCTTCACGTTGAAGGCCTTCACGTATGCAAATCCTGGTTCGGTTGGACCAACCGCCGCAGCAATTAGGTAAATCCCCGGTTGCATGCCATCTTTGATCTCAAAGTAGTTCTTCATGGGAAGGGGCTTTGGATAGTGTTCTTCCACCGGTAAAATGCCGCTCTTCTCAATCTCCTCACGATGTGCAAACACATCCTTCAATTCTGCGGATACTTCATTGAACGCTTGCTGGGTAAAGTTACGAGCAATCTCTGGAACCTGATCGTAGATCTCAAGAATGATTGCCCCTCCGGCAATGATTGTATATGATGAATTTCCGGGAGTTCCTGAGTGTTCTCCTTCTATGATCACTGAAACATCTCTCTCACCTGCCTTCGTGCGGGTAATGTTGCCGCGTTCCCGGCCGAACCCATACTCCTTACCAAACGAGATGAGAACTCGTGTCTGTCGCCATGCGTCGTTCTCATGGGTCGAATAGAAGCCGTTCATTGTCGTCTCAAACTCTCCATCGACACGTTCAAGACGAACTGCGTAGCGCACACCTCGCTCCTCACGAATCTCCCAGCGGGGATTTCCTGCCAAGTATCGGAAAAGAATCTGACTCAACTCGTCATCGAACTTTGTTAGCGTTTGATCCGATAGATCTACACAAGCCTCTTTCGGTTTCGAAAGCTTCCCTCCGTATTCAGCGAAGGGATCACATGCGCACAGCAGCGCGATTAGCAAAACAGTCATGAATGTCGGAATGCGGCTATTCATTTTCTTCACCGAATACCCCCTCATCTGAGATATTCGCCATCAATTAATTAATTTATCTCCCTCGTCAATATCCTCTTCACGAACAATTCTTGCATCTCCCCAAAGATTAGAAATATCGGCAACAAGATTGTTAAATTTGACTTGTAATTTTGCGCGAACTTTTTCAAGCAAATCAATATGTTTTATTTCATCTTCGCTAAAATAATGATTATCAATCAATTCTTGTTCATCACATGAATCAACGAATTCGAGTAATAATTTGATGCTGTCTTGGGTTGACAATCCCATATCTTCAGTTATTCATCAGCATAACAAATGAAATGTGCGGCGCGGTTTTTTGCGTCCGCGATTTGTTAGGTTTTTTCGCTTTAATTTTCTAACAAACCAATATTAATACTTTTTCCTTTACCATCAAAACCAGTAACATTAAAACTAAGATTAATTTTATTGTTTTCAATGAAAGTAAAAACAGTTGTAATGTGTTTGTAATCGCCTTTTGGGTAAAACTTTGAAACATCAATCTGACCCGTGGCACATGGGGAGACATCATCTAAATCACACATAAAATAGATTTTAGCTTTTTGAGATATTTCAAATGGAGCAAATCCCTTGGTCGCTCCATGTCCAGGACTGAGTACGCCGACACTTCCTTTTACATCTCCGAACTGATAATATCCATATACTTTTTTTTCAGAGACATTGTCCAGTTTAAAGTCTCTGAACATGAGAGGTTGTGTCGAAGCACATCCAACCACTAAGGATATAATAGTAAAAATAAAATATTTCATCATAGAATGCGAAGTTGAGCGGAATTGACTGGCGCAGAAACTGCTGACTTTGTAAGCCATTTCTGTGCGGGTTAATTTCCGTTCGAACGTTATGTGATTATTATTTTTTACTTTTATTTCCTTTAATAAACGCTTTCTGCATTTGTCCAAATTTATTTTATCTGTAATATCTTGCCACTCATAAATTTCAATGATCTTCTTTTTATTTTTTTTAAGATCCATATCAAACTTAAAAAATTTTCCTTCAGAAGTTAGAATGGTACCAAAGTCAGTGCTACATCCAGGAGAATTTTGGCTATAATCAAGTATAATAGATTTTTCTAAATCAATCCCCTTCTCAATAAAGAATTTTTTTAAAGCAGCGGGAATTGGATTTTCACGCCAATATTTTGCCGCAGACATTATATAATGTTTTTCTAAAGCATTTTGCTCTTGAACATTTAATTGTCTTTTATTTTTGAGTGATTCAATATCCATATTTATTTTTTACAAATTTCCAATTTTACATAGACTTGCCAAATCGGCTCGGTCCTGGCTGTTACCTGAACTGCCATGTTCTGCCAATTTATGCTTTTCAAATTATTTATGTTTGAACAATTATTGTATAAACAAAATTATACCTTATTTTTATCAAGAAAAGTTTATATTTGCTACATGTTAAGAGGCATAAAGCGAAAATCACAGGCGCACGCTATTTTGTGTCCTGTGCATTTTATGGTTCGTCAAAGCCGCTATTTCGTATGCAACTTAGTTCTTTTAAGAATCAACACCCCGTTGCTTTTCAAAACTAATGCCTATTGCTCGACCGAATAGGGGTTTAGAAACTGTCGTCTCCAAAGAAGCTTCTTATCTACTTCATTCAGCTCAGCATTTTCACAGACGGTGTTCCAATGTTGTTCAATTGCGGTAATAAGTTTATCAAATATTTCGCGGGCTTCCTCCTCTGAAAGAAGGAAGTTATGCGCGGTCTCAAGGCACGTTTTGAGTTGGCTCAGATTATTGTCGCCATATATGAGCATGGCCTGTGAAGCCTCATTGCCTGTGCGGCCTTGCGGACAAATGTCATAAGCGGGTGTCAGGGTCAAGGATTTACCGTCCCAAAACGCCGCATGGTTCCGCGCATGATCGTCGGTATTGCCACACAGAATATTGAAAACGAGCCGAGAGAACAGCTCTTTCAGCGTATATTTCGGATCAGTAAAACGGTGGCGGATAATTTCGGATAACGTTTCATAGCTGGCGTACCTCGCCATCATTTCATCTAAACGCAACAGCGTTAGAGCTGAGACCATGGCCTTTCGTGCCCACTTGTCACCTTTTGGCACGCGGTCAAAACGCTCGATCAAAAGTACATCTTTGTTAGCCGCCTTTGCCAGCTGTACTGGAGCAACATTCAATCCGGCCAATTGGGCCAATCGCATGGCGATGAATTCAGCCTTAACGACACTGTACAGATCAGTGCTGGATGAAAACTTGGTCACGTATTTTTTACTGTGGTCTTCAATTACGGCTTTAGGACGAGCTCCGCCAACAGAACTGCCATGGAACAAAGCCTGATCCAACTCCGGTGTAAGAGGCAAACCTTTTTCGACCCGTTCTGCAGATTCTATCAATTCTTCCATGCTGACATTTTTTGCTGTACGCGGCACGTATTCTGTAGGGGAACACTGAAAATCGAGCGCACCAATCCGATCCGAGCCAGACTCCAGCAGGTAGGTCAGTTCATCCAGTTCGGCTGTATCATTGCTGGCGCCTTTAAGCCCTAATTTTTTGTTGATAATCACACGCCGGCCCCACGCATCAGGCGCGGCATCCCTGATACAGCCGGGCATAGTCAATCCCTCGGGCAAGGAAAGCACACCAGGCTTTAGCGGCAATTCGGGTTCGTAAATTGAAATGGCAGGCTTGCTGTCACCGATACGATCCAGATAGCTTTTACCATAGTTGAACAGGATATTGCCGTTATCAGCTTTAAGCCGTCCGGCCACGACAGGATCGGTTTCGCCCGGTAGCCATATCCAGACAAAGGCTTCTTTCTCTGCCTTAGAAGTCATCGTATACCACTTTGGATTTCTTTCGAACAGACTTTGGCAGAAGCGCCAGCTTTTCCTTGGTTTGATGCAGGTATTTCGTCAGCGTGCTATCATCGGCATCAAACAGTTTGACACCAACAATGGTTGCCGCTTCGAATACGGCTCCGATTTCACATTTGAGGTTGCCTTTTTCGATGCGTTGCAGCAGCCCTCTAGAAATACCAGCGCGATCAGCCAATTCCTGAGCTGTGAGCTTGCGCTCATGACGCGCTTCTCGGATCAACTCGCCGAGCAAAGCAGCAGCATCGCGGCTATAGCGTGAATAGGTACGTATGATGGACTTTGTCATTATTTTTCCACTGGTTTGCACATAGACCATAAGATGGCTTAATGATCTTTCTGTGTACCAAATATAATGAATTTTTATTAGTTTGTCAAGAAATATATGGCCAGCTTATAGACCGTCCAAAGGTTTTATTATCCTTTTATTTAAATACTCGACTAAGTATTTTATCGTATGCAGAAATATATATTATTTCTTTCTCTCCATTTCTATTTACATAATGAATTTCATCATAAAAATCATTTTGATCTTTATCAAAAATAGTCGCAATCACTTGGTTGTTTTTATCATTTATAACTGACTTTTCAAAAAACATAATGCTCTTTCCCAATATATTTAACCGGAATGTTGCCATATTCTCCTTTGTCATGCTTTTTAAAAGCATCATCCCAATAGACGCCAGAAATTGATGTAAAAATATCAATACGCTCTGGTTGAAATCCGAGTTGAATAACTTTGTTAGGAATTTTCAGGTCTTCTTCCTTCAAACCAACAGAACCAAATCCAAATTCATTAAGAACGTTTAAAATGATTAATGATAATTAATTCTCTATATTACAGATGTCGGATTTGTTTTTATTCAAGACATTCTTTAGAAACACATTCATCAAAGGAAACAGGATATTTCCCGTCAAAACATGCTTTGCAAAAATTGTTTTCAGGATCGTCAATACCTGTTGATTCGAGAAGACCATTAATTGACAGATAATGTAGACTGTCCAAATCAAGATACTCTTGCAACATGTCAACAGACATTGTCGCGGCAATGAGTTCTCCTTTTGTTGAAAAATCGATGCCGTAGTGACAGGGGAATCTGTGGGGCGGACAGCTTACACGCATATGTACCTTTTTAACACCCAGTTCACGTAGGGCCCTGACCCTGGTTTTGGCCGTTGTTCCCCGTATAATTGAATCTTCAATGATGATAATATCTTTGCCTTCCAGGACCTCCTTGACTGGATTCAGTTTTACCCTGACACCAAAATCCCTCATACTCTGGGTCGGCTGTATAAAAGTTCTCCCCACATAGTGGTTTCTTATCATCCCCATTTCAAAAGGGATTTCAGATGCTTCGGAATATCCAAGGGCCGCGTAATTCCCGGAATCCGGGAAAGGCATGACAAGGTCCGCGTCAACATGGGATTCTTCGGCCAGACGCCGGCCATGGGCTTTTCTTGTCTCGTAAACGTTTTTCCCAAAGATGGTGCTGTCCGGCCTGGCAAAGTAGATATATTCAAATATACAGAAAGCCCGCTTTGAGGCTTTTTGCTGTTTAATACTCTTAACGCCATCCTCATTAATAATGACGATTTCTCCTGGATCAAGTTCTCTTACAAAATCAGCCTGAAGAAGGTCGAGGGCGCAGGATTCAGATGCCAGCACATAA
Source organism: Desulfobacterales bacterium (assembly GCA_028277765.1). Lineage (GTDB taxonomy): Bacteria > Desulfobacterota > Desulfobacteria > Desulfobacterales > SURF-7 > JANQFQ01. The sequence continues at coordinate 11,987 of JANQFQ010000144.1, forward strand.
TGTTTTTTCAATTTCCCAAGGCAAAGAGGCCTGAAACCGTTCGGGTCCTTTACCCCGATCACTTCACCCTTGCCTGTGAGGATCACAAAGGAAAACGCGCCTTTCAGCTGTGATACCATGTTTATGATCGCCTGTTCAAAACCATGCTTAAAGTTCTTGATCATAAGGTGAACAGCGATTTCACTGTCCATGGTTGTTTGAAAAATTGATCCGCTCTCTTCCAGTTCCTGTTTCAGGATATGCGCGTTAACAATATTGCCGTTATGCGCAATAGCATATGTTTTTCCCATGTGATTGACGATAAAAGGCTGGGCATTTGCCAGGACAGAACTGCCGGTGGTAGAATATCGAACATGGCCTATGGCGCTCCCGCCGTTCAACTGTTCCACGTTCTCCATGTCAAAAACTTCAGGCACAAGCCCCATACCCTTGTGGGCGGCAATATTTTTATCCCTGGCAACAACAATACCGCAGCTTTCCTGTCCCCGATGCTGTAATGCGTAAAGCCCGAAGTAGGCAACCTTAGCAGCCTCAGGATGCTCGTAAATACCAAAAACACCGCATTCATCCCGTGGACGCTTCGCTTCTGATACTGGATCGCTGGTCGTAGCGAAGCGTAGATCCCGCTGTTTTTTAGCGGGGATGCTGGATACTGGATGTTTTCTGGAAGGACTGAGGACTGAGGAATGCGGACTGAGTGTTTGGGCTACCCTTCCATATTTAATATTGCAAACACTCACTTCCGAATTCTCCGATCCTTAAATCCCCAGGTCAAATCCTGCTTTAAAGTTGTCACTTTTCAGGAAACAAATCCCCCTCAATCCCCCTTTGAAAAAGGGGGAGGATTTGCTCCCCTCTTTAGTAAAGAGGGGCTGGGGGAGATTTTCCGGTGTCCAATACCCATTACCAAATACACAATAACATTACCCATTCAATCGACCACGATTACTATTCCCAATAACCGATATCCAATCCTCCAATTCCTAAATCCTATATTCCTTTTTTTTCTAGCCTCTAGCATCCAGTATCTAGTAACACTTCTTTCACTCAGTCCTCAGTCCTTCAAGTTGTACAAAAAAACTCAGTCCTCAGTCCTACTTTTCAAGAATGATATTCCTGGATTGGCTTAACCGAAAGCTTATTACTCTTCAGCGAAACGATCCCCCTGCACACAGCCAGGGCTGCTGATAGTGTTGTTGTATACGGAATTGAAAACTTTAACGCCGCACGCCTTATCAAATACCCATCCCGCTTTGTCTCATCGCCAGTACCTGTATTAATGACCAGCTGAACCTCACCATTTGTAATGGCATCCACCACGTGCGGACGGCCCCTTGAAACCTTGTTTATAATTGACGTCTCAATCCCGTTCTCTTTAAAAAAATTTGCTGTGCCACGGGTTGACATTATCTTAAAGCCAATATCTGAAAATGTTTTCGCCACAGGCAAGGCTGCGTCATAATCGTTTTTCCGCACACTAATGAAAATCGTCCCTTCTGTAGGCAGGTTCTGCTTTGCCCCGAGCTGAGCCTTTGCAAAGGCAGCACCAAAGTCTGAATCGATCCCCATCACTTCTCCTGTTGATTTCATTTCAGGACCAAGGAGTGTGTCAACATCCGGGAACCTGTCAAATGGAAGGACCGCTTCTTTAACTGAAATATGGGGAGGAATTACCTCGCTGGTCAGTCCCAGGTCCTTAAGTGTCCGCCCCAGCATCACTTTAGTTGCCAGTTTTGCCAAAGGCACACCGGTCGCCTTGCTTACAAACGGAATGGTCCGGGACGCCCTGGGATTTACTTCAATAATATAGACCTTATCATCTTTTATGGCATACTGAACGTTCATAAGGCCGATAACGTTCAGTTCAGCAGCCATGGCCTTTGTGGCTGCTGTTACTTCATCAAGAAGTTTCCGGTTAACACTAAATGGCGGAAGAACACACGCGGAATCACCTGAATGCACGCCTGCCTCTTCAATATGCTCCATGATACCGCCGATAATCGTTGTTTTCCCATCTGATATGGCATCCACGTCCAGCTCTATAGCGTCCTCCAGGAATTTATCGATCAGGACAGGGTGCCCGGGAGAAGCGATGATGGCCAGCCTTGTGAAGGCTTCAAGGTCTTCTCTGTTATAAACAATTTTCATTGCCCGCCCGCCAAGCACATAAGACGGTCGCACAATCACAGGATACCCGATTTCTTCTGCTACTGCCGCTGCCCCTTCAACATCCATGGCTGTACCGTTTGCCGGCTGGACAAGATCCAGTTTTTTCAGCATGGCCTGGAACAACTCCCTATCCTCAGCCCGGTCTATGCTTTCAGGCTGTGTACCAAGAATGGGCGCGTCTGCCTTGTGCAGGGGGACGGACAGGTTTAAAGGGGTTTGACCGCCAAACTGAACGATGATGCCTTTTGGCTGTTCTGTTTCAACAATATGAAGGACATCCTCTTCTGTTAAAGGCTCAAAATAAAGTTTATCTGACGTGTCATAGTCCGTGCTCACGGTTTCAGGGTTGCTGTTGACCATAATACTTTCAACACCCTCTTCTCTTAAAGCAAATGAAGCGTGAACACAGCAGTAATCAAACTCAATCCCCTGCCCTATCCTGTTCGGCCCGCCCCCAAGGATGATCACTTTTTTATCTTTCGACACCCTAGCCTCATTTTCTGTCTCGTACGTGGAATAGTAATAAGGTGTTGCCGCCCTGAACTCAGCCGCGCAAGTGTCAACAAGCTTATACACCGGCCGGATACCTGCTGCATTGCGTCTCTTTTTTACACTCGCTTCATTTGTCTTTGTCAAATAGGCAATCTGCTTGTCGGAAAAGCCAAAAGACTTGACCCTGCGCAGAAAATCATCATCCATATTTTTCCCGTTTTTCTTTATATCCTGTTCCATCTCAAATATCTGCCTGAGCTGGTAAAGAAACCACGGATCAATCCCTGTCAATTCATAGATGGTATCAATGGAAAAATCGTTTTCCAAAGCATAACGCAGATAAAATATCCGTCTGGAATTTGGTGTGGAAAGTTTTCCCTCGATCTCGGATTTTTTCGGTTTTCTTTCTTCAAGATCAATAAGGTCCTGTCCGTCAGCTCCAAAACCGTGCCTGCTGATTTCAAGTGACCGTATTCCTTTTTGAAAGGCTTCTTTGAATGTCCTGCCAATGGACATCATCTCTCCCACTGACTTCATGGACGTCGTCAGATAATCCTCTGTTTCAGGAAATTTTTCAAAGGTCCAGCGGGGGATCTTTACAACACAGTAGTCAAGGGTCGGTTCAAAGGAAGCGAGTGTCTCTCCTGTTATATCATTCGGAATTTCATCAAGCGTATACCCAACAGCCAGCTTGGCTGCAATTTTTGCAATAGGAAAACCTGTCGCTTTGGAAGCAAGCGCGCTGCTGCGGGATACCCGTGGATTCATCTCAACAACAATCATGTCTCCGTTTGCAGGATCAACCGCGAACTGCACATTTGACCCGCCAGTATCAACCCCGATCTCACGCATGATAGCAATGGAAGCATCCCGCATGACCTGGTATTCTTTGTCAGAAAGCGTCTGGATAGGCGCTACCGTTATGCTGTCCCCGGTATGAATACCCATGGGATCCATGTTTTCAATGGAGCAGATAATGACAACGTTATCATTATGATCACGCATGACCTCCAGCTCGTACTCTTTCCATCCAAGCACTGACTGCTCAAGCATCACCTGTGTGATAAGACTCGCGTCCAGACCGGCTTTTGCCATTTTCTCAAGGTCGTCTGAATTGTAGGCAACACCGCCGCCAGTACCACCAAGGGTAAAGGCCGGCCGGACAATTATCGGATAACCGATCTGCTCAACAATCTCCCAGGCTTCATCCATTGTATTCGCAATACCGCTTTCCGGTATTTTCAGACCGATCCTGTCCATTGCCTTCCGGAAAAGATCCCTGTCCTCAGCTTTTTCAATGGCGTCAAGGGACGCGCCGATCATTTCAACACCAAATTTTTCAAGTACGCCCATTTTGGCGACTTCCACGGCAGTATTAAGACCAGTCTGTCCCCCCAGCGTGGGGAGCAATGCATCAGGCCTCTCTTTTTCAATAATCATTGCCACGGCTTCAGGTGTAACCGGCTCAATATAAGTCCTGTCCGCCATCTCAGGATCTGTCATAATCGTCGCAGGATTACTGTTGACGAGCACAACCTCAAATCCCTCTTCTTTCAAGGCTTTACAAGCTTGTGTACCTGAATAATCGAATTCGCACGCCTGACTGATAATGATCGGGCCGGCGCCGATTAAAAGAATTTTGTTTATGTCTGTTCGTTTAGGCATTTTATTTACTCACAGCAGAGATGGCAGGTGAAATTATCCTTTCATCATTTTTTTGAACGCATCAAACAGGTAACTGGCATCATGCGGACCGGGTGATGCTTCTGGATGATACTGGACCGCAAAAGCAGGATGCTCAAGATGCCTGAATCCCTCAAAGGTGTTGTCATTCAGGTTAATATGGGTCACCTCGATATTTATCCCTTTCATGCTATCAGTATCTATGGCAAATCCGTGGTTCTGGGCGGTTATCTCAACACATCCTGTTGCCAGGTTTTGTACCGGCTGATTCCCTCCCCTGTGGCCAAACTTCAGTTTAAATGTTTTTCCCCCAAGGGCCAGTCCCAACAACTGATTCCCGAGACAGATACCGAACATCGGTCGAAACCCGATAAGCGCCCTTATGGTATCAACAGCATATGTCACAGGCTCGGGATCGCCCGGCCCGTTGGAAAGGAAGATACCGTCAGGCGCCATCGATTTTATTGTATCAGCTGATGTTGAAGCTGGTACAACCACTACTTCACAGTCCTTGCTTTCCAGGTATCTTAGGATATTATATTTTATCCCGAAATCCATGGCCACAACAGAATGTTTCTTCTTCTGTTTCCAGATATTGGATCCTAGAGGTGTTTTGTCCTGATCAAACTTAACCGGTTTTCCGTCAATCCAGCGGTAAAGCATTTCTGTCGTAACACTGCCGACCAAGTCCTGCCCTGTCATTGCCGGTGTTTCAAGGGTTCTTTTCACAAGAGATGAAGGATCAAGATCTTCAGTTGAGATATAACCGCGCATGGCACCTGTATTCCGGATGTGCCGTGTCAGTGCCCGGGTATCCAGCGCTTCTATGCCGAGGACACCCTGTTTTTTCAGGTAATCGGCAAGTGTTGAAGTGGATCGGAAGTTGCTCGGAAAATCCTGGTATTCCCTGATGATAAATGCGGAGACCTGTATTCTGTCAGATTCTACATCCTCAGGGTTTACACCATAATTGCCTATCAGGGGATAGGTCATTGTCACCATCTGTCCCCTGTACGAAGGGTCTGTAAGAATTTCCTGGTACCCGGTCATGCTTGTATTAAACACAACCTCACCCCAGGTTTCTCCGGGACCGGTAAAACTGCGGCAGGGAAATGTCCGGCCGTCTTCAAGGGCTAACATGGCTTTCATGGGCTAAAAATATCCTGTCTTATAAATTGTTAAAAAAGGCGTCAATCCATAACAAGGATTAAGACGCCTTTGTCTTATTTCTTCTAAAATTAAAGCTTAATAGCGTTATTTATACAACCTTTTTTTTTATATTTTTAGATCTCCAAATCTTGTTTGTCAAGCTATCTTCTCTCCCAATACATTACAGCTAATAATCCATCTCTAAAGCACAAAGAATCTTAAGTTATATTAAAAATAGCTCGTTCCATCCCAGCAATGGGTGCACAATTTTTCCTTTGGTAGCCCTATAGCTTCAACAAGGTCATCCATTCTCTGAAACTTCAGTGTTGTCAGTTTTAACCGTTTCCTTATACTTTCGGTCATTGTCAGATTTTTTTCCGATCCAGCGGTTGCGTAATCCTCCAGGTGTTTGTCTTCTACACCTTCAATTTCCTTAATGGCCTTTCTTCCTGCCAAGTCCAGTGTTGACCGTGATTGAGAAAAGTTCAGAAATTCGCATGGATAAATCAATGTGGGACATGCCGGTCTCATATGTACCTCTGCAGCACCATATTCAAACAGTATCTCGACATTATCCTGCAGCTGAGTTCCCCTGACTATTGAATCCTCGCAGAACATGATCCGATTCCCTTCAATCAACTCCCGTACGGGAATCAACTTCATCCTCGCCACAAGATCTCTTACATCCTGATTCTGCGGCATAAAACTTCTCGGCCATGTAGGTGTATACTTGACAAACGGTCTTTTATATCTGATCCCCTTTTCATTGGCATAGCCGATGGCATGCCCAATGCCTGAATCCGGTATGCCGGCAGCAAAATCGATTTCAACATCATCATTTCTCGCAAGAGCGTTTCCGCATTTGTATCTAACTGTCTCAACATTTATCCCTTCATAACTGGACGCGGGATATCCGTAATATACCCACAAAAATGAGCATACCTGCATTTTATCACCCGGTTTTTTACGCTGCTCACACCCTTCTGGTGTCATCAGAACAATTTCACCCGGTCCAAGATATGTATCAGTCTCATATCCAAGATTGGGGAACGCGCACGTTTCAGATGCTGCCGCAAAACCACTGTCCCCTTTACCGATAATAATCGGTGTTCTGCCAAGCTTGTCTCTTGCCGCATAAACACCTTGATTTGTGAGAACAAGCATGGAACAGGATCCCTTAATCATTTCCTGCGCATGGATTATCCCTTCTTCAAATGTCCCTTTTTCGCAAATCATCATGGCAACAAGTTCAGTTGGATTGATGCCAACAGCACTTATTTCGGAAAAATATTTGTTTTTTCCAAACGCCCTTTTAGCAAGTTCATCAATATTGTTAACTTTCGATACTGTAACGATTCCAAACGTTCCAAGATGAGAACTGATGAGAATCGGCTGGTCCTCATGGTCGCTGATAACCCCGATACCAGTGTTTCCATGAAAATCAGGAAGGTCGGATTCAAACTTGGTCCTGAAATATGAACTTTCAAGGCTGTGGATTTTTCTGGTTATTTTTTTTTCATTTAATACCGCAAGCCCCCCTCTCCGTGTCCCTAAATGAGAAAGATAATCTGTCCCGTAAAAGAGATGATTGACACAATCCTCCTTTAAAGCACACCCAAATATGCCGCCCATGAAAAGCTCCTTTTCAGTAAAAAATTAACTATTTTACACCGTGTTTTATTTTTAATAGCTCCCAAATATCAAACCTGAACAATATTTCAACTCCTAATTTTAAGCATTCTACTTACAAAACTCCCACAAACAGCAGAACTGTCCATAATCATTGTTTATTTTAGTTTTTATCGATTTTTTTATTTTTTTTGTGACAAATCATGCTTATTAGTGTTGCTAAAAAAAAAATATTATTATAATTACTCCTAAATTTTCCACAAATATCCACACACATAGGAGAGACAATATGCCAAAACGCGATGACATCAAAAAAGTACTTATTATCGGTTCCGGCCCTATTATTATCGGGCAGGCTTGTGAGTTTGATTATTCCGGTACCCAGGCGTGTAAAGCCCTTCGCAGCCTCGGTTATGAAATCATCCTGGTGAATTCAAATCCCGCGACCATCATGACAGACCCCGGGACGGCTGATGTGACCTACATTGAGCCTCTAAATCTCAAGGTCCTGACTGAAATTATTGAAAAAGAAAAACCTGACGCACTGCTGCCGAATCTAGGCGGCCAGACCGGGCTTAACCTTTCGTCTGAACTGTCACGGACAGGTGTTCTTGAAAAATATGGCGTGCAGATCATCGGTGTCAACGTTGATGCCATTGAGCGCGGAGAGGACCGGACTGCTTTCAAAAATACAATGGACCGGCTTGGCATAGAAATGGCGAAAGGCACCACTGTAAATACAGTCGAAGATGCTGAAAAGATCGCTGAAGAAATGGGATATCCTGTCGTACTCCGCCCCGCATACACTATGGGGGGAACCGGCGGAGGACTTGTCTATAATGTTGAGGAGCTTCGTGTTGTTGCTGCCCGGGGGCTTTCGGCAAGCCTTGTTAATCAGGTACTTGTTGAAGAATCGGTCCTCGGCTGGGAGGAGCTAGAACTTGAAGTCGTCAGAGATGCTAAGAACCAGAAAATAACGGTCTGTTTTATTGAAAACGTCGACGCTATGGGAGTTCATACAGGCGATTCCTATTGTACGGCGCCCATGCTGACCATCTCTCCTGAGCTCCAGGAGAAGCTTCAGAAATATTCATACGATATTGTGGAAGCTATTGAAGTCATCGGCGGAACAAACATCCAGTTCGCGCACGATCCGAAAACCGGACGGGTTGTGGTCATAGAGATTAATCCAAGGACATCACGCAGCTCCGCCCTTGCATCAAAAGCAACCGGCTTTCCCATCGCACTGGTCTCTTCACTTCTTGCGGGCGGACTTACAATGGATGAAATCCCGTATTGGCGTGATGGAACATTGGAAAAATACACCCCGTCCGGAGATTATGTGGTTGTAAAATTCTCCAAGTGGGCTTTTGAAAAATTTGAAGGCGTGGAAGATAAACTTGGGACTCAGATGCGCGCTGTGGGCGAGGTCATGAGCATAGGAAAAACCTACAAGGAAGCTTTCCAGAAAGCGATCCGCTCACTTGAAAACGGCCGCCATGGCCTTGGTTTCGCAAAGGATTTCAATGAAAAACCTCTGAAAGAATTGATGAAAATAGTCGGAACGCCAACCAGTGAACGCCAGTTTATTATGTATGAAACCTTAAGAAAAGGCGCCGGCATTCAGGAACTCTATGAATTAACACACATAAAGCCATGGTTCATTGAGCAGATGAAAGAACTGGTCGAACTCGAAGAACAGATACTGAAACATAAAGGGAATCTACCGCCTGATGATCTTCTTACCCAGGCAAAAAAAGACGGTTTTGCAGACAGATATCTTTCCCAGATTCTTGACATTCCTGAAAAGGAAATCCGGGAAAAACGCATATATCTCAATATAGATGAAGCATGGGAACCAGTACCTGTCAGCGGTGTTGAAGATGCTGCCTATTATTTTTCCACGTATAATGCTCCTGACAAAGTCGGCGTGAGTGACGCAAGAAAGATCATGGTGATCGGCGGCGGACCGAATCGAATCGGCCAGGGTATTGAGTTCGATTACTGCTGTGTTCATGCCGCTTTTGCCATCAGGGATGAAGGCTTTGAATCGATCATGGTCAACTGTAATCCTGAAACTGTTTCCACCGACTATGACACCTCAAACAAACTCTATTTCGAGCCTCTTACCGTGGAAGATGTGCTGAGTATTTATGAAAAAGAAAAGCCCGAGGGAGCTATTGTTCAATTCGGCGGACAAACGCCTTTAAATATCGCGAATGAGCTGGAAAAAGCCGGCGTTAATATTTTGGGCACATCCCCTGAAACAATAGACCTGGCAGAGGACAGGGACCGGTTCAGAACAATAATGCGCAAACTCGGAATCCCCCAGCCGGATTCAGGAATGGCCAGCACCCTGGATGAAGCTTTAAAGATAGCAAAAGAAATCGGATATCCGCTCATGGTCAGGCCTTCTTACGTGCTCGGCGGCAGAGCCATGGAAGTCGTGCTGGATGAAGAGATGCTCAGACATTATATGATCGCAGCGGTTGATGTTTCACCTGACCGCCCGATCCTGATCGATAAGTTCCTGGAAAACGCAATTGAAGCTGAAGCAGACGCGATCGCGGATGGTACAGACGCGTTTGTTCCCGCGGTCATGGAACATATTGAGCTTGCAGGTGTTCACTCAGGTGATTCAGCATGTGTTTTGCCGCCTGTAAGTATCCCAGAAAAACATATCCGGACCATCACGGAATATACCGCTAAAATCGCCGTTGAGCTGAATGTTGTTGGCCTAATGAATATTCAGTACGCCATTTCCGATGATACCGTCTATATCCTTGAAGCAAATCCGAGAGCGTCGCGCACAGTACCGCTGGTATCCAAGGTATGCAATATCCCCATGGCTAGGCTTGCCGCCCAGATTATGCTGGGCAAAAAGCTTTCTGATTTAAATCTTGAAAAGAAGCCAATACCCCACTTTGGTGTAAAAGAATCTGTCTTCCCGTTCAATATGTTCCCTGAAGTAGACCCGCTTCTTGGACCTGAGATGCGCTCAACAGGCGAAGTCCTTGGAATGGCAGAAACCTACGGCTACGCGTTTTACAAAGCTCAGGAAGCAACTCAGTCACCTCTTCCCACAGAAGGCACGGTACTGATCACCGTTGCGGATCGGGATAAAGACGCGATACTTGATACTGCGGTGCTCTTTTCGGAACTCGGCTTTAATATTCTTGCCACCAAAGGCACCTGTGAGTATCTTGCTGGAAACAACATTAACGCCACGGCAGTAAAGAAACTCGGGCATGGCAGGCCTGACATCGTGGATGCGATTAAAAATAAAAGTGTTCAAATTGTTATTAATACCCCAGGCGGAAAAGAAAGCAAGGAAGATGATTCCTACATAAGAAAAACCGCCATAAAACATAAAATTCCGTATATCACGACAGCAGCTGCATCACTTGCAACAGCAAAAGGGATTGAAGCCAGATTAAACAGAAAAGAAAAGGTTAGGTCTTTACAAGAATATCATAAGGCGCTTTGACCCGCTTGAATTAAAAAAGCGATTTGCCTGATTGCTTCTTCAGGAAAATCGCTTTTTTATTTATAACACTGTTCTTCTTGAAAATGGGAAAATCCATTTTCAATTTTTCAACACTTGTAAAGCTATATCGAGTCTTTTAATGCTTTGCCGGCTTTGAATTTTACAACATTACGTGCTTTAATCTTAATCGGTTTGCCGGTCTGGGGATTGCGGCCCTTGCGTGCTTTGCGGCGTACTCTTGAGAATGTGCCGAAACCTACCAAAGTAACCTTGTTCGGTTTTTTCTTCAGACCCTTTTTAACACCGTCAAGACAAGAGTTAAGGGCTTTGCCTGCCGCAGCTTTTGAGATCTTCGCGTCTTTTGCCATTTTCTCAATTAAATCTGCTTTTGTCATAGTGAACATCTCCTTTTTTTATTGATTGTTATGAACGAATCGCCGTGTTTCTCGATATCTACAGCATGTTATTTCCAGAGTCAACAGGAAAATCAACATTCTACAGCATTTTTTAAAAAAACCTGCTTTAATATTGCATTCTCCGTTTCTCAAAACAATCAGATTAAGATCCTATTGAAAACATGTAAATACCTTCATATAATTCTTAGAACAATAATGAAACGGATTTATCCGTATGTGTGATCATATAATACTTTTTCTTTGCTGGTCGATCTGGTGCTTTTTCCATAGTCTACTGATATCACTTCCTGTAACCGGCTGGGCTGAATCAAAACTTGGGAAAGCGTTTAAATTCTACCGGCTGTTTTTCAATATTTTTTCCTGTATAACGCTCATACCCCTGGCGATTTATACCTTTTACCTGCGGAATGACCCTGTTTTTACATGGGACGGCTGGCTGAGACTCCCCCGGCGCCTGCTGATCGTTTTATCCCTATGGTGTTTTATCGGCGGCGCAATGAAATATGACTTTCTGCAGCTGCTCGGTATAAGGCAGATTATAAGCACGAATTCCCACAGGACATTAAACAGATCCGGCAGTCTCGATACAACCGGCATCCTGGGAATAATACGTCATCCGTGGTATGCGGGTTCATTCCCGGTTTTATGGGCAAGAGATCTTGATATAAACGCAATCATCATAAACAGTGTTGTCTCCATCTATCTGGTAGCAGGCACACTGTTTGAAGAAAAAAAACTATACAGGGAATTTGGTGAAAAATACCGTGAATATCAGCGCGATGTTGCCATGTTTTTTCCATTTAAATATCTGCTAAAAAAAAACAAGGAGAAAACAAAGGCATCAACTTAACCCTCTTCATCCGGATCCGCACTTATTTGGCAGGTTCTATTCCTGAAATCCTTGACACAATATGCTCCCCTATTTTTTCAGCCGAGCGACCAAACAGTTCTTCTGTATCAACGATTTCAATATGACGGTCATCCCAGGCAACACTGTTTTCCTGTACGATATTTTTTATATGCTCAAATTTTCCGCCAAGCGCTCTTATTTTCACGGGTATAGGTATACTCTCCTTGAATCCAACGTTAAGCAGAAGAAGGTTTTCAATCAGATTTGATCTTGATGACGCAGAAATCGCAGGAACCACGATGATACTCCGGTCATCTTTCCGCCCTTTGCCGATATAAACGTTCCCCTGCCGCACAATAATCTTTTTGGTACCTTTTAGACGGTTATCCTGTTCAACCCGGGATTGAATGGGCGCGAGCACACCGGTCTTTTCAAGTATTTCAATGGTTGAATCATCTACCGGTTCACCAAGAATATTCAGCTTACCAATCTTGTAGAGAATACTCCCTTTAATTTCAGAAACAATCTCCTGGAGGTTTTTAAGTACAATAACATTACGGTTCATCAGTTGCGAAATACTCAGACCATTTTTATCCAGCGCGTCAAACAGAACACCTTCCACTTTTTCGCTTATACGGCTCGTACCAACGGTGACTGTTTTTGCCTGGTGCTTGATCGCGTCAATCGGTCTGGCCATATTGTTGATTGCCTTGCTTAAAAATTCAAACATGGTTTTAAGCATATTGAGAGCTGTCCCTTTTATACCAAAATCTATTTCAAAATCGGTTACCGGAAGCCTTCCTGAAAGGTATTTGAGCAGCAAGGTCAAGTCCGCAGCATTTACAATTTTTGTTGGGAAACGCTTATTATCTCTGCTGCTTCTGAAGTCTTTATAAAATCGAACAATCTCCTCCCTGAATGCCTTCTCAAGGACAATATCATACACATCTAATCCTTCTTGGGCCTGATCATCAATGATTTTCTGTAGTTTTTCACGGAAACCATAAAGTAGTCTTGATCCTTCATTAATCGACAGTGCCGCGTAATATCCCCAGATATGTCCGGCCAAGGTATTTAAAACCGGGGCCAGGTGTTCATCAACCTGGGGAACATGAAAAACATCCTCTGCATAAGGGGCAAAACGGTCTTCTCCTTCATCGGCAATAACTACCGGCGCTGCTTTATGCGCCTTAAAAATAGCCGTATCCTTAACAATATCATTAATCACTGTAGCCCGCGCGCCTGCAGCGCAGATAATAATCAGCGGCTCAGAGGAAAGATCGATATGCTTCTTGTCCTCCACAAAATCAGAAGAGATTGTCTTGTAGCAGAGTTCGCTCAGTTTGATCCTTATTTCATCAGCCGATGCCTTATTCGGTCCGCTCCCTACCGCTGCCCAGTACGTCCTGGTCGCCGCAAGCCGTTTGGCGGATGTTTCAATTTGTGACGTTAATGAAAGAACCTTTTGCATGTGATGGGGCAAAACCAGAAGTTGTTTAATCTCATCGTTTATAAATTTTTTATCCCGACTCCCCTTTATAGCTGCGATAAAAAGTCCCAGCACGGCTCCGGCGACAATCTGTGAATAAAACGCTTTAGTGGATGCCACAGACATTTCAATATCACGGCCGCTACTGGTATAAAAAACACCGTTAACCTTAAACGTAATATCCGAATCCCTACGGTTAACGATTGCCAGTGTATATGCACCCCTCGCCCTTACCATATCAACAGTACGATTTGTATCTGTCGTCGTTCCCGATTGACTGATGGCGATGACAAGTGTATCTTCCATGCTGTCCGGGGCATCGCGTTCACTAAGCTTGAACCCGCTCAGTTCCGACGCTTTGAGTGCGCAGACTTGGATAAGGGGCTCCCCCAGGTAATAGTTCAAAATATCAGAGCAGGCAAGTGCCGCTACACCGGCTGTCCCCTGGCCAAGGAAAAAAATTCTTTTTATACGGTTTTCAACGAGTGCCTCGCGCAATTCCATCGGCACGACTGTTTCATCAAGCTGTACCACATGCCGATTATCCTCTTTGGCTTCGATTCTCCAGCGGTTTTGGAGGGTCCTTTCAACTGACAGGGGGGACTCTGATATCTCTTTCAGAAAATAATGGGGAAAGCCCTGGCGGTCGATATCTCTTGATGTTATTTCCGTATGCTTGATGTCATTCTCTCCAAGATTAATCGGGGTACCATCATAGTACATTGATGCTATCCCTTTAAGCCCACCCGGCGACTCCTGGTCTAAAATAATGATCTGCCCCTGGGTTTTTCCGTTTTTCCCGTCAACGGTCTTCTCCCCATCCAGTTTTAAATATCTGGATGTCTCTTCAACAAAACCGTATACCTCTGAAGTCGGCATATAATGATCTTCAGCAAGCCCCACAAAAACAGCCTGCCCGCTCCCTTTCTGTGCAAGAAAAAGTTTGCCAGGCGCCAAATCTGTATGCATGGATATGGCATGAGATCCTTCAAAGTCATTTACCGCCAGTCGGAACGCCTCGGTTATATCCACTCCTTTTTTCAGGTAGTATTCAATCTGCATCGGTATGATCTTTGTATCCGTAGTAATGTCTACAGGGATGGTGCACCCACGGATGTCACACTCTTTTTTCAGATCAAGATAATTATCGATGTCTCCGTTTAAACAGGCGTGAATGATACCGCACTGTTCTGTATCAAAAGGATCCGCCCGATTATCCAGCGGATGACAGTTTGCCTCAGTTATCGCTCCCACCGACGCCCACCGCGTGTGGGCTGAAACAGAATGGTAGCTGACAGGAATATTGACAATAGTTTGAAACACTTGATCGTTTTTAATCTGTTCCCGCAAAAACTGAATATTATCGCCAAGACCGCCGATTTCAGCAGCAACTTTGAAAGTAAAATTTACAGCAGCAAGTCCTCGCCCTTTTTCATCCCGTGTCTCACGTATGGTAATGCCGTTATTGATTAGAACTCTTTTTTCAGACCTGGCCTTTATCTGGCCGATCAGGTTTTCATCTTCTGCTGTCTTCTGAAATTGTTTGTAATTCTTCTCCTGAAGAATAAACATTAAAGAAATGCCAGCTGAATCCCGGCCTCTTACTTCCAGACGATCGATACTGTTGAAAACCGCGTTGATTTTTTTGAATATCGTAATTGTTTCCGAAGAAATGTTTCCTTTCTGAACAGTGGATCCGCTGATCAGTTCTTTCACCCTTGTTATGTTTTCGGAAATTTCAACATCAAGGCACCACTTGATGTCCTTTAAATCTTCAATACATTTTGAAACGATGCTGACATCTTGCGCTGGCATATGCCCCATGTTTTTAGAAAAAACCCGGACCTCTTCTTCAATAATATCACCAAGCCCAGCAGCGATATCTGCGATCTGTTTCTGAACATCTTCGCTATTATAGATATGTATAAAAATTCCCGGAGTTTTCATGGCACGGACATTCTCCTTGAATGACTCTATAAGACCAATGCCACCCAGATATTTTTCTTCAAGCCGATGCCCTTTTTCAAGGCACTTTTGATACTGGTTTTCACCAATTTCCCGAACGCAGCCGGCCATGGAATCAATGTCAACCTTCTTTTTTTCCTTGGTTCCACCCTTAAAAGAGACAACTCCGGCAAGCCCGCAGTTTAATCGGTTTGCCATGTACGGGAATAAAACAATGGAACCCGCCGGTCCTTTCCCAGGGCTCCCAAAACAGATTTCAGAACAAAGGAATCCTGACAAGCTTCTTAAAAAACCCAACAAGTGCCTAAGTCTTTGTCGTAAATTAAAAGTCAAATTTTATCCGCCTTAAAAAAAATTATTTTATATGAAATTAGGTTCTATTTGATAAATCTCCCCCAACACCTCTTTGTAAAAGAGGGGAGTTAAAATCTTCCCCCTTTTATAAAGGGGGATTGAGGGGGATTTTTATATGAAACAGTATGTATTTCATGTGTCGTTATGATCTCTCGAACATGACAGTTTATGAGAAATATGGGCTAACTCAATGGTGTTCCAGGTTTTACGTTCCTGTCCACTGTCGCCAGAACAAGCCCTTTATCATCAGCGGCAAGAATCATGCCTTGAGACATTACACCCATTAGTTTAGCAGGTTTCAAATTTGCAACAATGATAACCTGTTTGCCAACAATATCCTCTGGGGAATAGCTAGTAGAAATACCGGCTACCACCGTTCTTTTCCCGTTCATCTCCACTTCCACCTTTAAAAGTTTCTTTGATTTTGGTACTGGTTCCGCCTGGATAATTGTAGCCACCCGGAGATCAACTTTTGAAAAATCCGCCATTGATATTTCAGGCTTGATTGCGGGAAAACCAGGTTTCTTTTCTTTTACTTTCTTTGAGTCAGCCTTATCTTTCTTTACATCGATCCTGGGAAAAAGAGTTATAACATTTAAAAGGTTTGTTCCTGGCTTCAATCTCTTCCATGTTTTAATAAGATAACGGCTGTAAAAGGGGATTCCCTTTTCCGTCTCCAGTTCCAGTCCAAGATGTTTCTGCATGACCTTTGCTGTATCCGGCATGACAGGATAGATCAATCCCGACACAATCCTGAGCCCTTCAAGAAGATTGTATATAACCGCTTCTAGCTCTTTGCTGTCGCCTTTTTTTGCCAGTTCCCACGGCGCTTTTTCATCCACATATTTATTCATCTTCCCAATGAATTTCCATACCGCCATAAGACCTTTGTGAAAAGAGAATCGTTCCATCTCTTTGGTAAACGTTTTCACCGCTTTGGCGGCATCTTTTTCCAAAGACAGGGGGGCTTCCTCTGAACTACCGTATCCGGGCACAATCCCATTAAAATATTTATGGGCCATTGATAAGACCCGTGAAAACAGATTCCCCAGGTCGTTTGCCAGGTCTGAATTAATTCTCTGCACAAGCGCTTCTTCTGAGAAGTTCGAATCCAGACCGAAAACCATGTCTCGCATGAGGAAATACCTGAAAGCGTCCAGTCCGTAAGTATTAATTAAACTCTCCGGATCCACAGCGTTCCCAAGGGTTTTTGAAATTTTGCTCTGATCAACGATCCAGTATCCATGAACGTTCAGGTGCTGATATGTTTCAATCCCCGCTGCTTTAAGCATGATCGGCCAGTAAATACCGTGCGGCTTCAGGATGTCTTTGGCGACAATATGTTGTACAGACGGCCAGAATTTTTTAAACTTTTCACCATCAGGATATGACAGAACAGATATATAATTTATAAGGGCATCAAACCAGACATAGGTCACATAGTTTTCATCAAACGGGAGCGTGATCCCCCATTTAAGTCGTGTTTTAGGCCGTGATATGCAGAGGTCTTCAAGCGGCTCGCTTAAAAAAGAGAGGACCTCATTTTTATACCGTTCCGGCCGGATAAAATCCGGGTTGTTCTTGATCCAATCAATCAGCCAGTCCTGATACTTGCTCATTTTAAAAAAATAATTTGATTCTTTAATCCGCTCCGGCACCTTTTCATGATCCGGGCATTTGCCGTCAACAAGTTCACGCTCCATGTAAAACCGTTCACAACCGACACAATAAAGCCCTTCATACTCGCTGAAATAGATATCTCCCTTGTCATATATTTTCTGTAGGACATACTCCACAACCGCCATATGATCATGGTCGGTGGTTCGCACAAAATGGTCATATTTTATATTCAGTTTCGGCCAAAGATCTCGAAACAGCCCACTAATCATATCCGCGTAAGCTTTAGGGCTAAGGTTCTCCTTTTCCGCCGCGTCAACGATTTTATCACCGTGCTCATCTGTCCCGGTAAGAAAAAAAGTGTCCGAACCGGACATCGAGTTAAAGCGGTTGACAACATCCGCAGCAACCGTGGTGTAAGCATGTCCCAAGTGGGGACGAGCGTTAACATAATATATCGGTGTTGTTATATAAAACGGTTCTGCCATACTTTTTTCCCAATGATATCTAATAAATCATTATTCTTTCTGCTTGTTCTGTTCAACAAGATCCTCCACGCTGAGTTCAATATCTGTTCCATCTTCCATAGCAATGGTAAACCGGCCGCTTATCACATTATGTCTCAAAATCTTTCCCTTCCCTTTTTTCGTTTCAACAGTCCTGCCTATTTTTGGCAATTTGTTAAGCACATTTTGGTAAACCTCGTTCTCAAAAGTAAGGCAGCACATCAAGCGCCCACACTGTCCTGAAATTTTAGTGGGATTCAACGAAAGGCCTTGGTGTTTTGCCATCCTTATGGAGACAGGTTCGAATTTTTCCATGTGAGCGGAACAGCAGATTTCTCTACCGCACCTCCCCAGTCCTCCGGTCATTTTTGCTTTATTCCTTATACCAACCTGCCGCATCTCTATCCTGATGCGAAATTCCTTGACCAGCATCTTGACCAGCTGTCGGAAATCAATACGCCCTTCCGCTGTAAAGAAAAAAGTCAGTTTGCTTGCATCAAAATTGCTTTCAACCGTGAACAGGTTCATTTTAAGGTTGAGTTCTCCGATTTTTGCAAGGCAAAATTCATGAGCCCTTTTTTCCAGTTCAATATTTTTTTCTTTCTGCCGCAGGTCATCTTCGGTGGCGAGGCGATATATTTTTTTTAATTTGGTTTTACTTTCCCGTTCTTCCATGGGAACAGGATCTGTCACAACATAGCCGTAACTAAAGCCGTAATCTGCGGAAACAATCACATGATCACCCGGCTTTAGAACAAAAGCACAGGCATCAAAGTCATAAACTTTTCCAGCTGGTTTAAATCTTACGCCAACTACTCTGCCCATATTTATACCTCTGCAAGCCTCATGATCATAACCTCCACTGCCAGCCTTGTATTCGCGTTTGAATCAATACTCCGTTGAGCAGAGGTGACCGCGTTAATCTTTGATATTAAAGTCAACTCGTCTGCTCCCTGTGAAGCATACTGGATCCTGTCAGTCAAGTCCCGATTGACAATTTTCTCTGGGGAGTACCTATATACAATCAGGTCCCGCAGCCATATCTTAATCATCTCAAGGGTAACATAAAGCATCTCTTTTTTTTCCGCCAACTTCCCTGCAAATGCCAGCAGCGAAACAATCGATCGACTACCAAGTGCCTCGACTTCATTGAGCACCCATTCTCTTTTTTTTGTCCATTCAACAAGTTCTGTTTCCGGGCGGTAAAATAAGTCTGTAAAACCGCAGCTCCATGCTATAGCGGAAATGACTTCTGCGGATTTAGAATCAAAACCGCGCCTCTCCTTCATAAACGTTTCAATACTCTGTCTGGAAACAGGATTAAACCTCACATGCTGGCACCGTGACACTATTGTCGGAAGCAGATCAGCCGTCTGAAGTGCGGTCAGAATAAAGACTGTATTGTCTGGTGGTTCCTCGAGCGCCTTTAGAAGGGCATTTCCGGCTTCCTGGTTCATTGCATGCGAGTCAAGTATGATAATTACCCTTTTTCCCATCCCATACGGTTTCATGGCAAGTGAACGCCACAGATCCCTTATTTTAGCGATCTTAATTACGGTACCGGTCGGTTCAATAGTTATAAAGTCAGGATGATTGCCGGAAAGAAATTTCCTGCAAGACTCGCATGTCGCGCATGAGACTTTATCTGTATTATCTTTCTGATGAAGAATAGAACGTTCATTGCTGGAAAAGGACCGTTCACCCATCCCCTCACAATTAACCGCCATGGCAAACGCCTCAGCAGCCTTCTTTTTACCTGCCCCTTCACTTCCGGTAAAAAGAAGGGCATGGGGGATGTTCCCCTTCCGGAGTATGGTGGATAAAAGCCGTATCGGCCTTTCTTGATCGAGCAGAACTTTGAATCCCGGTGGTTCTGCTTTTCCGGGCAAAGTTTCAAACACAGATTCAGAATTAATAATCTACCCGTTCCTTCAGTTCTTTTCCACATTTGAAGAATGGGAGTTTTTTAGGTTTTATTGTAACCTTATCTCCCGTCTTTGGATTTCTTCCGGTATAACTCTTATACTTCTTCACAAAGAAACTGCAAAGACCGCGAATTTCAACACGATCGCCTGCTGCCATGGAGTTTGCCATGGAATCGAAAAAAATCTGAACAACCTTTGCAGCATCAGCTTTTGAAATGTTCGCTTCGGTCTTCAGGGCAGAAATAAGTTCCAGCTTATTCATATATCCTCCTTTATTAAATATATGAGTTCTATCCGGTTAATTTTTTTAATAAACATAAATTAGTAAGAAGTCAAGCACTTATGTCATTATTTTTGGTAAAAGTTCAACATCTTCCCTGCTCACACACACAGACGCATATTGTCCAAGGGCCTCAATGTTAACAACCACGTGATCCTTACCCTTGTAACGTATAAAATAACCGGCAACGCCGGCAAACGGTCCATAAACTACCTGAACCCTGTCCCCTTTTTTAAATCGGCTCCCTGTAAGCACCTGCTCATCACTCGCAACCATGATTTTTAGAGACTCAACGGTTTCTTCCATGACATGCAGGGGGCCGTCATGGTTCCCTATTAACTTTACAGCCCCGGCAGTTTTAACAATTTCAAGATGTTCATTCGGCGTTAGTACAGATCTCACGAACAGATATCCTGGAAAAAGCGGTACGCTAATCATCAGTTTTCTGTCCTTCCGCTTACTTCTTACCTTAATCTTTGGCAGAAAAACTTCCATAGACTTTTTAACAAGCCCATTATGCACCACATTCTCAAATCGGCTTTTGGTATGAAGGACATACCATAAGTTGTCACCGGAACCTGAATTCATAAAGCTTTCTCAAATAACTCAATACGGTTAAGATTTAAAAAACTAGATCCTAAACTAGATCCTAGATGCTAGATACTGGATCCTGGATGATAACCGCCATCTAGCATCTAGAATCTAGCATCTAGAATCCAGTATCATGAAACCAGTCCTTTTTACAAGTCCCCTCCATACCCCCCAAGTCCATGCAGATTAACATATATTTCATACTTATAATCATCATCTTCATCCGTGTAACCACCGCCGATCGACCAGCATTGGGACGTATACAGGAGCCCCGTATATGACTTGATTTTTTCATTATTATGGATATCCCGTTCAAATTCAAACTCCGCTGAAATCCTTTCAGATATCTTCATCTTCAAGTCCAGCCAGACGGATTCACTTGACTGATAATTGTAATCATCCGGATCCAGGCCTAATTTCATGTGAATCGATTCCATAGGGTCTTTTGTATACCGGTATTCTACGGACATCTCATCACCACGATTATCTTTTAGGTTCAGCTCTGTATTATAAGACAAAAATTCACTTTCATAAGTGCTCCATTCAGCATCAGCTGTGACAGACACATACTGTCCAGGATTAAATTCAAGCTCCGCGTAAAGGGGATAAAACGGCTGCCTTGTTAATTTATTCCGCCACTTTTTTTGATCTTCCTCATTTTCCTCAAAAAGATCAACGCTCTGCTCGATCTTAAAACGGCAAATCTGGCGGTATGTATATTCCGGAGGATGGCTGTCGGTCATTGGACCTTTGGCCTTTTTCTGCCTTGATGTAAAAGTGTTTGTAAGTGAATAAGTCACCAAACTTTTTCTTTCCAGTCGATCAATGGAATCAAAATTCGGATACCTGTCCTGTCTCCTCTCAGGAACATATTCATAAATCACCTGGGGTTTTATTAAATGTTTGATCCGTTCCATACCAAACCAATTGACATTAAATATCCTGAACAAGTCTGTAGAAAAATCTAGCTTTACATCAAACATTCCCCTGTGAAAATATCTTTTTTGTCCAGTTGCGGTTCCAACGAACCTGTCCACATACCAGGCTGTCTCACGGAACCCAATAGATGGTTCAAAATTGAAATAATTCCTGAATTTATAAGGGAGATAAAACCTGGGATGAATATCTGCCCGGCTGCACTGGGGAATGAGACCTGGTGTGCTGTCTTTTCTGTAAAAATAAGTATATTCTGAATTAAGGTCAAAATAAAATGGTGTCTTAAACAGGGGCTGTTTTGATCCGTCGAAACTGATATAGGGGAGTTTCTGCAAGGTGGTGTCATCTTCTTCATGATGCCTCTTAACGATATCATCATACCAACGCAGTTCTGCGTTCAGGCTGTATTGGGCCCAGCTCCTGCTCAAGTTCGCCCTGTTAACCCTTGTTGTATCATCATATTCATCAAGATCCCTACCGAAATTTTCATCAAAGTATTCATCGGCGCTGTCAAAGCCTGTAATCCCGTTTTTAAATTCACGAAGGTAATCCTGGTCACTAACAATATCCAGATCAATCCTGGCAAAAAATCCCAGGGGAGCTGTCTTGTCTGTTTTCATTCTGAACCAGTACCTGTCTGCATTCATCCGGGGCAGATTGTTCCCGTCATCATCCTGGTATCCCCATTTTTCAGTCTCTTGGGTACCATCATCTATTTTTAAATCGTTCAGGTAGTCATAAATCAGAGTGCTTTTAGACCGTTCATCCTGGACGCACCGATATTCAATGCCGGTCTTCACGCCCCTTTTTCCCATAAAATGACCGTAGAATGTAGCATCAGAACTCTCATTAATCGCCCAGAACAGAGGTTGTTCCAATTCCGCCCCTTTCCGGGATGAATACCCAATCTTCGGGGCCAGCAGACCGGACTGTCTTTTTGTTTTCGCAGGAAATATAAAAAAAGGGGTATATAGAATCGGCACTTTTTTTGTCCATAAGGCCGCATGATTGATTGTTCCATAACCTTCAAGTGTTATTTTGAGCTTATCTCCAGTAATTTTCCAGTCCGGGTCATCCCCTTCACACGTGGAAACCGATACCTTTTCAGCTGTATATGTCCGCTCACTTGTCTTTTCAATCTTGTCACCTTTTATATAATAGTTATTTACCTTTAGAAAAATGCTCCCCTGGTAAACGGTTCCGGTTTCAGCGTTCATATTTACTTGCATACTGCTGCCGGTCAGGCGGTCACCCCCGGAAATCATGATAACATTCCCACTGGCACTCACCTCCATGGTCTGTCGGTTAAAATGAACCTTTTCAGCCGAAAGACTCCTGTCCTGCCGCGTTATGGTGACATTCCCTTCTGCAATATATTGGTTGGCTTTTTGATCATAACTTATCTCATCTGAAACAATGTGCCATGCGCCTTCAGTACCGGGTGCCTCCGCCTCTCCAGCCAGAACTCCATATCCGCTTGAAATAACTATAGATATAATTATAGCGACGAAGATATGCAAAGGCATCTCCTCCCGCAAAACCAATTCAGCATCTTTTTTATGATATTCTCTTATAATTCTGTAAACGTCCATGTGTATTTTCTACTGCTGTATACCTTTTTTAAAAGTGTTTTTCTCAAGGGTTTAAATCAACGTAATAAAAGCTAACGCCTTTTAAAAAGTCAAGACAGTTATCCTAGACGCCTCATAAAAACTGGCCGTCTCCTTTTGTTTCATTCTCTTTACTTGACAATTTTTATAATCTATTCATAATAAAAGTAGGAAAACCGTTGTGTGTCCGACTGTAAAGCGGAGAGTGGTTTTCCATGTTTTACCACAGGAGGATGTAATGCCAATATTTGAATTTAAATGTTTGAAGTGTGAAGATTTTTTTGAAATTCTGGTCATGAGTAAAGATGAGAAGACGGAAATGAAATGCCCGTCATGCGATTCAGAGAATTTTGAGCGTGTGCTGAGTACAACCAACCATTCTGTTTCTGATGGTGCTTCAGAAAAGAACCAGAAAGGCACCTCACAGACGAGAAAATGTTCCAGCGGATCCTGTACCACATATGAAATACCCGGTCACACAAGGTAATTGATGGTATCATGAAAAATTTTCAATAGAATACAAATAATCGTTTATTACTTTTTTCCCTGCTTCAGTAATGTTATCAAATTCCAATCCAACTGAAACGATCTTACCGATAAAATGAAAGTTTTTTACTCCTCCTGCCAGCACAATATCTTCCCCGCTGCTGGGAAACTTGCAGTATAATGTCACCATATCAACATCTTTAAACGTAATACCATCCTCTTCTGAAATAAAAAGATTACAACGGCACCCCTTGGGTGTAATATCCCTGATAACACCCTCTACTAAGTGATCCATTATCTGCCCTTTTGCAGGAATAAAACACATGCCCCGTTTAATGGAACGGCGCTCCTCTCTTGATATTTCTTCGGGATATGCCAGCATTAAAAGTGGAACAGGGTGTTGAACCGCATCTACCAGTTTTGTCTTAAAAACAAAAACACTTTTTTCATAAATATACTTTACAGTAATTTCCGCATCAGAAATTATTTCCTTATATTTATCAAAGTTGCCAGGAGGGGTAATAACGATCTTCTCTTTTTGAACCAGCCCTACAAATGAACTGTGTAAAGAGTGATCCAGGTCTTCGACCTCGATATATAGATTTGTACCTATTTCAATCTTGTTAATCTCATCAAGCCTAGCAAAAAGGTTCATATTTCCTCTCAATGTCACCTAAAACAATTTAATTTTTAAAAATTATTATATTTAGCCATTAAAATCAACTTAAAATCATTCCTTTTATCATTTTTCGTTTCAGTACATTCTCCAAGGTATATTGTCTTGACACTGAACCGCCTCTTGTTGCATATTTTATTGGAATTATGAGAATTCCGAGTAAAAAGGGAAGCCTTTATTAAAACCATTATTAATAAAAAAGGTGGTGCCATGGCAAACGTTAAAAAGAACAAAGGTGTTATCGGAATTTTAACCGGCGGTGGTGATGTTCCTGGGCTTAACCCAGCGATCAAGTCTGTAACCATGAGAGCCCTGGGGGAAGGCTATAAAGTCATTGGTATTCGCAGAGGCTGGGCAGGAACAATAGGCATAAAACGGAACAAAAAGGCTGACAACAGTAATTGTTATCAGGTTCTTACAGAAGAACTTGTGACCAAGGCCGGCAGAACAGGGGGAACATTCCTGCACACTTCACGAACCCTTCCAAGCCGTGTTGCAAAAAAGGATGTCCCCAAGCATCTTAAGAAAAAATTTAAAGCGGAAGTTAATGACCTGACTCCTGAAGTATTAAAAAACCTGGACTACCTCGGTATCGATTACCTGATTCCCATTGGAGGGGATGACACCCTCAGTTATGGCGTCCGCTTATATCAAAAGGGGATCAAGGTAATCGCCATACCAAAAACCATGGATAATGATGTTCCAGGCACGGATTACTGTATCGGTTTCAGCACATGCGTAACAAGGACAATCACCATGGCCAACAGCTTGAGAACATCAGCCGGATCCCATGAGCGGATTCTGGTCATTGAAGTTTTTGGGCGGTATGCCGGCTTTACAGCCATGCTTCCGACCATGGCAGGCGCTGCTGACCGTTGTGTTATACCTGAATACAAATTCAATATAGATCAACTCACAAAACTACTGGTAGAGGACCGGAAAAAGAATCCAAGCAATTATTCTGTCGTCATCGTTTCAGAGGGGGCAATGTTCGAAGGCGGTGAAATGGTCTTTACAGACAACAAAAAAGACGCTTATGGCCATAAAAAACTTGGCGGCATCGGCGATCTGGTTTCAGCAAGCATTAAGGACCTGTCAGCAAATTACAATAGCGGTGCTAAAGTAAACATTATAAATCAGAAACTGAGCTACCTGGTCAGGGGAGGATACCCTGATGCTATCGATTCGATTGTGCCGATGGCCTATGGGAACCTGGCATTTGACCTGATACGAAAAGGGATTCATGGCAGGCTCGTTGCGCTGAAAAACGGGCGCTATGATGACATCCCTGTAGATGTTGTTGTAAGTTCAAAGAAAAACATTGATATCAACCAGTATTACGATATTAATCGGCTCAGGCCGCAGTATAAAAGTTTTGAAATGAAGCCATTGTTTATCATGACCAATGAATAAGCTGATCTATCTTATAAAAACGACATCAGTATAAACCTGCAACCGGTCCAATCCCCAGCCTGAGAAACAAAGGAGTGTTGTAATGGAACATCACGATATGGATAAAAAAAATCTAATTGCCCAGTGGGCATTTGATACCCGCCCGCTTCTTGGACGTTTTCATTTATGGCTTGAAGATATCCATATTGACATGTCTTCGGATAACGGCAATGAGGATGCCCATACCAATATTTCTTTTGTGGACAGCAGGACAGAAAAACTTCTCACCATGACCGCAGCAGTAACAGCGCTCGGCACAAAACTGTTTGGACGTTACGGTGACGGCAAGGACGCTGAGAAAAAAGAACTTAACCAGGTAAAAAAAGACGCGGATGCCATTTCAGCTTACGCCATGAGTGAAAGCCTCTGGTACCTCTCCCGCTCCATCCCTGAAAACCATGCCATTATGATATGCCTGGGGGAAGGCCTGATGCCTAAGGGCGGTGAAACTTCAGAGATGGGAGCAAATCCCCTGCTGGGCTTCGGGAGAATATACGCTCGTCCTCAGGTCGCCAAGTTCCTTGAGGAAAGGGTTAAGATGCTGATAAATAAAAGACGCTATGTATGGAACCATTTCCGGAAAGAGGTCAGCCAGGCTGGCATCACTGTCTGGGGCGCTGCCATAGACACCCTGGAAAACACATCCAGGTTCGCAAAAGGGGAAGAAACCGGTCCCCTAACAGTTCTCCATCTCTTTGATCAGCCCCTTGCCATATCAGACCAGTATGAAGGCTATATTGGGAACCTCATTGTTCCGACTGAAGTTGTTGAACATGCGGAAGAAGAATCCCTCTTGATTAATTTTTTTACGCCCCGCGATAAAGTTTTCCATGCCATACAGCTCGCCTACCCCGGCATTAAGCCTGAAAATGTTCATGTATGGACACTTACAGGGAAAAGCCGGGCACCCCGCATTGGAAAACTCTGGGACCAGTGGAAACAACTTGGTGTCCATCTAGTTGATGAAACATGGGAAATGCCCACTGGGATGAAACCGTTTAATGATTCAGGGACCTATGCTCCTACATATATAATAAAATCATGGGAAGACAGCAAAAAGGATATACATCTATTTATCACTGACGGCTATGCCGCGTCCGCCGAAGCGATTCAGGCTGCAAGCCTTTGTCCGATCCTCGGTCTTGAAGCATCTCTTTCAGTCTTTTCCTCCAAATTCAAGCTGAGCTATGACGTGGAGCCAAAGATCATGAAACTCGATCCTAAAACATCCGATTTTGCTACCAGGCTCTCTGAACTTTTTGGCAAAGAACTTGACAAAAAAACAGTTCGGAGATTCACCTGTGACATCCGACAGGCAAAGGCTGCCGGAATACCGCTTAGTAAACGGACCATCACTATTGAAGATTTTATCTCTGAAAAAAAATGGGATGTTATGGCTTTGAGCGGTTATATGCTCCCAGACCCTTATTCAGCCGCCCCTGGAGTTGAACAGATTACCGAAGATACATATAGGGTAACAGTCCGGCTTGCCACAACCATGGGAGACCGGTTCACGACATTTACCCTCCGTCTTCTGGAAACATTTGAAGAGAGCAAGCTTATCTTTCAACCACTTTTGAACAGGTTTCTCCGCGGTGAAAGCTATGAGGGGCGTCCTGTAAAAATATCAGATTCCGGACGAATCAAGAACGAACTTCAGACACTCTGCTCTACGGCCCTTGAGTATATTGAAGATAAGAAAATTATTGTTCACTTTGACAAGATCAATGAAGATGTAATTCCCGAAGATCAGAAAAAAATTTTGCGGGACATACTAGCATGGTACAAGGCACAACACTCCCTCTGGTTTGACTGGTTGGAGATTGACTAACCCGCATTTCTCATAAAGATTTTGTTTTGAGTATGATAAAAGAAGAGTTTTAATGAATATAAACGGGAAAATTTGATAGTTGTTATCGCCAGGGAAAGGAGAAAAAATATGAGCGAAATACAGGAACCTTCGGCACACCTTATTTCTGAGCAGTCCAGGAAAGCGGTTTTGCGTAAGGCAAAGGATGAATGGCTCGATTTTTTTGCTGATGACGGGATTATAGAAGATCCTGTAGGGAAATCACCCCTTGATCCAGATGGAAAAGGGCATAGGGGAAAAGATGCGATAAGCGCTTTCTGGGACGAAAATATAGCGAACAGCACCATTGAATTCAACTTCAGGGATTCCTTTGACACAGGTAAAGAGATTGCGTATGTGGGATCGCTTAAAATTACAGGCGAAAAGGGTTCCTTGCTCGGTGAGGGGACTGTCGTCGATGTTGAAGGTGTTTATATTTACAAAGTCAATGATGACGGCAAAATCGTCTCCCTTAAGGCGTACTGGGACTATGAAAGGGTTATGGGAGGGTTGGGGTATACGGCTTACTAGATGCTAGATCCTGGATGCTAGATGCCAAAAAGGACTGAGGACTGAGTGCTGAGGGAAAAAGATCGGACTGAGTGCATACTAGATGCTAGTTTATCTGCGTAGGGTGGGCTATGCCCACCATCTACTGATTAATGATGTATTCTGACTGATTTGGTGGGCATAGCCCACCCTACGATGGCTGGTCGGAGTGAAAACATATTCATTATGATAAAATAAAGCTCTCTCATTGAAACGGATATTTCTTTTCGTGCTCGTAATCGTAATCGATTCTCTTGTTTTTATGCATTTAAACCTCATTTCTTCGATTACGAGTACGAGCACGATTTTAATTGCGATACAGCCTCATAATCAAGGAGACCTCACCTACTCCTTCGCATCTGCTGTTTCAGTAACCGGCGCTACTTCATCATCAGTCCCTGTGCTTTCCGGTGTATCAGCATCTTCTGTATCAGGTTTTTCCTCTTCAGCGGCTGCTTCTTTCCCTTTTAACGCGGCATGATTGCCTGATCGCCGGCCGGAAAAAACAGCGTCAGCGATTGACAGTCCACTCATATAGCCATTGGATGTTACCCCCACGGCAGACCTTCCTGCTGCGTAAAGACCGCTAATAATCGAACCGTCCTTTCTTTTCACCTCACCGGTCTCTTCGTCAACCACAAGCCCACCCAGCGTAATCGTGGCACATGCAAAGACAAGGTTGCCCAGCGAACAGTCAATAGCATGAAACGGCGGTTTCAATTCTTTGACAAAATCGCTGGGTTTTCCCATTACATCTTCTTTACTGCTCCTTACAGCCTCATTATATGCGTCTATCGTGGCGCTAAGTTTGGCCGGCGGAATATTGCATTTGACCGCCAGATCCTCAATGGTATTTGCTTTTTTATCATTCAGATAAAGGCTTAATAATGCCGGCACAGCCTGGAACCACTGTGCACGGTCCCAGTGGAGGTCCCGGTGCGCCCTTTTCCATATCTCGGAATCAATGATCAGTATTCCCACTCCCATATGTTCTTCAACCATCAATTCAGCGGTTTTCGCTCCATAAAGCATTTCATTGCAGAAACGTTCACCATTCCGGTCAACAAGAACCCCCTTAACAAATGATTGCGGTGGATTTATAAAACGCCATGCCGAGACTCTATCCATCCTGTCTACAGCCGCTCCGATACGGCGCCCCATATTAATCGCACTGCCGTCGTCACCTATTGTTCCTAAGGTTGCGCCCGGAAGGTATTTTGGCGCATATTCTGAAATCATTTTACGGTTAAAAACAAATCCGCCTGCTGACAGGACAACTCCCTTCCGCGCCTTCACCCTGTATGTACGGCCCCTTAACTCCAGTAGGGTTGATAAAACTTTAAAAATATTCTCAAAATGAGGCGTCGCAATAGTTATATACCGCATTTTGTAAGCCAGCCAGTCAGTGAACTTATGCAACAGGGCAAAACCACCCCCTTTAGGGATCGACTTGAATTCAAGGCCGATAACGTTTCCATCATCATCCGTAATCAGCTGTTTTGCCTTTGAATGGTAACGTATGTCCACGCCTTTTCTTGCGGCCGATTCTC
This sequence comes from Desulfobacterales bacterium, assembly GCA_028277765.1. GTDB lineage: Bacteria > Desulfobacterota > Desulfobacteria > Desulfobacterales > SURF-7 > JANQFQ01. Next base: position 41,697 of record JANQFQ010000144.1, read on the forward strand.
TTAAGGGATTATAAAATACACTGCCCGGCATGCCCTTGCCGTGCGCCCGGTGGCCCCTGGGCGCGGGTTCTGCTTTTTCTTTATACGGCGTAAACGATTCGTTTCCAGAATAGTACAGGAAATATTTATCTATCGGATAGGATGTTTTATAGGGACACACCGTGGAATTAAAAGGCACACCCTGCTTCTCAAGCCAGGTGATAGTCGGCTCACTCTCCTGGCAAAACCGCTTAAGCGTTTCATCCGAAACCACACTCTTTGTCTCCTGCTTAAGGTAATTGAACATGTTTTCAGGCGTATCCTCAAAACCGGCTTCCTTCTGGATCCATGTTCCTCCCCCGGCGTAAATAACACCCCCGCTCATTCTTGTAGCGCCGCCACCGCAGAACCGTTCCACAACCATTACACTGGCGCCGTTATCAACTGCTTCTATGGCAGCACACGCGCCTGCCCCGCCGAATCCAACAACAATCACATCAACTTCATCATCCCATTGATGGTTTCCTATACCATTTATGTCCATAACCGACTCCCTTTGTTTTTTTCATCCTATATATAAATTTTTACTTATTTTTTTATCTCTCAGCCGCATGCCTGCCAGCAATACAGCCAAACACAATGGCCGGGCCGATTGTGGCCCCGCCGCCCCAGTACGCGGGGCCGCATACGCTGGCCATTGTGTTTCCGGCAGCATATAGACCTTGAATTACTTCGCCGTTGATATTCAGGACCCGTGCATTCACGTCAGTCTTTGGTCCTCCCTTAGTACCCAGAGTCCCGCAATACACCGGTATGGCGTAAAAAGGCGGTTTCTCTACAGTCCCGAGACATGGGCTCGGCTTGTTGTCCGCATCGCCCCACAGGTAGTCATAAACACTCTCCCCCCGCTGGAAGTCAGGATCTTCGCCTTTTGCCGCGTACTCATTAAACCGCTTGAGCGTTGCAGCCAGCCCGTCAGGATCAACATTAATTTTTCCTGCCAGTTCCTCGGGCGTGTCCCCTCTTTCAATCCATGCCGGCGCGTCATCACCCGGCATCACAGTCATCATGGCATAACTGTCTTTATATGTCTGATCAAAAATAAGCCATGACGGCAGGTTTGGAAATTCAGTGGTATTTTCGTTAAAATCCCACAGCCTCTTGGCCATATCATTATAACTAGCCGCCTCGTTGCAAAACCTTTTTCCCTGGCTGTTTACTATAATCGAGTGCGGCAGGGTCCGTTCCGATAGAAGCCCCCTGTTCAGCTCTGTTCCCATGGCTTCCTCTCCGGGTATGCGTGTGGCAGACCATCCCCAGTGTTCAGGCATGTTGGCAATGGCAGCACCAATGGCCATTGACATCTTCAGCCCATCCCCTTCGTTAAATGGCACTGAATTCGGGTGGGTAATCGGACCTGGCAGAAAAGCCGCCTTCAGATCCTCGTCCCATTCAAATCCACCTGAAGCGAGAATAACCCCCTTTTCTGCGCTGATGGTTATCTCTTTCCCTTCCTGTTCCGCTTTAAGACCAATGACCTTCCCATCCGCTACAACTAACTCCATACCCCTTGTGTTCACCACCATCTCAATTCCACGGTCCAGGCATCCCCTGTAAAGAAAGCCGATAAGCGCTTCGCCAAAACCCACCATGCCCTGTTCCATCCGACTGGCAATCAGTTCAAAATCAATTTTTTGGGGAGTGCCCATGGCATTCCACTCATTCATCTCCGAGTTTTTCATGGGAATCCCCATGGTGGGATTCCGCCTGAGCAACGGTTCAGATTCGTCCAGGTCTTGCCTACAGAACAGAAGGGGCATAACTGTACGTGAATTTTCAGCATTATGTCCTCCTGGCTGCTCTGGATGATAATCCGGCATCAAGCTTCTTTCCAGCTCCAAAGGTGTCTTGTCTGCTAGATATTTCAGCATTTCAGGGGCAGCCTCCAGATAAGCCTTGATAAGATCATCTGACGCGCGTCCTTTTGTTAACAGTTTAGCGTATCCAAAAACCTTTTCAAAAGAATCATCTATCCCTTTTTCAAGATTCAGGTGGCTGTTGGGAATCCACATACCACCACCCGAACATGCAGTTGTTCCGCCAAACTGGTCAGACTTTTCAATGACCAGGGTTTTTGCCCCGGTATCATGCGCCATTATTGCCGCCGGTAGCCCTGCCGCTCCAGAACCGACCACCAGAACATCGGTTTCCATGTCCCACGTATCTGGTTTTTCTGCCATCCTGTCCTCCTGATATTGATACGGTTTTTTAACAATCAAAGATATTGATCCGCCGTAAGGCAATCTGCTGAATTTCAAAGTCACAGAGATACCAGAAAGACGGTTATGAGTCAAATAATACAATCATTCTACACGATTAATCCCTCTTTTTCTTCTACGGTTATCTGCTTTTAATCATTTTGCCCATAATTATTTTGCCAAAAAACAATCAGAATTGACACAACGTCCTGTTTCAGGCATACTTCCCCGAACAGAAATACCGGATCAATGGAGGAAAGGATCATGTTCAGATTTGTCATTATTTTGTCTGTTACTTTTTTTTTGTCAACCTGGGGACTGCCCCTGGCTGAAGAAGCCCTGAAAACAGACACCAGTAATACCAACATCAAATCAAGCATTGAAAAACAGTGCCGGCGCTGCAAGAAAACATTTTCAAAATCTTTTCGCTTCTGTCCTCACGACGGGATACTCCTGGAAGCAGCAGCGCTTCCTGAACCAAAGAAGAATACCTGCCCAGCACCGGACAAGACATTTTCCAACTCAATCGGAATGGATTTTATCTACATTCCTCCGGGAACATTTATGATGGGAAGTCCGCCAGATGAACCAGGCAGGGATAATGATGAATATCAGCGCAAGGTAACATTAACAAAAGGTTTTTATATACAGACCACTGAGGTTACCCAAAAGCAGTGGCGAAAAATAATGTGGAGTAATCCTTCACATTTTTCTAACAGCTGCGGGAAAGAATGCCCTGTGGAAAATGTTTCATGGGAGGATGTACAGAGATATATCCGCAAGCTGAACAAAAAAGAAAACACAGATAAGTACCGGCTCCCCACAGAAGCTGAATGGGAATACGCGTGTAGGGCCGGTAGTAATACAGCTTATGCAAATGGCGACATTTCCGGAACAAAATGCGGCCATGATCCCAATCTTGACAACATGGGCTGGTATTGTGGGAATTCTGATAGAAGCACTCACCCTGTTGCTCAAAAAAAGGCGAATGCTTGGGGCCTATACGATATGCACGGCAATGTCTGGGAACTGTGCCAAGACAAAAGCGGCGGCAGCTTAGACAACATGATGACACAGGGAAACATCGTATCTGGAGAAATCGATCCGATCGGCACGTCCGGTTCACTCAGAATCAGCCGCGGTGGCAGCTGGCGCAACGGAGCAGAAGGCTGTAGGGCTGCAGACCGGAGCATTGACTCCCCTTCACGTAAGTTTCGCGTTCTCGGTTTCAGACTTGTAAAAGATTTATAAATAAATGTTAAAAAATCCGAATATCGACCCGATCATAAAAATTGGCGAAACAAATTCAAAATCTAAATGTTCAAATGATCAAAACCATAAACGCCAAAATTCTCGAATTAAATTACCTTTTGTTTTAGAATTTGAATTTTAGTCATTTGATATTGTTTCGGATTTCGCCAAATTTTATGATCGGGTCGGATTTCGGATTTTTCCAGCATAAATGATCCAGTATACAACCCTTTAAAATTTTATGCTTTACATTTTTGGATGCATGTTTTGCATATCTCATCATCCGGCTTCCCTTTTGAGCAATATTTAACAAAAGACTTAATCCAGTCGTCTCCGGCTCTTGGGCAATGATAGACAAAATCAAAAAACCGGACCAGGCTTTCGAGCGTTTTTTTATCAACCGTATGCGCCATCCGGCATGCGGTAGTTTCAGCTGTCTCCTCTTTAATCTGGAGAACTTTCATTAAAAATTCCTTGATGACAAAATGACGGTAAGTAATCTCTTCAGCGTTTTTTTCCCTTCAGGGGTGAGTGTAATAAAACTGTAGGGTTCGTAGTTAATTAAATTCTTTTCTTCCAGGTTTTTCAGGGCACTTGTCACCGATCCCCTCTGGACCCCCATCTTTTCAGCAATATCTTTGGCCCTTGCCACCTTTTGAATCTTCTCAAGATCAAGTATCACTTCAAGGCTTTTTGAAAGCTCAGTCTTTTTATTCATATTCTCCCCGGGAATCTGTTTTTTATCAAAAAATCGGGCAGAGAAGTTATGTCAATACAAAAAAAGTATTAATGTTCAAATTTTTTACTTGACTTTAAATAAAGTTTGATATGCCTAACTAATTACGCGTTTAAAAAGTTCAAAAAAAGAAACAATCAATATTTATGAAAACATATAATTTAAAGAATAAAAAAGACGTCGTAAACAAAAAATCAGGAATCGTTATTGCCGGAAATATGAATGTCGGCAAAACATCCCTCTTTTCAAGAATGTGTGGTCGAGAAACCGCGGGTGTTAATATCCCTGGCAATACAGTATCAATCAGCGCCAGCCGTATTAAAGGAAGCAGTCTATATGCCCTGGACGCGCCCGGTTTTTTTTCACTCTTTTCATCAAATGAAGATTCCAGGGCTTCAAGAGAAATCCTCCTTCCCGGCAAAACAGATTACAATATCAGGGGGATAATCCTGGTAGCGGATGCCAAGAATATGAAGCGTTCCATTGCCATCGCCCTACAATACGCGGAATATGGCATCCCTATGCTTTTGGACGTCAACATGGTGGATGAGGCAGCTTCCCGCGGGATTGAAATTGATTATCGTAAACTTTCAGAAGCCCTTGACATGGAGATCTGCACAACCGTGGCAAGGGATGGCATAGGAGTCCGCGGAGTTGTCTCAAAACTGTCACGCATGCGCGTTCCCCGCATTCAGGTAAAGTATCCAGATTGGGTTGAAGAATTTCTGGATATAACCGAAAAACTGCTAAAATCATCTGGAATATCTTCACGGATAACCGGTCTTCTCCTACTGGCGGAAGATAACAGTATTGAAAATTATATTGAAGAGACATACGGCACAGGGATGATACAGCAGTTAAAGGATCAAGCCGCGGAATACCGCAAAAATGAACCACTGCCGTGCAATATACTCTTTTCCGACCTTTTTATGAAACATGCTGAACAGATTGTGAACAATATCCAGGAAGTTCGCCCCC
>JANQFQ010000015.1 GCA_028277765.1 Desulfobacterales bacterium
AGTAACTGAGACCCATTTAATTCGATAATCTTTGTCTTTCTGTCAAATGATTCTAAAAAATATTTTGTTTAGCGGTTCCAACAATTAAAAAATCAACACCTGTCAGCCAATTCAAGAGCACAAGCAAGACATCACTGTTGCAAAAGATCCTTTAGAGCAATTAATTAATTCCTCCCAAAAAGGTGACAAGGATTCCTCCTTGCGATTATGGGAAATGTATTTATATGGTCAAGGTGTTCAGAAAGACAATCAGCTATCTTACCAATATTTACAGCTTGCTGCTGAGCAAGGGCATCCAAAAGCTCAATATGAACTTGGAAATCTTTATGATTTACACGTTCAAGATAAAAAAAAGGCGTTATTCTGGTACACAAAAGCGGCTAAGCAAGGTTATCCTCCTGCACAATATAATATCGGGGTTAAGTATGCAAAGGGAGAGGGGGTTGAGCAGAACGATAAAACAGCACTTATTTGGTATGAAAAGGCCGCCAATAAAGGAGATGCTAATGCACAATATAATTTGGGGGCTGCGCATCAGCTTGGTCAAGGAGTTCCGATAAATTCAGAGCTAGCAATAAGTTGGTTCCGGAAGGCTGCGATTCAAGGCCACGGGATTGCTCAGTATAATATTGGTGCGATCTATTTACGTGGTGGACAAGTTCAAAAAGACTATGTGGCCGCGTATGCCTGGTTAAAACTTTCAATACATTATGGAGCAGGGCCGGCATTATCTTATGCAAAGCAAGCAATAGAATCTATTAAAACCAAACTGAGTGTTTCGCAATATACAAAGGCAGAGGAACATTATAGAACACTGCGGAAAGAGATTGAAAAAAACAAAAAGGAAATTCCTAAAACTTTAGATTCCCCTAATCTGCACTTTTAAAATTGCGGCAAAAGTGTAATGGAGACCCAAGTCCAAGTGACTCAATGTCTTTTTTTATAGGGATATTTATGTTATGTCTGTTTTCAATATGTTTAATATGCGAATCATGTCTGGTATTTCATGTAAATAAAGGGTCATCCATTTATTGAGATGAGAAACACGATCAGAACACGTATAGTTGTGGCAGTCATCCTGGTGTGTGTGCTTGGAATTGTTGTCTCAACCATTGCTGAAGCTGATGAGCCCCTGCCCACCCGATTAACCTTTGTGTATACCCGCCCCAAGGATCATTCAGTGACCCAATGGCTTATCTTGATTTATACCGAGGCACTCAAACGTATGGGCATTGAATTTGTGTTAGAAGAAGTCCCACCAAAACGAGCGAGTGCGTATTCAGACGCTGGAATCGTGGATGCCGAACTTGGCAGAATTTATAATTACAACGAAAAGCATCCGAATCTTCTTAGAGTGGAGGAGTTCCATGCTTATGTCATATTCACAGCTTTTGTGTCCGATCCTCAACTTAAACTGGATGGATGGGAAAGTCTGAAGGACACAAACTATAAGGTTGAGTATCGACGAGGGATTAAAAAATGTGAAACCCAATTGCCCCGTGTAGTGAAACCAGAACAGTTATCTGACATTGCAACGGTTCACCAGGGCATCCAGAAGTTGCTACTTGGGAGAACAGATGTGTATATTGATGTCGAAGATTTTGTGATTAAACATCTTAATTCCGATGACTTTCAACAGATCAGTAAAGTGAGAAAAGTGCACAAAGCGGGTGTGATGGAACAAACCTCTGGGCATGCATTTTTACATAAAAAGCATCATGCTCTTGTTCCAAAACTGTCAGTCATTCTTCGGGACATGAAGAGAGAAGGTCTTTTTGAGAAATATCGTAAGCAGGTTGGCCTCACCCCAATTGATATCACATGGTAAAACATTAGAGGCACTATGCTACTTTGGCTTTTATGGTAATTAGGAGTATGTTTTCTTATAAAAACAAGGTTAAATTTACCTGTTGGTTGACAAATAGACAATATTTTTGATATTTTAATATTAAGATTTTAGCTTTTTATTGTTACACATCTTATAATTTTATCTAATACCAGTTGTAACTATGAGAAAATTTATATTGGCAGTTATTATAATCTTATTTCTTGGGTGTAATACTGTTTACAAAATAAAAGATGAATTGACAGAAATTAAAGATGCTCTTTCTCTATTGAATGACAAAATATTTCAAATTGAAGAAGGCTCAGAAGATTGTCCTGCATATAACCCATGCCCTGAAATGTCTGGTGAAGAAAAGGAAAAGGTAAAAAAAATTATCATAGATGCTGTTAGAAAGAAGTGGCCAAAAGCACATCCTCCAGAGTTACATGAAAATTTGACAAAAAGATTACGGGTATCATGCTTTGAGCATAGTCATATCCATAATAGCAAAACATTTATAGTAAATTTTGATATGGATAGTCATGATATTAAGTCTTTTATTATTGCGTTTGATGAAAAAGATAATCCTACTATTTTTGAAGCTTATAAAGATTCTGATTCAAAAAATGAACTTCATAAATATGCGAAAAATTTCTCGAAGATAATCTTGAGAGAGAATATTAATTTAAAAAAAGAAAACATCAGGCAATATATTGATTTGTTCATTCTTCTGGTTCTTGGTGTTGATGATTGTACAAAACAGATTGACAGCATAGGTGACATTAAATCTGCAGGGCCAGCAATGCAGGACAACCTCAACCGGTTCAGGGATATTGTAAAGCCGCTTTCAGTTAATAATATTGACAATAAAACTGAAATTACATGTTTTGTTTGGGCGCTTCCCGGACGCGGTTTAGAGCGTAGAGGTGAGCTTAAAAAATGTAAAATGGTTGCTTTGCAAAATGGTGTCATGGTTTCGTTTAATGTCGAACTGGTCGGAATAATTCCCGGATACTTATCGATAAATGGTGTAGAGTTTAAGGATGCAGTCAAATTGTATCAAAAAGGTGTCAATCTATATAATCCTGAGAATTATAATGATGTCCAGAAATCCATAGAGTGCTTTAATAAAGCGATTTTCTTCAATCCAAATTTTACTGAAGCATATTGTAAACGTGGCAGATCCTACTGCTTTTTAAAATATTATTATCGTGGGATTGATGATTATAACCGAGCGATTCTTATTAATCCGGAGTATACTGAAGCATACAAGCAGAGAGGTCTCGCTTACTGTCAATTAAAAGAATATCAAAAATCCATAGACGATTTTAGCAGGGCTATAAATATCGAACCTGAAAATCCTGAACTATATAGCGCTCGGGGATACGCTTATTATTATTTTGAACAAAATGAATTCGCCATCGATGATTATGAGAAGGCCGTGCAATTAGCACCAGGAAATCGGAAAAATTACTCTTATCTTAATATGCTTTATTGCTCATCAGGGCTAGATAGTGATTGTTGCCGTATATTGAAAAAAGCCTGTGAATTATTTGGAGATTGTGAAGGGCTGGAAGGTTGTCCATAACAAATACTGATCAATGCTCCAAGTCTCTATATCGTTCCTATATCAGATATTGTTGCAACAAAGCTTCCAGGGTAGCAAAACTAAAAAAGGGTTACAGCTTTCAGCCATAAACCCTTGCTTTTCTTTGGTAGCGGGGAGAGGATTCGAACCTCTGACCTTCGGGTTATGAGCCCGACGAGCTACCAGACTGCTCCACCCCGCATCAATTTTTAAACTAAATAGATATATTCGTACACGCAAATAAAGTCAAGCTTTTTTGTCTTGGTTTAATCATGTGGTGTGTCAGAGTGGTCTCTTTATTTATTCTTATGTTTATATTTTATTTGTTTGTTAATTGCCTCCTATTCACTTTATCGCTCAGGGCCAGTTGAGACAAACAAGTTTATTTTGAGCAATATTTTGCCGGCAATTTTTATTTTAACGGCCCTCTATAATTGGAGATACTTTAGATAACGATTGTATAACCACGACGAAGAAATGAAACAGTCTGGAACTTTTTTATAGCAAGGCTTCAATCCTGTTTCTTAAAGTCTCTTTTTCTTGTGTATTGCCAGCCTGGATAAAAATCTTTTTGTTCCGCGCAGTATGACCAGAAATGATTTCAATGCTTGATTTTGGAACGTTGAAAGATTTTGCCAGGAACTTGATGCACATGCTGTTGGCTGCGCCATCTACCGGGGGGGCTGTGAGTTTTATTTTCAGGGAATCGTTGTGACGTCCGGCAATCATGTTTTTTGAGGATCTTGACTGGATAATGACTCTGAGTGTAAGCCCGTCTTTATGATCCATTACTAGGGTCATGTGCCGCGAGAATCTCCTTAAGAAATTTAGGGGGGCGGACAACCTTTCCTTCACTGTTCAGATAGGCGTGTAAGGTGTACCCTGTTGCGTGAACGGTTTGTTCATCTTCACTTAAAACCGTGTAGTCAAATTTCATGCCTGCTTTGACTTTGGGATCAAGCGTTGTATCAATGACGATGAGGTCGTCATACCGGGCAGGGGAGATATATTTGCAAAAAGATTCAGATACAGGGAGGAAATACCCTTTTTCCTCAAGCAAGGTGTAGGGGAGGCCCCATTCCCTGAACATTTCATTACGCGCAGACTCAAACCATCTTAAATAATTCGCGTAATACGCGTAGCCCATTTTATCTGTGTCACCGTAGATGACGCGGATGGTTGTTCTATGTACTGTCATGGGTGTGAGTCCTCTTTTTTTGGTGCTTTAAGCCAAGTATGAGCTGGCTCAAGTGCCTAAAGTGCCTTAAGTTGTGGAATTCTGTCATTTTTATTAAAAAGCAGAGCGAAGTCATGCATACAAATTGAAAGTTATAAAGTCTCTCAAATTAATATTTGTAAGTAAAGTTAAGGAATTCTAACTTTTTTTATCAAGCTGCGTTGATGAATAGTAATATTGCTGTCTTCATCTATTCAAACAAAACTTATGACCTTATTTTAATATAAATGATCGCGCTGAAAGCGCACCACAACTTTAGGCACTTGTAACTTATAACTTTAGGCACTTTTCTTACAACCCCATCGCTTCTTTCAAAATTTCTTTAAGCTCATCATAAGTATTTGTCACCGGAAATTCCGGATAATCGCTGATGACATTTTCCGGCGGCCGGAACAGGGCGGCGGTGTCTGCTTCTTTGAGCATGGAGATATCATTATAGGAATCACCAAAAGCGGTTACCGTGTATTCCAGGCTCTTAAGGGCAAGAACAGACTTCCGTTTGCCGTCCTTTTGCCGGAGCTTATATCCTGTGACCTTGCCGTCAGGATCTATTTCAAGCCGGTTGCAGAACAGAGTGGGCCAGCCGAGCTTTCCCATGAGCGGGCCGGCAAACTGTTCAAATGTGTCAGAGACAACGATGACCTGGGCTCTTTTCCTGACCCAGTTAAGAAAATCGAGTGCCCCCTCCAGGGGCTCCATACCGGCGATCACGTCTGTAATGTCCTGTATTTTTATTTTCTTTTCATCCAGGATAGCGAGCCGCATATCCATGAGTTCTTCGTAAACAGGGATGTCCCTGGTTGTTTTTCTCAACTCCTCTATCCCGGTTCTTTCAGCAACATTAATCCATATTTCTGGAACAAATACACCTTCTAAATCTGAACATAAAATATCCATAATACTCCTTTAAACCTCTATCTTCAAAAAGACGACCACGATCACGATTTTATTTTTATTATATCATCAATTTCACGAGATAGCTGTTAAGCGCCCGTTATTCCGCAGCCCCATTTTCTATGCGAATCAGCATGGATGCGGAAATAATAATATCCAAAGAATCAATTTCCGCGAGTGCTTTTTTTACATCTGCCTCCTTTGCCTGGTGAGTGAGCATGACAATGGGAACAGGCCCTTTTTCTTTTCTCCCCTTCTGGTGGACCGACTTGATGCTGATCTTGTGGTCACCGAGAATGCCTGAGATTTTTGACAATACACCTGGTTTGTCCTGGGCCGAGAACCTGATATAGTAGTTGGTCAAAATATTATCCATCGGGAGTATGGAAACTTTTTGTCCTTCTGACTGTTGATTTGAAATCGTGGAGATCCTCCCCTTTGTTCCGGACAAAATCCGGGCAAGGTCGACTACGTCGCTTATTACGGCGCTTGCCGTGGGCATCCTACCGGCGCCGCGTCCATACAGCAGGATATCTTCAACCGCATCGCCGGACACGGTGATGGCGTTTAATGATCCATTAACGCCGGCAAGCAGGTTGCCCTCGGGAATCATGGTCGGGTGTACCCGTGCTTCAATCTTTCCGTTGGTCTCTTTGCTGATAGCCAGAAGCTTGATCCTGTAGCCGAATTCTGCTGCAAAAGCAATATCCATAGGGGTAATTTTCGTAATCCCCTCAATATATATATCATCAAAATTAATATCAGTGCCGTATGCAATGGCGTTGAGAACGGCCAGTTTGTGCGCGGTATCTATACCTTCAATATCGAGGGTAGGGTCTGCTTCAGCAAAGCCCTTTTCCTGGGCGTCTTTGAGGGCGTCTTCAAAGGCGCTCCCTTCATTTGTAAGTTTTGTTAAAATATAATTACAAGTGCCGTTTAAAATGCCGGTCATGGATAGAATGCGGTTGCCCACAAGGGCTTCTCGAAGGGTTTTTATGATCGGCATACACCCTCCCACGCTTGCTTCAAAAGCGATATCCACCCCTTTTTCCGCGGCTTTCCTGAAAATATCATTCCCGTGAGCAGCCAGTAGTGCTTTGTTCGCGGTTATTACCTGTTTACCGTTGGCAATCGCTTTTAAGATAAACTCTTTTGCCACACCTTCTCCGCCGATTAATTCAACAATAATATCAATTTCTGGATCATCAATGATGTTGTAAGCGTCTGGAATTAAGATGCCTTTGTCCAGAGAAATCCCTCTGTCACTTTCTATATCGATGTCCGCGACAGCTTTGAGAAAAATATCCACACCAGCCCTTGAGCTGACCAATTCACGGTCTTCAATAAGAATTTTTACAACCCCGGCACCCACTGTCCCAAAACCGAGCAAGCCGACATTTACTTTCCGCATAATAATTCCTCACTAGAGTATTTTTCTAATACCTCTTATTGCCTGATTAGTGCGCATCTTGTTTTCAATAAGGGCAAACCTGACGTAATCATTGCCGTATTCACCAAAACCGAGGCCCGGTGAAACAGCTACGCGGGCTTCTTTGATAAGCATTTTTGAAAATTCAACAGATCCCATTTTTATATATTTATCGGGAATTTTTGCCCAAACAAACATGGTTCCCTTTGGGCTCTTAATTTTCCACCCAGCCCGGTCCAAGCCTGTGATCAGTGTGTCTCTCCTCTCTTTGTATACATCGCAGATCTCTTTAACACAGTCCTGGGATCCGTTAAGGGCTATGATTGAGGCTATCTGGATAGGCTGGAAGACGCCGTAATCAAGATAACTTTTAATCCTGCGCAGGGCCGCGACTATTTCAGGATTTCCAACGCAGAAGCCCACGCGCCAGCCCGGCATGTTATAGCTTTTTGACAGAGAATAAAACTCCACCCCAACATCTTTTGCTCCCTTTGCCTGGAGAAAGCTGGGTGATTTGTAACCGTCAAAGACCAGTTCAGCGTAAGCATGGTCATGAATTATCATTATGTTATGTTCTTTTGCGTAATCAACAATTTTCTCAAAGAACTCAAGGTCGACAACCTCTGTGGTCGGGTTGTGCGGATAGCTGATAATCAACACTTTTGGTCTTGGCCAGGTCTGTTTTGTTGCCGTGATAAGGTTTTCAAAGAAATCCTCATCAGGCCCAACAGGTATGCCGCGCACATCCCCTCCGGAAATAATTGCCGAATACGGATGAATAGGATACGTGGGATTAGGTGTGAAGACAACATCCCCAGGCTGAATTTTCACCAGTATGAGGTGAGATATTCCTTCTTTCGCTCCTATGGTGACAATTGCTTCGGTTTCAGGATCGATATCAACGTCAAACTTTCTTTTGTACCAATTGGCAATTGCCACCCTCAGCTTTGTTATCCCCATTGATGCTGAGTATCTGTGATTATGTGGCTTTTTGACCGCATCAACCATTTTTTCAACAATATGATCCGGTGTTCCGAGATCAGGATTTCCCATTCCCAGGTCAACAATATCTTCACCAGCATGCCGGGCATCCATTTTAATTTGGTTTACCGTGGCAAACACATATGGCGGCAGACGATCAAGTCTTGCAAATTTGTTCATGAAGGGCCTCTATAGTAAAAAAAATGATAAAATTCCATGTATAGCTACAATAAGTTGCGGTTTAAGTCAAAATGTTTGTTTCCTGATCCGTAAAAACGGTTATCAACTAATTGTTTTGACTTTTTTCAAGAAACAGTTTAATTTTGCAGATCTAAAAACAATATCTTCAGGAGAAATTAATGAGTAAACCGTTGACTTACGCTGACGCGGGGGTTGATATTGATAAGGCAAACCGCCTTGTTGATGATATTAAGGCAATAGCAAAAGAGACGCAGATGTCCGGCGTGATGGGTGAAATCGGCGGGTTTGGCGGGCTCTTCTCCCTTAACCTCTCCCATATCGAGGATCCTGTACTTGTCAGTTCAACCGATGGTGTGGGTACAAAGCTGAAAATAGCGTTTATGATGGATACCCATGACACAGTCGGCATAGACCTTGTTGCCATGTGTGTAAACGATATCGCTGTACAGGGGGCAAAACCGCTGTTTTTCCTTGATTACCTGTCTGTTGGCAAACTGAAAACCGGGATAGCCACGGATATTATTAAAGGTGTTGGTGAGGGATGTAAACTGGCAAAATGCGCCTTGATTGGAGGTGAAACAGCTGAAATGCCCGGTATGTACCAGGAAGGCGAATATGACATGGCTGGTTTTTCAGTAGGCATTGTTGATAACAATAAAATCATTGACGGTTCGGGAATTCGGGTGGGCCACCAGCTAATCGGTATTGCGTCAAGCGGACTGCACAGCAATGGGTATTCTCTGGTGCGTAAAATCTGTTTTGATGTATTAAAGCTGAAAACAGATTCCCATGTGCCTGAACTGGGGAAAACCATAGGAGAGGAACTCCTGACCCCTACGATAATTTACGCGGACACCATCCAGCACCTTATTAGGGACCTGCCTATTCATGGTTTTGCGCATATTACCGGAGGCGGTATTGATGAGAATGTTATTCGAATTATACCGCAGACCTGCAAGGCGGTTCTCCGAAAGGATTCCTGGGATATACCTCCGGTCTTTCAATTCCTTAAGGATGCCGGCAATGTTTCAGAGCCTGAAATGCTCAGAACATTTAATAACGGCATCGGCCTTATTGCCGCTGTTCCTGAAGATTCGGTTCAGGATGTTATGGAACGGCTGGCTGTAATGGAACAGAAAGCCTATATCCTTGGAGACATCGAAGAAAGGGAGAACAATGATCCCCAGGTTGAATGGGTTAAATGAACGTACTTGGCATTGAAACATCCTGTGATGAAACCGCTGCCGCGGTTGTTGTTGATGGAACGAAGATGCTCTCTTCAATTGTTTCTTCCCAAGTTGAGGTACATCATCCATACGGGGGTGTTGTGCCTGAACTCGCCTCAAGAAAACATATTGAGAATATTATATCTGTTGTTGATAAAGCGTTAAGTACCGCAGGAATTGATCAAAAAGAGATTGACGCGGTTGCCGCGACCCAGGGACCGGGGCTTGCAGGGGCTCTGCTTGTGGGCTTTTCATTCGCAAAAGCGTATGCCTATGCTTTAGGTGTTTCTTTTGCAGGAGTGAATCATCTTGAGGGGCATGTGAACTCTGTTTTTCTTGAATCTGATCCCCCGCCTTTTCCCTTTGTGGCGCTTCTTGTGTCAGGTGGCCATACAGGATTGTACTATGTTAAATCGCATACAGAGATGACACTTCTGGGACAGACCCGGGATGATGCTGCTGGAGAGGCTTTTGACAAGGTTGCTAAAATGCTTGATCTTGGTTATCCGGGCGGTACGGTTATCAGCAATCTTTCCAAAAAGGGTGATCCTGGAAAAATTAATTTTCCAAGGCCGTTTCTTGATAAAAACGGATGTGATTTCAGCTTCAGCGGGCTTAAAACAGCAGTAAATCGTTATATCCAAGAACACAGCGATAAATACAAGGATGAGCAGAATGATATTGCAGCGGGATTTCAGGAGGCGGTTGTTGATGTCCTGTCAATCAAACTGATAACCACTGCAAAGCGACAGGCTGCCGATCATGTGGCGCTTGTGGGGGGTGTTGCCGCCAATGAGCGCCTGAGAGACAGGGTAAAAAAAGAGGCCGCGGCTCAAGGGCTTACCCTGCATATCCCTTCAATCAACTTATGCGGGGACAATGCTGCCATGATCGCAGCAATTGGATACCATTATTTAAAAGAAGGCCGGCGGTCAGATATGAATAGTGATGTTTACTCAAGGGTACACATATAATGTCCAAAAAAAAACTTTCAGAAAGAAAAGGAGATAAAGGCATTCCCGGAGGTGTCCTGTACATCGTCGCAATGCCCATAGGCAACCCAGAGGATATAACATTAAGGGGGTTGAAGATACTCGGGCAGGTAGACAGGATTGCGGCGGAGGACACAAGAAACACCCGTCGGTTTCTAGCCCGTCACAACATTAAAAGCCGTCTAATCTCATTTCATGAGCATAATGAACATAAGCGTGTAAACGAAATTTTAAAAAAACTGAAAGACGGTGAATCAATAGCCCTTGTTTCAGACGCGGGGACTCCATCGGTGTCAGATCCCGGCTACCGCCTTGTAAAAGGGGCTATAGGGGAGGGGGTTAAGGTCGTTCCTGTTCCTGGCGTTTCAGCGCCCATAGCTGCACTTTCGGTATCGGGTCTTCCTTCGGATTCTTTTACATTTGCCGGCTTTTTGCCAAAAACCCGGGGTAAACGGATTGCCAGGCTGGCACAGTTGGCAGATGAAACAGGAACGATAATATTTTATGACTCACCAAAGCGTGTTTTAAGACTTGTGGGGGAAATAATTGAAGAAATGGGTGATCGGGAAGGGGTGCTTTGTAGGGAAATGACTAAGCCTTATGAGGAGTTTATCCGCGGAAATCTGTCTGAGATTCAGGCTGAACTTAAATCGAGAAGCCAAGTTAAAGGGGAATGTACCCTGCTTGTTTCAGGAGGCCGTGAAAAAAAAAGTGCCAGATTAGAAACCGTGAGAAACGAAATCATCGAAGGCTTGAAAAATAAAGATGCAAAACCGTCACTACTGGCAAAAGAGATTGCAAAGAAAAACAGCCTGACTAAAAAGAGTGTTTATGAAGAATTGTTGAAGTTGCAAGGAGGTGTGTGAAAAGTTAAGATTTTAAGAAAAACCAATACACCCGTTTATGTTTAGTTTAATTAGTTAACATCATTATCAAAACTAATTAGACCAATAAAACAAACCAAACAAATATAACCGTTTTAAGTATTATTTCATTATATTAGCAATAGTCGACGCGTGCCACTTACCTCTCCCTGAAAGGGTAGGAATTTTTTCTTTCTGCATGTGGGTGGCAATTTGCCCGTAAGACATCCCCTTGTTGCGAAGAGAGGTAATTGTCTCCATTATTTTTCCCCGGGACTGTGACGCAGGCATAATATCATCCGGGGGAAATTCAATATTTTCACTCCTGGAATTTATATGCTTCTTTATAGGCTCATCTGGTAGGGTAACTGGTTTTACAGGTTGTTTTAGTCTCTCAATATCATTGGTTTTTTGCTTCTGCGGGGGCAGTTCAATATCCTGACCGGACAACTTTGCCAAAATAACGGCAAGATTAAATAATGCGTCGGCAGTGCGTTCTTCCGCCATTGCTCGCCGTTCTGACGCAGCAGCAAGTCTGTTTAAAACTTCGAGATCGAGTTCCATAATCTTTTTAACTGCGGGCAATGTCTCTGAAAGAATTTCAGTTATGGGGTCTTGCATTGACCGTCCGTTTCTTTTGTTGCCGTTGTAAGTTCTTGAGTTTTTTTCAAACCGGGTATTTTTTCTAATATTGTGAAGAAAATCATTCATCTGCCAGGCCTCCCGTATGAATTATAACAACTTGGTATTTCAGCAAAAAACATCCATTTTAATTGCTGGCAGGTGTGTATGTGAATTGAGGATATACTCCCCTTCTTATAAATAGAATAAATTATATAAAAAAAAGTTGGTTGTCAAACAAAAAGTTATATTTTGCAAAAAAGAAATATTTTTTTCTTCAGATGTAGACAAAAGTGTAAGCAAGGCCGTCTATAAATAAAACAGTTAATCCAAGTTTTTCTTTTGAAAGACACGGATGAAAAAGCGGAAAATACTGGAATAAAGGCGAATTTTGTTATATTTTTAGAAAACCGGGTGAAAATGGATGTTATTGCCTGCGGAAAAGTACAAACCAGATAGTTGCCCGCAGGTCAGGCGGTATGATAGGGCCGGGATCTTGAATTCACATAAAAAAAGCCATTCCAGAAAAAAAACAGATGTATCAAATGTGGATTCCCTGGTAACTAGAGCTAGGGATGGGAACCGGATTGCATTTGACCAGCTTATTAAAACATTTCAAGCAGATATCTACCGTATGGTCTATTACCGTACCCGGTCGGCAATTGATGCGGAAGATCTTACACAGGAAATTTTTATAAAAGCATATAAAAATTTGTCAGGGCTAAAGGATGAAAGCCGGTTTCGAGCATGGCTCTTCAGGATAGGGGTTAATCAGGTTTACGATTATTTTAGAAAAAAACGGTTGCTGTCGGTTTTCAGACCTTTTTACAGCAGCAGCAGTGAAGACGGAGAGAGTTTTGACACGATCCCTCATAAAGAGCCTGATGCCCTAGAGACTTTAATGAAACAGGAGTTCTGGGAACATGTGGGCACTCTGCTTAAGAAGCTTTCCCATATGGAAAAAGAGGTTTTTCTTTTACGATTCATGGATCACCTTAGTATCAGGGAGATAACAGGTGTCCTGAAAAAAAGCGAAAGTACGGTGAAAACCCATTTATACAGGGCCCTTAAGAAATTTAAAGATGAACAATCATTGCTTAAATTACTGAAGGAGGATATACCATGACTTCTGACAAGGGGTTTCATCTTGATGAGAACCAGCTTATTACGGCTGCGGTAGACTTGTCCGATCTCCCGGTTTCAATGCAGGAGCATCTGTCAACATGTGACAGATGCATGAAAGAGTTAAGCAGCCTTGAAAACAGCCTGAACGGCCTGGGCCAAAAGGCGGAACAGGCTGCGCCTTTACCGGTGAAGCGGATCATTATTCCTCCGGAAGAAACCGGAGTACGCGCTCTATTTTCCGAATACATACGACCCGCCTTCAGCCTGGCTGCCACTGTAATGATCCTGGTTTTTGCTTTGTGGTGGGTTCCGGAGCCAGAGACGCTGCCTGAAACCCCTTCAGATACACTGGCCCATGAGATGATAGAGGAGGACCCGCTTATGGCAGAGGTCAGCTCAATCCTTGAAAACGCCATGCCCGAAGAGTATATTGATATCTCTGGATCATTATATACAGGTTTTGATGAAGAATTTATGCAATTTGTCGTACCGGTAATTAATGACGGCCCCGTGTCCCAGAATTCTGGGATGAAAGGAGATTTATCATGCTAAAAAGTTTTGTCAGTATTTTGTTCCTGCTATTTATTATGACTTCTTCAGCTGTTGCAGATGACCTGGACCAGATGCTCCGCGGGAAATGGTGGCATAACAAACGTATAAGTGCACAGATTAAATTAACCGATATAGAAAAAGATGGGCTGGACAAGAAATTTTTTGAACACCGCCGTAGCGTTATTCTCCTGAAAAGCAAGGTTGACTTAGAACAACTTGAATACAGTTTGCTGCTTGAACAGCCCAAGCTTGATGAAGAAGCTGTATTGAAACAGTTTAAAAAATTGGAAGCTGTGCGGGCGGATCTTGCTGCTGAACGGTTTACCTTTCTATTGCATATAAGAAAAGTATTGGGCCACGAACGTTTTCAGGAATTGCAATCATCTTATCAGAAATTACGGCCCTATAGAAAAGCAAAGGATAGAAAACATTCTTTACGCAAAGGAAAAGTCAAGAAACGGAAGCCTAAAAACACAAAATAATACTACTTTATCGCTTCCTTAACTATTTTAAGTACTTCTTCTGGTTTGTCTACAATCTTAAGTATTGAAAGATCTTCTGGTGAGATTCTTTTTTCATCCAGCAGTTGAGCCTTTATCCAATCTATCAGACCTGTCCAGTATTCGGAATCGACAAGTATTACTGGCAGGGGTTTTATCCTATTCGTCTGAATCAGGGTTATGGCTTCGAACAGTTCATCAAGGGTGCCGTAACCGCCGGGCATTATAATATATGCTTGTGCGTATTTGACAAACATAACCTTCCTGACAAAGAAGTAATCAAATTCAATTTTAAGGTTTGCGTAAGGATTGGGTTCCTGTTCAAAAGGAAGAACAATGTTCATTCCGATTGATAAACCTCCGGCATCTGTAGCGCCCTTGTTTGCGGCTGCCATTATGCCATCGCCACCACCGGTTAAAACAGCAAAATTGTTTTTTGCGAACAGGGCAGCGATCTTTTCAGTCTTTTTGTAGGTTGGATGATCTGGTTCAGTTCTTGCTGAACCGAAAATGCTGACAGCAGGGCCGATGTCATGGAGGGTTTCTATACCCTCAACAAATTCTCCCATAATTTTAAACAGGCGCCAGGATTCTCCCAGCCTGAAATCATCTATAAGAAACTGTTTTTCCATTGTTAAGCTTCCATTGTTAAAAAATGTTTAAAAAATCATACGGTTAACCTGCCGGCAAAAAAAATGGATGTGGCAGGTTAAAACAACTGTGTTCAATATGATATCAGGAAATTATTTTTTTCCGGCTTACAGCCGGAACAGTTAAACACCTCAAGACCGTCCGTTAAACCCGATACTAATTTTATCCCCTTCAATAATGACCGGAACTTTTCTCCGCCCGTCTGAATATTTCAGCATCCGATCCATTTCTGCAGGATCAGATAGAACATCAATATATTCTACATCTCTATTCTCTTTTGAATAAGCTTCACGAGCTGAAGTTGTAAAAGGTCATGTGTTTTTACCAAAAATCAGAACTTTATCAGCCATCATGCCCCCTTTTTAGAAATTTTATTATAATATTAGAAGGTTAATGTTCTTTCCCAGATATTATTTGTGAATAACTACTGGAAATTTATTAAAAACTATCAGTTTATCAGCTTTCTGTCAATGATTTCAATTTGACATATAATATGCAAAATGTTAATTTTTTTTAAATATGATATTAATTTTTTCGTTCTGGCATATCGGTGGAGAATCCGACAGTAAAATTAAAAAAAAAGTAGTTATCACCAATGAGTTGGGTATTCACGCCCGTCCAGCTGCAAAAATAGCAGAACTCGCCCAGAAAGCTGAGGCTGGGATATGGATGTCAAACGGTCAAGAAGAAGTTGACGCTTCAAGTGTACTAGATATACTTTCTCTTGCCTGTTTGAAAGGGACTGAAATAACCCTGCGGGCAGATATCCATAAAGATAGTAAAATATTAAATAAAATTGTCGTTCTGGCCCAAAAGGGATTTGATGAGTAAAAAACATATGAGCGGTTCAAAAGAAATAAGATTGACGGGCATCAGTGGCTCCCCTGGTATCTGCATTGGAAAGGCATACCTGGTAGACAGGGAGGGTGTGGACGTTATAGAAAAATATCTTATTCCTCAAGGGAAACTCACCAAAGAAGTCAACCGTTTCAAGTCTGCGGTAAAGAAAGCCAAGGATGAACTAGCGGAAATTATTGAAGATGTTCCGGAAGAAATTCAGCAGCAGATTCACGTTCTTGAGGCTCACAAGGCGCTTTTTAAGGATAAGATGATTTACCACAAAACCATAGACACTATAAAAAAAGAGCAGATTAATGCTGAATGGGCACTGAAAAAAGTCGTATCTGATGTAAAAGAGATGTTTAACGAAATATCCGACCCATATCTAAAAGGCCGGGTTGTTGATATTACTCATGTGTCCGGTCACATAATGAGGAACCTGGTGGGTACGAATGACATTAATATAGCTGATATTGATAAACGGGTCATACTTGTCGCCCAGGACCTGTCACCAGCGGAAGCCAGCCAGATTCAACTGGAGAGGATTAAGGGCTTTATTACTGATCGGGGCGGAAAAGCATCCCATACTGGCATTATCGCACGGACCATTGAAATTCCCTCTGTACTTGGCCTTGGGAATGCATCTACAATCATCAAAAACGATGATATCATCATCGTTGACGGAACGGCTGGGCTTGTTATTGTTCATCCTCGTGACGAGACAATTATCCATTATGAGGACCGTAACAGAAGGTATGAAGAATTCAGGGCTGAAATCACTCGAGAAAGTCATCGCCCGGCGGAAACAAAAGACGGCCTTAATATCAAAGTCATGGGAAACATTGAACTCCCTGAAGAGATTGTTTCTGTCATTAACTATGGTGGCGACGGCATTGGTCTCTTTAGAACCGAATTTCTTTATCTCAGCAGGAACAGCTATCCTGCGGAGGATGAGCTTGTGGACCAGTTCATGGATGTTGTGGAAATTATGTCGCCAAATCCGGTTACGATTAGAACACTTGATATTAATGGCGACAAGGCAGTTATGTATGACAATAGCCCTGCTGAAGAGAATCCCGCCATGGGGCTCCGCGCTATAAGGTTCTGTCTTAAACGGCCGGATGTCTTTATGACGCAGCTCCGGGCAATTTTAAGGGTTGCGGCCATGGGGAACGTAAGGATTATGTTTCCCATGATATCCAGCATAGATGAAGTGCTTGATGCAAAACGGCTTCTTAATGAAGCGGCTGAATCGCTGGATAAAGAAGGAATTAATTTTAATAGTGACATAGATATCGGCATCATGATAGAGGTTCCTTCGGCAGTGGTGCTGGCAAACGAACTGGCAGAGATGGTTGATTTTTTCAGCATTGGCACAAATGATCTTGTTCAGTATTCTCTTGCCATAGACAGGGTGAACACGCAGGTTGCTTATATGTTTCAGTCTCTTCATCCAGCAGTGATTAGAATGGTGCAGAATGTTATTAATGTGGGGAGAGATAATAATATAAAAGTAGCCATGTGCGGCGAAATGGCAGGCGATCCCACGAGTATACCGATTCTTCTGGGCATGGGGATGGACGAATTGAGCATGAACCCGCAGTCAATGCCCGCGGTGAAAACAGTTATCAGGACCCTCAATAGTAATGAATCTAAGATGTTCCTTAAAGATATTTTAAAGCTGAACACATCAGCTGAAATAATAAGAATGGTTCAAGACACCTATGGTGACACCCTGTCAGAAGCGGTATACGCGGAATAGCTTGTATTTTGTTTTAACAATCTCATACCTTAATTTACACAGACAAATTTTGGAGTATATTTAACGTTGGCAGAAAACCATATAATAAAAATAACAGAAAACCGAAAGGCCCGGTTTAACTATCATCTGGAAGATGAATTTGAAGCCGGGATTGTCCTTGTGGGATCAGAAGTAAAATCTTTAAGAAACGGCAGTGCCAACCTTAAGGATTCATATGCTGGCATAAGAAACGGCGAAGTATTTGTGTTTCAAATGCATATCGGCCCGTATAAGTTTGCCACCCATGAAAACCATGAACCGCTTAGACCCAGAAAACTACTTCTTCACAAAAAAGAGATAAAAAAACTCTACGGTAAAATTAACGAGAAGGGGTATTCACTTATACCGATAAAGGTCTATTTTAAAAACGGGAAAGTCAAAATGAGGCTGGCTCTGGCTAAAGGGAAGCGTCTTATTGACAAGCGGGAGACCATCAAACAGCGTGACGCGAAACGGGATCTTGAAAGGGCGAGGAAGGAGAGAGGTTAAAAAAGTGCCTAAAGTGCCTAAAGTTACAAGTGCCTAAAGTTGTGGTATCGCTTCGCTCTGCCAGTTTTCATTAGTGCCAATTCGTGTCATTCGTGGCTAAATATCTGTATATGTCTGTGGGTAATATGTTTTCCGAATTGGAAAGTTAGTTCAGAAGTTCCCGGATTTCCTGGAGTTCTTTTCGGATATCTTTGAGGATGTCAGCGGGTGGGGTGGTTTGGCTTTCTTCAGTTTTTGATTTTAAGTGCTGTTTTGCCCCCTGGATGGTGAATTTCTTTTCATGAAGCAGGTCTTTTATTTTCAGTATCAGTTCAACATCACTGCGGCGGTAAAGCCGCTGTCCTGTTTCAGTCCTTTTTGGCCGGATCGTTTTAAATTCTGTTTCCCAGAAGCGCAGGACATAAGATTCAACACCAGCGATTGAACTGACTTCTCCGATTTTAAAATACTGTCGATCAGGTATGTTGACTTTATCATCCATTGTTTAAGGGAGGGTAGCGTTCAGCTCCTTTACGAGCTTTTCTGTATTGGCCTTATGAATCCTATTTATCTGGTCATCTTCCAAGGTTTTGTCTGAAGACCGGTAGACAATTCTGATGGAGATGCTTTTTTCCCCTTCTGGGATAGGATCTCCTTCATAAATATCAAACAGATAAATACTTTCTACCAGATCTTCCCCAGCGGTTTCAACCTTTTTCAGTATATTTCCTGCCTCCACGTCCTTGTTAATGATGAGGGTTATGTCCCTGGATGTTGCCGGGTATTTAGGTATCGGTTTAGCCATCCTTATGTCCTGCATGAGAGGCGTAAGGATTTCCATATTGATTTCAAAGATGAAGACATCCTGTTTCAGATCATAATTACCAAGCACTTGCGGTGATATTTTTCCTGCAAGACCTGCTTCTTGACCATTTATAAAGATACTGGCCGTGCAACCTGGTGTTGTATAGGAACACATCTCCGGGGCCATGGATGTGAATTCCGCGTCATGGATATCCAGCGTTTGGAAAAGCGCTTCAACAGCGCCCTTTATATCATAAAAGTCGCAGGCGTTTTCTTTTGTGTGCCATGCGCCCGGGGTCCTGAAACCAGTCCAGATACCGGCGAGCATTTCAACCTCTTGGGGCTGGTTCTCTTTTCCTTTGCCGAGAAACGTATTTCCGATTTCAAACAGCCTCAGGCTTTTCTCCTGCACGGATATGTTACGCCTTATGTTTTCGAGGAGACCTGGCACCAGGGATGTCCGCATGACCGCCTGGTCCTCGGTGAGCGGATTCAGTATTTCAACAAGGTTTCTTCTTTTATCGTTTTCCGGGAGAGTTAACCTGTCACACGAAAGAGGGCTTATAAAACTGTAATTGATGACTTCAGAAAAACCGAATCCAGCCATTCGTTTTTTTATGGCTGTTCTGGCTTCCAGCCGAACGGCTGGTGCAGCCACGACAGCAGGGATAGAAGGGAACGTGACAGGAATATGGTTATATCCTGAAAGACGCGCGATCTCTTCCATAAGGTCCTGGGGTCTTGAAATATCCACACGGTATGTCGGTACTGCAATATCGAGGGTGTCATCATCTTTTTTTGCAGCAGGGAACTCGATTGATTCCAAATATTTTTTAATATCATCCAGCGCAAAGTTTGTGCCGAGAAGACGGTTTGTGTCT
>JANQFQ010000034.1 GCA_028277765.1 Desulfobacterales bacterium
TTCAAAGCTTGTATCTTTAGTGGGTGGCGAAATTACAGCGCCGTTAAAGCTTGTATCCCAGGGTATCAATGAACGGCTTTTTTATCGCTGGCATGAACAGCTCGCAGATGCCATGCTTTCTCCGAAAGCTGCTGAAAAGATACAAAAGATGAAAAATCTCTCTCCGAAATCCGAGGAGCTTATTCGCCAATTAGGGGCATTCCTGGGGATGAGTGCAGGCAGAGAGGCAGAGAAGGAAGTCAGGAAGGGGCTGAGGGAGGAAAGGCCGATTTTGGGAAAGCCGGGGAAGTTGGTGGAGGTTAGAAGAACAAAGTAAACAATCGGTAGTGCCCTAATTTAAATTTTTAAAACGATTTAAAAAAATAGGTGTTTTTCTGAAACAGATAATTTTATTTGACCATAAAATTTATGTTCTTTGTGTTCATATTTTTTCCATATAATATGGGATATAAAATCAATAAATTGTAAATTTAAGCTTTTCCCGCTTTCCATTGGGTTGTAAATTAATTTTGTGGCTGAATTTAATTCAAACCAGAGTTTTGTCTGAAGGTAATCAATCAGACTGTTTCCACTCGCAATTTTGATTGTCCTTGGATCAGGCGTAAAATTAACTATTGGATAGGTTGAAATTTTATCCAATATAGCAAAGTTGACCATATAATTATATAACTTATTAGCATCTGATCTTATGTGTTCTCTGACATTTTCTTTTCTTACGGTTATAACGCTTAATTGGATTGATGGTTGTTTCTTTAACAAGGCAATGGTCTTCTTAATAAAATAATCTTTTTCTTTATCTGAAAGAGTATTACCTTTTATTTCTAAACTCGTTGACTGTTTTCTTTTAGAATATATTTTCTTTACAATTCGCTTAGGAAGATGAGAAAGTGTCTTTGGAATTATTAATGTTGCTATTGTAAGATAACGGCTCGAACCGCCAAATTGGTATGGTTTATCAAATTTCCAGCCTAAATCACCGCTTTCATCAAGAAATAGATTCATAATTTTACCAAAAAAAATAGCGGTCCCTGAGGCTGGTAACGCTTACAGCGTACTTATGACACCCGAAGGCCTCACAGTATCTCAGGATTTATCCGCTAATATAAATACTTTAAGGGCTCTCCATGTAAAAGTCAATAAAAACATTTTTATTTTTCGCATTGTAGTATTATAAAAGTTTGAATTTAGATAAATTTAATTTGAACACTTTGATAACATTTAAGAGAAGGCTGGTCAATGGTTGTATGTGCTTGATAAGTGATTTCGCATAAATTTAGGTGAGTTCCCCACCCTCATTTTCTTGACTTTCAGGGCCGTTCTGGTATTCTGTTATTATCTCAAACGTGCACGGTTTCCTGACCGTTATCAGGTTTTTTTATTTGAAGACATAGACCAAGAAATTAGCCCGCTATGTGGGGAGCATCCGAAAGGACTCCGAAGCCTGCACGGCTTGAGACCACTAAGGCGGGCTTCGTTTTTGGGAGGTGTTATTATGACAGAAGAAAGAAAAGAAGTTGGAACACAAGAGGCAGAGGTAAAGGAGTTTGGATGGGATGTGGCTGTATCGACAGTACGGCAAATGCACGGGATAATCCTTGATTTTAAAGACCACATGGATGTCATTGAACTGCTGGAATACATTATTCCGTCAAGAGAACTGCAAGAAGCCATAGAAGTACCAGCCGACTATAAGGGGCTAAATCCCCGGAATGCATTGCAGGCAATGTTGTGCAGAGTTGCAGACGGATATCGAGAAATGGCAAAGGAGTTTGAAAAGCTTATAAGACCATTTGAAAAGATTCGGCAGCTTGACAATGAAGAGATTAGCAAAATACAGAATCAAACTGGACGGTTCAGGGAGGGGCTTGCCGAATGCTGTATGCTTGGTATAAATCCGACCAGAATACTTTGGGACAAAATCTATGAAGTTAGGGGACCCCGGAAGCGGTTTGAAGTAGAGGATGGCGAGACTGAAAAGGAGGTGGTGTCATGAGTGAAGAAAGCAAAGCTGACTTAGTAGATTGTTTCCCTGAGCTTTACCGTGCGGCAGATCTACTCAAACACACCTATGAAGGAGTTGAGGTAGGACATGAAACGATTTTGACCTTTATCTATGCCGCAATTGAAAAGTTGAATTATTATCACGATAAATATAATTTTCATGTAAGTGAAGAGGACTCCTGCTTGAGTATTGATGAAATGTTTGCCGTGTTAAAAAAACATGCTGCTAAATCCAATTAATAATCAGGGGCCGGGAAACCGGCCCCATATCAAAGAGGAGATGTGATGCTGAACAGTTCTTATCATGCAGAGTTGTGTATGAAGGGAAATATTTATACACTACAGAAGTGTCCAGAGTGTGACGGACCGATGAAACATGACGAAAACAAGGACGGCTGCTTTTGCTTGGTTCACACGGGGATTTCAGCTTCGAAAAAGTTTGTTGTCCGTTTTGGACGCAACATTACCAGAAATTTCAAAGATTATGCTATGGCAAGGCAGTTTTTAAACGGCCTCAGATTTAAGACTGCCGAGGGGACTTTTGACGAGCGTGATTATATTTCCGCAAACCCTTTGGGTTTTGAGGTCCAGGCGTTGAGATGGCTTTCCCTGAAAAAAAAGAAGGTCAAGCATAATACCTACCGCGATTACAGGAATAGCATATACAAGGCTGTCTCAATGTGGGGACCGAGAAACGTTAAAACAATATTATTCTGAAACAGAATTGATGCAGCACGGCACAACTCATAAATCAAACAAGGCGTTTCGACGGTATATGCAGGGCAAAAGAGAAGTGTCGAAAGATATATACGGCAAGGTCCAAGAGATGCAGGGAAAAGTGATTAAGCTTAGAAAAAAGAAAGAAGGAGGTTTTTGATGTTGAATAATATGTGTATGAAGGGCAACATATATACGCATAAAAAATGCTTTATATGCTATGGTGCACTTAAATACAAGGAGCAGCAGACTAAGTTTCAATGCCCGAAACATCCCGAACAGCAATGGACAGGTGGCTGCTTTGTACGCTTCGGCAAGGCTCACACCAAAAGGTTTAAATCGGTAAAGGAGGCCGAGCGGCATCTCATAGGCTTACGATTTAAAACCGATGAAGGAACTTTTGACTTAAGAGACTATCAAAAAGAAAGCCCGCTAGCTTTTTCCTCTTTTGTCGAAAGATACCTTGAGCACAGACAGAAAGATAACATTTCTAAGAAACAGCTTAATCACATAGAGCATGTCCTTGGCCTGGCTGTTGAAGAGTGGGAAAACACAAATATTAAGCTGATACAAGAAGGAGAAATCGAGGATTTCTTGTCTAAGGATGGTATCAGCAATAAAACCAGGGCCAATTACAAAAGTGTACTGAGTTATTTTTGGAAATGGATCGTAAGAAGAGAAAAAAGAAAAAGCGGCCTTGAGATGCCGGAATTCCCAAAAATTTCTTTTGAGTTGGGTTGGCGAAAAATTACAGACATTGAGACGCAGCAAAGTATTTTAGAAGAAGTATTTAGAATTTCCTATCATATTAATCCTCGAATATGGTTGGGCATCAAGCTCTTGACCCTTTATCCAAAGATAAGGCCGGGGGAGCTGAGAAATGTTCAGGAAGGACACGTTAACCTTGACGAGAGATGGATTGTATTTCCTTCCCCAAAAGAAAAGAAGCCTAAGTTTGTTCATCTGCTCCTTGAGCATGCAGACCTTATCCGAAAACACTGGCAGCCTAGAGGCCTGCCCCATATGTATTTTTTCAGACATCTTTCCTCAAGATCCGGTGTAATAGCAGGCGCACAATTCGGACCTAAACAGTTTCAGAAATGGTGGAATAGGGCCTGTAAGAATTTAGGCATTGAAGGAGTTTCTTTGTACCCTGGCACAAAACACACCACGGTAACAGCTGCGGGGAAAAAGCTCACTCCTGAACAGATCCAGAGGGGAGGCACGGGCCATACCTCGGATGCTTTTAAAAGGTATATGTTGCCGGATGTTAATGAGGCTCTTGTGGTTACAAAAGCTATTGAAGATATGCAGCAGGGAGCCGGGAAGGTTGTGAGGCTGAAGAGGGAAAAGGAGGTGTATGAAGAAGATATTAAGCTACAATAATACCAATCAAAATTATTATAGACATTTAATCGCTGATCGTGTATTAAATTTTTCCTCACCAGTAATTCACATCAATTATTATGAGGTTATTTATGACAGAAATAATAAGAAAAATACAGGATTCTGAACCAAACCCTGATGATATATGGGGTGATGACAGATTGTATAGGAATGAAATCGCAGAGCACTTAACCCATATTCTAGCTTCTGCGAATTCTCCTTTTGTTATGAATATTAACTCTCCATGGGGGACCGGCAAAACTTTTTTTCTTAAACGCTGGCAGCTGTCAATAAGAGATAAACATCCAAGTCTATTTTTTAATGCCTGGGAAACGGATTATTCGGATGATCCTTTTATCGCTTTTATTTCAGAAGTAAAATCCCAACTCCAGAGTCTTGGGACAAGAAAACAAACAATAAAAAAGAAAATTGATAAATTAGTTGATACTGGACACCATATTTTTTTAAAGGGTGGGCCTTTATTGATAAAAACTTTTGTCAGATATGCTCTTAAAGAAAAAGGCGTTGATGAGTTATCAGACTTATTACACGGTGATACTGTAAAAGACATGTCAAAGCTTGTTGAAAAGCTATCAAAAGAAGCTGTAGATGAACATCTTAAGAAGAAGAAATCTATCAATTCATTTAAGGCCCAACTAGAAAATACAGTCACTGAAATTACATCTGGAGCATCAACTTTGAAGCTGCCGTTGTTTGTTTTTATTGATGAGCTTGACCGGTGCAGGCCGACATATGCAATAGAACTTTTGGAGCATATAAAACATTTGTTTTGTGTGCCGGGATTAGTGTTCATTATTGCGACAGACACATGCGAACTTGGGCATTCAATTCGATCAATATATGGAACTGAATTTAATACAGACGGCTATCTACGAAGGTTTATAGATCAAACTTACCGTTTGCCGTTACCAGTATATGAAGAATTTGCTTATGTACTTTGGCAGAAACTGGATTTAGAAAGTATAATTCAATCCCACAGAAAAATTATAGTATATAGAAGTGCGCCACAATTATCATCCCTTTTTGCGACTTGTGCTAAATCTTTTCAGCTCACTTTAAGAGAACAGGAACAGTGTATGAGTAAATTTAGAGCAATAGTTATAATTTCCAAGTCAAATGAAATACATTTGTTTCCTCTTTTTATGTTTTTTTTAATCATGGCCCAGATAAAAATGCCAGATGCGTATAATGATTTTCATATTGGAACAATTAATCTTCAACAGTTTTATAGGATAATTCGAGAAGAGATTATGAGGTTAAGGCGCCAGGATGTACAGATATTGAAATTGGTGGAGTGTTTTTTTTTAAACATCAGCGATGATGAAAGTATAAAACAGGCTCTGGCGCCATATGCTAGAAATACAGAAATGTCATATGAAGATGGTGTTA
Source organism: Desulfobacterales bacterium (assembly GCA_028277765.1). Taxonomy (GTDB): domain Bacteria; phylum Desulfobacterota; class Desulfobacteria; order Desulfobacterales; family SURF-7; genus JANQFQ01. The sequence goes on from JANQFQ010000034.1 coordinate 5,515, forward strand.
TCTATAAATTATTATTTAGTATAAATGATCATCTTGCGGACTGCAGAGCGCATTTAAACCTTGTTGAGTTTGTTAGTCGATTAGATCCTGAAAAATAGCCTACATATTAATCCTGAAGCCACCATTTTCAAACCATTTTGAATGCGAGTGTTGGGTATAGAGTTGGGTATTGACTTTTTTGGCAAGCAAAAAGGGGCCATGAAAGCATCATAACCCCTTGATATTACAGCTGGTGATCCCACGGGGAATCGAACCCCGGTTACCGGCGTGAGAGGCCGGCGTCCTAGCCGCTAGACGATGGGACCGTATACGCTGGAAAGGAGATATAAAAGTTGAGGTAATTTGTCAATTATTAATTAATAATTGAAGAATTTAGGAGATGAGAGATCTTTATAGTTTGGATTTTAGGAAGGGAGAGCAACGCGACTTTCATCGCGTTTTGAACCCGGTTATCCCACTTGGATAAGCGGGCTAGCCGCTAGACGATGAGACCGTATATAAGGACTGAGTAAAAAAAGGAATGTTGGATGATAAAAAGGATTAGGGGGCAGTGAAAAAAGGTGTAAAGTTTCATTCACCGCCTAAACTTTGCGTCTTAGCGTCTTTGCGTGAAAATGTCTGTATCTGTCCGTTATGTTTTTTTCTCTAAGGCCTCTGCGCCTCTGTGAGAGTCAATCTTTTGGGGATTACGCCTTCTATGCTTCTGGTTTTTTACCTTTTTTCACACCAAATGCAAAATATATAATAAACCCGAGGAAGGGTATTGCTGAGATAAAGATCCATAGAGGTTTCATTTCTTCAGGATCAAAATCCTTTTGATAAATATCGATGAGGGCCCAGAATGTTCCAAAACAGCATATTGCGACCAATGCAAGGATTATGATTATGATATTCATATCAGCCTTTTAATTTTTTATAAATTTTCAAAAGAGTTTCAACATATACCTTGCTGTGGTTATACTTATAAAGTATTTCAGACGCCTTTTTGTTGTCTATGTCTGATTTCCACCCGTAATTTTTCAAAAAGTTCGCGACGCTTGCTGCTGCGTCAGCATGGCTGAAAAGATCCACCTTTCCGTCCTTGTCACCGTCCCTGGCATGAAGCATTACGCTGGACGGGATAAACTGGGGGATGCCCATGGCACCTGCATAAGATCCCTTGATGGTAACAGGATTAATATTGTTCTTTTCGGCATACTGCAGAAAAGCCTTTAATTCTCTGTACCCCCATTTTGATTTCCTGTCTGCCCATTCATCAAACTTTTTTCTATCAGCACCTTCAGCAGACGAGAGCTTTTTCCATAAAAAATTCCGGACTTCCGGGTCTGAAAGGGAGGCTGTGGTTGAAAAGGTGTTGATGACCAGCTGGTTTCCCAACAGTGTGCCGAGTCCGGTTTCCACAAGAATGATCGCGGTAATGATTTCCTTGTCCACGCTGTATGCTTTCTCCACACGGGCAAGGTTAGCCTTGTGTCTTTTTATATATTTTTTGGCTTTCCTGATGGATCGTTTTGATACATATTGATCATAATTCAGGCTGGATTCGTTATGCTGTGAGAAAAGGGAGACCCCTATGGTTTCAAATTTAATTTCAGACTGTTTGTATAGACGTTTAATCCGTTTTTCGTCAAAGCCGTCTTTGATCAGTCTTTTTTGCAGGGAATCAAATGGTTTTACGGTTGGTTTTACACTTGGTTTTTCGCTTTTTTCCGTTGCAAAGGGCTGGGTGGAGAGAGATACGATCAGCATGACGAGGCTAAAAAATATTATCGTTCCGATCAGTTGTTTACTGCGCATGATAGCTTTCAAGTGGTATCTCATACCGGTTCCGTTCCGTAAAAGCAGCCAGAGCCCTACAGCCTGCTGAATACGCTATTTTAGTGGCTTTGTCAAAGTGTTGTCCTACGCTTTTAGGATGATGGGCATCTGATCCTATTGTAACGCAAACCCCTTTTTCCAGGCATTTCTTCAGGAGACGCTCTGAAGGGTAAACTTCTTTGACAGGATGGTCAAATCCGCTTGTATTTATCTCAACTGTCAGGTCATGATAGCTTATCTTTGATATTATTTTATCAAATTTGTCGGCGAGCTTTTCCTCGCATTCCAGTGTGGCCCTGCGGTTGAATTTTTTTATAATATCAAGGTGGCATACAATATCAAAATAATGATAGTCAAGCATCTTTTCAAGGTAATCAAGATAAAGTGCATAAATCCGGTCGAATTCAAGTTTTTTGTTCTCCCTATCCGCCTGCCTGCTCACAATATTCCAGTCACCGGCAAAATGGACGGAACTTCCCACAACATCAAAAGCGTATTGGTTGATGATCTGCTCGACGATTTTTGTATATTCAGGATTGAAATCGACCTCAAGGCCGGTCTTTATCTGGATAATCCCTTTGAATTTCCGTTTATAATGCTGAACCCTATAGACGTACATGGGAACCTCGCCAGGTGTCATTGAGAGTGATCGGCCTTGTTTGGTGAATGTGAGATGGTCCAGAAAGCAGATTTCTTTCAGGCCCTTATCAATAGCCGACCGGATGTATGCCGCCATGGTTCCCTCAGCATGGTTGCATAGGCTGGTATGTATATGGTAATCGATCATTTTTTTTAATTCTTGTCCACTTAAGCGTATATTAGTGATTTTAGCGGACAAATGTGTTTGAATCCCTTTCTTGATTCTAAGAGATTTATAGATTAGGTATATAGCAGAAATATAAAAAAATTGATACTATGAAAAAGAAATCGAAAACAATCTTTACTTGCCAGACTTGCGGGTACCAGACTCCAAAATGGATGGGTAAGTGTCCTGACTGCAATGAGTGGCAGACATTTGTGGAAGAGATTCAGGTTTCTGGTGCTTCGCCGGCAGCAGGGCGGAGCATGTCATCTGGAAATGTTAAGCCTGTGGCGATAGATACGGTTGAACTTACGGATGAACACAGGATGACCACGGGGATTGAAGAGTTTGATCGGGTGCTTGGCGGCGGCCTTGTTTCAGGAACACTTGTGCTGATAGGGGGTGATCCTGGCATTGGGAAATCAACGTTGATGCTCCAGGCTCTTTACAGTCTTGCGAGTAGTGGGCACAAGGTGCTGTATGTGTCAGGTGAAGAATCGATTAGGCAGCTGAGGATAAGAAGCAAACGGTTGTCAACTGTCTCTTCAGATCTCATGGTGGTATCGGAGATCGACCTGGAATCTATCATGACCATGGTAAAAACCACAGAGCCGGATGTGCTGGTGATCGATTCTATTCAGACCATGTACAATGGCGACCTTACATCAGCGCCAGGGAGTGTGAGCCAGGTGCGGGAATCCACCATGCGGTTCATGGTGATGGCAAAAAAGACAGGAATACCGGTTTTTCTTGTGGGACATGTTACCAAGGACGGCGCTATTGCAGGGCCCAGGGTTATGGAGCATATGGTGGATACAGTGCTTTATTTTGAAGGGGACCGCAATCATGTATTCAGGATCCTCAGGGCGGTAAAGAACCGGTTCGGCTCAACCAATGAGATTGGTGTGTTTGAGATGAAGGAGGATGGTCTGAATGAAGTGGCCAACCCTTCAGCAGTGTTTCTTTCAGAGCGGCCTGAAAACACACCTGGATCTGTTGTCACCGCGAGTATGGAAGGGACAAGGCCGATACTTGTAGAACTCCAGGGACTGGTTAGCAGTACCAGCTTGGGAACGCCCCGGAGGACCATACTGGGACTTGATCATAACAGGGTGGCCCTGCTTGTGGCTGTGATGGAGAAGAAGCTTGGCATGCATTTGATGGGGCATGATATCTTTATGAATGTGGCTGGTGGTGTGAAGATTAGCGAGCCAGCTGTTGACATGGGAATCATCGCGGCTGTGGCGTCAAGCTTCCTTGACAAGGCCATACCGGACAATACGGTTGTTCTGGGTGAGGCAGGCCTCACTGGCGAGGTCAGGGCTATCAGCCATGCAGATATAAGGGTGGCGGAAATAAAGAAGATGGGATTTACCCGGTGCCTTGTGCCTGACAGCAATTTAAAACGGATGACAGGGATTAAGGGAATAGAGGTTACAGGGATATCAGCTGTAGAAGATGCGATGGAGGTGTTGTTTTAGCAAACTAGATGCTAGATACTGGATGCTGTAAGAGTGGAACGTAGATCCCGCTTTTTTTAGCGGTGGTACTGGATGCTGGACGAAAAAAGTATAGGTTTCATGGTATAAGGTATAGGGTTGTAAGGGCGGGGGACCTGCCATGTTGTTATCCAGGATCTAGTATCAAGCATCTAGCATCTTGAACCATTCCTCAATACTCAGTCCAAAATTTGATGCGTTTGCAGACATATGAAAAAGGGTTCAAAGAAAAACAAGTGGAGCGATCATTACACGCGGCAGGCGAAGAAGGAGAAATATCCTGCCCGGTCGGTGTATAAACTTGAAGAGATACAGAAAAAATACAGGCTGATAAAAAAAGGTCACAGGGTCCTTGATTTAGGCTGTTCACCTGGTTCATGGCTCATTTATGCTGCCAAACTGGTTGGCGATAAGGGTTTTGTGGTTGGAATTGACAAAAAGCCTGTGTCTGATAATATGCCCGGAAATACAAAGATCTATTCAGGAGATGTGTTTTCACTCGACCCTGAGATGTCAGCGGATATAGGTCGTGGTTATAATACAGTCTTAAGCGATATGGCGCCTGATACCACCGGCAACCGTTTTGTTGACACGGCCCGGTCGTTTGATCTCTGCAGGCAGGCACTGGAGATTGCTGACACGGTTCTTGCTAGGGGAGGTTCGTTTGTGTGCAAGATATTCCAGGGAGAGGATTTTAACGCGTTTTCAGAGAGTGTAAAAAAAAGGTTTAAACAGCATAAGATATTTAAGCCCAAGACCAGCCGCAAGGCGAGCAGAGAGGTGTATGTTATTGGGATGGGGTTTATAACAAGGAGGCAACATGTCAGGTCATAGTAAATGGTCCACAATAAGACATAAAAAAGGTGCTACAGATGCTAAGCGTGGCAAGATTTTCACGAAGCTGATCAAGGAGATTACGGTTGCGGCACGCCTTGGGGGAGGGGATTCTAACGCCAATCCCAGGCTCAGAACAGCCATTGCAGCCGCAAAAAGTGAAAACATGCCCAAGAACAACCTGGAGAGGGCCATAAAAAAAGGTACAGGCGAGCTTGAAGGGGTCAATTACGAGGAGGCTATTTACGAAGGGTACGGGCCTGGCGGTGCTGCGGTACTGATAGAGTCCTTAACAGACAATAAAAACCGCGCGGTTGCGGATATCCGGCATATTTTCAGTAAATGCGGTGGGAACCTTGGCGAAAATGGGTGCGTGGGGTATATGTTTGAGAAAAAAGGATATATTGTTGTTGAAGCATCAGCCACAGATGAAGACACTCTCATGGAAGTCGCTATTGAAGCTGGAGCAGATGATGTTAGGGAAGATGGCCCCAATTTTGAAATTATCACAGAACCGAATGATTTTGAAGCAGTAAAAGAGGCGGTGAAAAACGCTTCTATTCCGAATATCCTGGCAAAAATTACTATGCTCCCCACATCAAGTACTGAAATCGCAGGTAAAGAAGCTGAGCAGATGATCAGGCTGATAGAGATGCTTGAAGACTGTGATGATGTTCAGGAGGTTTATAATAACGCGGATATACCGGATGAGATGGTATCTTAAGCTGCATAATTAAGATAAAACTTAATAGCAAGTGTCAGGTGTATTTAAAATTCTACCTGTTACATATATGATAAATCCGAAATCCGAAGCACGAAATCCGAAACAATATTAAATTATTAAAATCCAAATGACCAAAACAATTTTGGGATGCATCAATTCATAAAAACAGAAGTTTTGATCATTTGAATTTTGATATTCTGATTTGTTTCGGGTTTCGGATTTCGATATTCGGATTTACTAAGTAGAGAAACTAATGCCCTTATCAGGGGATAATAAAAGATGAGCACTTAGGATCTGGTTTATTGCTCAAGCTTGAGGATATCAGTAGCTTCTGGTATTTCAAAAGTGAAGAGGTGGTTATCGAGGTCTTTATTGAAAATAATATTGCTTAGTTTTATCAGGGTCTGATCCCCGTATACGGTGAATGTCGCGACCTTGACCGCGTCAAATGTCTTTTTTGATATAAACAGAAGTATTTTAGAAAGTTCAAGGCTCTTTTCCCTGGGGGCGAGGTTCAGGACATAATTTTCATCATCTTCACCTTCAAAGGCTATTTCAAATTTTTTCCTGAGTGTCCTGATATCACAGAGGAAACTCGCTCCCTTGCCATCTCCAAATACAGCCAACGCGCTTCCTAGCATCACCTGGTTTTCATCGGGACGGTATATCCAGAGTGTTTTTCCATCAGTAATAATCTGTTGGCGTTCAGGTTTTACATATTCCCATCTCATCATTCCAGGGCGTTTGAACTTGGCTGTCCCTTCGGCTGTATCGGTTATCTGCATGGCGGTTAAGGTTGATTCCTGGTAAAAAGTCGCGGAGAAACCAGTGACATCATAACGGCTTTCAACGCGGCTGATAATATCTTCCAGTTTCATTGAGGGAGGGGAAGGGGACGCGGTGCCATTGTCACAAAACACCGGCCGGCTGGAACAGAGCATCAGCATACAGGTCATCAGCAGGATAATTTTAAATTTCATAAAAAGGCTTCCTTGATCGTAGTTTACCGTTTGTACACAAAAGAAGTGGATTTGTAAATAGCTTTAGAAAATATTCACCACAGAGCCACGGAACTTCGCTAAAGCTACGATCCGCAGGCTGGCTGTTTTTAAGCAATCCCGCTGTTGTTTAGCGGGATTGCTTAAAAGGGAAAACAACCTCCGTGTTCTGGTGGCTCTGTGGTGAAGAATAAGAATAGTAGATGCTTCAGGTTATTTCGGAGTCACTATTCTTCCCAAAAACCGCTAGGCAGACCTGGTCGATGATATTGATCTGTGCCTCGGTTTCTTCTTTGTTGATCCCGGGACTTGTTTCTCCACGGAGAAGAAGAGTTTCGATATTGTTTTTTTCAAGTTTTTCTTCAAACTGCCGGGCACGGTACAGGGTGTTGTTAAGCCTCTGTTTCATGGCCATGAGTTCCTGAAAGATATCCCTTTCGGGTTTGTGTCTCCGCAGGAAGCTCAGCATGTAGTCAAGGTATTGAAAAAAGAGCTTGTCTTCACACACCATTTTTTTAAAAAAAGCATATAAAAATTGAGTGTTTACACCATCTGGTTTTAATCTCGCGTTTCTAAGTTTTACTTTTATAAGAAGTCTTCGGGCCTTGTTTTCAGCAAAGGTGTTTATCCCGGTGATCAGGTTTTTATCCATGGGGGCAGTTAAATTCAGCCGGGAGATCATCTGTGTTGCGATATCCATGGGTATAGGGAGTTTTAGGGCTCCTCTTTTTCCGGGCAGATGGATGATTGTTTCTGGTTTTTTTTTCATCAGGGCGTGCAGGATTTTTTCTTTATCATGTTTTTGAAACACCATGTCTTCAGCTACTTTTTCAATCTTGACCTGCAGTGCTTCATCAGGGAAAAAGATCAGCTCTACAAGGGAATCTTTTTCACAGCAGGAATCATCGTTGATGATTTCTTCAAGTTTTTTTGCGGATGGAGATGAGAAGGTTGAGTCAATAAAATTGAGCACATTGTCTTTGAGATGAGGGTTGTTTTTTAAAGTAGCGTAAATGATGTCAGCTATGTTTTCGTATTTTTCAGGGTTCATACATATAGAAATGAAGTTATGATATTTTAATATTTTCCGTCTCAGGGATAAAAGGTTTTATCACTTCAAGCTCATTCGGGCGTACCCCTCTCCATTCAGCTTCATAAAAAATTTCTGAGCCAAGGTGTGATCTGGGTTTAAAGTTCGCCACATGCAAATGCTCTGGATCATCAGTAAAGTGTTCAATCCACAGGACTTCGTTGATATCAAGATCAAAGTCTCTGCAGATTACCTTTCCAAGGCTGTCAGCGCAGCTTTTTTCTGATGATCCCCGTTCTGGGGTGACGACCACAGCAAGGGGCCTCAAATGGTTAACTTTAGGACTGCTTAATGAAAAGTCGATTATCCTGATCCGCCACGAACAGGTCCATTTGCCCACAGACTGAACCGGTGCGACCCCTGATCCCTTCAAACGGTATGTTCCATCAAAAAATATCAAAACACCTCCATGAATTCATCTAATACTACAGAAAAGGAAATTTTTCCATAATATTCATACTCTGTTAGTAGATTTTATTCGAACACATACAACTTTATTTGTAAAAAGATCCTGAAAAGCAGCGAATATATGTTACTTGTTTTAGATATTTATCGTGGATTCACCTCTAATTGTTACAAAATTGGTTGTATGGTTTGTTTTAGAAAGGATGTGGCTAAAAACTAGTTATATCAGATGGTTTTGCTGTTTTAAATGGCTGGCACACTCTTTGCTTTTTAAACATGACATCATGATCAGATATTCAACAGCAATAAAAGGGGACAACACTGAAGATAGTTTTGCAAACAGTGATAATGAAGGCATTGAAATGTCTGAAAACAGACGCCCAGCAGAGCGGCGGCGTTACAGTCGTTACAAGGTCAAACATGATGTGTTTGCGGTGTTTAATCCTCACGCTGCAGTGCTGGGGCAGGTACTTGATGTGGGGAAGGGAGGCTTATCATTCAGTTTTATTGACAATGGGAATTGTCAGCTAGAAAATCTTGGATTGAGCCTTTCAAATCTAAATGATGGTTTTAAAATAGACCAAATTCCTTTTAAAATTGTTTCAAACCAACCTTTTGGCAGCGGATCATCTTTTTCTTCGATCAATATGAGGCGTTGTTGTTTAGAGTTTAAAGAACTGACACAGGAACAGGAAGAGAATCTTAACTATTTCCTGGTGCATTACACAACAGGATTAGTGGGAGATCGTCGGGGAATGGTACACAGGCGTTCAGGCTGTGAAAGAAGAATCGGGGCAACTAATTACAACGGCCCTGAAAGGCGGAGTAATATAGAAAGAAGGACGGGGGAGGACAGAAGGCGGTATATCAAGTAGTGGGAGCAGGATGATTCAATAAAAAACCCGCGGTTCCTAAACCGCGGGTTTTTTATATTTATAGATTACTTATCTTCTTTAACCTCTTCAAAATCAGCATCAACAACATCATCATCTTTTGGAGATGCTTCAGCCTGTGGCCCTGCCCCGGCATCCGGTCCAGGACCGCCCTGTTGTGCGCCATCCTGTGAAGCCTGTTGATACATGACCTCAGCAATCTTGTGAGACGCCTGGGTTAGTTCTTCGCTAAGCTGTTTGATTCTTTCAGTATCATCCCCTTCCATGGCTGTTTTCAGCTGACTGATGATGTTTTCAATATTTGATATTGTTTCAGCATCAAGCTTGTCTCCAAGTTCTTTGATCGATTTTTCTGTCTGGTAAACAAGCGCGTCAGCTGTATTGCGGGCGTCAACAGCCTCTTTTTTCTTTTTATCCTCTTCAGCATGAAGCTCCGCGTCTTTGATGAGATTATCGATTTCTTCCTGTGATAAGCCGGAAGAGGCAGTGATCTGGATAGACTGCTCTTTGCCGGTAGCCTGGTCCTTAGCCGAGACATTAACGATACCGTTCGCGTCAATATCAAAAGTAACCTCTATCTGGGGCATTCCCCTTGGCGCCGGTGGTATGCCGACAAGCTCAAAACGGCCGAGGGTCTTGTTGCCTGCAGCCATCTCCCGTTCTCCTTGAAGCACATGGATGGAGACGGCTGGCTGGTTGTCCGCAGCTGTAGAAAATATCTGGCTTTTCTTTGTGGGTATGGTTGTGTTTTTTTCTATAAGCCGGGTCATAACACTGCCCAGGGTTTCTATGCCGAGAGAAAGGGGCGTGACGTCCAGGAGAAGGACATCTTTGACATCTCCTTTTAATACACCACCTTGTATGGCTGCGCCGATGGCAACAACTTCATCAGGGTTGACCCCCTTATGGGGCTCTTTGCCGAATATTTTCTTTAATCGTTCCTGTACGGCCGGCATACGGGTCATACCGCCTACAAGCACGACTTCGTTAATTTCATTAGTGCTCATGCCGGAATCCTTCATGGCCTGACGGCAGGGTGTTTCCAGTTTATCAAGAAGGTCGTTAATCAGGGATTCAAGTTTTGCCCTGGTTATTTTAATATCCAGATGTTTGGGGCCCTGTTCATCAGCTGTAATAAATGGGAGATTAACATTGGTTTCCATGGATGTAGAGAGTTCCATTTTTGCTTTTTCAGCTCCCTCTTTCAGGCGTTGAAGAGCCATCTTATCGCTTCGCAAATCAATACCCTGGTCTTTTTTAAACTCATCCGCGAGGTAGTCTATGAGACGGAGATCAAAATCTTCGCCTCCAAGATGGGTATCGCCGTTTGTGGCTTTTACTTCAAAAACACCTTCACCGATTTCAAGTATGGATATGTCAAAAGTTCCGCCCCCAAGGTCGAATACAGCTATTTTTTCTTCAGCTTTTTTGTCAAGTCCGTAAGCGAGTGACGCTGCCGTTGGTTCATTTATAATTCTTAAAACATTCAGACCGGCAATTTTTCCGGCATCTTTAGTTGCCTGCCGCTGGCTGTCATTAAAATAAGCTGGTACTGTGACGACGGCGTCTGTAACCTTCTCTCCAAGATATTCTTCAGCGGTCTTTTTGATGTTCGAGAGTATAAAAGATGAAATTTCAGCGGGACTGTGCTGTTTCCCCTGTATGCTTATTCTGATATCCCCGTTACCCGCCTCTTCGATCTTATAAGGGAGTATGTTTATATCATTCTGTACTTCAGCAGATTTATACTTGCGGCCGATAAGCCTTTTTACGCCAAAGACGGTATTCTCAGGGTTTGTGATCGCCTGCCTTTTAGCAATTTGGCCGACCAGCCTTTCTCCGCTGTCTGAAACAGCTACTATGGACGGGGTTGTGCGGCCACCTTCGGGATTTGGAATAACTTTTGCCTCACCCCCCTCCATGACAGCTACGCATGAGTTTGTTGTCCCCAGATCGATACCGATAACTTTTCCCATTTGTTTTCCTCCTTAACTTGAGTGCTTAGACACGTATTTTAATTCTGTTTTATTCTTCTATATCGCTTTTATCTTTATTTTTATCGGATTTGGATTTAGAGACAATGACCATGGCAGGCCTCAGAAGCCTATCGTGTATGGTGTATCCTTTTTGAAGTTCTTTGATGACTGTTCCATCAGGAAAACGGTCATTTTCTTCCTGCATGACAGCCTGGTGAAAAACCGGATCAAAGGGTTTTTCAACAGCATCAATCTGCGTCACGCTGAATTTTGTAAAAATACTAGATATTTCTCTAAGGGTCATTTGGACACCTTCTACAATACCACCTTCTGCCTGGGATCCATTTTCCGAGGAATTGATAGCTCTTTCAAGGTTGTCAACCACTGAAAGGAGTTCAGTGATCAAGGCCTCGTTAGCATATTTTCTGAAATCTTCCATATCTCTGGAAGACCGTTTTTTATAATTTTCAAACTCAGCCGATACTCTCAGGACGCGGTCATAATTCTCTTTTGCTTCCTCTTCTGCTTTTTCAAGCTTGGTTTCCAGGTCCTTGAGAGCAGTATCAGGCTGTCCTTTTTTTCTTTTTTTTGTGCTTTTATCCTTAGGTTTTTCTGATTTTTTGTTGTCTTCCTCTTTTACAGGAATTTTTTTCTCTTTTTTCTTTGCAGTCAATTTAATCTCCTGATATTTTTACACTTTATTGATGGGCTGCCAGCTAAGGTTCTTTGTAATCGATGGATTTATGATCTCCTTAAAGAAGATTCCAGCTGTCTAAACCTGATAAAATGTATAATTTTAATGAAAAATAATACCTGATGTGTCAATGTCAAGTAGGATGGTAATATTAATATCAATAATTATTATTAAGTAAAAAGAAGTGGCCTGGTTGTGCACTTTCCGTCGAGCCTTTCCGGACAAACGCGATCTATTATATGGCCGGGATCAATCCACGACACAGACCGCATCACTTATCGCTGCTTCCTTCCGGACCTGACGAGGTTCGTGAGCATCTGTTGCGCGGTGACCGACCTCAATGTCACGCGTTTCTGGCAAGGCCCTAAAGATAGAATTCAGCCCCGCATAAGCGGATTTCGGGAAAAGGGCACCGCTAACTCCCCGCCTAGCACAACCAGGTTAAAGGTTTATAAGCCCAATTTATTATATTTTCAAGAGAAAAAGGAGACTGTTTTTATTGACTTCACCAGGATGCTGGCATAGTTACATAATCTAAATTACAATATGCGATAAATTGGTGAAAACAATATTTATTTTAATGTTTTTTTAACTTTTCGGACCACTGAAAAATTTTGGAAAATAAAGATTTTAAAAGCAATAGATTCCTGGAAACCGTAGAGAAGACCATTGTGAAACACGATATGTTTCATAGGGGGGAGCGTGTGCTGGCAGCAGTATCTGGAGGACCGGATTCCATGGCAATGCTGCATGTACTGATCGCTCTTATTCCGAGGTTTTCATTTTCCCTGGGAATTGCTCACCTGAATCATTCATTAAGGGGTGAGGATTCAGATAATGACGCTGCTTTTGTCGCGTCCAGGGCGGAGAGACTGGGGCTTCAGGTCTATCTGGCAAAGGAAAATGTAAAGGCGTACCAAAAGGAAAACAGGCTTTCTCTTGAAGACGCTGCCAGACAGGTACGTTATAACTATTTGTTTAATACAGCCCGGGAACATGGATATACAAAGATAGCCCTCGGCCATACCAGGAATGACAATGCTGAACTGGTCCTGATGAATCTTATCAGGGGAAGCGGTAAAACAGGACTGGCAGGTATACCCCCTGTAAGAGGCCAAATGATCATCCGTCCGATTCTTGGTGTTTCAAGAGCCGAAGTAATTGAATTTCTAGACAATAATGGGCTAGCGTATGTTTCTGACAGGTCTAATGAGGATATCAATTTTCTCCGGAACAGGGTGAGGCATGAGTTAATCCCTTTATTAAACAAAGAATACAGTCCAAATATTATTAACACTCTTGACCGGACAGCAGCCATACTGCGAGAAGATGACATCTGGTCTGAAGACACGGTCAGACCGTTATTTGAAAAAATGATTATTAACAAATCCGAAAACAAGATCACCCTTTCAGTACAGGATCTGAAAGCGGTTCATCCAGCTACTGGACGACGAATTGTCAGAATGGGGATAAGGAGCGTAAAAGGAGATTTACGGCGGATTACTTTTTCGCATGTTGATTCGGTTATCAGCCTGATGGAAAACAAGTCTCCTTCAGGGCGCCTTGACCTCCCAGACAGGATAAGGGCGGGAATACGTGGTGAGGCGCTTTATTTCGAGAAAAAGGATATGCCGCTCAGGCTATCTCCTGATGACGAAGATTGGGAATCGCCTGTTTTCGAATATACGGTTTTACCCTCGGGTTTTACGGATGAAACTCTTTTTATCAAGGAAACCGGTTACACCATGAGGTTTTTAAAAGCAGGGGATATGTCTCTGGATGATATTAGGGGGGGCGGCAATGATGTCGCTTTTATTGATATGGACAGGATAAGTTTCCCGCTTGTGATTCGAAACTGCAGGTCGGGGGATCGATTTACCCCCCTCGGCATGTCGGGTTCGCAGAAAGTCAGCCGATTTTTTATAAATAAGAGGATCCCCAAGGCTCAGAGGGTGCACTGCCCGGTACTGATCTCCGGGGATCAGATTATATGGGTTGCGGGTTACAGGATCGCTGAACCGGTTAAGGTGACGCCTTCAACTATTAACATTATGAAAGTGGAACTTTTACTTGCCTAATATGGAATTATGTTTATTATTAATCAGGCAGTTTGTGAAAACGTCCCTTTTATTAGATTTCAGCATCAGATTCACTTTTAAGTGATTGAATTGTTTTTTTACAACAGTGGAGGAAATGGCTATTGAATACGTTTTATAAAAATCTGGCTTTATGGCTGATTATTTTAATTATGATGCTATCGCTGATCAATCTTTTTAACAAACAGCACCAGCTTCAAACAGAGAAAAACTATTCGGATTTTCTCGCTATGGTTGAGCATGGCCATGTCACGGAGGTTGAAATACAGGGTCAGAATATTGAAGCGTCATGTAAAGACGGCAGTAAGATAAAGGTTTTTGCCCCTCAGGATGATGATTTGATAAGGCTTCTTAAGGAGAAAGGCGTTAAAATCCGTGCCAAGCAGATCGCAAGTACACCATGGTATTATATGCTGTTTCACAGCATCTTTCCGGTATTACTGCTTATCGGTGTCTGGATCTTCTTTATGCGTCAGATGCAGAGCGGAGGGGGGAAAGCACTATCCTTTGGTAAAAGTCGGGCCCGGCTTCTTAATGAACAGGAGGATAAAATTACTTTTGAAGATGTAGCGGGAGTTGACGAAGCCAAGGAAGAACTTGGGGAGATCATCGAATTTCTAAAGGATCCAGGGAAGTTTACAAAGCTGGGGGGGCGGATACCAAAAGGCGTACTTCTTGTGGGATCACCAGGAACAGGGAAAACACTCCTGGCCAGAGCTGTTGCCGGCGAGGCAGATGTCCCTTTTTTCAGCATCAGCGGTTCTGACTTTGTTGAGATGTTTGTCGGTGTCGGTGCTTCGCGTGTCAGGGATCTTTTTATCCAAGGGAAGAAAAACGCTCCATGTATTATTTTTATTGACGAGATTGATGCGGTTGGTCGACATCGCGGGGCTGGCCTTGGGGGCGGGCACGATGAAAGGGAACAGACCCTAAACCAGCTCTTGGTTGAAATGGACGGATTTGAATCAAACGAAGGTGTTATACTGATATCCGCTACAAACAGGCCTGATGTCCTTGATCCGGCGCTTTTACGGCCGGGTCGGTTTGACCGTCAGGTTGTGGTTCCAATGCCTGATATAAAAGGGCGCGAAGAGATCCTGAGAGTCCATATGAAAAAAACACCGATTGATTCTGATGTAGATCCTGTCATACTGGCAAAAGGGACACCTGGTTTTTCCGGTGCGGATCTTGAAAACCTTGTTAATGAGGCTGCTCTTCTCGCTGCGAAGCGTGATAAGGAAAAGCTTCAAATGGAAGATTTTGATGAATCAAAAGATAAGGTTTACATGGGGCTGGAGAGGAAATCAAAAGTGATCAGTGAAGAGGAGAAAAAGGTTACTGCATACCACGAGGGCGGGCATGCACTTGTGGCGCGGTTTTTACCAGGGACTGACGCGGTTAACAAGGTTACGATAATACCGCGGGGACGTGCCCTCGGCATTACCTGGTACCTGCCAGATGAAAGTGATTTCAGATACAAGGACCAGCTTGAGAGCAGGCTGTCGGTCGCCCTTGGCGGAAGAGTTGCGGAGGAACTTATTTTCAGCAGAATTAGTACTGGCGCGGCAAGTGATATAAAACAGGCCACGGATTTAGCCCAGAACATGGTACGCAGCTGGGGTATGAGTGAAGAACTCGGGCCTCTTTCCTACGCAAAGGATGATGACCAGATTTTTCTCGGCAGAGAGATAGCGCAGCGCAGGGATTACTCTGATGAGACAGCTAAAAAGATTGACGAAGAGATAAAAAGGCTGATCAATGAGAGCCACGCCCGGGCAAAACAAGTACTCGAAGAGAATATGGATGTACTCCATAAACTCTCGGAAGTTCTCCTTGAAAAAGAGACAGTGCTCGGGCCTGAACTTGACAAAATCATCCTTTCAATGAAGCCGGGCTATATATTCCCTTCACACCATCCTAAGGGCGATGAAGGCACCGGAGATAAAGAGGCTGAGCCGAAATCGGAGGATGGGGATGAGGAAACAACGTGAATTAACAAGGATGAACAGGATGTATAGGATGCTTTTTTCTCCTGTCCATCCTGTGTATCCTTATTAAAGTAATTAAGAATGACCAATAAGAGTATGTAAGGTTTAGCCTTTGGGACTTCTTGTATCATAAATAACTAATTTTGTAGGTTGGGTTAAGGTGTTCAACCCAACATAGGCATGTCGGCAACCTACGATTCTGAGAACAACGTGAATTAACAAGGATGTACAGGATATATAGGATGCTTTTTTTTATCCTGACCATCCTGTCTATCCTTGTTAAAACAATTAAAAATGACTGAGTGCTGAGGGGAAAACAGTAGGTGATGAGGAAGCTATATACAATCGAATGCCCCAGGCATACCCTTGAGTTGGGAAGGAAAACTTGTATTATGGGTGTCCTGAATGTAACGCCTGACTCTTTTTCAGACGGAGGGAAGTTTTTCGAGCCTGAAACGGCGGTTGCTCATGCAGAAAGGATGATTAATGAAGGGGCTGATATTATTGATATCGGTGGCGAATCCACGCGGCCTTATTCAGAACCTGTGCCAGCTGAAGAAGAGACAGCCCGGGTTGTGCCTGTTATTGAACATCTAGCTGAAACCATCAATGTGCCTATCTCTATAGATACGACAAAAGCTGAAGTGGCCAGGCGGGCGATTAACGCAGGTGCATCAATAATTAATGATGTAAGCGCACTGCGATTCGATCCTGAGATGGCTGGTGCTGCGGCGGAACTGGGTGTTCCCGTGATCCTTATGCACATGAAGGGGAACCCAAAGACGATGCAGGTCGCTCCAGAATATAAAGACGTTATTATGGAAATTATCAGCTTCATAGAAAATGCCATCATTCTTGCAGAGAAAAACGGCATTCAAAAAGAAAAAATCATTGTTGACCCAGGGATAGGTTTTGGAAAGACATTTGAGCACAATTTAATCCTATTAAAGAAATTAAACGAATTTATAACACTTGATATGCCTATCTTAGTAGGGCCTTCAAGAAAGGCCTTTATCAGGAACATTCTGAAAGAAAACGATGAAGATGAGGTCCATGCTGATTCTCCCGTGGTTGAGGCTGGCACACAGGCTGCGATCGCTGCTGCTGTACTTAATGGTGCCCATATGGTAAGGGTTCATGATGTTGCCGGCACCCGTGTGACTTTGAAGGTGGTTGATGCGGTTATAAATGCAGGAGAAACAACGTGAATTAACAAGGATGTACAGGATAAACAGGATATTTTTTTATCCTGCCCATCTTGTGTATCCTTGTTAAAATAAATAAAAATTACCCTGAGGAAAAAGATGCTTTTTGCGATTGATGTGGGCAACTCGAATATTGTTCTCGGTATTTTTGATGGTAACATCCTTGTTCATCAATGGCGTATACCCACGGTTAGGAACGTCACCGCCGATGAATTTGACGCAGTTGTAAACGACTGTTTTATTAAAAGTGGCATCGACACTTCCGGAATTGTTGGAACCGTTATTGCATCTGTGGTACCTGAAGTTAAGGCTTCCCTGGACCGGTTCATACTAAAGCGCCTTGGGCATACTCCGCACTGGATAGACACGGCATCTTTCCCGGATATGCTGACACATTACACTGCCCCTTCAGAAGTGGGGGCTGACAGGTTTGTAAATGCTGTTGCCGCGTTCAGCAAATACAGGAAAAGCCTGATCGTCATCGATTTTGGAACGGCAACAACGTTTGATTCAATTTCAGAGAAAGGGGAGTATCTTGGCGGTGCCATAGCGCCGGGCATCATGATTTCATCTGAGGCGCTGTTTGACCGGGCATCAAAACTACCGAGGATTGATCTGAGTGTGCCCCCGGAAAAAGCAATTGGCATTGATACTAAGAGCAGTATGAAATCAGGCATTGTTTTTGGTTATGCCGCGCTTGTGGATGGTATGGTCCGCCGTACACGGAAAGAAATGGGCACAGAGGCCGGCGTTATCGCAACCGGGGGGCTTGCGGGAATCATGATGAACATTGCGGAAACAATTGAAAAAGTAGAACCCGACCTGACACTTGAAGGCCTTCGGATCATCGGAGAGCGCTGGCTTGATGAAGCAGGTTAGCACGGATAATTCATCAGTCACAGAGAGCACAGAGGATTTTATTTCTTTTAAACAATCGGGAGACAACGATTGTTTAAAAACATCCAGCCTACGGCGTTTTGGACACTTCTTGCCAAGTATGGTATGATTATCGCGAAGCGATTGAGGCCTTTTATTCCAACCGTCGTCTCCCGGTTGGGATAAAAATAAAACCCTCTGTGCTCTCTGTGACTCCGTGGTAAAAAAAAAGGATTAAGATTTCCCGGACGTTTTCAGATAACCGGCAAATCCATTTATACCGTTTCGCATAAAACCGTGTTCCCTTTCCTGCACAGCCTTATCCAGTTTTGAAAAATGTTTCAAAAGGGGATCTTCATCCAGCAGTCTTTGGATACAATTTTCAATAAAACCATCATCATTAAAATTTGTCATTTCATCGCTGATAATCTCATACCACATCAAAAGCTGTTCCCTATGTTTATTCAACTGTTCAAGAGCGTTGTTAGATATGCCGAAATGACCGTAACATATTTTTGACGGCGTAATGTTAAGAAGGGTATCAATGCTCTGCAGATAGGTTTCCATGAAGAATTTAGGGGGTGTGGCGGGCCTGAGATATTCTTCGCCAGACGGCAGCCTTAAAAATACGCCTCCGGTTTCTCCGGCAAACAGGTACTCATCAGCCAGGTAACTCACATGGTGAGGTGAATGTCCCGGAGTGATAATCGGTTTAATATCATTTAAAGGCAATTGATTGACAGGGAAAAGACGTTTCAAAGGTACTGGTTTGATGGGCCCGTATGCCCGTCCGGTATCTCCAAGTGTTTTAACAGATCCCTCCCAGAGGCGCGTGGGATCCGCAAGATGGGGGATCCCTTTTTCGTGACAGATAATAGGGGCCTCTGGAAAGCAGGATGAAATGTCACCAATGCCGCCGGCGTGGTCGATGTGGATATGAGTCAGGAGGATATAGTCAAGACGATCTATGGAAAGGGACTGGAGGGCGTCAATAAGTCCACCTGATGTTACTGAAGGTCCCACATCCACAAGGAATGTTGTGTCGCCCTTATAAAGCCACGCGCTTATGAAATCATTAAATCCGTTAATCGGTGGGAAAAGCGTTATAAGGTAGAGGTCGTCAGTGATCCGGTCAATGTTCGGTTTCAAAAGCATATCTGGTGAAGTACGAGAACCTACGGATAGGAGATCTTTCAGCTATATCTGCCCCGTGGCTTTGAGTGATTCTTTGAACACCCGGTAGAATATGTCATGATCATTAAGCGCCTTGAGCAGTATTTTATCAAAATCATCCATGTTATTAAAATTCACAATAAGATCGACGCTTTTATGAAAAGTGGTCATCAGGTCCATGGTGCGGAACCGCTTGGTCATCATAACGATGTAAACATTGCGCCGGGCAGACATTTCAAGACGGGAAAAATATACCAAAAGACCGTTCTGATCAGGATCCCGGGTGTTGAATTCTTCATTAAGTATGATAATGTCGTAAGTCGTATAGCGGAGTTTTTTGATTGCATCCCTGATACTTTTAACAGTAGAAGCATGGAAATCCATTTTTTCAAGGGTTTCTATGATTTTTTTTCTTATTGTTTTGTCAGGTTCACAGACCAGGGCGGAGTTTCCTTCCTCTTCTGTGAAATTAAAAGCGCTGTCCCCTACACCGAAGGTATCGGAGGCAGATTCTTCAAAACCGACGTCTTCCGCAGTCGAGCTCTCTCCCGGGGCCGCGCTCTCAACCATTATCTTGGCTTTACATTTGGGACAGAGGAATGTGGCTGTTTTGCCGGGAGGAATTTTATTGTCAGGAATTTTAAAACCGTTGTTGCATTTATTACACTTTATATCCATATAGCTACCTTTATTATGTTATATTTTTTTTAGTTGTATGCCACGGTCTTTCTTCTTGAGGTTGTTAAATGGTTTTACCATAGCTTTTATCCATTGAGAGCTGATCAATGTCTGTTGTTGATTCACCTCTCCGGCTTTTAACAGTGTCTACACCGCGTCCTACAACACCTTTTTGTGTGGCAAAAGCCTTAGCTGTTTCTTCGGAAATAATTCCTTGTTCAAACAGATCAATCATATAATCGTCAAAGGTACACATCCCGTAATGCCGGTTTGATTCCATGATGTCACGGAAAGTTTTACCTTCGCTTTCGCCATTAATAATCATGTCTTTGACCCTCAAATTTGTACCGAGGATTTCAAATGCGGCAACCCGGCCGCCGACGGTTTTTGGGAGAAGCCGCTGGCAGACGATCCACCGGACTGTTTCCGCCAAACGGATCCTGATAAGTGGTTCTTCATCGGTATCGAACATGCCGAGGATACGGTTTATGCTTTGACCGGCATCAACGGTATGGAGGGTCGTCAGAACAAGGTGGCCGGTTTCAGCGGCGCTTAGACCGATCTCAACCGATTCTCTGTCGCGCATTTCGCCCAGAAGTATAACCTTGGGCGCCTGTCGCAGGGCTGCCCGTAGACCGCTTCCGTATGTGTCAAAGTCTGTTCCGAGTTCTCTCTGGTTAAACGTGGACTGTTTATGGGGATGCTGGTATTCAACCGGATCTTCAAGGGTAACAACATGGAAGGACCGGCTCTCATTGATTTCATTCAGCACAGCCGCAAGGGAAGTCGATTTGCCTGAACCTGTGGCGCCTGTTACAAAAACAATGCCATTTTTTTCAAGGGCAATCTTATAAAACGCTTCAGGAAGGTTCATGGACTGGATCGTAGGGACGGTGGCTTCCAGGCGCCTCAGTACAATAGAATAATTGCCGCTGCTTGAAAAAATATTAACCCTGAAACGGGCTTTCCCGGGCAGGCTGTATGATAGATCGCAGGAGCCCTCTCTCATCAGCGTTTCCGTCAGGCGGCGGTCACTGTTAATCAGGTTAAGGGCGAACCGTTCCGTCTGGAAAGGGGTGAGTTCCCCAAAGTCGGGCTCCATCTCAACATCGACAAGTTCACCTGAATTCTCCACTTGAAGCTTTTTCCCCACAGTCATGTTAAGGTCAGACACATTGTCATGAGAATCAAGCATTCTCGCTAATATAAAATCCATTTCCTGCTTTTTCATTTTAAGCCCTCATTTTTAATAAACCGTTAAAAAAAGTTAACAATCGGCCGCAGAAAGCAGAGATGTCCAGTAGGACGGTTAAGCCTCGGTAAAGTCTGTCGGCGGCGCTTTAAGCAGCGGCCGGAAATGTTTCTTATCATTTGCTTTCTGGTAAGCTGCTTCAGCCGATATCCATCCTTTATTATAAAGGGTCATGATTGAATCGTCCAGAACTACCATGCCATATTTTTTACCTGTCTGCATCATTGAATTAAGCTGATGTGTTTTATGCTCGCGAATAAGGTTCCGGACAGCTGGTGTCGCAATCAGGATTTCCAGTGCCGGGCAGCGGCCTTTTTTATCAATCCGCTTGAATAGTGTTTGTGTGATAACGGCCCTTATGCTGTCTGCCAGTGTGGAACGGATCTGCTCCTGTTCTGTTGAAGGGAAAACTTCAATAACACGGTCAACAGTCTTTGCGGCACTGGATGTATGAAGCGTACCGAAGACCAGATGCCCTGTTGATGCGGCCTCAATGGCCAGAGAAATCGTTTCAAGGTCCCTCATTTCACCCACCAGGATAATATCAGGGTCTTCACGGAGGGCGCCGCGGAGGGCAGCACTGAATGATTTTGTGTGGATACCCACTTCACGATGATTAATAATACAGTTTCTACTTTTATGTACAAATTCTATGGGGTCTTCGACAGTGATAATATGGTCTTTGCGAGTACCGTTCGCCACGTCAATGATAGCGGCAAGAGTGGTGGATTTGCCGCTTCCTGTGGGGCCGGTAACTAGGATAAGTCCCCTCGGAAGAGTGGCCAGTTTGGCGATTACTGTGGGAAGACCAAGTTGTTCACAGGACGCGATTTCACTTGGAATTTCCCTGAACACTGCAGCAACACCATACTTTTGCATGAAAAAGTTCGCCCTGTACCTTGCAAGTCCAGGGATCTCATAGCCGAAGTCAACGTCCCCTGTTTCTTCAAATGTTTTTACTTTTTCTTCAGGGGTGATTTCATATAGCATTGCCCTTAAGCTGTCGCTGTCAAGGACATCATATTTGATTCTTTCCATGTCACCCCTAACTCTCAGGGCAGGCTGCTGGCCGCTTACCAGATGGAGGTCTGAAGCTCCCTGTTCATGCATCAGTTTAAAAAAAGCGTCAATCTTTGCCATATTTGTTCTCCTGAATCTGTATTATATAAAACTATTATTATAGAAACGTTTCCACATCAGCGTATATAAGTCTTAAGAAAAACTCTTTAAATTTTATAATAATATTTAAAACTGATCAATCAATTTTTTATTACTTATTAAAAAGTTTTACTTTAGAATCTTCTTCATCGGTGACTTTAGATTCTTCCTGACAGTTATCAAGAAGTTTTGAGTGTGTTTCTATGGTTGCTCTTATCTGGGATTCTAACTGAATACGCTGGCGCTTCAGCTCGGCAATATCCTGATGGAGTTGGACCAGCCTTGTCTGGGCATGACTTAGAATTTTTTCAGCTTTAAGTTCTGCTTCAGCCATTATCAGTTCCGATGTTTTTTCCGCGTTCCTTTTAGATTCTTCTAAAAGTTTCTGTGAATTCAGTATAGCGCGCTTGAATATGTCTTCACGTTTTTTATACCCCGTTATTTCTTGCTTGATCATATTGAGTTTTTTTTGAATTTTATTTTTGTCAGTAATCACAGCTTCAAGGGAGTCAGCCGCCTGCTCCAGAAAGGCCCTAACCTCCTGAATATCATACCCACGGAATTTTGTGCTGAAAAAGCACTGCTGAATATCAATCGGTGTAAGTCTCATATGTCACCTTCCTTTCATTTAGCAAGTAATATATCTAATAAAATTAGTAATATCTATGCAATATGTCAAGATTTTTATGCAAAATGTAAAATCCGGTATTAATCATTTGACATGTTAAATGTTCGGAATATAAACTTATTTCAAAATATTGATAAAAGGAGAATTGAAATGGGAGCGATGGATTTAAAAACAGGTTTTATTGGGGGCGGTAATATGGCTGAAGCCTTTACAGGTGCCCTTATAAGTTCAGATATTTATAATTCATCACAAATATATATAAGTGATGTCAGTGCAGACCGCCTTGATGTAATGGCGAAAACATATGGCGTTTCAGCGGTGAATGATAATTTTGATGTATTTATGAAATGTGATATCGTTATACTTGCGGTAAAACCCCAAGTGATGGATGATGTACTTTCGGAAATCGCCAGGCACCCTGATTACAGCATAAACAGCAGGAAGCTTATCATCTCAATAGCGGCAGGGATCACTATTCAAACAATCGAGGATATCCTGTACAGGCCCCTTGCCGGGAGTACACACGAGAATCTTCCTATTGTAAGGGTAATGCCGAATACACCAGCACTGGTTCTGTCGGGCATGTCAGGGATGAGCCCGAACCAATATGCTGACAAAGAGGATCTTGGTAAGACAAGGACCATACTGGAAGGGATAGGAAAGGTAGCTGAATTTAAAGAGGAGGAGCTTGACGCTGTAACAGCCCTTTCTGGATCAGGCCCGGCCTATGTTTTTTACCTGGCTGAATCAATGATAGACGCGGGTATAAAAATTGGACTTAACCCTGAAGAGGCATGTCTCCTGTCCATGGAAACCCTGAAAGGGGCCGTTAAACTGATGGATAAGAGTGACGAAACTCCTGAAGAACTCCGCAGAAGAGTGACGTCACCCGGCGGTACAACCGAGGCTGCGTTTAAAGTGCTGGACGGCAGCAGGGTAAAGGGAAACATTATTGATGCTATTACGGCAGCAGCGGCAAGGTCAAAGGAATTGAGTGGGTGACTAAAAAAGTGCCTAAAGTGCCTAAAATGCGCTAAAGTGCCTAAAGTTGTGGTATCGCTTTGCTCTGCCTTCTTTAAAAATAAAATAGCAGCATTCCACAACTTTAGGCACTTATATAACGAGGAGTGACATGACATATTTATACCGTTTTAATTTTTGGCTGACCATTGTCCTTTTGTCTCTTTTTATAGGGCTTCATCCTGCCTTTCCGAAAGAAGAGCCTTTTAAATTCAGTGTGTCAGCGTTTCCAGAGAGTGTTCAACAGGGCGGACAGCTGAAAATAATCGTATCTGTTGAAATTTCCTCAAAATACCAGCTTTACGCGGAAAATACCAATCTGCGCCCCGCGGATGCGGAGGGCGTCACTTTCGGCCCGATCAAGACCAGCAAACCTGTTAAAAGGAAATATCCTTATGGAGAGACGCTGAAGGTTTATGAACAGCAGGCGGTTTTTGAGCTGCCAGTTATTATTGCTCCGTCGGCCGATCCAGGGGAGAAAAGCCTGGTCCTTGAGATGAACTATCAGGGCTGCTCAGACAGTATGTGTTTTATGCCTGAAAAAAAGGCGCTTCAGGCAAATTTTTCAGTATTAGCTACTTCAGTTGAAAACCTCTCGGAAAAGAGCCTCCCGCAACAGACAAGTGAAGAGAAAGACCGGTCTGAAAAAGGCCGGCTGGATAAAATTTCAGAAAAATTCGGCCTTGCGGGTATCCTGATTTTAGTTTTCTGGGTCGGGATTGGCGCCAGCCTTACCCCCTGTGTCTATCCGATTATACCGATCACCATCAGCGTGATTGGTGCTGCAAAACCGGGTAGTGCAGGCCGGAGTTTTCTGCTCTCCTTGGTCTATGTCCTGGGGCTTTCCGTGGTATATGCTGGTTTCGGTGTTGCCGCCGCCTGGACCGGTTCGATGTTCGGTGAACATACAAACCATCCTGCGGTTCGTATTTTTGTCACGGCCGTGTTTACGCTGATGGGGCTCAGTATGTTTGACGTGTTTTATCTCCAGATACCCCAGGGGTTCTTGTCTGTATCAGGAAGGGCCAAAGGGATTACCGGTGTTTTTTTAACCGGTGCTGCTTCCGGTGCTGTGGCAGGCCCCTGTGTTCTACCTTTTATTCTCAGCATTCTTACATTCATCGCTGTAGAGGGGAATAAACTGACCGGTTTTCTGGTCATGTGGAGTTTTTCCATGGGAATGGGGGTGCTTTTCCTTGTTGTGGGCACATTTACCGGTGTTGCCGCGTCACTCCCAAAGGCAGGCGCATGGATGGAGAAGCTGAAAAAAGTGTTCGGTTATATCATGTTTGCTGTAGCCTTGTATTTTATAAAACCGGTTGTGGATGAGCGATTCTATATGCTGTTTGTGGCTTCATTTCTTATCGGTACAGGGATGTTTTTTGCCTGGTTATTTCCGTTCAAGAGTGGTCTTTCCTTTAAAGAACGTCTTACATCATGTTTGATTATCCTCTTCCTTGTCATCGGTACAGCAGCTTTGATAAATTATATTTACACGGGCGGTGTCCTGAAAAAAGAGGCCACGCAGAAGCAAAACGGAATTTCATGGCTGACAGATGAGCCTTCTTCTCTTGCTTTGGCTGCTGAATTAAAAAAACCGGTGATGATTGATTTTACTGCTTCCTGGTGCAAGGTGTGTCTGAAACTGGATCATAAGACATTCACCAACCTTGAGGTTATAAAGGAATCCAAGCGGTTTGTCTGTGTTAAGATCGATACAGAAACGGATCTGCCGGAAATAGATAAGATAGAGAAAAAATACAACATAAAAGGCTTGCCGAAGATCGTTTTTGTAAATTCTTCAGGCCGTTTACTGACTGATAAAACGATTAATCAGTTTGTCGGTCCTGATGACCTTTTAAAAATAATGAAACAGGTTGAGTAGTATAGAAGGATATGGTGCAATCTGAAAAAAATTGTTGCTAGTAGCACTGTTTGTCATGTACAGACTAATACTGACAAAAAACAGATTGTTTTTAAAGGACATATAATGACAAAAAACTGTATTTTTATACTCATTGTGGTATTTTTAGCTTCCTTGGTGCCGAACATGTCCAGGGCTGGCGAAACGATTAATTGGCAGACATATGATGCTGGCCTTTCTCTTGGGAAAAAACAGAAGAAGAAAATTTTCCTCCATTTTTACGCTTCCTGGTGCGGTGCATGCAAAATGATGGCGCAGACGACGATGAAAGATGCCAAGGTGGTGGCATACCTGAACGAAAACTATATTCCCATTATGGTAAATGTGGACAAGGAAAGAAGAATCGTATACAAATACAATGTCAGCCCTATACCGGACAGCCGGTTTTTAGATGAGAAAGGTGTGCCCATAGGCATGCAACCTGGTTATGTCCCTTCAGATGAACTGCTAAAAATTCTTAAATACGTCCATACGGACAGTTATAAAAAGATGTCTTTTGATGCGTTTGTGAAAAAAAAGACAAAGTAGGACTATTTTAGGCTGTCGATCGTAAAATCTTTAAGATACTTGTCGTCCATACGCTCAATATACCTCAGTATCAGGCGGACAGTGATGGACGAAGACACGCCAATGCTCATCAACATTAGCAGATACGGTACCCATATATACGTGTTATATTCAGTATATTCATGGGCGACTGAAACTCCTGCCAAAGAAAAAACAAAGACAAGAAACATCAGGAATAGTAAAATAAAACAGGATGTTTCTGAATCATACCACGGAACGATGATTTTTCGGTGAACCACATTTCGATCTTTACTCATGATATTTTATTATTAACATATTGGTTGCTTAAATCAAGTTTCTGGCATGTTCATGGGGCATTTTTCCCGTAAAATTAAGCATAAAAAATGGTTTTTAAGCCTGTTTCAGAACAGATACCTGTTTTCATTAGTATTACTAAAAACTCAACATCTTGATTTTTTTTATTGACATACCGCAATATATTGCGGTATTAAGAGTCTTGTCTTGTAGATGTTGTTTAAATTATTCCCTTTTTTTAATACTGTCGATTTTCAGTAGATATTTGGGCTGGATTCACTATTCACTAGAAATTTTTTTCTTCTGTACAATTTATCCTGAGAGGTGATGCCATTGTTCGAAAACATTAAGAAACGTGATGGAAGGGTTGTTGATTTTGATTCATCAAAAATTACAGTAGCCATAGCAAAAGCAGGAGATGCCACAGGAGAATTTGATGAAAGGGAAGCACGGAAGCTGACACTGAGGGTTCTGACCCTGGCTCATGAACTAAGACTTGGCAACCTGCCTGAAGTTGAAGAAATTCAGGATATTGTAGAGAGGGTACTTCTCGATTCCCCGTATTACAAGACAGCCAAAGCGTATATATTATATAGGGAACAGCATGCCCAGATACGCAACATCACAACAAAGGCAAATGTAAACCTGGTTGAAAACTATATCACCAAAATGGATTGGAAAATTAAAGAAAACAGCAACATGAGCTTTTCACTGCAGGGGCTCAACAACTATATATCATCAGATGTTACAGCCGAATACTGGCTGAATCGCATTTATCCTCCTGAGATAAGGCGAGCACATAAAAACGGAGATGTCCACATACACGATTTAAGCCTCCTTTCGGTTTATTGTGTGGGATGGGACCTTCAGGATTTATTGCGGCAGGGTTTCAAGGGGGTTGTCGGGAAAGTTGAAAGCGGACCGCCCAGACATCTCCGGTCAGCCCTGGGACAGGTGGTAAACTTTTTTTACACCCTGCAGGGAGAAGCAGCCGGTGCTCAGGCCATTTCCAACTTTGACACCCTTCTTGCGCCGTTTGTCCGTAGTGATGGGCTGACGTATAATGAGGTTAAACAGGCGCTCCAGGAATTTGTGTTTAATATTAATATTCCCACACGGGTAGGTTTTCAGACACCCTTTACAAATATTACGATGGATCTTTACGTGCCGTCGATTTTAAAGGACCATCCTGTGATTGTCGGCGGTGAACTGCTTGATGAGACATATGCTGATTTTCAGACTGAAATGGACATGATCAACAAGGCGTTTGCTGAAGTCATGATGGAAGGGGACGCAAAGGGAAGAGTGTTTACGTTTCCCATACCGACCTACAATATTACCGAGGATTTTGACTGGGACAACCCGAATCTTGAGACGATCTGGAAAATGACGGGGAAATACGGCATCCCGTATTTTTCAAATTTTGTCAATTCAGATATGTCTCCTGAAGATGCAAGATCGATGTGCTGCCGTCTTCGCCTTGACAACAGAGAACTCTTAAAACGGGGAGGGGGACTTTTTGGTGCGAATCCGCTTACAGGATCGATCGGTGTAGTAACGATCAACCTCCCGAGAATCGGGTTTCAGGCAAGAAATGAGGAAGACTTTTTTCAACGGCTTAAAAGATTGATACAGATTGCCAAAGACAGTCTCACTATCAAAAGAAAAATCCTTGAAAAATTTACCGAAAGAAACCTCTACCCGTATTCAAGATTCTATTTAAGGGACATTAAGGAAAACTCCGGCATATACTGGAAAAATCATTTTTCTACCATAGGGATTGTCGGGATGAATGAGGCGTGCTTGAATTTTATCGGGTCTGATATCGGCAGTGAGGACGGGAGGAGTTTTGCACTTAAAGCTATGAATTTTATGCGGGATATGCTTGCTGAAATACAAGATGAAACAGGAGACATCTTCAATCTTGAAGCAACACCCGCGGAAGGGACTGCTTACCGCCTTGCAATGGAGGACAAGAAGAAGTTCCCTGAAATTATATGTGCCAATGAAGCGGATTATCAGGCTGGCGGTGATCCGTTCTATACCAACTCGACCCAGCTCCCTGTAAATTATTCAGATGATGTTTTTGAAACCTTGTCTCTTCAGGATGACCTCCAGACAAAATACACTGGTGGCACGGTTCTTCATATCTTCCTTGGTGAACAGGTAGAAGACATTGGGGCCATAAAAGGGTTTATACGGAAAGTCGCGAACAATTTCCATCTTCCTTATTTTACTTTGACACCAACATTCAGTGTGTGCCCGTCTCACGGCTATATCAGCGGTAGGCAGGAACAATGTAAGGTCTGTGACAGTGAAACCGAGATTTATTCCAGGGTTGTTGGTTATTTGCGGCCTGTTAAACAGTGGAACAATGGCAAACAAACAGAATTTTATATGAGGAAAACATTTTGTGTGGGAGAAAAACCGGTTGATTCGCCTATAAAAGCCGAGGGGGGGACTGAAACCCGGAATATGGGAGAGGGCGCGCAGCAAGCCGGCACGATGTCATAAAGACTGGCTGAGTCTGTATGCCAGACAAGATATCTGCAGTAGAAAAAAGGTGACTGCAATAAACGGAAAACGAGGCACAGGGAT
>JANQFQ010000042.1 GCA_028277765.1 Desulfobacterales bacterium
TTAAAAGGAGATTATCATGGGTATGCACAATCCTCCTCACCCTGGAGAAATTATAAGGGAATTTTGTGTTGAGGCCTTAAGTTTAACTGTCACAGATGCGGCAAAAGCTTTGGGGATCACCAGAAAAACATTTTCAGCATTGTTAAACGGACGATCAGGCGTTAGTCCTGAAATGGCCCTTCGCCTCTCAAAGGTATTCGGTCGTTCTCCTGAAGGATGGCTTAAACTTCAGTTGCAGTATGATTTATGGCAGACTCAACAGAATGTTGATTTGAAAGGTTTAAAACGAGTTAAAGCCGCCTAAACCAATCATGTCGGTTGTCATAATTAAATCCTGGTCTAAAAACGAAAAATGAGCGACAGTAATTCTGCACGAGTTATGATTTTCTTAGAAAAAACATAACATGTGGATCAAGGAAATGTTGATTAGATGGGAATTGGACTGCTTGGGGACAGGCAAGTTTTTTTAAGAACCTGTAGTGACAAATTTATTAACAGCACTATTAATTTTTTTTATAGTATATATTAAATATGTTTTTCACACTAAAGATAACATTTTAAAATGTCTACATTTATTTATCTTTAAGCCCAAAATGGCATACCTGTTGCATTTTATAAAATCAGCGAAATTAACAAACAATGCAAATGCGAGGTATGAAAGATGTTATCTGAAATTGAAGACCAGCCCATCAAGAAAACGTTTATCAATAGTTTCAATAAAGCGACATTTGTCTGCCCTGAATGCGAACGGTCAAAAACAATAAATGTATCAAAATATAAGGAAACTAAAAAAGCCGTAAAAGTTAACTGCATGTGCTCTTGCGGCCATTCCTATACTGTGCTGCTTGAAAGGCGTCAGCATTTCAGAAAGAAAGTAAGCCTGTCGGGTATATTTACTCAAAACAAAAACAAAAAAGGGTTCATTACCGTTAATGACCTTTCCCGTTCAGGATTAAAATTTGAGCTGTTTGAGGATGAATATTTTCAAATTGGCGACAGACTCTGGATAGAGTTTACTCTGGATGATCCGTCACAGTCATTAATAAAAAGAGAAGTGATCATAAAAAATATCCGGGGGCTTTATATTGGCGCCGAATTTGAGTCCCCAGAACATCTTGACAAGCTTGGGCCTTACCTTCTTTATAACTTTAATTAAGCTCTTGAAAACACAAGCACCCCGTTCTGCCCCCCGAAACCGAAATTGTTAGAAATAGCTGCGTTTACTATTACAGACCTTGCCTCATTCGGGACATAATCCAGATCGCATTCAGGATCCTTTGTATGATAATTTATAGTGGGAGGGATGATTCCGTTTTTCAGGGTCAGAACTGTAGCTGCGGCCTCAATGGCGCCTGCCGCACCAAGGGTGTGGCCGATCAAAGATTTTGTTGAACTCACCGGGATCTTCTTTGCATGGTTTCCAAACGCCTGTTTTATGGCAAGGGTCTCAACCCTGTCGTTTGCCTTTGTCGACGTCCCATGGGCATTGATATATCCAATATCACCAGGGTTAAGCTTTGCGTTGTCCAGAGCTGCGCTAATGGCCGCAGCCGCCCATTTCCCTTCAGGCTCTGGCAGCGCAATATTGTATGCATCACATGTCATCCCAAAACCTTTCAGTAGCGCAACTGGTTCAGCCCCCCTATGGTCAACATGGACCATTGTTTCCAGCACAAGAACGCCAGCCCCCTCCCCGATGACAAATCCATCCCTTTCAGCATCAAAAGGACGGCTCGCTTCTGTGGGTGCTTCATTCCTTGTGGACAGGGCGTTCATTGACGCATAACCATCTATAACCATTGGGATAATCGTTGATTCAGTCCCGCCCGCAAGCATCACATCCGCCCGTCCCTGCCTCAGTATGTCAAGGGCTGTGCCAATGGCAAATGAACCGGTTGCACATGCTGCAGCAGTGCCCATGTTTGGTCCGTGGAGTCCAAGGACCATGGCTGTATTGCAGGGGGGCATATTCGGAATGATCTTTGGGACTGAAAAAGGGTTGACCGATCCAGGCCCCTTTTTCTGGAATCTGACAAATTGATCCTCTATGTTATTGTAGTCCCCGGCTGCGGAACCGATAACACAACCAATTCTGCCAGGATTCTCATTCTCTAAGTCTAGGCCCGCATCCCTAACCGCTTCAATTGACGCACTCACGGCAAGTTGTGAAAATCTTGCCATTTTCCTTATCTGTTTCCGGCTAAGATAATCTTCATGATTAAATGGTATTACCTCTGAAGCGATCTGGGATTTGTGACCTTCTGGATTAAAAGCCTGTATTTTCTTAACACCGGATATACCGTTCACAAGGGAATCCCAGAACGTCTCTTTTGTGCATCCGATTGAGGTGAACACACCAATACCTGTTACTGCGATATCCATTTTATCGTCTGTCATTTTTAAATCTCATTTTTTCAGGCGACAAGTTTATTTGAAGTAAATATGATTTTTATTTATAGGCTAAAAATTCTATAATAAAAAAATGCACTACATGTCAATCACTACTCAACTGAATCAGGCCCAACTCATTTTCCATCCGAATATTTTATTGACGAATTAATGATACCGCTATAATGTAAGTATGTTACACGATATCATAAAATACGTTTTTTATTGAAATTAAGATTTATCATTTCTCAAAAGAGGCTACCATGGAAGAAATCCGTCTTTTTGCAATCGGCATTTTAATCTGGCTGATACTATGCATTGTAAGCACGATTATCTGTTATTTCATTTATAAATGGACTTTCCGCTTGAAATTTATACTCCTATGTACTTTTTTTTCAGGGCCCTGTTTTATTGCAGGGGGAATCCTATTTACTTATAAGATAACACCCTTCGTTGTCTGTATTACAAGCATTGTCGTCGGCCTGACATGTTTTTGCTCAGTGGAATGGCTCATGAGGACTCTGGTCAAGCCGATAAACGAAATCAACCGGTGCCTAATCAGTCTTTCTACTGGTGATTTTACTGAACACGTTGATATGTCAACAAGAGATGAGTTCCAGAAAATATTTGATAAACTGAACAAAATGATCACTGATATATCTTTCCTGATTTCCGCCATAAAAACAAATACTAGTGAAAACCTTGAAATGGCTGACAACCTGGATGGCTTGTCTGGTGAACTGTACGAACACGCCGGCAGTACATCAGAAAAGACAAACATTGTCGCGTCATCTGCGGAGGAATTGAACGTAAGCATGTCCGTTGTAGACACAGCCATGGGGGAAGCATCCCAAAATATTGAATTAGTGGTGTTAACGGTTGAGCAGATGACTGAAAATATAATCAGAATATCAGAAAACTCTGAAAAAGCGCGGACAGTTTCTAATGAGATTGTGGCAAAGACAAGGCATGAATCAAAAAGAGTTGAAGAACTTGGATCAGCTGCAAGAAATATCAACAAGGTAACAGAAGCCATATCTGAAATTTCCGAACAGACAAACCTCCTTGCTTTAAACGCCACAATTGAGGCAGCCCGTGCCGGTGATGCTGGGAAAGGATTTGCCGTAGTAGCCGGCGAAATCAAGGAATTGGCAAGGCAGACAGCAGTAGCCACACTGGAAATCAAACAGATTATCGAGGGTATTCAGCAGACAGCTGTTAATACCATATCAGGGATTGAAGAGATTTCTTCCATTATTGATGAGGGAAATGAAGTGATTTCCGCCATCGCTTCATCTGTGGAAGAGCAGTCTGTATCAACGCAGGAAATCGCGAATAATATTGGTCGTGCTTCCAGGGGTATTAAAGAAATCAGTGAAAACATCTCCCATAGTAAACTGGCAACCAACAGCATCACAGAAACCATCTCAATTGTCAGCAAGGATTCCAATGAAATCTCAATAAAAAGCTCAGGGATTAAATCAAACTCAGAAGCACTGTCAAATCTAGCGGCCGTGTTGCAGGATGAAATGGAGGAATTCACTGTGTCTGAACAGGGCAGGTAAGTAAAAAGGCCCGTTTTATTTAATGGCACGCGGAATCATATGTAAAAGTAAACATCCTGGCTCTGAGAGCCAGGCTTTAGTTACCCCTGAAAGTGATTGTCTGTGAATATTTATATATTAAATCCGAAGCACGAAATCCGAAACTCGAAACAAATTCAAAATCTAAATATTCAAATGTTCAAAACCATAAACCTCTAAATTTTCGAATCATATTGCCTTTTGTTTTAGATTTTTAAATTTTGGTCATTTGAATATTGTTTCGCTTGTCCCGTCGCCGGGGGATTTCGATATTAGGATTTCGAATTTTTTATGTCCAGTATCACTCCTCCCTCACTACCCTTATCGCGGATTCCCCGTTCACCGGACATTTTTTCTCACATATCCCGCATCCCACACACTGATCTTTTATTACAATCGGGCGCTTCAGGCTGATCAGAACACCGCCAGAATCCCTGATAACAGCTTCTTCATATTTTATGGCCTTGTCATAAACCGGGCAGTGTTCTTCACATACAATGCAGGATGTGTTGGCCGCAAACGGCAGACATCTGTCACGGTTTATATATGCCTTGCCAATGACGGTCTTGTGCTTTTCTTCCAGAGGGAGTCTTTTTATCGCTCCGGTCGGACACACCTGGCCGCACAATGTACAGTTAAACTCACAGTATCCTATCCTCGGTATAAGCCTGGGTGTAAACATGTCTGCGTAACCATTTTCAAGGAACAGGGGTTGGAGGCCGTTCTGTATGCACACCTTCATGCATTCACCGCATCTTACGCACGTATCAGAAAAAGAATCCTCAGCCAGAGCGCCCGGCGGCCTTAACAGATACTGGTCTTTACTGACCTGCAGGATATGAACGCTTGATAAGGCAGGAAGCGCCATCCCTGCCAGGGCAGAGCTGACAAAAACTCTCCTGCTGATGTTTAGTCCGACTCCCTGTTTCATCGGCATATACCTAATGCCTGATATGGACTCTTCACACTCACTGATGCAGTCCATGCAGAGAACGCACTCTCCTGAAACGGTTTTGCCGTTACTGTCAAATACATCCATCCGGCATTCATCAGCACATTGTCCGCAGTCCGTGCACAGCCTGCTCGGAAACCGGTTAAACAGGGAAAACCTGGCAACAAGCGCCAGTAGCGCTCCTAGGGGACACAAATTCCTGCACCAAAAACGTCTATCAAGCTTTTCCAGGAAAACTATAGTAAAGAGGATGACAAATGAAACAAGGGAAAGGGAAAAAAACGACTGCTTAAAAGGGAGAAGCGTTAATTTAAAAAAGGCATAAACCGGTTCTGTAAGACTCGACAACCATTCTGGGCCATGCAGGTATATCCCTGAAAAAAAGCTTGAAACAACAGCATTCAACACTGGATCAACAGAAAAGGCAAGACCCCTGACCAATATGGAAAAAGGATCAAAAAAACCCGCAAGCTGCATCCCGAAAAGAGAAGCGAAAATGATCACAAATAAAAGGATATATTTAACCTGCCGTAAAGAGTATACCTTATCCCCCGGGCTGATGAAGTGCCCCACACCGTCAAGAAGGGTTCCCATCGGGCAGATCCACCCGCAAAAGGCCCTCCCCAGAAATAGTGTAAACAGAATGATGATAAGGGACGGAAAGGTTAATAAAATAATTTTTTTTGCCGCCAGCATTGAAGAGACAGCCAATAAAGGATCCCACCTGAAAAAAATATTAACCGCAAAAGAGATCTCATCTCTTCCAAAATAGTCCGTAAGACGGAACAGAACGAGAAAAAGTACAAGAAACAACACCTGTGATATCCGACGTGCCAGCCGGTATGGAAATTCTTTTTTCATAAAAAATAGGCTAGACATTGACTATTTTAATTTTACTCAGGTCCATCTCTCCAAGGCCCATTTTGCAGGCCGAGACAGTGGAAGGGATATCAGACGGTTCTAAACCGAAAAGCGTGGTCGCAAAGGCATCCGCTGCTACAGGATCTGTAGAAGCGATAACCGTATCTATCTCCCTCACATCTTTAAGGTTGCCACCGCTTGGACCATTTCTTAGCATAATACGCGTAGCATCAATAACCGTGAGATCAGGACGGATCACAATATTCAGGTCTGCTATTCTTTGACCGAGATTCATATGGATTTTACCCCTTCTGCCGCCGATGACACCCATAACATTTTTAAGCCCCATGGTCAGCCTTGCGCTACCGTGGTGTTTTGCCACAGGAACATTAATATAACAGTCAGCCGAAAGAGCGTCTTTATAAAACAGCCATTCTTTCAAGGACCTGCCGTTATCTATCTTTACTGGTATATATTTGCGATCATCCATAAAACTGCATGTTGCGCGCCTGTCTTTAATTGCATTCACAGCTGACAGGATACCGCTGTTTTGATAGGAACGGCGAGCACTGTTGCATGACCGGTCAAACACTTGCACTTTTTTCGCTCCTGCATCAAGGGCCATGCGGACAAGTGCTTTAACAACTTCCGGATGAGTATTTGCGCCCTGTTCAACCGTTCTATCCCATCCTATATTCGGTTTGACAACAACACGGTCCCCTTTGCTGACAAACGCAACCATTCCGCCAAAAGGTTCTAGTACCTGTTCAACAATTTTTAAATACGGAAGCCCTTTACCAACAACCACTTCCGGCTTTCCTTTTTCTGCCGCAAACAGCTCCGGGGTAAACCGGAACACAGGGGGCGCTGCAATTACCCCTGCTGTGTAAAGCGCTAATTGTTTTAAAAAGTCTCTTCTGTCCATTGAAAACCTCATTTATCAGGAGTTATTTCAAATGTTACACTATTCTTTCCTCCAAGTTTTTTATAAATATGTCTAGCAGTATCCCTTCCATTTGCAGGCAGTACGCTGTTATCCCTGAAAACAGGCATAATCATTTTCATCACATACTGAGTGACATCATTTTCAAAGTTCATGGCGCCCATGACAAAACCGGCAACAGGAAACCGCATAATATAAGCATCTAACTCCTCAGCATTCTCCTCTAAAACCTTGAATACTGCCTGCTTCACCTCATTATCGAGCGGGGCTTCCTCTATGCCCTGATAAATCTGATCGACTTCCATGTATTCACCATAACTAACAACGCCGTTAAACAGAATTCTGTCAATTACCCAAACCGGGTGGGTTGTGAACCCACCCCTACGCAATTTTTTAATCCTTCACCTGACCCAGTTTTTTAAAACTGGCAGAGCGGAGCGATACCACAACTTTAGGCACTTGTAACTTTTAACCTATTCAAAACCGACCACGACCACCGCTTCGCTGACCACGATCACGACCACGATTTTTTTAAAACTGGCAGAGCCACAACTTTAGGCACTTTTTCCTAGATACTAGATACTGGATACTAGATGCTGGATAAAAACTAGCTGGGCTGAGAAATCACCCATTCATCCAGTATCAAATACCCAATCCTTAGATCGCAAGCACGATCATTTAATATGTCAGAGCGAAGCGATACATCAACTTTAGGCACTTTAGGCACTTTGATCGTTGTTCCCGTATGTTTACCCTTAACTCCCTGCTCTCTGTTCTCGACTCCGATAAATTTCCATCGCCTTTACAGAATCAGGATCAAGATTCGTCAGGCCGTATGATTCTGCCCATTCCATGGCTTCAAGGTATTCCCGGACAGTAATCCGTCTCCATATGGCTGGATAGTCAAAAGCCTTATATTCCACCCGATACTGCTTCATGATGTTCACGTAAGTGGTTTGTGAAAGATTTTCCGATACCCATTTGGCAAATTCCAGGGCACCAGATACCCGGTTCGGCATGACAAGATGCCGAATCATAAGACCGCGGACCGCTATGCCGCGTTTATCAGTCACGTGTTCTCCAACCTGGCGATTCATCTCAATGACCGCTTTTTTCGTGGCATCAGGATAATCTGCTGCCCCGCCTGAATATTTTTCAGCCATACGGGAATTCATGAATTTCATATCAGGAAGATAGATGTCTGCTATTCCGTCCAGTACCTTTATCATCTCCACCCGTTCATACCCGCTGGTATTATAAACCAGGGGAATCCTGAGCCCTTTCTGACATGCAATTCTCAACGCGCGCAAGATACTCGGCATTATATGAGTCGGTGTGACCACGTTAATATTGTGACACCCTATCTTCTGAAGATACAGCATCGTGCCGGCCAGGTCAGTCTCCTTAATCTTTTTCCCATGCCCTTCGTGGGAAATAGACCAGTTCTGGCAGAAAACACACCGTAGGTTGCAATGGGAAAAAAAGATCGTGCCAGAACCACCCTTCCCTACCAGTGATCTCTCTTCACCATAATGAGGATTTGCAGAATAAATCTTCAGCCCGGCAGGCGCCCGGCAAAATCCTTTCTCTCCCTTGATCCGGTTAACACCGCACTCCCGCGGACAAAGCCTACATTCCTCATAAATCGCGTAAGCCTCCTCCACGCGTTTTGCCAGTATTCCCTCTCTTTCAAGTTTTACATAGGAAGGATAATCGATCTGTTCCCTGTTTTGACAGGCATAAATAGAACCAGGAAACAAAAGAAAGGAACCGCCCACAAAAAGGGATGTTTTCAAAAAATCCCGTCTAGGATTTCTACTGCTGCTTTTCATGATATAAATACAACCTCAATCCCTTAGATCTATAATCCGCAAAGTGAGGCTATGAAAAAGTTCAATAAAATGAGAAAGCGGATCAAAGAAAATCGATAAAAGAGTTATAGAATTTGGTAGAATTCCTCAAGGCACTATGTTTTTTCACTATACAAAGCACTTTTAACTTATTCCTGCCCGATCATTTAAAACTGGCAGAGCGGAGCGACACATTCACTTTAGGAACTTGTAACTTTAGGCACTTTCACGTTTCAACAAAAGCTTCCGTAACCATCTATAACTGGTACGGTATTATTTACTCAGTTAAAAAGATAATACCCCTGTCTGCTTATATTTTCAAGTTGTTTGTAAAAAGGGCGCCAAGAATGGCAAGACTTTCCGCGTCCAGATACTGATCAGCACTCCCCTTAAATAGGACTGAACACCCTGCATTAAATTCATCATCCGCGTCATTAAAAAGTATCAGCAGAGGTATTTTAGGAAGTGCGTTACATGCCATTGCCAGATCATACGGATATTCAGTCGAGGGCGGGACACAGCCAAACTTATCACACCTGGCCTCAAGGGCCTTGAGCCTCCCTGAAAAGCGTTTTGCGATGACCCCTTCCACATCATTTGCAAAAAAAACAGTCAATGGCCCTGAATCCTTTAAATCCCTGAATGATACCCAGTCATCACTTCCCAGTATATTGTCAGGACACATCAGCAGGTACCTGAAAAGGACAACGCATATCTCCAACACCGGCTGTTCCCCTGACGGCCCTGTAATATCATCTTTGGTCACTCTGTAATCTTTGCCAAGTAATGGTATAATCGCTTTGTCACCGTCAATCCTTATACCGAGCTTCTCCTGTATAGAATTGAAATCAATCTCCGCTATTTGCGCAAGATAGGTCTGATATGTCTCTTCAAATATGGTTAAATTTCCAGGCATAGAATTGGTTTGATTGGTTTCATTGGTTTCATTGGTTTGATTGGTTTCATTGGTTTGTATGATGATGTTTTTAACCAATTCAACGAATTAAACTAATGAAACAAATATTTATCCCCCCCATGTAACCTTCGCTTTGCTCCTCGGCGGTAGCAGTTTATATTTGTAATTTGGATAGCCGAGCATCATGCCGCCATAATATTTGTGACCTTCAGGAATAACCAGTACCTCCTGCATGGGGGGCCAGAGGAGAACACCCATGTTTAAAATGCCGGCCCAGCAGGTGCCGAGGCCGAATGAAGGTGCGATAAGATCGAGATGGGTAAGGGCAATGATACAGTCCATATCACCAGTGGGGTTTTCTTTGGGTGAATGGGCGACAATAACATGTGGCGCTTCCCGGCAGACAACATCAACCCCTTTTCCCCAGGCCATCACACAGTGTTTCAAAAGGTCGGATCCCTCAAACCGGGCCCCACCTTCCAGCATCGAGTTCATCCAGTCAACAGCTGTCTCTACCAGCTTAAGGATTCTCTCTTTTCCGGTTATGACACTCCAGTATACCTCCTGTGCATTATGACCTGTGGGCGCATATGCTGCGATATTCAAGATCTTTTCAATGGTCTCCCTGTCAACGACTTTATCTTTATACGCGCGGATGGACCTGCGTGAACGAACAAAATATTCTACCTGTTCAGGTGTTAAAGATAGTCCTCCCTGTACTGAAGAAAATTCAGACGCCCCGATGTTTTTATTCTCAAACGCCTCTTTCGGACATATTGCCACACAGTGGCCGCACTCAATACAAAGCGCGTCCGCGTTCTTTAATGGAAAAGGGGGCTCATTCTCTTTAAACCCAATAATCTTTACCGGGCATACATCCGCGCATATACCGTCCCTATTGCACTGTTCGTCATTAATTGTAAAAAGGCTCATATTGTCTCCTTTGAGATAACAGGACTGAGTGCTGAATTCTAGATACTAGATACTGGATCCTAGATACTAGATAAAAGCCTATTGGGCGAAGAGACCCCGCCCCTACAATTCCTCAATCCCCTGCCCTCCATAGCTTCAGCGACGGAGGGCTCAATTTTTCAATAATCAATTTCTCGTTTCTTTGCCCTATACCATATATCATATCCCTTTTTCATCCAGCATCTAGCATCTAGTATCCAGCATTCCCGCTAAAAAGAAACGGGATCTACGCTTCACTACGACCAGCCATCTAGCATCTAGTACCCTTCATCCTCTTCTCACCAGCTTCATCGCCCCTTGGTTACAGGTCGGAACACATGCGCCGCATCCGAGGCATTCAGCAGGATTAACAGATGACCGTTTTCCTCTTATCACGGCATCAACAGGACACCGCATGGCGCACATGCCGCAGCTGTTGCACTCCGGGTAATCAACTTGAGCCACAAATGGAGAGGGTACAAAGACCTGCACCCCCTGTTTCTGTCCGTGAAATATGGCGCAGCAGTCCTCACAGCAGTTACAGATGCAATTTTGGATATTCAGTGTCTGGACAAGGCCGTCCTCGTTGCAGTCCTTCAGAAATTCAACCACTTCGTCAAATGAAAGCTCCCGTGCCATGCCGTGTTTGACTGCCCATTTGCTGACGTCACCGGTATGAAGACAGGTCTCGAGCATGTGGTTGCAGTGGTTTCCCGGATCCACGGTCCAGTGGGAAAGCCTACACGGACAGGGTGACACGCTCCAGTGCTCTTCATTTTTAATCGCCTCTGCAATGTTCTCTTCAGGTGTTGCATCTTCAGGCAGTGCATTTAATGCACCCCAGACCGGTGCAAACGGTGCGCCGAGTTTACAGAGTGTCTGCTCAGACCATTCCTTAAGAAATGTGTGCATTGTTTTAATCAACTCCACGGAAAACGGATATTTTATATTGCACCACAGACCGGTCTCAATAAGCCCAGGGGCTGCCATACCAACGGTTTTATAAGTGGGATCATCACTTGAATCATAAAACATTGTCCCCTTATCAGCCATTCTAAGAAGCATCCCTTTGAGGCCGTTCTTATTCAATCCGGTTTTTGCAACGATCTCATCAAGCTTCATCCCCTCAAACCTTATGAGCAGTGCCAGTTCAGCCTCAAAAGGGGTAAACTGCAAGGTCAAAATCTTTAAAAATGCAGGTGTGTTAGGCCCCCCAACCACATCTTCCTTTTCATACATCTCCGCCAGTTTTTCATATATTTCATTTTTATCAGTCATCCTATTATTACCTCCTTATCATTCCAGGTTAACTGTCCGAGAGTACGAAAGAACGCACGTAAATTCAAGTACAAACCTGCTAATTTGGAATTCGCTTAAGGGATTTATTTATAAAAACTGCTTATTCAAGGCAAAATAATTTTGGGCAAAATGATTAAAAACGAATTCTGTGCCATAAGGGTGGGCCTGATTATCTCATTTTTCACACTATTGTTTTTAATCATCATCTGTCATATAATAATCAAAAATTCAGGACAGCATGGGAAAAAACTGATTATGGATGAATACACCGTACTTAACTTCTTTATCGCAGGTATCCTTTTTCAGGCACTCATGATTACGCGATCCTTTGAAGGCGTATTAACAGTGACAGCCCTGACGCTCATCTCCTTTATCGCCGCGTCTTATCTTGCTGACGTTAATGGTGACAACCGTTTTGAGATCGCTCTGATGTCAATTCTCTTTTTCCTCTTAGGGTTTGCTGCTTTTTATCATGATAAAATAATGCCCCTGATTTCCATTAGAACGCTCATTCATTATACACTCCTTTTCTACTATACTGTCTGGCTGCACATAAGTCAGGCAGAAATAGCAATGCCCCTTTCAATAATCATTACAGGTTTGGTTCCCGCTGTCTGCATCCTCGGTATCACCGCGTTCCCCCGCCTGCACGGAAAAGCAATAAAGCTTCTCAGCTATGTATGGTTTCTTATTGTTCTAACAACCATCATCGTCAGCCAGTTTTCCATAGAAGATGTGAAGGGTATTGTTGAACAAAGCGGTTTTTCTGGGGAACTCTTTACTTACAGTTTCTTTGCAGGAACGGCTTTCCTTTATTTCTTTTCAAACCTTCTGTTCCTGCTCCTGCTGATACCAGCACCCCGGCGGCGGAATGTTTTAATGGACGCCATCTTTGGTAATGAAAAAGACATTTCAAAAGAGTTTGCTGAATCAATGACAAAAAAAATGATCATGGAACGTCTCTCTTTAATTTCGTTGTTCCTTATCATCGCACACGCGACACTCTTATTCGCGAACATTAAGTTTGAATACATCTCTCACGGACTTCTCATTAATATATCCATTGCCGGTATCGTATGGGTATCAATGATACCAGGCAGCAATAACAAAATCGAGGGGGATTGTAAGACGAGTATACCTTCATAATAAATGATCAGCTTTAAAAAAATCGTGGTCGGGTTAGGGGAAAGTTACAAGTGCCTTAAGTTATAAAGCTGAGTTGAATAGTGTCGTTTACTATTCATACGAAACTTATACCCTTGTGGTGCAAGTGCCTAAAGTTGTGGTATCGCTTCACTCTGCCAGTTTTAATAAATCGTGATCGTGGTCGGTTTTTGTTTCTCCTTTTTTCCGATCCCGATAAAACCAAACCTCAAAACAGTGAACACAAGATTCGCCCCTTCATTGTTTAAAAATACTCAGCAATTTTTTTAACACACCCATTGATCAATTCCGCGCAAGCCATATAGTCATCTATGGTCATACCGTAAGGATCAAATATCCTATCCAGGTTTTTATCTGGATGAAAAGCGCTTAAAACACCTATCCTTTCAACTGGTATATGGAACTCCCTCTTAACAAAGGATGCCTGCTCAGGCTCCATGGTCAAAAAACAATCTGATTGATGAATGATCTCTCTGTTGAGCCGTCGCGCCCTGTGAAACGATATATCTATGCCGAAATTGAGCATGGCCTTGATAGTATTCGGTTCTGCCCTATTACCGTCACCCGCGTGGGTGCCGGCTGAACTGATCTCAATCCCCCTGTCCGGAATCAGATTCTTCAATAAAGCTTCAGCCATTGGGCTTCTGCATATATTGCCGTAACAGATCATCAGTATGCTGCTGTTTTTAGATATATCCATTGCAATCCTATTTAAAATTTATAATATTGTTTGTTCTCATATCACAATCAGTAAAAACAAAAAAGACCGAACTAAAAACCATTTCTTGAAAACTGGTAAAAAATATGAAAAAATAGTAAAAATAAATATTTACTATTACTTGGAGAGGAATAGTATGGATCTTATTCAAATAGGTATAGTAGCCATCCTTTATGTGATAGGGAGCTTTATCGTTGGTTTGATCGTTTTTTTAGTATTAGGCTGGTCCCTAAGGTATAAAATCACAATAGTGCTTATTATTATGACAGGAGTCTATTTTTTTTCCGGAGCAATCATATGCCTCTACAAATTTTCATTGCTAAACGTTACCCTTGCAGCGCTTATTATGGGCTTTGCGTCTCATATCGTGCTCACATGGTTTATGAAAACGATTGTAATCCCTACAAACGATATCAATAACTGCCTTCTCGCACTTTCAAACGGTGATTTCACCATGGATGTCAGCACCCAACGAAAAGACGAATTCGGTGTTATACTCAGGAACATTGACACTATGATTCGTAGTATTTCCATACTGATCAATGCTATTAAAAATAATGTGGCGGAAAACTTCGACAAAGCTGAACATCTGGCCGGTCTTTCTGCCCAGATGTCAGAAAAGACTGAAAAAACATCCCAAAGAGCGGATACCGTATCTGAGGAAGCAGATGACATGAATGCCAACATATCCGCAGTCGCCGCTGCCATGGAACAGGCTTCCACAAATATTGAAATGGTTTCTGAAGCTGTCAAAGGTATGGAGGCCAATGTAAAAGAGATCGCGCGGAATTCTGAAAAGGCCCGCACAGTATCGGATGACGCGGTTACCCGGGCCAAAAGCGCTTCTTCCAGTGTCAAGGAACTGGGAAACGCTGCTCGGGATGTAAGTAAAGTTACTGAAACCATAACTGAAATATCAGAACAAACAAACCTACTGGCCTTAAACGCGACAATTGAGGCTGCACGCGCCGGAGATGCTGGCAAAGGTTTTGCGGTTGTGGCCGGTGAAATCAAGGAACTGGCAAGACAGACTTCTGAAGCCACCCAGGAGATCAAGGAAATGATAGATGGCATTCAGACCTCAACCTCCAGTACTGTGGCGGAAATCGGAGAGATTACCACGGTGATTAATGACGGAAATGAGATTACGTCGATTATTGCTTCCGCAGTGGAAGAACAGGCAGTGACAACAAGCGAGATCGCGAATAATGTTGCACAGGCGTCATCCGGCATTAATGAGATTTATCAGAATACCGCCCAAAGTCTTACGTCATCAAAAAAAATTTCCAGTCAGATGTCAGGGGTAAATACGGATGCCGGTGAAATTTCTGAAAGCTGTGTGTTGCTCAAAGACAGTACAGATGAAATGTCATTTCTCTCTGTAACCCTTCAAGAAAGAGTTGAAAAGTTTAAAGTTTTGGAGCGATAATTGCCGCTCAG
The DNA here is from genome assembly GCA_028277765.1 of Desulfobacterales bacterium. Taxonomy (GTDB): domain Bacteria; phylum Desulfobacterota; class Desulfobacteria; order Desulfobacterales; family SURF-7; genus JANQFQ01. The sequence continues at coordinate 15,066 of JANQFQ010000042.1, forward strand.
TCTATACAGGAAAAAGCAGACAGGTTTATTGTTTAAACGCGGCCAGAAGCCGTTTTAAAAGCTGATAAGCGTTATTGATTTCATAAAACCGTTCATGGTTCTTTCCACCATGGTCCGGATGATATTGTTTGGCGAGCTCCCTGAACTTCCTCTTTATCAGGCTGATATCATTTGTTTCCGGCATACCTAACACATCAAAACTCTTTTTAAACGCGTCATAATGTTCCATTATTTCCCAGGTGCCGTTGATGAACGCTTCTGCTGATTTTTCGTCTAAGGTGTCATAATTATTCGTGTCAAAATAGAACCACTTCACTGACAGCATATCCAGGGCAGTTGTTTCACTCTTCTTAAAATGAAAATCACAATATGCCTTATTCTCAACGCAGGAAGCCCTACAGAAGCTGTTCAGGTCTTCCTCATAATACCGGCATTTCTCTTTTTCAGGATAAGGTGTCAAAAATGTCCTCATAAAATGCACATTCAGGTATTGACCTTCCTGCTGGAATTCATCCTGAAGCTTGTAAAGCAGGTGGAACAGAAGAAAGTGGTTCTGGTAAAGTTCCAGTACCCCTGCTTTAAACAGATCAAATTCAGGAAAAATAATTTTCAGCATACTGCTTTCATAACAAGGCGATTCTAATGAACGCAGATATCCCTTCAGTTTTTCACTATCAATCTGATTCAGCCGTTCCCGAAATTCATTCATCTACATTCCTATCCCCATTCCACTTCCCCCACCACCATTACCCCTTCTCCTTTCATTTCACGCACAGCTGTTTCAACAGCGGATAATCCATTGTATATTGATGATCTGGCATAATTTCGGGAACGGGCACCACACAGGCTTAGATCCACAACGACTTGGAGTCTTCCCTTAACATATTGCTGAACTTCAATGGATGAAACACGCACACAACTGTTAAGTGTGCATCCGCCAATGACAAGCATTTGTTTGCCGTTCTTGATAACCCCTTCCATCCACTCCTTGAAACCGTTTGAAGGCGGGAACATTACACTGTTGCCCGGCTTGATAAAATAAAGCTGTGTGCTGCTGATGACCTTTCCTAGTTTTTCATACCAGCCATAGCTGTCCGGCGGGAAAGGGCATCTTGTAAACATAGTTTCAACACGGCTGTAATTTTCAGCTAAAAACCGCGTGCACTTATTAAACGCGAGTTTAATCGGTTTTACTTCATTCTCCCCATGTTCACCCATTGACCGCATCCATACGCCGTGTGTGAATGATCTTTGCGGGTCGATAATCAGCACGGCCGCTTCATCCGCTGAAACATGATTTCCGGTGTTTTCAAGGCTTTCGAGGAGCTCTTGATAATCATCAGCTGCGTCAGGGCCCGATGTATTTATTAAAATAGAAGCCTTATTTTCGTACGGTTTTCTATATGGCATCATGTTATTGCAGCTTTCTTGTACATGGTTCTTCCTGCCCGGCATAAAATGAGGCGCGTTTAAAAGTACTCTGCCGTAGGGGCCAAGGGGATCTTCAGCTATCTGTTCCATATAATCAATAAAACTGTTCCTTGGAACAGGATCGATAACCGTAAAAAGATCAAGAAGCGCTAGCAGAGGCGCTTCATGCCAGTACCATCCCATCTGTTGTGCTGCATCGTGGAGTTCTGCTCTTGAAAGCTTTCCGTCTTTATTTACATCCAGCTTGTTAAAAAGTTCATTAAATGTGTCGGTATATGATGTCAACGATCTGTCCTGACTTCAATGCATCTTATTTTATTACCTTATTTCATTATCATCATACATGTTAACAATTTTTCCATAAGAAATTACGCGTTGAAATGTTCACAAATAAATTCTCCGGCCCGCTTAATGGCGTTCCTGCTCTCAGGCATATTTGCCGGTGCAAACGTCTGCCAGACATGCCACATCTTATCCCATACATCCAGCGTAACATCCACTCCAGCAGACGTCGCGCGTTCTGCGAGCCTTTGGGAATCGCTTAATAGTATTTCATCTGTACCTACTTGGATGAACAATGGCGGCAGGCCTTTCAAGTCTGCATGCAGGGGTGAAATCAGCGGGTTCCCAAGATTATTCTCACCTGCGTAGTTCACGGCCATATTGCTGATCCATTGAATGTTTAGACAGAAATCAGAATCAGCATTTGTCCTTATCGTTTCTCCTTTCCCCTCCAGATCGACCCATGGAGACATGCAAACAGCTGCTGCGGGAATCGGTTTCCCCTCATCCCTAAGTCTGACCAGAGAAGCAATCGCTAGTCCCCCGCCTGAAGAATCACCAGCCATAGCGATTTTTCGCGGGTCATACCCCTGCTCCAACAGCCAGGTATAGACCAACACAATGTCATCAAGCGCGGCCGGAAAAGGATGCTCAGGGGCCAACCGGTAATCCGGCAAAAACACATTGGCTCCACATGCTCTGGAAAGGTATACCGCAAGTCCGCAGTGCGTAACTACTGAACCGGTGTTATATGCCCCGCCGTGCAGAAAGAGCAGCACCTTGTCCCCTGATGTGCCGGGTACAATCATATGAGTTGTAGGAACACTGCCGGCGTCTATTGTCTGTGTCTTTGTGTCTGACAAAGGTTTAGACAACCTGCCGAATTTTTCAAAAACCACCCGATACTCATCCACAGTCGAGCATCTGTTCATCTGCGGACTGACAATATATTTTGCGATAAAACGGAAAAAATGGCTTCTCAGACTCAGCATAATACCCTATTCCACAAAGGCCTTCATCATCTCCTCTACACCCTCAGACAAGCCAGTTAGATCATATCCCCCTTCAAGCATCGATATTATTCTATTGTTTGAATGTTTTGCAGCCACATTTTGCAGCATCTTTGTGAACTCGTAAAACATCCCTGATGAAAGGTTTATTCCCGAAAGCGGATCATACGCATGGGCGTCAAAACCGGCTGAGATCAGTATAAACTCTGGTTCAAATTTTTCCAGCTCAGGTATGATACTCTCCTTAAAGGCCGCCCGGAATTCATCATCCCCGCTCCCTGCCCGCATAGGGATATTAAGTGTAAACCCTTCTCCTGCTCCTTTCCCGGTTTCCACGCTCGATCCTGTTCCCGGGTAATGGGGGGATTGGTGCGTGCTCACGTAATAGATGGTAGGATCATCCTCAAGAGAATGCTGGGTGCCGTTGCCATGGTGAACGTCCCAGTCTATTATGGCGATCTTATTGATTCCATGCTCTGCCTGGAGGTATTTCGCACAGATAGCGATGTTGTTGAAAATACAAAAACCCGCTGCAAAGTCGTATTCCGCGTGGTGCCCCGGCGGCCGGGTTGCGCAAAAGCCGGTGTCAGCATTCCCATTCATCACTGTGTCGCACATGTTCAGACAACCGCCCACAGCATATAGGGCAATTTCAAAGGATTTCGAGCAGACAACCGTATCCATAGAATCAAAGAACCGTGTCCCCCCCTCAATCTCCCTTTTGACCCTCTCGATATAATCAGCTGAATGTATCATCTCAATATATTGATAATCTGCTTTCTTTTTTTCCACTCTGATCAGCTCATCATAAAAAGCGTTTGTCTTTAGCTTATCATCAATCGCTGTGAGCCGTTCTGGACGCTCCGGATGTCCACCGCCTGTATCATGTGCCATAAATATGTCGTCAAAAAGATAAGCTGTTTTCCCCATTGAAAGTTCTCCTTATATTGAATGATAATATGCACAAAATTATAAGGTATAATTGTAAATGTATTCTGACATATTTTCAATCACAATCTAACACTAATTTGACTTCGATTATAAATAGGTATATACTATTATAAATATTAAAGATTCACACTCATTTTCAATTAGGGGCTATTAAATGGGAACTATTGATCTTATTGTCTACGTAGTTTTAGGTTTGTTGTTCTGTGTCGTCGCAGCATTGATCATGTACAAACTTTTCGGTTTATCCCTTAGATTTAAATTCATGATGATGATCGCGATTACAGCGCTTATTGTATTCGCCTGCGGTGGATATGTGTTTTATATAAATAATTTCTCATTAACCCGCTATATCGTAATAGGGGTCATTATCGGGCTCAGCAGTCACATGGCAATGATCTGGTTTCTTAATAAAATCCTAAACCCCATGAAACAGATGCTTGAATGTATGGAGTCATTAGCCCACGGAAATTTTCAAGTAAGGGCACCGGAACTCACTTCTGCTGACGAAGTAGGTCAGCTTTCCAGGGAAATGAACAAAATGATAGAAGAAGTATCTAAACTGATTATTTCCATAAAAGACAACTCCCAAACCAACCTTCAGATGGCAGTGGACCTTGATAGTCTCTCTGAAGAGATGGCTGAAAACGCGGATAACAGTTCAAAACGGGCGGACACTGTTGCGGCAGGAGCTGAAAAGATGACCTCCCATATGACAACGGTTGCAAGAGCTGTAGAACAGGCCTCGACCAACATAGAAGTTGTTGCCACGGCCGTGGAATCAAACAGCGCCACTATTAATGAAATAGCAGAGAATTCCGAAAAGGCGCGAGCTATAACAACGAATGCGGTTGAAAAGGCGCAGAGTACCACAAAAAAAGTAGTTGAACTCGGTACCGCTGCCCGTAATATCAGTAAAGTCACGGAAACGATTACTGAAATTTCCGAACAGACCAACCTTTTGGCCCTGAACGCGACAATCGAGGCCGCCCGCGCCGGAGATGCGGGCAAAGGTTTTGCGGTAGTTGCAGGTGAAATAAAGGAACTGGCAAGACAGACAGCAGAGGCCACTCAAGAAATAAAAGAGATGATTGACAGCATCCAAGATACAGCTACTGGTACCTCCAGGGAAATTGACCAGATAACAAATGTGATCAACGATGGCAATGATATTGTATCAAGCATCGCAGCATCAGTAGAAGAACAGGCAGCGACCGCTCGAGAAATCGCCGGCAACTTAAGTCACGCATCCCAGGGGATGAATGACATCAATAAAACACTAGCAAAGAGTTTGGATGTGTCCGATAAAATTGTAAAAGACATACAGGTAGTCAGCAAAGAATCAAATAGTATTTCTGAAAAAAGTTCCCAGGTTGAAGATAAAGCCGGCGACCTGTCACATGGAGTGCAGGTTCTCAAAGAAGAGGTGGATAAATTTACCGTGACGGAAGAAGCAGCCTGAACAACATTATTCATTCAATCTGTTTTAACTAATCCTCTTTCCTGGCCTTTCTCAAATCCAGCCACCGTTGGAAAGCGTAGATTTTCTTCGCGATCCAGACAAGGACCGCGCCCTGCTTGTCTTCAAACTCATTAGCCACATCTTCAAGCAGGTCCTGAATCGGGAGATGCTGAGGACAAGCCTCCTCGCAGGTCCCGCAGCGCTCGCACAAGGAAGCATAGGACGGCGCTGATCTGAACATGTCGTATAACCGGCCAAGATACCACAGCCTGGCATTGATTTTATCACCAAACACATGAAAATTGTTGTAAAGCTCAAAACAGGCGGGAATATTGACACCAGATGGACACGGCATACAGTACTGGCACCCGGTACACCCGGCCTTCATCAATCCGCGGAATGTTTTTTCCGCCTGTTTAACCAGTGCCAGTTCTTTTCCCGTAAGGGTATCAGGAAACGCCTCTCCCGCTATTCTGATATTCTCCTCAATGTGGGTTTCCTCGTTCATGCCGGAAAGTACCACCGTCACTTCAGGATGATTCCAGATCCAGCGGAGCGCCCACTCAGCCGGTGTGCGCTTCACATCAGCCTCGTCCCATACAGCCTGTACCTGTGGAGGCGCCTTTTTACCCAGGTTGCCGCCCCGTAAGGGTTCCATAATCACCACCCCAATATCTTTAGATGCAGCGTACTTCAGCCCTTCTGTACCAGCCTGGTATGTTTCATCAAGGTAATTATACTGAATCTGGCAAAATGCCCAGTCATAAGCATCAATAATATTTTTAAACAGGTCCAGGCTGTCATGAAAAGAAAAACCCGCGTTGACAATCCTGCCGTCTTTTTTGGCCTTGTCCAAAAATTCAAGGACGTCAAAAGACTCCATCTGTTCCCAGTATTCTTTTAAAAGACCGTGCAAGAGGTAATAATCAATATGATCTGTTTTCAGTTTTTTCAGCTGGGCGTTTAAAAGAAGGTCCATGTCTTCACGAGTCTTAACCAGCCATGGTGAAAGCTTCGTAGCGATCTTTACCCTGTTTCTAAATCCATTAGAAAGGGCCCGCCCCAGGAATGGTTCACTTGCCCCTACGTGATAAGGCATTGCCGTGTCAAAATAATTGACACCATGATCAATGGCGTAATGCACCTGTTTTACGGCCCGCTTCTCCTGAATCCGGCGGTTCTTTTCGGGCAGACGCATGCATCCGAAACCGAGTATGGACAGTTCATCTCCTGTTTTTTTCATTTTCCGGTACAGCATACTGGGATCTCCTATGTTACAACCTCGTTTTCAATGATGCTGAACCGTTCCGCCTGCTTCTGGAGAGATTTCGCGAGATCAGATAATACCAGTGTGCTCATTTTAACACTGGAACTGATACCTGATATTTCCATGGTATCCTCATTAATCCCTGTCATCTGTGCAGAAATATCTTCTGTCATGACCAAACTCTTTGCCACACGTTCATTGATAGCGCTGATCCCCTGGGAAGCCTGCCCCACGTTATCCGCGATCCCGCGAATGGTTATTGACTGTTCTTCAATATCAGATGCAATGGTAGATACCACATCATTCCCTTTAATAATAATTTCCATAATGCTGGCAATCTCATTAACCGTTGTTTCAGATGTTTTCTGGACCCCTTCAACCATGTTCTTGATATTCTGTGTTGCTTCAGCGGTCTGACGGGCAAGCTCTTTTATCTCCCCGGCGACAACGGCAAACCCCTTTCCAGATTCACCGGCCCGCGCAGCCTCAATGGTAGCATTCAGAGCAAGCAGGTTCGTCTGTTCGGATATATCGGTAATCGTCTCTGTTATCCGGGTAATATCTTTTGCCGCCCTGCCCAGGTCCTCCATGTTTTCCGATGTAACGCGTGACCGTTCAACAGCATCGTCTGTAATATTCTTTGCCTTATCGGAGTTTTTGGCAATATTGCTGATGGTGGATGTGGTCTCTTCAACTGCGCCAGCGACCTTCTCCATGTTTTGGGTTGCCTGTTCTACATCAGCTGAAATAGTTGTCATATTCATATTCACTTTTTCAGAAGAAGAGGCCACCGCATTTGTCTTCCCGGATGTGCTCTCTGCCTTTTCAGCCATGTTTTTAGACAGGCCGGACAGGTTTTCAGCCATCTCATGATTTTCACCGGTATTCTCTTTTATGGCATTAATCAGAAGGGAAATCTCTGAAATAGTCATATTCAGGTTTCGTGCGATTTGACCAAGCTCATCATTATTTTCATTATCCACCCTGGCTGTAAAATCTCCCTTGGACAGAAGGACCAGGCAATTATTGATGTCCCTGACCGGATTGATCATCTGTTTTTTAAACCATACCACGATAAAATGTGAAATAACGCCGATGAGACCTCCCACAAATACAAGTCTGGGGATTGAAAATGGATTTATATATATATACGTCATGCTGAAAAAGACCATTATCAGGAAAATATAACAGCATAACAATATTTTAAAAAGCAGGGTCCATTTGTGCATTATATAGTTGGCAATAGTTCCGACGATCATGCAGATGGTAAAGATAATGCAGACATAGCCTATTTCCTGTAGTTCCATACGGCCCCCTTATGATCAAACCACCATGTGAATTTGTTTTAAAGATTGGCATGGATTATACATTATTTTATGGTCAATTGGCAATCCCTGATATTTAATTTGACTAAAGAATCGTTTTAGATTATGTTAATAATATAGAGATTCATATTCTAATATTATTCATTTTTTGCATATACCGAAAGGGCATAAGTTTCGTTTGAAAAGTAAACGACACTATTCAACTCAGCTTGATCGGTACCTAATTTTCTTTCTAGTATTCTTGCTCTCGTATGAATCGCTATAACTTTTAATTCTGGGCAAAACGTTATGGGACCAGTAATGAAAATGCCGATTTCCCGCTGTCATGGAAGACACCATGGCAGCTTCAATACAGGATAGGCCCCTTTTTTTCACTCAAACAGTATCGCCTGTCTGTGCAAACAGTGTTTTGGAAAATTCTCCGTGCACAGGCGGTTGGTTAATCTATTGTTTAATTACAAATCAAAGGAGGGCACAATGGAAGACCACTCATTATATTATGATACCATCGTCAAGGTTACCGAGGCAATTTCCCACTGCAGGGATCCTGAAGAAGTGGCCCTGTTAACCGCGGGAAGTGTTAAGACCGCCTTTAAGGCCAAAGGATGCGCTGTATTTCTCATAAAAAGAGATACTGGTGAACTCGGGCTTGCCGCGTCTTCCGGTTTAAGCGATGAATACATTAATAAAGGCCCCCTAAAATTCATGCAGTCCATAAAGGATGCTCAAAAAGCCGGGCCCATCGCCATTTATGATGTCCAGGATGACCCGAGAATTCAGTATCCTGAAGAAGCAAAAAAAGAGGGGATTTCATCCTTCCTTGGTGTCCCGATTGTGGCTCATGGAAAGATAATCGGCGCCCTGCGTGTCTATACGGCTGAACCTTGGGAATGTACTATCCATGACATAACACTTGTTCAGGCAATTGCCCAGATCTGCGGCATGGCAATGGATATGTGCAGAATGCTTAAAGGTTATAAAACAAGTATTGAAGTCCTAAAAAATATGAGGGATAAAGATTCTATAAAATCAAAAAAATGGACCCCCCATGAAGGAGTCCCGACCAGTGTAAAACCGTCAATATGCAATTACTGACAGAAATGCTCATAAACCGTTGATACTCGGGGATCAACCAGTGGTCGGTGGGCACAGCCCACCCTACAATTACGATGAACGATAATTATAAATCTCTTGTAGGGTGGGCTGTGCCCACCATTTTGATGTCACTTAAAACCTTTTATAGTCCTTAACCCCCTATATCCTATACCTTACACCATTTCCTTTTCTGCTCTATGCTTCTAAGCATCATGCTGTAAATAAAAAAGTAGCATAAATCGGATAATGGTCTGACGGAAAATACCCTGCAAATTTATCTTTCACAACTTTACTTTCTTTGGAATGAATATCTCCTCTGTATAACATCCAGTCAATCCGGCCATTGATCCTGGATCCTGTAAATCCGTGATGCGTGTAAATATCTTCCGTTGAAAATGCGTCCCTGAAGCCGCCTTCTTCTGATGTTTCCGGTACCAGTTCCCTATAGCAGGCATCAGCCGGTTCAGCGTTAAAATCACCCATTAAAAGAACAGGAACATCCGACGGAAACATGGAAAGCCTATTCTTAATCACCCCAGCGCTTTGTATCTGCACACTCTCCTTAAAATCGAAATGGGTATTCACGCATATCAAAGAATGGTTTCCCTTTTTAAACATACCGATAACACACTGTCTCGGCCATCTGCTCTCTTCAAACTTGCTTAAAACATCAGGGGTATCACTCAAATAAAAATGGTCCTGATGTATACATTCCCATGTTTTTTTAAAAAAAATTATATTATCCTGCCAGTCTTCCGGCGCAGTATCTTTTCTGCCAATATATCCATATCTTCCCAGCAACCCCTGGATAAAATCGACTTGAAAACCATTCGCCTCCTGCATACCGATAAAATCAGCATGATATGCTTCAAAAAGAGGCGCAAGGCTGACCTGGCGGAATTCCCAGCTATTTTCCCCGTCATCTGCGAGACCAAACCTGAGGTTTATGGACATTACTGTGAACATATTGTCAAAGTTTTTTATGACGAGTGTTTGCACGGATGAAGAAAAATTGTTAGGTTGTCAATCCGAGGTAACAGACACCGCTTCTCTGTTGTTAAGATTTCCAATATAAAAGTTCCAGCATGAGTCCGCCGAACATAGATGTATCAAAATAAGCAAATTCCATGACCACCATATCATGGTGAAAAACCGGTTCAAATCCCCTGGCTGCGAATTCTTTTTTCCATGTGATCATGTCATCGACATTAAACGCAAGATGATGGATGCCGTCGCCTCTAGTTTCGAGGAATTCAGTATACACGTTCTCGCCTTCAAGAGGCTGAATAAACTCAAGCTCAATTTTATCGGACTTGGCAAATGCGACTTTAATTTTCGTACTTATCAGTTTACCGCGCAAGATAGCCCCATCCATATCCACTTCATCGATGATTTCAAACGGTCCAATATCATAAACAGATGTATAAAAGTCACCAGCTTTTTCAATATCCTTTACAACATAGCCAAGTTGATATACTGGCGGCAATTTAAAATCAGTCATTATCTTTAATCTCCTTATTAATCTTTAAATATTTCTTTATAATACTTAGCCGTAGCTGCCCTCCCTCTGGCACATGTCCAGCCCCGGCTAACAGGGTGAGCTGTATTACCCTTAACACGGGTTATCTTGTTCTCGTTGTGGTGAATCACCATCCCGCATCTACTGGCGCAAAATTTACATGAAACATTTGTTGTCATCTTGGTTTATCCTGCCAGCCCCGTCTTTAGCGGGGTTAATCCTGTCAAAAAAACGCCTATTTGGGCGCAAACAGAACTGTCTTATGCTTAAGCTCCATATATTCAGCAAGCTCTTTAATAGAACCATATTTCATCACACCTGCCTGGCAGTGTTTAACACATGCTGGTTGCTGCTTTCCCCCTTTTATCCTGTCTTTGCATAGATCGCAAAGGTCGGTCGGTACTGGAATAAAATCATATGTCCACTTTTCTTCTTTATACTGCATTGGTCCCTGCTGGGTAATTTTAATCCCCCATTTCCCAACATCAATATTGTGTTCCTGCTTGCAGGCAACCTCACAGGTATGACAGCCGATACAGTATTCATAATCGATTAATAATCCCTTCCTAGACATGTTTACCCCTTTATTTTCTACAAGCATTTGATGAAAGTCTGTTAACATTTTTTAATAACTCTTTAATATTAAAATTATGGTTCCAATACAACCTTTATCGCACCCGCTTGTCTGTCTTGTGCAACTGCAAAGGCCTGATTCACTTCAGCTAGAGGAAAGCGGTGCGTAATCATGACATTGGCAATCGAGGCATTCTTGGCCAGCAGATCCGCAGCAGTATCAAAGTCGCTAATTTTACCGTCTGAACCATACGTATAGGCATTAATCACCTGGATCTCTTTCATCATGGCTGCAAGCTGGGGAAAAGAAACATCTTCCCAATAGGTTCCGAGTATTAGAAGTTTACCGCCCGAACGGCAAAGGTCCATAGCCTGGTTTAGAGCGCTTTCCGTTCCCGCGCACTCCACAACTAGATCGTACTGGCCATCAATACTTTTTGCTCCCAGGTTTTCTCCAGCATCTATTTGATGGGTATATCGCGCTGATAGTCCCACCTCCTTGCAGTTTTGTTCAGCAGCAATAACCGCACAAAGGCCGACCGCCCCGCCACCGATAACAGCTACTCGTTCGTTACCACTTAAACCTGCCTTTCGAATGCCGTTTACAGCTACGGCAAGTGGTTCAATCAAGCAAGCATCTTTCACGTCAATCGTTGACGGCAAATAGACAATACACCGCTCAGGGATAATCACCTCATCCGCCATCCCCCCATTTCGACCAATGCCGAGTGTTGTCACGAGCTGACATAAATTATAATCTCCAGCCTTGCAGTAGTCACAATCATCACAAGGAATTAAAGGCTCCACAGCCACAGGCGTTCCATCATCAAGTACTCCCGCGATCTCATGCCCTGCAATACAATCCATTGGAAACTTCATATCAAGCATATGCAAATCCGAACCGCAAATGCCGGCTGATTTAACCCGTACCTTTATCCCTTCATCGGGAAGTTCCGTTAACTCTCGCAGTTCTATATTCCCTTCATTTAAATAAACAGCACGCATTCTTTTCTTCCTCCCTTAATAAACCTCAATAACAATTTTACAGACTTAAAAGTATCTATATCAACAATAAAAATTCGAAACACGAATATCGAAATCCGAAACAAATTCAAAATCTCAAGGCTCAAATGTCCGAAACGTTTCTAGATGCTAGATCCTAGATACTGGATTGTTTTGAGCATTTGAATTTTGGTCATTTGATATTGTTTCGGATTTCGATATTCGTGCTTCGAATTTGTTTTTAAATCCTCCCTGTCATCTTCTGCAAACCATACCCTTCAACAATCTTTTTAAGGTCCTTCAAATTATCCGTCGTCAATGTCTCTGTTCCATCAAGGAGGTAGTCCATACCGTATTGCTTATATTTTGAAACACCAAGCCTGTGATATGGCATTAACTCAATCTTCGTAAAGCCGAGTTCAGAAATATACCTTGCTGTTTTATCAATATTTTCAGCAGAATCATTGCATTGGGGGATGACGGGTATCCTGATGATCACATCCTGCGATTCTTTTATGGAAAGCACTTTTTTTAGATTATCCAAGATCAATTCATTTGAAACCCCTGTCAGCTTTTTGTGTGTTTCAGGATCCATATGCTTGAGATCCATCTGCAGCAGGTCAACGTGTTGTATCACGGCTTCAAAATGCTCCCATTTGGCATGGCCTGTGGTTTCAATGGCAGTATGAATGTATTCTTCTCCGGCTGCTTCAAGCAGCGCAGCGGCAAATCCGTACTGAGCAAGCGGTTCACCTCCGCCCACTGTCATACCGCCGCCAGACCGCCTGTAAAACGGCCTGTCTTTTTCGATCTCAGCCAGCACTTCAGCCACACTCATTTCATGGCCAACCAGTTTCAGTGCGTCATGGACGCATGCCTCAGCACACTTACCGCAGGCATTACATTTATGCCTGTCAAGATCCGGTTTGCCGGTTCCATTAAGGCTGATCGCTCCTTCCGGGCATGCCGACACACAAGAAGCGTCACAGGTATTATTCCCATCGCATCTGGCTTCAATAAATCCAAGCTCCGGCCCGTGCTTCTGTGATTCGGGATTCGAACACCACAGGCACTTCAGAGGGCACCCCTTAAAAAAAACCAGTGTCCTGATTCCAGCACCATCATGGATAGAATACCGCTGAATATTAAAAATTCGTCCTTTATTTTCATCACTCATAAATTTTTTATCCCTAAATATCGCTTTGCCTATTTCCTCATCTCTCTAAATTTTACTTACTTGTGACACGCAGAATTGTTGCGCCTTAATCCTGGGCAGACACATAGGTCTGCCCCTACAATTCCCCTGCCCTCCATTGCTTTAGAGGCTGTGTCATAATTCATTTTTTGCGAACTATCATGTTGGGTTTCGCTTCTATCCTTTTTTCGCGTATACACAATTTAGTAGGTTGGGTTACGTTTTTTAACCCAACAAAGCCATAACCGCTCAACCCAACCTACGATGTTGTTTCGTGCACAAGCACGATCTTAATTATGTCACAGCCTCTTAGCGACGGAAGGTCAATTTCTAAATCCCCCAATCCCTTCTTAGTTCAATTCCACCCAGCAACGTTCCTCGGATGATTTCCTTACGGCATCAAGCACAGCTTGGCAGCGGGCCCCGTCCGCGAAAGAAGCATGAACCGGATCTGGCGGCACGTCACGGCCTAGGATCTGATCACGCATACTTTCAAACACCCTGGTGCAGGGACCGATATCAAATCCCGCAGCATGCAGACAGTCGTAAGCAGTCTGCATAAACTCCACCGGCGGTGGTGACGGCGGCAGGGTTTTAAGTTCTTCCGGGACATCCAGTGTTCGGGTACCTGAGCTGTCCGCCACATTTACACTAATACCTTCAAGCCAGTCACCTTCAAACCAGAGGGTCCCCTTTGAACCTGTAATGCGGGTACCCATCAACATCGGGCCCCAGGAGCTGGCTGTACTCTGCATGATACCGTCACATCCGTTTTCTGTTCGAAAATGGATCGAATAGGAGTCGTCAGCGCTCCATTCACGATCAACAACCAGACACAATGATGCACTCAGGCCAGAAATTTCACCAAGAGTAAACCGAACCTGGTCAATGATGTGTGATCCGTAAGCGCCAAGCCAGCCGCCCCCATCTTCCTTAGAAGACCACCAGGCAGGGACCTCACTTTCAGGATCAGCCAGTACCGGCACATGCATCAAAAAAGTGGCCATACGCGGTTCACCGATAACACCTTCTTTAATGGCTCTGGCTGCAAGCGCTTGCCATGTGTCAAATCGGAACTCCATACCCACAGCGTTAACCACACCGGCTTCTTCTGCTGCAGCTTGCATTTTTTTCGCTTCTTCAAGATCACGGGCAAACGGTTTTTCACAATGGATATGTTTACCTGCCGCAATCGCCTCAAGAACAATTTCAGCATGCGTATGAGGCGGAGTAGCAACAGAAACCATATCCACACCCGGAAGGGCCAGCGCTTCAGCAAGAGAGGTGAGACCAAGGGGCACATCGCTCCGTTTAGCGCGATCTTTAGTTTTCTCAGGATCACGCCCCACAAGTGCGTGCACCTCAATACCCGCCAAACGCATGGCGCGAAGATGTGTAAGTACGCCAAAACCAGTACCCACAATTACCGAACCCAACCCAGACGGTTCAATTTGTTCGTTCATTTTAATCTTTCCTTTTTTAGATAGTAAATATAAAGACTGAAAAAAAATCTGTTTCACACAGATTCATCAATTAATTTGTCTGTTTTGAAAATTTGAATTTTGGTCATTTAATATTGTTTCGTATTTCGTGCTTCGTGCTTCGGATTTTATTAATCAAACGGTAGTTTAGCGCTCCACGCCAAACACAATGATCGGGCTTTAACTGTAAGAAGCAACTAACTATACCGCATGTTCTGTCCTGCTGATGATATCATCTTGAACCGATTTCTCCAGTTCAGTAAAAAAGGCGCTATAGCCGACAACACGGACCACAAGGTCTTGATAATCATCCGGATACAACTGCGCCTGTTTTAAGGTCTCAGCATCCACCACGTTAAACTGAATTTCCCATCCGCCAAGATCAAAGTAGGTTCTGATCAAATCCGCCCATTTCATCATTCCTGCTTTTGTCTCCAGCGGTCCGGGATGCATTTTCATGTTGAATATCGTTCCCTGCACAAAGTTGATATGCTCAATAGTAGCCACAGACTTGATGGAAGCTGTCGGCCCGCTTACATCCGTACTCTGCGCAGGAGAAACGCTGTCAGAAAGGGGTTCTCCTGTCTTCCGGCCGTCCGGTGTGGCGCCGCAAAGCATGCCCAGAATAACATGCGTGGAGACCGGGGCTATCGTCACCTCATAGCCACCGCCCTGTTTGGTTCTAAAACGTTCCTGTTCTTTTACAATGATATTCAAATAATCTTTTGTAAGGTTATCCACATATGGATCATCATTACCGTATTTAGGTGATTTAAGACACATCTGGTGGATTTCCGGGCCGGTAGGGCTTGTGGTGTCATCTTCAAAATTTGTTTCAAGCGCGTGCTTCAGCTGGGCCATTGTGATGACTTGATCATCAAAGACAAGCTTTTTGATCGCCGCAAGGGAATTCCCCATGGTGGCGATGCCCACATAACAGACATTCACGACACCGTTTCCATAAATAGCGCCGCCATCATAATAGCTCTTACCCCTATCAATGCAGTCCATTGTCAGCGAAGAGAGATACGGGCACGGCCGATACTGGGTGTGACCTTCCACAAGCGGGAGCACCTGCTTAAACATAACATCTATAAGAATCTTCGCACGTTCCGTATAAGCCTGCATCATGTCTTCAAAAGTTTCCCACTGCAGCATATCTCCGGCACCTTCAGTCATCTTCTCACCGGTAACCGGATGAAGCCCTCCCATCATCAATTCAAACAGCCTTGCAAAGCTTAAAGCATGATAAGGGATGCCTTCGGTCCCTTTACCCGCAAACGAGACTTCTGAACAGCCGATAACACTGTAATCATAAGCATCCTCTTTGGTTATATCTTTAACATTAGCCAGCTGGCTGGGGATGATCACGTCATCATTAAACAGAGCGGGATTCCCACCACCATGGTTTTTTATCGCCTCACAGCATTTCATGAAAAACTTTTCAGGCGTCCGTTTGTGTATGCGAGCAGACACAGTCGGCTCAGCCATCTGAAGATTTGTTGACACATCGAGTATGAGATAGGACAGCTCATTAGTGGCATCATAACCGTCCGACGTCTGCCCGCTGATGGGAACTTGTACCCAGAAAGGATACCCGTAATGGACAGTTGTAAAAATTTCAGAAGCAGCGCGGTTTGACTCCGCCAGTTTCATAAACAGGCATTCCATAAGTTCCAATGCATTATCTCTTGTGATGACACCTTGGTTTATGTCTTTTTCGTAGAATGGGAAACAATACTGGTCAACCCTTCCAGGACCGACAGAAACACCATTGGTTTCAATCTGTATCGAGGCCATGATGAACGCAATAACCTGTAGCGCTTCCCTGAAATTCTGTGCTGGTTCTGCTGGCACGCGTTCACAAATATTTGCGATCTCTTCAAGTTCAGATTTTCTTTTTTCATCCTGCTCAACAGCAGCTTTCTCACGCGCAAAATCGGCGAACCTGTTTGCCCACTTAATTACCGCCTTGTCCGCAATGATGACTGCTTTGAGAAAAGGCACTTTTTCAAAATCGCTGGGATCAGCAAGATCCAGGCTGTTCAGATGAGTTTCTGCCTGTTCAATCAGCCCATTCAGCCCTTTTGAAATCACGCCAGCAATATCAGGTGCAATATGACCAATCCCCCCCTGCTTTCCCATGTCAATATTGATAATGGATGTTGCTTCTGCCTGTTTGACCACATCAGGGGTAATGGCATCAACAATGGCCATAAGATTTTTCCCTGGCCAGTATTCAAGACTCTCTTTTAACATCCCCCTGTCTTCTTCACTCAGCGTCCATGGATCACCCGCCCGATTTGAAATTGTGTCGAGTTCAGGCACGATCCAGGTTTCATCGTATTCCGGAAAAAGGAAGACACCTTTGAGCCTGGATGCAATATTCGATACAATGAGTTCATTCTCCTGGATCCATATCGGCATTTCACTCAGTACTTTATCAAAAGCGATCGCCTGCCTAAGCACCGGCGGCATCGCCTCTGTCGCTTTATATGATTCTGTGACCAGGGCGCTTCGGTCACCGCAAAGGCTCGGCTTTTGCGTCATGTAGGCCTGCCGCAATTGCTGTGTTCTTTGTGTACTCGGGTTAGCATGCCGTATATACCCTTTATCAACCTTTGCGTCATCGTTCATGGCCTGGTCCTCCTTTATTATGCTATCTGTTTGTATTTCCAAACAAGATTGATCTATTTTAAAAAAAGATTATATTCATTTAATTTCATATAGTTATAATTGCCTCCAGCTGAATTGCCGATAATAAATCCATATCATCGTCACATGATAGTTTTTATTATAATATAAAATGATTTACAAACAAGGTGCTATTGTGGTAGAGGTATAGTATATAAAAAACATACTATAAAAAATCCACTTTTTGAGTTTTTACCAGGATTCATAACAATTTACAAACGTTGAGAGAGAGTAAAAATGAAAACCAGAAAAAAAAACAGTGTTCCAGATGGGACCTCCCTTAAATATAAAAAAATGGTTAAACATTCAATTCAAGGTATCGTCATTATTCAGGAAGACCGCATTGTATTTGCCAACCTTTCATTCGCAAAAATAACAGGCTATAGTGTGGATGAACTGTTATCACTATCTCCAAAAGAAGTTAGGGGACTTGTTCATCCAGATGACCAGGCAATTGCCTGGGAACAATACCGCAAACGTATGGTAGGAGAAAAAGTGCCTAAGGTACATATATTCCGTACCATCAGAAAAGACGGTACAGACTGCTGGGCTGAAGCACACTCAACACGTATTGAATATGATGGAAAACCAGCCAATCTTGCCACCTTCATTGATATTACGGAACGCAAAAAAGCTGAAGACTTGCTGAAAGAAAAAACGCTCGATCTTCAGGAGACGAACTCAGCCTTAAATGTTTTACTGAAACAACGGGACCGGGACAAAATCGATATGGAGGAAAAACTGCTTTTAAACATCAAAGAAACTGTGTTTCCCTATTTAGAAAAACTGAAAAAAAGCAAGCTCGATCATCAACAGAAAAATTATGTAAATATTATCGAGTATAACCTGAATGATATGGCCTCCCCCCTGATCCGCAGCCTTTCATCCCGTTTTCTCGGATTAACACCTGCTGAAATGCAGGTGGCAAACCTCACAAAACAGGGAAAAACCATGAAAGAGATCGCCCAAATGCTGAACCTCTCACCCGGAACAATAAAAACACACAGGATACATATCAGGGAGAAGATCGGGATAAAGAAAAAAAAGGTGAACTTGAGGACGTACCTTTTATCGCTCCAGTAGGACAGTTCAGATCACTTCTTAGCTCAGGCTGCCTGATAAAAATCCGAAGCACGAATATCGAAATACATGAAACATAATTCGATTTTATACTTATCAGTTATACTATATGTCTTATTAGGTCTCCTCAATAGCATGATGCGCTGCGATCCATCCCCAGGCTATGCCACGCGTGTTTGACACACCGCTCTGATATCCTGACCCAACATCAATAAGGGCAGCGGAGTTTCCAGCTGCATACAATCCCTTAATCGGTGTTCCCCGAACATGCATGACTTGGGCATTGGTGTTTATTTTCAGGCCTGCAGCGTTTATCCCCACGTTTGTTGGTTTCAGTTCAATACCGTAAAAGGGCTGTTTTTCTATCTTCCCCATGTTGGGATTGGGATAGGTCCTGTCTGAATGCATTGCCCTTGCCCACGGGTATTCTCCCCGGTCAAAATCAAGATCCTTCCCTTCATCAACCAGCTGGTTATACCGCTCAACCGTACTTTCCAGGTTTTCCGCATTGATTCCGAGTTTTTCAGCCAGAGCCTTGAGGGAATCCGCCCTGGGTACCAGTTTTTCAGGAATATCGTCGCCTGGCATATAGGTCCCGAATGGGTATCTTTCACAAAAGTTGCTGTCAAATATCAGATATGGCGGGTAATTCTGTAGCGTATTATTTCGACCGTCATACATCATGACTCTTGGCGCGTAGTCCTTGTAAAATGTCTCATCACAAAACCGTTTGCCCTCTTTGTTGACCCAGATAGCATGGGGATTTGCCCCTTCATATGAGGCGCGCCACAAGGGTTTATTGTCATGTTCTTCACCAGGAATATGGTATCCGAAAAAAAGGCCTAGGTTGCTTGGCGGAACACCGGCAATAGCAGCACCGAGCTCTCCGCCAAGAATCAGGTTGTCACCTGTCACATGGGGAGGACACAATGACTTCCACTCCTTAAGGTCCTCATAATACTGGGCCATCTCCTCGTTCAGGTCATAGCCGCCCATGGCAAGGAGCACACCGCTTTTAGCGCGTACAAAAAAATCCTTCCCTTCCTTTTCCGCCCGCACACCGATCACCGCGCCATCTTCTGCGATAAGCTCGCATACCGGTGTATTGACAAACGCGGGTATATTGCGGTCGACCATGGCCGCCTTGATCATAAAGCCCATTACTCCCGGTCCGAAACCACGCATATCTTCAGCAGCATTTTTGGCGATCTGTTCAAAATCCCACTGGCCCACGGCACATAATCCGCCCCATGCGGCCATATCATTAAATGTATATCCAGGCATAAAGATCGGTGCCAGGTATGATTTGTCCTGCCATTCCCCCAATTCAGAACCCCTGAAAAGGACTGTCTCCATATACCTCCCCTCAGGTACTGTACCAGGAGCGTGCGGATAGTAATAATCCGGAAAATCTTTCATAATACTCCATTGCACACCACACTCCTTGTCAAGGTAAAAAACCGCCTCATGCGCGGCTTCCAGCATCCTGTCAAGGAGTTCAGGCTCATTATATCCAGCAGCAAGCCAATCAAAATACGCCCGGCCAGCTTCATTTGAATCCGAAATCCCTGCTTCCTGCATTTTATGGTTGTTTGGCAGAAAAACATTACCCCCGGAATAAGCTGATACACCGCCAAGTTTTGGCGCTTTTTCCAGCACAACAGCGGTTTTACCAAGCTTGTGGGTTGCTATAGCTGCAGTTATTCCTCCCAGACCCGAACCTGCAGCAACCATGTCAACTTCCATATCCCATTTAATTCTATTTAATCCCATTATTACCCCTTTATTCCTTGTAATTAAAAAAAATATTAGCTGTATGATAGTCTAATTAAACATTAAGGACGTTAATGCAATTCCTTTAGCTATTATTGTTTTGAACATTTGACAATTCGAATTTTGAATTTGTTTCGTGCTTCGATATTCGGGTTTCGGATTTAATTCTTATCGGTCATTTCCTATCAAATTCAAATCGGTTCTGCTTCATCATGAAAATCCCCTTCTATCCCTCCCCCATCATCATATATTTCCATTGGATAATGCTTTGCGTATATATCGATAATCTCCTGGAGGGGAAGATCAGCATAATGGCCGTGATATTTCAAGTATTCCATGTGCCTTTCCCCTCTTTTATCATATTCGTGAAAAAGAGAATCTTCAGCCCCGTCAAATTCCAGTGGCTTTATCTGAAACTTCTCGCATAAAGACAAGTTAAACGCCGGTGTCGCCTTTACCCATCTTCCATTGAGATAAAACTCAGTAAAACCATGATAATAAAACACCTCTGTCTGCATTGATTCCCTGAGCCTTTTTGTTGAAATATGATTCTTCACGTCTGCATAACCAAGCCTTGAAGGAACCCCGACCGCCCTGCCGCACGCCGCTAGGAGAACCGCCTTTGTCACGCAATACCCTTTTCCTCTTTTTAATGTATAGCTCCCCTTAAGCTTCTCAGGGTTGATACTGACGTTATAAGGATCATAAAAGATGTCATCACGAACCGCGTAAAAAACCTTGATCGCCTTATCCAGGTCTGTGCCGGCTTTTCCTACCACAGCTTCAGCGTATTCAATAATGTCACGATTATCAGAATCGATGATCTGTGTAGCACTAAGGTAAATATCCAAATTATTGTTAGCACCGGTCATACTGTTTCTCCTTTGGGCATGTATACCAGGGCATCATAATACATAAAATAGAAAAAAATTCAAACATCCAATTTTATGAATCGGATTATATTCCTGGATGACTCAATCGTCTGATGATGGGATTCGTAATGTGCCTTCCCCACAGGTTGGCTATTAAAATCGTTGGCAAAGGTATCAAGACGGTTCTGAAGAATACTGAACGCTAAAAAGGACTGTCTTTAAAATATTCTAGGCAGGGATCACACTGGCATCTCTGCCCTGGCATCGATGTATTGTCACCGCAAGGCAAACCGGTCTCTTCACACACCAGGGACTTCGTATCCGCCGGGGGTTCCAGGCAGGCCTTACATACAGGAAACGGACCATTTACACTGTCTTCGTTAATCTCGCTTTTATCCTTTTCCTGCTTGCATATATTGCATTTAATCATCTCCGCCATTCTTCAGACCTCCTTTCTTATCTGCGTATTTAAACTAACATTATAAATTTATACGATTCTCCAGTTCTGTCAAGGATGAATATTATTTCTTTCTTAAAACAGTTTATTCTTCTATTCAAGCAACCTGTTCACCGTTGCCTGAAAATGGCCAAGGTTGATCTCTTTAATCTCCACAGGAACCTGTACAAGATCATAAAACTCAAGTATTTCCTGATCTGTATAAGGCGTAACTCCAGGATCAAGCAATAGGATCCTATCAAACCAGCCGATGGTTATTCTTGCATCATCTTCATTCAGGAGTTCATTCTTGATCGCCTTATGCATCATCCGCATCCACGCCGGTGTTATAAGCATTGTCCGATTCTGCTGTAAATCCTTTGCATTATCAGCGCCGATCAATATTTCAATACAGTTTTTCTCCAGAGGATGTTTTGCATTACACGCTTTGGCGATATCATCAATATGATGATCACAATCACATCCGTTACCGACCAGGAACCTGATTTTTGCGTTAAGGCTTCTCGCTTCAGATATTCCCTGAATCAATTCTTTCTCTAGGCGGTCCGGATTATTATGGATCCTGTAATCCATTTTATGAACAGCCAGGGAGGAATGTTCAGACAATACCGCGTTTAATTCATCTTCAAAAATTGGACATGCAATAAGATATTTAAGTTTTTCCCCCGCCACCATACATCACTCTCATCACTATGCTTTCACCTTATGGCCATCCAGTATCTAGTATCCCCGCTAAAAAGAAGCGGGATCTACGCTCCGCTACGACCAGCCATCTAGTATCCCTTCTTTCACTCAGTCCTCAGTGTCCTACTTCCCATCCAGCATCAGGGATAGCAGGGAGGATCCTGACGTTGATCAGGCGGGGGCTCAGGCGGATGATCAGGTTTTTTGCTAGGCTCAATTGCCTCCCCGGTATTGACATCATCTAAGGCATTATCAGCGTCATCGCTCTCTTTTACGCCAGTATCAGTTGTATCCGTATTTTTGCCCTTCTGGTCTTGCTGTTTCTGAATTCTCTTTGATATACCGAAATCAGATTCCATATTATCCGGTGATGGCCCAGACCAGGTATTACCATCTGAATCTACCCAGCCTGATTCACCCTTGGTCAGCGTAACGCAGTTCCCGCCGTTTACATTACATAACTCCACGGTTCCCTGAAAAGTATGTACTGTAGTCACCCCTTGAGATGAATCAGCCGGTTTGGGACTACCGTCTAATGCAGGATCAGCTTTCCCGTACATAGTCCCAAACTTTGTTCCTCGGATACCGACCGTTGCTGTAGCTGTTTTGACTCTCGCTTTGCTATTTCTGTAACTGAACAGCTTTATAAAATAGAAAATAGCTTTACCCCGAACGAGGTTGATTGTAGAGTTCTTTGATCTGTTTTTCTTGTCATTTACATATTCATCAATGCCAATTTTCGTGTTTGCACCCAGTGTTATGATATCCCTGGTGTCAAACCTGATTTTGCAACTGGAATCTTCCAATGTAAAAAAAACATCCTGGGTATAAATCTTGTCATTTTCAGCCGCGTAATAAGCCTGCCCCGTGTTCTTATGCAATACCACCGTATGTCCTACTGTACTCTGGATAACACCTATTGTATCAGCCCCGGCTGGTATATATTCCTGCTTTATAGAAAATCTCCTAAGATCAAACGGAAAAGAACCAGCCGGCGCCGCGTTCCTGCTTCCGGAAGATGATAACACAGGATGTGATCCGGCAAAAATAAAAACAAGTGCTACAAGCTGAATTAAAACAGTCTTTTTCATATGCTGTCTTCCTTTTTTTTATCTCTTTCTGATATTTGTATTTTTTACTTTTTTGAAAAAAGCGTAAAAATAATTTGCAGCTGAATTATTATCAAGTCCGTTGATTTTAGGATATTTAGCTAGATCATAATTTACATCAAACATGTCAGGGATGTGCCTGTTAAAAAACAACCGTTCAATTTTACCGAAAAGGGTGTGTTTTTTAAAAGTCGGTTTTGTGTCATATTTCTCAGTATAGGTCTCTTGTTCCACAAACACATCACTCGATTTTGCCAAAAGCAGGCTGCGCTTTAAATCGATTAATAGAGCTTCAAATTCCACATAGTAGCGGGTTGTATATTTATAACGTACCTCATCATAAGGCTCACAGTCCTCATCCTTTTTCGACTTGTCATCATCATCCTCTTTTGATTTTTCAGAACAGTCTTCCCGGGTAACTTCCTTATTAAAGTACTGGCTCTCCTTTGGTTCATCCTCCCAGACGACAATTGCATAACGCAAATCCGGATGTTTTGCCCTAAGGTCAGTAACCATGCTGACCATTGTTCTTTCTTCATTGAGGCTAACCAAGGGGGCAATATCCTGGTAGAAAAGCTGTCGTTCAGCAAATGTGTTTACATCATCCATAATATAATCATGAATTAACGGGATATTATCCCCATAGGCAGCAATCCCCACAGTAGGGAAATATTCAAAATTTGTTTTGGAGAATGTAGAGTGCTTCCCCTGGTCCCGATGAACCAGGTGTACATTAGCGCATCCTGTAAACAGCAGGGCAAATAAAATATATAGTAATAATTTTTTTTTCATTTATACTCCGTTCGATCGATTATTTTATAAGCCCAGCCCTCCTTTTAACATTAAGTAGACCCGGACTGTTGTGCAAATACATGGATGGAGATTGATATCCCGCGTCAATAAAATGCTGTTCCAATCTGTCAAAAAGTACCGGCTGATCAGGCCATCTGAATGTTTTGTCTGTTCGCCGGAATCCTTCCCATACATCCCTAAGACTCGGTTCATTAGAAAACACTTTATCCATCGCCCTGTCGCACAGGAACAGAGCACATACGATCGGTTTAACTTTCCACATGCAACCTGATCCATTTAGATAAACACATTTGATCCCGCTATTCGGCTGCCTGAGACGGTCCATTATCATGCTAATATCGCTTTTTTTAGATAAAAGCACATTTACGACAACATCAGCAAAAAATATAATGATGCTGTCTTTTCCGCAACAGGCGCTCAGCTTGCTATGATAACATTTCTCAGTGCATTCATCCGTAAAATGATCGACTAGAAACACATCAATTTGTTTGCGAAATTGAAGATACCCGTCAAGTTCAATAAGGAGTAATTGTTTATCTTCACTCGCAATGGAAGCAAGATGTTCTGTTACAATGATATAGTCATCTAACTGGTCTTTCTGATATGCATTCATACAAAAATTATTTCAAGTATATGGTCAAGTGTTTAAAAGATATTAAGCCTTCTGATAAGAAGACATAGGTTTCTCCTTATAGGGGCACCCATTAAAGAGCTTCTCAAACACTCACCAACGGATAGTTCACTTCCCTTGTAATCCTCTTTTTACTATTTCATCTTTTATTATTTCCGCAATAACCTGGTTGCCATAAGCGGTTGGATGCCATTGGCACCAGTGCAGCTTTGTCGCGTCATGATCATGGACTTTGCGGAAATAATCTAAAAGGTTAATGTACTGCAGACCCAGCCTGCCGCAAGTATCTGTGATATAATCATAATCGCTTGTATAATCCGAAAACTTGTCACTCCCTTCGAATTCCGGGAAGATCAGTACAAGAGGTTTGAAACCATTTTTTTGAGCAGCTATACTGAATTCATTAAGACCAATATCAATAATATCTCCATCATAAATATATCCATTATTTCTTAACCATATATTCAGATCGCCTACATTTTTTTCACCATGGCGTTGCAGCGCCTTTATCCTTACAGCGCAAAAAAGAAAGAGCTTGCTCCTTGATAAACTCCTTAACGCAGGGTTTACCAGATAATATAAAAGTGTCTTGTTTTCCTGTAATGCTTGAATAAATTTTGGGCTCTGCAGGTCAGAGTCATTACTATTGTCATTAACACAGGTCTGTAGTATCACGATGTCAGGATCATATTTAAGCCCCTTAACCTTAAGATACTCGACTTCGTTAATCGTGTTATAACCGCTTACACCAAAATTCATGACCTCCCATGATTTTCCAAAAATATTATCCTTGTTTAATATTGTTTCAAGTTTAGAGCAGTAAGTGGCCTCATCTTCCGCAAGCCCGCATCCAAATGTTACTGAGTCGCCTAAGCTCATTATCCTTACATGATCACCGCTCTTTTTTTTCACAGGACAAATCTTTCCTCTGTAACCATCTTTGTTGATATTTATGGTTGGCCCGGCCATTTGTCCGTTCGGTCGCGGCACATAGCGGAGTTTGGGGTTTGTTGAGAAAATATAGCCTTCGTATGTAATATCTTCAACTTTCGGGGCAAGATCCAGACCTCTTATCACTGCTTCAAGAACTAATAATACCAGCAGGAAACTAGCGATTACCAGAAAGCCATTTTTCAATATTCGCTTCGATTTTCTTCTCACATAATGTCCTAATTAATAAAGGCTTCAACTATTTATCTGAAAGAAAATACCATTTCCGAGCGTCGGTTCAGTGCTCTGCCTTCCTTTGTATCATTATCAGACACGGGATGTGTCTCTCCAGAATACTCCTGGTCCGTTTCAATGTCATCCATGATAATCTGGGCAGAGACTGTCTTATAAGCTGTCAAAGCCCGCCGTTTAGAAAGTTTATCATTATATGCAGACGGACCGATTGAATCCGTATGTCCTTCTATGGCAATCTTTACAATGAGGTCACTATTTTCCGAGACTCTCTTTAATGTCTTAATAAAATGATCCTGCGTAGCAGTGTCTAGCTCTGATTTGTCAAATCCGAACCGGACAATAATCTGATATTCATTATCCGACAGCTTCCCTGCGGTAATATTTTTCAGGTTTAGTACTGGCAGTTCTTCAACAATATTCGGGCTGATAATTTCCTCTGGCTCAGGTTGGCTCACTTCTGCTGTCACTTCATCAGCTGCTTCCTCTGATGGCTCTTCTGGTACCACTGTTTCCTGAACCGGTTCCGGAGCAGGCGGTTTTTCTTCCTGATCTTTTTTGCCGGCAAAGAATAACAAACCTGCGGCTAAAAGGAGAATTAAAATTACAATCACGATCACTTTTGTTTTTTTGTTATCATACGCTGTCATTTTTACCTCCTTTAATTAAAAAAGGGATTAAAAACGCTTACATTAATATCTCTTTTTTACATTTCTTTTAGCTGCAGCACCAGGCCAGGAAATACCATAAAACTGAAATTAAATGCCTGCGGATTTATTTCAAGAGCAAGAAGATAGATGAACACAACTATCAATATCCCATTCTTTAAGTAAGGTCAAGAAATTTAGATAGTTGAAAAAAAACAAGTCGATCCGCACACTGCCACATTGTGGTACTTTTTTCCTTGACAAAAAAACTACCATCCTTACATTTTTGTTAGGTAACAACCCAATAAAGGAGGCAGTAATGATCCGATCACCATGTAAAGGCTGTGATAATGAGCTTAAATCCAAAAAAAAATGTCTGAAAAGGTGTAGAACCCTTCATGGCATACAGAAATATTCTGCAATCTTTAATGAAGAGGCTTATACAGACCAGGACTATATTATAGAAGAAGGGATGGTCATCATCGACGTCTCTTGTTTATCTGATGATGAGCAATAATCCTTCAATATAATTCTTCAATATTTTAAACAGCGTTTATTTTCTTCAACAGCCATGCCATGTTCTGCCCCAATTCCTTCATGGTCAGGATGCCTTCTTCATCTTTCTCAACATCCCCCTTTTCAAGCCCAAAACCCATGTTCCAGTAAACCGATCCGGGGATAACCATGCTATTTATCAGAAAAAAATGGTTGATGGAATTAAACGCGTGTATCTCCCCGCCGCGTCTGACAGCCACAACTGCCGCGCCAACCTTTCTTCTGTACATGTTGTTATTCGCCTTCCCCACGAGTCCGGCCCTGTCAATAAGCGCCTTTAATTCAGTTGAGATATTCGCGAAATAGGTGGGGGACCCTAAAATAATGCCGTCTGCTTCATCCATTTTCGCAATACACTCATTTAAAACATCGTCCTTGACAGTGCATTCTTTGTCTTGTTTTTCAAAACACTTGTAGCACGCAAGACATCCCCTGATCTGTTTCCCGGCAAGCTGATACAGCTCAGTTTCAATCCCTTCGCTCTTGAGTTCTTCAAGTACATAATTGATAAGAATGGCAGTATTGCTATCTTTCCTGGCGCTCCCGTTAAACGCTATAACTTTCATTATTATTCCTCCTAACTATATTTAAAATAAGATTTTATATCGTATCCTTTTGAAATATGCAATAAAACTGCGTTTTTTATCATTCTCTAAACAAAGTCCTTATGAAAAATTCGGACTAATCAATAACCTTGACCTGTATATCTTTTTTATAATATCTTTCAAAAAGAAGGATATATTTCATGAGCGACAATAAAAACATAATAAACTCTTTGGGCATATGGTCCATTCTGCTTCTTTCCTTCTGCCTGCTTTTAAAGGGCGGTTTTGATATAAAAATGAATAAGGACTGGGGCGAAACCCTGATTGTAAGCGGGGCTGTTGGTATGATTTTAGGATTTTTCTGGGATTTTAATTCTCATAGGAAAGAAGGGAATATCATAAACTCCCTTATCTCCCTTATCTGCGCTATCATTCTCATCTTCGCGCTTTATTTTGCTTTTCAAGGTTAAAAAAACAGGAGAGCTCTACTTTCAGCCATCAACTAAAACTCTTTTTGCTGTTTCTTCAGCCATCCCCAGCACATCATCTCTTTTAAGTACGTCGTCAGGCCCCATAAGTCCACAGCCGCGAATAAGGTGATTATCTTCGAAGCCCATCATTTGAAAAATAAAATCGTATTTTGGAAAGATATCCGCGAAAAAATCTTCATCAGGCTGGCCTTGGGTGATAATAAACACAAGCTTTTTCCCGGACAGGCGACTAGTTGGAGACTGGTTCTGAAAATCAGGAACAAGAAATGAAAACGCGCGGTCAATAAACGCCTTAGTCTGTGATGTTACATCAGCCAGATAAACCGCGGTTGAAAACAGCAGTATATCCGCTTTCTCCACTGCTGCGAGCACCCCTGTCAGATCATCATCCAGCGCGCACCTGTCATGGGTGGCTTTACACGCCATGCACCCCTGGCATCCTTTAAAATCAAGTTTGTTAAGAACAAATGTTTCCGTCTTTGCACCTAGTTTTTCAGCAGTCTCAATAAAACGGTTTGCTATTGCTGCCCCATTTCCCTTTGCCCTTGGACTTCCTGTTAGACATACAATTTTCATATCAACTCCTAAATTACACTATCAATTTTTATAGCACACGGATGACACTGATAACACAGATTTTCACGGATAAAGACGGTTTTGTTGGTTTCATTGGTCTAATTGGTTCCATTGGTTCGAATGATGATGTTAACCAATCTAACGAATTCAAAAAACTTAAACCAATTAAACCATTTATCCTCTTATCTCTATCCACTCAGCTCTTTCAGGCATCTAACTTAGACCCAGCAAACGCCACACACTCTATCTCCACTAACGCATCCAAGGGCAGGCGGGCCACCTCTACGGTCGCCCTTGCCGGCTTATACATGTCGAATGTCTCAGCATACACAGCATTCATAGCGGCAAAATCATCTATATTTTTCAGGTACACGGTGGTCTTAACAACATTTTTCATTCTAAGTTCGGAGGTCTTCAAAACCGCTTTCAGGTTTTTCAGCGCCTGAGCTGTTTGAGCTTCAATGTCCTCACCGGCAAGTTCGTTCGTTTCAGGATCGATCCCCACCTGTCCTGAGCAAAACATAAAATCCCCTGCCCGGACAGCCTGGGAATAAGGTCCTATAGCAGCAGGAGCTTCTTGTGTGCTTACAAATTCCATTTTTTCCTCCCTGTATTTATCATTGAGACATGATATTTAATTGTGTACTTTGTTAATATACAGCAATAAAATTCCGGTCAAGATAAAAACCAGTTTGCCGCGCGGCTGAAGGTTTTAAAAAAAAGCTTTCTTAACGAAACATTCATTAAACAAAAAAATGAACAGGTATAAATCAATGATGTTATTGACTTTTCTGGATCATTATTATAAAAAGAACATTACGGTGTACGATATGAAACGGAGAGTTTTCCTTAAAATACTCGGTTCCGCTGTTGTTGGCAGCGCATTTGCTTCAGATGTGCTGGCAGGTATTTCCATCATCGCCCGTGATCCTTCAACATTAAAGGACGACGCGCATATAAAGGACTACCTGCATAGAATGCGGAACTTTGATGACCACCACCCTGGTGATATATACCTCGACAGGAAGAACTTCATGCTCCTGGAGTCTTCCGTCAAAAGGCTTAAACGTGTTCAGCGGATAGTGGGACATGGCAACTTCTACCTGCTGAACTTTGATGGCGCAGTAAAAACCGCCCGTAACTTTTCAAAAGTCGGTAAGTTCTCAAAAGAAGAACTCAAATTTCTTGAGATGATCTTTTATGCTGATGGGGCTTCCTACGGCTTTATGGGAGAAAAGCCCTTAAAAAACATGACCGATAGGGTTCAACGATCAAAAGTGACCAAAATACCTTATACGGGCAATTATCTTTATAAAGGCCGCCCTGTTGAAATCTACAATAAGATTATAAAGGAAATCGGTAACAGAGCAGTACTAACCTCAGGTGTTCGAAGTGTTATCAAACAATTCTACCTGTTTTTGAATAAAGCCTATAAGTGTGAGGGCAACCTCTCCCTTGCATCACGGTCCTTGGCCCCGCCAGGCTATTCTTATCATGGTATCAGCGACTTTGATGTGGGCCAGAAAGGCTTTGGGGTAGACAACTTTTCCGACAAGTTTACAAAAACTGAGACTTTTAAAAAACTGCAAAACCTGGGTTACATCAAAATCCGCTATAAAAGAGATAACCTGCTTGGCGTACGGTATGAACCCTGGCACATCAAGGTTAATTCCTTGGTGTAATCCCTTTCACTCCCCTGACAGAACCTTACATCTAAGCTGTTTTAGAATATCCCCTGACTTACTCCCAAGATTCTTCTTGTCATCAGGAAGCTTCACCAACAGGATAGCATCAAGGTCCTTTTTTGCCTGGGATCTAAAATCCTTTCCTTTGTCTGCCCTGACCAGCTCAAACATCTCTTCCACAATCCCCTGTCTGTAAAGCATCATCAGAAGATCAACCTTGGTGCCAGGCCTGAGGATATCATAGTCGCCCGCAATCATATGTTTTTTCGCTGCAAAAGAGCCTGCACGGATAAACTTACTGGGAAGTTTTAAACGGTCTCCTATCTCCTCTGCAATCTTTTCTCCTGCAGCATCATGACCGTAATGTTTCGGCCATAGGGACGAATCAGTGGCTGTTTTTCCAAGATCATGGCAAAGCCCCATCCACACCCTTAAAGGGGATTCAGACAGTCTGTTCATGGTGTCAACTAAGTGGACCAACAGGCTTTCAGGGTGAAACTTAGGCGGACCAGCAGGCACTTTATCTGCTTGAGAGAGTTCAGTGAACCAGGGATCCATTGCTTTTGTCTTAGACAGCGTCATGAGAAAATTGCCGGGCACAGGCCCAGAACAGGCCTTTACTACTTCGTTTCCTACCCTTTCAGATGAAATATCTTTGAGCAGCCCTTTTTCCGCGATGCTGTCCATTAAAGGTAAAAGCGAAGCATGAAACTTAAAATCAGGAAGGCTCACTGAAAACCGGGCAGCACGGAATACACGTAAGGGATCAGCGATAAAATTTTCTTCTGAAACCGGCCTTAATATCTTTTTTTTAAGGTCTGAACGCGCATCAGGATGAGCATAAATCTTCCCGGTTTCATCCTGTAGAAAAGCGTTTATGGTAAGATCCCTTCCTGCCAGATCATCCTCAATGCTCTTAAATGCTGACAGGGTATACTCATCCCCGTCAAGAATATATACTGCTTCCCGTGCGCCCACTTTTTTTGCTTTTGGAAACCTTTTTAAAAACTTAGCTTCTGTTGCGCCCATGACCACATAATCTTTGTCACGGACTTTTTTCCCCAGAAGCTTATCGCGGATGGCACCGCCTGCAAGATATATCTTCATATTCATTTATCCGGAAATAAACTCGGGAACCAGTATGGTGCGGCCTTTGCCGAAACAGCAAGACGAACAGGCCCTCTAGGTGTATCAGAGACTAAAAGCCCTTCCTTTACTAAACTGCTCAAAATCACACGGGCCGTTCTTTCCGGCAGTCCTGTAATTCGTGAAGCTTGACCGCGGTTATATTCACCTTTAAGCAGTGCTTCCTGTAACAAACGTACTGCTTCAACTTTAATTGGTCCGTCCCCAGGTACCATCTTTTTATTACGGAGTTCTATATATCCTTTTATCCGATCAAGCATATCATCCAATCTAAGAAGCGTTCCCATAAATGAAATTTGATCCAGGCATGTTTCAAGAAAAAATCTGCAAAAAGCGGTTAATCCTTTAAGCGATAAATTCCCCCGCCCGTCATAGTCACCTTGCCTAGGTGCATCACCCCACGTCAAAGCTTTATAGTAATCATCCCTTTGACGGGCAAACCCACGGCTTATGGTCCATAAGCCATAGCCTTTAACTGGAATGTTATGCATAAAGGTATCGGTAAACAGCCGCATGACACGGCCGTTTCCATCCGTAAAAGGATGAATCCATCCCAATCGGTGATGAGAAGCTCCGGCAGCAAGAATCTTCTGCTCTCCTTGTAGAGAGGTCCCCTCGTAGGATTCTTCGAAAAACCCCATAAAATCAGGGACAGCATAGTGTGTCGGCGGTACATGCTGTCCGACCACAACCTCATGCAAACGATAATCCCCAGGGATGACCTCAACTTTTTCTCCTGTTTTCTTATTGTTAACTATTTTAAATTCAGCCGGCATCCTTTCATAAAAGCGTTTATGGATCGATCGAATAAATTCAGATGAGCATATTTTAATCTCTTTTTTCGCCAGGTCTCTTTCAATCGTTTCCTGAACCTCAATATGAATCAGGCTTTCTTCCTGAAGTGCACGTTTTTCCGGGTCATCAAAATAAATCCTTTGCATGGCATGCTCAATGTCAATGGGATGGGTTTTGTGGCCTTCAATCAGGTTTGAATAATAGCTGTTTATAATTCTTAAAAGATCCACCACACACCTGCGAGAGACTGGATGCAACCTGCCTGACAGTTCAGCAGATTTCCGAATGACATCAACAGCCAAATCAGAAAGATTTGCATTATCCGCAGGCATCATTGGCGTCATCTGTCTCGGATGATCAAACATTTTAATCGTTTCTCTCCTTTAACCATGTTTTTTTGCCGATATTTTTGCCGATATATAATCTTTTAATTTATTGTTTATATACAATATTTAATTTTTATTGTAAATATTTTTTATTTTTTTTGCCGATATTTTTGCCGATATTTTAAAACAACCTTTTTGATAAGGATTATTGACTTAATCAAACATAAATCATACGTAAAGATATTTAAATTAACGTACAGTGTAAACTTGTGAAATATCTTTTTTTAGAATCATTCTACCAGGGATCCCACGCTCTTTTTGCGGACGGGCTGATAAACCATTCCGCTCACGACATAGACCTCATGACCATGCCGGGTGAAAACTGGAAGTGGCGCATGCTCGGATCCGCACTCTATTTTGCCGACAATATCCCTCCCCTTGATAACTACGATGGAATCATTGTCACCGATCTGTTCAACCTTGCTGATTTCAAGGCGGCTGTGGGTCCCAAGTGCCCCCCGGTTCTTGTCTATTTTCATGAGAACCAGATAACATATCCTCCCCCACCCGGAGACAAAGGCGCGTTTCAGATCGGTATCATCAATATCTCAACCGCTCTTTTTGCAGACATGGTGGTATTCAATTCCAACACCCACAGGGAAACCTTTTTAAACACGGTCCCGGAGTACCTGGAAAAAGGACGTGATTTCAGACCGCTAAACGTTTCGGAAAGGATCAGAGAAAAGTCATGCGTTTGCTATCCCGGGATAACACTTCCGGCTGTCAGCATTACCGAGGCTGAAAAACTGAAGACCCCACCCCTCATCATATGGAATCACAGATGGAGCTATGACAAGAATTACAAACTTTTCTTTAACGTTCTTAAAGAGATTGAAGAGATGGGGCTCGACTTTAAACTGGCTGTGCTCGGGGAAAGCGACGGCAGAAGACTTGATCAGTTTGAAGAAGCTGAAAAGCAGTTTAAGAACAGAATTCTTCAATTCGGTTTTGTCCCTTCAAGAAAAGAATACGCGGCATGGCTCAGCCGCGGTGCCATTGTTATAAGCACAGCAAAACAGGAAAACTTTGGATTTTCTGTAATAGAGGCAATGACCATGGGATGCCTCCCCCTCCTGCCCAACAGGTTGTCATATCCGGAAATCCTCCCTGACCGGTTTCATAAACACTTTCTGTATCACAACAATAAAGAGCTTGTTGAAAAACTAGCGGCAATGATCTCCGAACATAAAAA
This sequence comes from Desulfobacterales bacterium, assembly GCA_028277765.1. GTDB lineage: Bacteria > Desulfobacterota > Desulfobacteria > Desulfobacterales > SURF-7 > JANQFQ01. Next base: position 48,969 of record JANQFQ010000042.1, read on the forward strand.
ATATGACGACTTCAGTGAAAGCCTATCAAAAGAGATGTCGGTGTTTTTATGGGAGCATACTGCTGCAAAGTACGATGAGATTCTCAGACAACTCGCAAATACCAAGCGTTTGCCCTAAGCGGTGGGCACAGCCCACCCTACGTAGGCATTAAGTTTTTCTGTTGCCAAAAATGTAGGGTGGGCTGTGCCCACCATTTTCGATCACGACCACGACTTTTTAATACTGGCAGAGCGAAGCGATACATCAACTTTAGGCACTTTAGCGCACTTTAGGCACTTTTTTATTGTAGTGTGGGCTGTGCCCATCATCTTAGAACCTAAACCCAACCTCAACACCAACACCGTCTTCATACGGATAAATAATAAAATCAAACCGGTCTTCCTCAGGGGCGTTCATGAATGCATCGTGAATAAAGGCAGATAGAAAGTGCCCGAGCGCAGCACCGGCAAGTACATCCGACGGATAGTGCCTTTTCCCTTCTACCCGTGCCCACGCCACACCTGCGGCAAGACAGATATTCCCTGTCTGCAGGGTACGTCTAAGTTTTTTCGGCATATCAATATTATCAAGATTTCTGTTTGAAAGAGTGGCAGCGGAAAAAGCACCTGACGCGTGAGCGGACGGAAGAGAATTGTCCGTAGTATTGTCCGGCCGCGTACGGTCAGTGAGATCTTTCAGGCGGGCGGTAATACTTGATGTGGCGCCAAGCGCCGCGAGCTCAACTGACAGCCCTTTCAGTTTTGAAACACTCCAATGTTTTTTATCATCACCGCTCGGCAATATCATTACGGTAACAACCGTCTCTGCAAGAAGTATCCCCCTCAACACATCACTCGCGTCCTTGGCGTCTTCTATGGAATCAAAAAGCCGGCTGTGATTTGATGCCCAGTCCGACACCTCCTCGTCATAGTCATCTATGGCAAATATAAGCGCGCCTGCAGCAGGCACAAGGGTCTGCAGATCAAAAAACGCGTTATGGGCCGCCTTTTTTATCTTGCCCATATTGACATGCCTGTAGGCGTCATCTCCCCAGCACCTGCCATTGCTCATGGTCCCGCAGCCTGAGGCGGAAAGCAAAAACAATACAGCCGGGAGAAAAAGGCACATACCGCGTATATAATACATCATTTCCCCAGTCCTTTAATTCCTAATCGTCAACGCTGCAAAAGGGAATCCTGCCCATTCCCCAGACCGGGAGGGTCGTGACCCTCCCCTACATTTTTCTAAATCATTTATAATAATAATTAAGAAATTACAAAAAAAAATTGCATTAAAATTCTAAACCTGCCATAAAAATAAAAACTAAAAAGGAGATTTTTTATGGATAAAGGCGACAATTACGAGGTAATGGACATATCACTTGCGGACCAGGGAAGAAAAAACTTAGAGCTTGCCGAACTAAACATGAGCGCTCTCATGGAGATAAAAAAAAGATTTAAAAAAGAGAAGCCTCTTCAAGGGATCAGAATCGGCCTGGCCCTGCATGTGACCAAAGAGACCGGTATCCTTATCAGGACCCTTATTGCCGGAGGAGCGGACATATCGATAACCGGGTGTAACCCTTTGTCCACCCAGGATGACGTGGCTGCAGCATTAGCTGAAGAAGGCGTAAAGGTCTGGGCTTACAAAGGAGAGACCACCGAGGACTACTACCGGTATCTCGGCTATGTGATTGATGAGAAGCCCCACATCACCATTGATGACGGATGCGACCTGGTATCGGAAATCCATATAAATCACCAAGACCTGATCAGCGATATTATATGCGGGTGCGAAGAGACAACCACCGGCATCATCCGCCTCAAGGCCATGGAGGAAAACAACGCCCTGAAATACCCGATGATCGCTGTCAACGACAACAAGACAAAACACCTTTTGGATAACTATTACGGGACCGGCCAGTCAACACTTGACGGTATCCTCAGGGCAACCAATATGCTTTTTGCCGGAAAAACCCTTGTGGTCTGTGGATACGGCAGCTGTGGCAAAGGTGTCTCCCTCAAAGCCAAAGGTTTGGGCGCCAATGTTATTGTATGCGAAGTTGACAATTTCTGCGCGCTGCAGGCTGCTTATGACGGTTTCAAGGTAATGAAATTTGAGGACGCTGCTGCTTTGGGCGACATCTTCTGCACGGTAACCGGGAACAAACATGTGATCCGGCTCGAACACATGAAGAAAATGAAAAACGGCGCCATCATGGCAAACTCCGGACATTTTGATATTGAGATTGACCTTAAGTCCTTGAAAGAAGCAGCTGAATCAGAAAGAAGGGTAAGGCCGTTTATGGATGAATATGTTCTTGGCGGAAACAAACTCTTTGTTCTTGGAGAAGGGCGGCTGGTAAACCTTGCTGCTGCCGAAGGCCATCCAAGCGAGGTGATGTCTACATCTTTTTGCGGACAGGCGCTCGCATGTGAATATGGCGTAAAAAACAGGGATAAAATGAAAAACCAAGTGATCCAGCTTCCAGAAGAAATTGACGATGAAATCGCCGGGCTCCAGCTAACAGCCATGGGGCTGAATATAGACGAGATGACACCAGATCAGGTTAAATACATGAGTTCATGGGAGGAAGGAACATAGACCATATCTTTTAAATCCTTACAATTTTTTTTGTACTGACAATTTCCATAGTATATTTTCAACCCATTGTTATTATTTGCAATAACCTCTAAATGCCAGTATTAAATACAACTTCCATTGTAATTTTGCCAGCATTTACACACCAAAATCAGATAATTGTTGCTAATTTCAGCTGACGCTTATCGTCATTAAGCCTCCAAGTATAAAATTTTTTAATAATCCTTTTCTCATTTCAACCAGCCAGAAAGCTCTTTTTTTAACCGAATTATATAGTATTGGGGGTTTTTTTAAAATTAAAAGTTATATATACTATTATTTTAATAAGTATTAAATTAATTAATATTTGATTATTAATTTTTTTTATAATCATTGCTTTTTGCAACAAATAATGTAATTTCTCTGGTAAACATTTTGTTTGTTTAACTACCTTAATTTATTCCATAAATTGTCGAAAAGGGCTTTTTGCTAATAATTACAGCTAGTTGCCATTTGCTACAAATTGTGTAACTTCTGTTTTGGCACTTATATTGCTTATTTAATATCGTATGTTGCTTTTTTTAGCTAATATGTTAAGATCATTGATATTAAGACCTGTAAAGTCTGCTAAGGCGTTTATGGGAAACTAAGGAGGGACCATGTTTCTGCCTGAGATCGTTTTGATCCTTGTATGTCTGGCGAGCATCATCACCCTGTTTATTCATCATTTAACACCTAAAACTTCCTATTGCCCGATTAAATCAAAAAAAACAGACAGGATTAAACACATCAGCTGTTTGGTAATTACAGGCCTGATATTCTTTAGCATATCTGATGCCTATGGCGCATCCACATCAGGATATTCCGAATATTATATTCCAGGTGATGAAGAGAATATGCTCCGGATTTTTCAAGAAATCGGTGGCGCCGTGGGAAATAACATGCATTCGGTGATTTCCGTTACAGCCTGGTCTGACAATACAATTGTTTATTATGATCACTGGGAGACCGGCGGGTACGATTTTGATCCGGACAATCCCGGCGCTACAGCCGATGAAATCCAAGTGCTTGCCAATAAAGGGGACAGTTATACGTTTACAAGTTCAAATATCCCTGCAAACCCGCGGGTTCCAGCAGACGAATATTATGACGGGATGGATTATATTTATGTGGCTGGAGGGGCTGCAACCGTATGCAGGGCCAGCTGGACAGAAACAGCCGGACCTAATCTATCCCTGGCCTGGGAAGTCTACCCGGTCAGGCCCCAGCTGACCACCTATATCCTCCCCTTTGGACAAGACCTGGATAGGAATGACGGTCTGGATGATTTTGAACGGGTTTTTGCCCTGGCACAGGCCACCCAGGATAACACGGTCGTCACTGTTGATTATGATGGGGATGGTAATGCTGACAATATTGACCCCAACCGGGACGATGACTGCACTGACCAGGTTTCATCCGTTACCCTGATGGAGGGAGAAGTTTTTCTTTTGGATGATGATTGTATTTGTCCCACCACAGATTCTCTTGATACAGGAACAGTTATCCAGGGATCTGAAACCCTGCAGGTTCAGTATGTGATAGGAGACGAAGGAACCACCTATGAAATCAGGGGCATGAGTTCATTTCCAAGGGGTTTCTGGGATAATGAATATTACGCGCCTGTGGACAGCGCCAATGTTGGCAATGATCCCACGGACGTCTATCTCCACAATCCTCATTCAACACCCCTTACCATCGAATATGAAACATCTTCAGTCTCAGGCAATTTTGTTGTTGACGCCAATGACACCAGCTCCTTTAACGCGGAAACCGGAAGTTATGCGCCGCAGAATTCCGCGCTCTATCTGAGTGCGGATGACGTATTTTGGGGAGTTTCCACTATTGACTATGAAGGCACCACACACGACTGGGGATACAGCCTGGTCCCGGCCTTTCTCCTTGAAAACGAACATTACATGGGATGGGCGCCAAGCTCTTATCCTCTTAATGTTGCTAACGCGGATGATTCAGGTATTTTTATTGCCACTGCCCAGGACAATACCCGGGTATATGTGGATATGGACAATGACGGCACTGCTGATGCAACTTATGACATGGACCGTCTGGATACCCAGTATGTAACTGATGCAGACGCTGACATTTCTGACACCAATGTCTGGGCAACTGGCGCATATACCATTGCCTACGGCCAGAATCCTGATACAGCTGCAACCGGCAACCCTGCCCTGGATGTGGGGTATACCACGCTGCCGGGCATCGGATTTATCGACCTGGTGCTCACAGCCGAGATCACTGCTGACCCGGTTATCGTCCCGACCGCTGCAGGTTCTCAGTCCACTTATACCATCGTGGTGGGATCCCATAATTTTACCGTGAATGATATCAACATATACGACTATCTTCCCACAGGATGGCAGTATGTTTCAGGCACCACCACTATCACCCTCGCAGACATGAGCCAGATCACCGGCGCCTCTGCTGACCCCAATGAATATATTGCCTATCAGGACACGTTCGAAACACAGGCATATAATAGGAACATGGACAATCTGCCTGTAGGTACTAACTGGGCAACCAACTGGCTTGAAGAAGGCGAAGCAAGCAATCCAGCTGCCGGGCGAATACGGATTATCAATGATGGCGGCACTGGTGTTCTAAGATTAAATAGAAACAACAGAGCCATTGCGCGCATTGCTGATCTATCCGGATATACCAAGGTTACTCTCAGCTTTGATTACCGTCGTGTAAATCTTGAAGATGCTGATGACGGGGCAGTCTGTGAAGTTTGCATGGACGGTTCCGGCGATCCGGTTACCTGCAATGATCCGGGAAGTTGGACCCAGGTTGTCAGTATTCCCGGCCCAACCAATGATGCTACATATCAGCCTTATGAAGTAGACCTGAACACCCTCCTGCCTGATGTAAATTCCGCCACCTTTGCAATCCGGTTTTCCACATACGGCAGCGGCAGCGACGCCGGAGACCACGTCCGATTTGATAATATTCGATTGGATACCCCCTCCCTCACATGGCCGGACACACAACTTGACAACATGGGCGAAAACCAGGAGATTACCATTGAATTTACTGCGGAAACCACACAGGTCTTCAGCACCGGTGACATTACCCGTAATTACGTGGAAGCAACCGGAGACCGGTCAGTGGGAGCCGTCACCCAGACCTTTACAACCTCGAATTTTGCCTTTAACAGCTTCGGTGACATGGAAGTATCCATATCGTCAAACGCCGCAGACCCTCTTTATCCAAGTGACCAGTATACCTATACCGTCGTTGTAACCAACCCCGCGTCTGCTTCCGGAAGCCTTACCGGGATTGCCATATATGATCCCCTTCCGAACGGTGTCACCTATGTGGACGGGTCCTCTTACATTGACCATAGCACCGCAGGACCGCCGACCACCTTCTTTTACGATTTTGAATCCGGCGCCCAGGGATTTACTGTCGGGGCAACAGACGGGACCCCCGCCATGAACTGGGAACTGGGTAATCCCACAAACCGGAATCCCCTTAACAGCGGTAAGTGCGGCGCTAACTGCTTCGGCAATGGAGGGCCGGAAGACGATCACACCTCCGGGGCTGGTGTCAACTGCTGGGGCACGGACTTGGACGACCTTTACTCGAACGATATTAATACTGTTCCCGGTATCTTTCTATACTCTCCCACCTATGATCTTTCCTCCTATGTCACGGTTGAACTCTCTTTCTGGCAATGGCTCGAAATAGAAGGCAACCCCTATGATTACGCCTACCTCCAGCGAAATGTCAATGGAGCAGGCTGGACCAATATATGGGTATACGGTGACGTCGGCAGTGAAGGTAATCGGGCGGATAACGGATGGACCGAGGATGTTCATGATGCATCAGCCTACGCTGCCGGCCAGGGCGCGGTGCAATGGCGCTGGATGATACAGACTGATAACATGTGGCAATGGGCAGGATGGTCTGTTGATGATGTCACCGTCACCGCCACAACAACTGCAAGCGCCGGTGACGGACCTGGCGGAGATCCTCCAAATTTTGTGAGCAAAGATGACGGCTATGTTCTGGCACCGGGAGAAACATTAACCCTGACATTTGACGTAACCGTGAATGACCCCCTGGAAACCGGTATAGAGGAAATAACAAATACAGCCTATGCTAATTCCAACGAAATCATCCTGCCCATAAGCGACTCAGTGACCGACATTGTGGTCAATCCATCCACTGAAAGCTGTGAAGTCGGCGGCAGGGTATGGCTGGATGAAGACGGCGATGCTGTGGAGGATGTTGGTGAAGCTGGCATCTCCAATGTGGAAGTAACGCTCAGGGACGAGTTCGGCACCCCCATTGATGTAGATATTACTGATACTAACGGCAACTATCTGTTTACGGATGTTGCGGCTGGTGATGACTATTACGTGGAAATCACTGACAACCTGCGGGGAGGATTGGTTCAGAGCGCGCCTGTGGGACATAGTGACGACCGTACCGACCCCTTTGATTTGTCACCTGGCGACGAAAAACTCGATGCCGTCCTTGGGTACGATAATGCTCCGGGCACAGCCACCATCGGCGGCCTGATATGGAGTGATGACGATGCTGATACCGTGCGCGACGCCGGTGAACCTGGCCTGGGAGGGATTACTGTTGAACTGTGGCTAGATAGAGATGATGATAGTGCCTATGAGCCCTCAGGTGATGACGCACCTGTTCTGACAACACAGACAACAGCCGCGGACGGCAGCTATATGTTTACCGGTGTAACTGCAAGCGGAACCGAGAACTACTTTGTCAATGTGGATGAATCACAGACAGCCCTTACCGATTATACGGCAACCACCGTTAGCCTATACTCGTTTATAGATGTAGACGCAGGAGACGCCCTGCTTAATTATAATATGGGTTTTCAGAACACCGGCGGTACGGCTTTTTCTATCAAAAGCAGGATATGGCGTGATGAAAACAACGATCTGGAAGATGACGGTGAAAACGGCATCTCCGGGGTTACCGTGGATCTATTAGATGCCAGCGAAAATGTGATCGCCACAACCACCACAGATGTAGATGGATATTTTATCTTTACTGGCGTACATGGTGATAATAACGATTATACAATAAAAATTACTGACACCAGCGGCGTGTTGGACGATTATTACGGCATCACTCCAGCAGCCATCGCAAACGAAAAAGATATTATTGATCTTAGCGCCAATGTTGATGATACCGTGGAACCGGATGAACCGAGCTTTGGCTATGATATTGCAAAGAGCATTGGCGGCAATGTATTTAATGACACCAATAGTGACGGTGATCAGGATGATGGGGAGCCGGGCATCAGCGGTGTTGCTGTGGAACTGTGGCTTGATATGGATTCTGACGGACTCTTTGAACCAGCAGGAGATGATTCCGCGCAGACTCCATCGTCTGACACAACTGATGGCAGCGGCGGTTATATCTTTTCAGGCCTGGATGACGGCACCTATTTTGTTCATATTGATGATACTGCGGCACCAATAGATGCATATGATACCCTTACCACCCCTGATGATGACCTAGCAGCAACAGGCCACCAGCAGGAGGAGGTCATTTCAGGCGGAAACAGCTCCCTTGACACTGATTTTGGCTATACCAATTCAGTAACATGGGACATGTCAGGCACTATCTGGGATGATGAAAACGATGATGGCGCAGGCTGGGGATCTGAACCCGGGCTGGAAAACGTAACCTTAGAGCTTTACCTGGATGACGGTGACAGTGCCTATGATGCCGGCGACACCCTTGTCACATCAGCGACCACAGATTCGAACGGAGATTATTCTTTCAGCGCACAGCCGCCTGACAACTACATTATCCTTGTCACAGATGACAACAGTGTGCTGACCGGATACGACCCCACTTATGAAAAAACAGAAGGGACCACCTCCCCGTTTAACGGCTGGGAATTCATGAGCCTGGGGAGTGACATCAGCGATCTACATTTTGGATATAACAATCCTGTCCCGCTCCATGTTATCATATCCGCCTTTAGGGCTTATACAGATGACGACGATGTCATTATCGAATGGGATACTGCCTCAGAAACCGGCACACTCGGTTTTGACCTGTACCGCAAGGAGAGGCATAAAGGCAGCCGCTACATAAAGATTAACGACCAGCTTTTACCCGGTCTTCTGGTATCACGCGAAGGCGGAACTTATAGGTATGCTGACACGACCGCCAAGTCTGGTAAAATCTATAAATATAAGATTATAGAAGTTGAAGTTAAAGGGAAGAGACGCTCTTACGGTCCGTTTATAGTTGCAGTAGACGGAAAAGGGGTTGACTACACCTATGAGTCAACATCATGGTGGCGGACGGAAAGACGCGCGCGTTTTAAACATATAAAAGACCTAAAATACAGCAGAAAAGTCCGCAAGCTTTCCCATTCAGCAAAAGTCCGGAATGATTCTAGAAAGGCCTGGAGAAAAACTGCCAGGAGTTTAAAAAAATATCGAAAAGGGAATAAGCTGAAAATCGCTGTTCAAGAAAGCGGTCTGCACTATATCAGCGCTACTGAAATTGCTGACGCGCTGAAAATCAGGCTCAACTGGGCTAAAAGATTGATAAGAGCCAATGCGATAAGTTTAGAGAATAAAGGAGTAAAAACCGCCTATATGCCTGCTCACGGAAACGACGGTATCTATTTCTACGGTGAAGCTGTGGATAGTATATATACAGACAAAAATATTTACTGGCTTAAAAAACGAAGAAGGGGTTTAAGGATGACCGCCTCTGAAGGGGACGTTCTTTTTCCTGCAGATTCCAATGTCGTATATAGTGAGACAATTCATCTTGAGGAGGATATCTACCCGGTTCTCCAGATAAATGCCGATCCTCAATCTGATTACTGGAGATGGGATTATGTTTACAGCGGCTATCCTGGGATGGAGAGTAAAACATTTACGTTCACTGCTGATGCAAGGGTGGATATTTCATACCCCGCGTCAATAGCAGTACATCTTCAGGCCGCAGCAGACATTTCCAGCAATACTGACCACCATGTCAGGGTCAGCATAAACGGAACAGATATACTTGAGGAACTCTGGGACGGGACAGAACCGGTCACCTTTAATGCTTATTTTGATCAGCTTATTCTTAATGACGGTGATAACACAATAGAAGTAACAGGCATTCTCAACTCAGGAATACCCTATAGTATTTTTTATATTGATTCCTTTGACCTGACATATCAGCGATACTACCGGGCCAGGGACAACGCCCTTACGATCACTGCTGAAAACACGAACACGGTCACAGTCCGCGGTTTTACAGGACAGAATGTGATGGTGTTCGATATTACTGAACCGACCAGGCCTAAAATTGTCGAGAATCTGATTGAAACAGAAGATGACGGCAGTTTTAGCACAAGTTTTCTCCCGGCAGGTTCAGGCGCAAGCTACTTGACAATTGAAATGGATTCTGTTCTTGAACCGGTTTCAATACTGGCGGACACTCCCTCCAAGCTGAAAAGAAGGTTTAACCGCGCGGAGTATGTTGTTATCGTACCCCATGAACTAAAAGAGGCTGCGCGTTCCCTGGTCGAATACCGCAAATCCTGTGGATACAGATCAATGCTTGTGGATCTTGAAGATATCATGGATGAATTTAATTACGGTCTGTCAAGCCCAGAAGCAATCAGGGACTTTCTGTCTCATGCTTACAATAGATGGAGAATACCGCCTGCTTACGTGGTGCTTGCCGGTGAAGGGACCTTTGACTATAAAGATGTAAAAAAATATGGTGACAATCTGATCCCTGTCATGATAGTAAATACACCATACGGTCTTTCTACTTCTGACAACCGTTTTGCAGATATAATAGGAGATGACCGTGTACCTGAAATAGCTGTCGGAAGGCTTCCTGCTGCCACACCCGATGAATTGACAACAATGATTGACAAGATTAAGAATTATGAAGACAGTAGCGGCGATGACTGGTCAGACCGTGTTATGATGATGGCTGACGATCCTGATGAAGGGGGCAACTTCCCGGCGGACAGTGATGATCTGGCTGAGATTATCCCGCTGGATTACAGGGTCGACTATATCTATCTGTATGAACATACAGTGGAAGAGGCCAGACAACTTGTGCTGGAAGGTATCAATGACGGTGCCCTGATCGTCAATTATTTGGGACATGGGGCTGTGAACCGGCTGGCCCAGGAAGGGATGCTCATGACTGAAGATGTACCGTCCTTATTCAATGAAGAAAGGCTTCCGGTGATAACTGCAATGACCTGCGTTGCCGGGCAGTTCGCCATACCCGGATATGATTCAATAAGCGAAGCGCTTGTCCTGCGCGACAATGGCGGTGCCATCGCCACATGGTCACCAACCGGACTGACATTAAATACAGAGGGCAAGGCCCTTGATGAAGAATTTTTCACATCACTTTTTATAGATAAAGACTCAATTCTCGGGGATGCGGTTCTTAAAGCAATCACCAGATACAGCACGGGCAAAAGGAAAAAATATATTATCGATATTTTTAGTCTGCTCGGGGATCCGGCATTGCAGATGAGATAAGAATACAGCAGTAATAAAAACGAGCGCTATAAAGGTTGAATAATAGGATAGCCTAATGAAACAGGATGTTCCCATATGGGATAATGTCTATAAAAAGAAAGATGATATTGTTTCTCGGGAGATAGCAGGAGAAGCTATACTGGTCCCAATACGCGGTAAGCTGGTTGATATGCAGAAAATTTTTTCATTGGAAGACGTGGCTGAATATATTTGGCAGAACCTTGACGGCAAGAACCGGCTTTCAGATATCAGCAGCCGTGTGTTGCAAGCATTTGACGTGGAAAAGGAGCGTGCTGAAACAGATCTCCTTGAATTCATAGACGAGCTTCTAAACGCTGAACTGATTGAAAAAGCAGGCTCTGAATCGTAAAAAGAGATGGTTATGGACTGCACACAAACAGAATGGCTGAGCAATAAAGAGTATTTAGAGCTGTTCCATAAAAAGGTAGTCAGCCAAAGGATACCATTATCAGGCAGCATTGACCTTACATGGAAATGCAATCTGAACTGTGCTCACTGTTATATCAAAAGGAGCGCGAACACACAGCAGAATGCCAGGCGTGAATTGAATACATCCCAATGGATCAACATTATCGATGAAGTTACTGATGCAGGATGCATCAGTTTTCTAATAACCGGCGGTGAACCCCTCATCAGAAAAGATTTTGCCGAAATATACACCCATGCCAAAACCAATGGCCTGCTGGTGACGATTTTCACAAACGGTACACTGATCAATAAAGACATACTGGAACTTTTTAAAGATCTCCCGCCCCGTACAGTCGAGATAACCCTTTATGGGGCAACCCCTGAAACCTATGAAAAGATTACTGGCAGCAGGGAAGCATTTGATCAATGCATGCATGGCATTCACCAGCTTTTAGAAGCGAACATTCAAACAAAGTTAAAAACTATATTAATGTCTTTTAATTTCAAAGAGTTTCATGCTATAATGAAAATAGCTGATGATTTAAACCTTGATTTTCGATTTGATGCAGATATTTTCCCAGGCCTTGGCGGTAATATGGATCCGCTCAATGTACGGATAAACCCTCGGGAAGCAGTAGAGATAGAGTTCTCCGTCAAAAAAAGACATGAACAATGGTTCGAATTATTCAACAGAATGGATAATATATCTATCCCTGACACACTTTATAACTGCGGTACCGGATGCAGTACGTTTCATATAGACCCATACGGTAATCTTCAACCATGCTTGATGGTAAACAGTCTTACGTATAATATTTTAAAGGGGAGCTTTTTTAAAGGCTGGCATAATGTCATACCCGGCATAAAAGAAAAAAAAGCAAGCAAAGATTTTAAATGCAGAACATGTGATAAAATTCATCTATGCGGTTTTTGCCCCCCTTTTTTTAAAATGGAAACCGGAGCAGAAGAGACACCTTCTGAATTCTTGTGCGAGATCGGACATTGCCGGTATGAAAAGCTAAAGAGCATCTATGCGATGGAAAGCAGAGGTGCAGACCATGCATAAAAATGATAGAGAAAAAAAAGAATATAAAAAACCAAGGCTAAGGACTATAGAGCTGGCAGCGGAAGAAGTCCTAGGTACCGGTTGCAAATCGCCTTCAGATGCTCCACTGACTCCAGCCGCGCCGCCCAATTGTCTTGCAGGCGCACCTTGCTCAGGCATAGGATCATAAACTTACTTTATCCAACCACGCTTACGATCATTCGCTAAGCATCCCTTTTTTATATGGAAATCGCCGAAGTAAAATTTGAAATAATAAATAACACACATATCATATTTAAAGCTTCTGATATTGCCTATCATTCATTCATAAATCCGGACAACAGCGGGATTTCACGGCCGCTCACGATAACAATCCACCTGCAGGTTGGGCCGCCTGATACCAGCAATTTGGAAACCGTATTTGACAGTGGCCTGTCATGGTCGCTATACCGTGACAAAAATAATTATATCATTTCCATTTATTCTCCTGCGTTTAAATCACCATTTAGGGTCGCAGATGTAAACCATACATTTTCAGAAGCAACGATCTATTGTAATGAAGAATTGATACAGCAAAAAGATGGGAAAGCGGTTGCCATCAATCCGGTATGCTATCCCATTGATCAAATCCTGCTTATGCATATACTCGCTCCCAGGAAGGGGATGATAATCCACGCGGCCGGTGCCGGCATAGGAGGAAAAGGGTTTGTTTTCCCGGGTGTTTCAGGTGCTGGTAAAAGCACGCTCTCTTATCAGTTTTCAGGCAAAAAAAACATAACTCTTTTGAGCGATGACCGGATTGTTCTCAGGAAAATTGATGATCAGTTCAAGGCCTTTGGGACACCGTGGCCCGGCGAAGCACGCGTCGCCCTGAACAAACACTTTCCCCTTGAAGGTATCTTTTTTATCCACCACAGCAAAGAAGACGTTATCAAAGAGCTTAAACCAGCTGAAGCTGTTAAGCGCCTAATGCCTGTTTCGTCCATACCCTGGTACGATCGTAAAGCAGTAACTGACATCCTCAGTTTCTGTGAAGATCTTGTTTCTAATATTCCCGCGTATGAATTGCACTTTAAGCCCGGCAAAGGGGTAGCAGACCTTCTAGAAGATTTCACCATCAAGTAAAACCTTCTATAATGTCTTGACAATTTCATCTTAAAGATATTGATTCTAATTGAATATGCAAACATCTATACACATATAAGGCCATGTCAAAAGTAACTCCTGAAAAAATATACACTGTCCAACCGGATATTTCCGGGCGCATACTGGATGACAATAGAATTGTCCTTTTTAAAGCGGATTCCGAAACGGAAAAGGAGCTGAATCCTGCTGGATTATTCATCTGGCAGCGGCTGAACAAGGGCTATACGGTTAAAGCGATCGCTGCAGATATTTCAGACGCTTTTGAAACGATTACTCTAGACAGGGCTATAGAAGACACGTCTGTGTTTCTGGAGGATCTTCTCCGCCAGGGCTTTGCTGTGGAACACACCGATGCCATATCATCCCGAAAACCCTTAATCGAGTATCCTCATGTTTCTGATGCGCCAAAGAGTATTGACATTTCACTTACCGGGAAATGTAATCTGTCGTGCAAATACTGTTTTTACGCTGATGCCATGCAGGCGAGAAAAGACCTGCCCAAAGAGGAGTGGTTCTCCTTTTTTGATGAACTCGGCAGCCTGTCTGTCCGTTCGGTCTGCCTGAGTGGCGGTGAAGTGTTTATCCTGCCGCACCTGTTTGAGATTATCGATTCCATCATCGCCAACCGTATGCGATATTCCATCTTAACAAACGGCTCGCTGATAACAGAAAAGATCATTGCAAAATTTAAAAAAGGGAGAAGAAGGGCCAGGTTCAGCAATATTCAGGTTTCCCTGGACGGATCACGCCCTGAAATCCACGATAAAAGCAGGGGACAAGGCGCCTTTGAAAAAGCAGTCCGGGCATTAAGGCTCTTAAAGGAAGCGGGGTTGCCAGTAACCTCAAGGGTCACTGTAAACAGGCACAACGTGGATGATCTTGAGAATATAGCGGCCCTTCTGCTTGATGATATCAATATCGCGGCCTTTGGCACAAATGACGCCATACCCATAGGAAAGGGGTGCAGCAACCAGGATGAGATTATTCTTCAGCCGGAGCAGAAAATAAAAGCCATGAAAACCCTTGCCGACCTTGCTCAGAGATATAACGGAAGGATATCTGCCACAGCCGGCCCTCTTGCCAGATGGCGAACCTACCATGACATGGAACACGCCATGGCCACAGGGGATAAAAATAAAAAGTGGCAGATGGGCCTTCTTTCAGCCTGCGGATGCGTGTTCAGCAAACTGTCAATCAATCATGACGGCATCATAACCCCGTGCAACATCCTTTCCACCCTCGAACTGGGGAGGATAAACACGGATTCCATTAAAACAATCTGGAAAACACATAACATCCTGAAACAGATGAAAGAACGGAGAACAATCCCCATGACAAAGGTTCCCGGGTGTGAAGACTGCAAGTGGAATCCCTTTTGTAACGGCAGCTGCCCAGGGCTTGCCTATGAAATAACCGGTGACCTGATCCAGGCCAATCCCCAGGACTGCTACAGAAACTTTATTGAAGAGACCGGTGGGCTGGGGATCTGATCTTTCTGCCGCGCCTTGCTTTTCTGAGAGATGGTGGGCACAGCCCACCCTACGATAATGATTCGCAGCGTTTTCAGTCTCTCTTTGGTATTAAATAACGACGTCTGTATCAATGACGATAAAAGGCGATGAAAATTATGTAGGGTAGGCTGTGCCCACCATCTTCACTTTTACATTATCCCGCATTTCTCATAAACATCATTGACAAGATCCGCAAAACCTACCAAATCTGTTTTCACACATGCCAGAGGATTTTGATTTTTTCCCTTTGTTTTAAAAAAAGTATCCACTTCTTTTGCGTGCTGTTCAAGCATGTCACAGATGTCTGCGATCTTTAAAAGCGTTTCATGCACATGCGCCAAATCCCCTTTTGAAATTTCCCGCCTTGTATCGTCAGCAGGCATCCCATCAGCCGTGTCCCCAGGCGCAAAATCCTCTTTCCTTCTTACAACCGCGATAACATAACGGGGATCATAACTCTCATACGTGCATTCCTGCACGTCAAAGATATCCGCCAGTTCAGCCGCGAGAGACTCCTTTGAGTGGCATCGGTTATAAAGGCCGAAAAAAAGCCGTTCTTCACAAGCATCTTCTCCTGATCGGATAAAGTCAAGACGTGTCTGGGGTATCAGCCATTTTGCCATGGCCGGTGAAAACCGATGGCGCATCATATACCAATATGACGCGTATTTCCGCCGCTGTGCCACGATAAATCCCATGCCGTCAGGTTTCAATAAGACGGCCAGCTTCTGCCGTGCCATGGATGTCGTGGTTTCCGAAGACCACGAACCATAAAATTCCAGTACGATGCTGTCAAAAACACCTGGTTCAAGGGTATGGTTCATCATATCCATGCAAAGCGCCCTGAATGATAGCCCAAGGTGGTCTGCCCAGCCGTTTGCCACGTCAACAAGATCCTGATTTGTATCAATGCCGGTTACATCGAGACCCTTTTCAGCAAAACTGATACATTCCGTACCTGATCCGCATCCCGCATATAGCATGCGGCTGCCCGGCTTAACTCTTTTTAATATATAATTATCCCTTGCTCTAAAAACGGTTTCATACCCAATGTTATGTTTAACCGCGTTTTCCAGCAATCTTTTCTGTTGGTCATAAAATGATCCAAGGTTTTCAATAAAACGTTCGGTATACAGTTGCTCGATCTCTTCATCATCCACAATGCTTTTCAGCAGGCCGAGCAGGGTCTTCTGAAGATGATCGTCAAAATCCCAGAAATGGTCTGGATAAAATGCTCGCCATTTGCCGGACGGCTTTTCCTGCTCACAAAAACGGACATACGGTTTCATGGGCGGTGAATAGACGGAAATACGGTATGACAGGTCTAGGATAAACTCAGCCAGATCTCTTCTTCCCATGATGTTTTGCGAAATATCTGTCATATACCTTGAATTTATATAAAGTTGAGTTGCAAGGTTATGAAATAACATTGTCAACTCAAATGAAACTTATGCCATTTTCGGTATAATAATACTTATAGCCATAGAAAAAACGCTCATCATTTGTTTTTTACGCCTTTTAACAATCATATTTTACCTGTGAAGTCCATTACTAATCATATTTGTAAGCAGATTTTAACAACTGGAATAAAACACTTGCGTATGAATTTCTTATGTCTTTGAAAAACAATAATTATTGACATTTTAAAGAAAAGAGGTATTTACAATTTGGTGCAAGATTAATGCTTTTGGAGGAACATATGAAATCTACAGAAAAACCAATAGCAAACCCGATGGTTGTTTTAAGGGAGGAATTCGATGACTGGGCCATCCTTTTTGATCCCGGCACAGGCGAAGGTTTTGGGATAAACCCTGTAAGTGTTTTTATCTGGAACCACCTTGACGGGAAACATACTGCTGATGATATTCTGGTAAAGCTGCGCGCGGAGTGTAATGATACCCCTGAAGATGCCGCTCAATTCATTGAAGAGTTTATTGACACGCTTCTTGAAAAAGGACTGGCAGGATATGAAGATCATTAGAAACCGTACAGAACAATTTACGTGGAAGTATTGATGACAGAACCTGCTGAAAAACAGAAGAACTACCCTTTACAACAGATTTACTTTTACCTTACTGAGGGATGCAACCTCCAATGCAGGCACTGCTGGATCGCACCGAGATACCAGGGACCGGGCAAAACTTATCCATCCCTTGATCTCTCTCTTTTCCGTTCAATCCTCTGGCAGGGTATTTCCCTTGGGCTTACCACTGTTAAACTCACCGGCGGTGAACCGCTCCTCCACCCGGATATTTATAAAATACTGGATGAAATAAAAAAACAGAAGCTCAGTCTTCTTGTAGAAACAAATGGTGTTTTGTGCGATCTCGAGATATCAAAAAAGTTGAAAGCCGCCGATGAAAACACCCAAGTCTCCGTGAGCATTGACGGTGCTGACGCTGAAACCCATGAATGGGTACGAAATGTGGAAGGGAGCTTTGAAGATTCCATCTCAGGTGTTAAAAACCTTGTAAAAGCAGGTTTCAGGCCCCAACTGATCATGTCGATTATGAGAAAAAATCTGAACCAGTTAGAGGATATCATAAAGCTGGCTGAATCCCTCGGCGCTGCTTCAGTTAAATTCAACCTTGTTCAGCCCACAGCTAGAGGTGAAACCCTCCATGAGGCAGGAGAAACCCTTACCATTGAAGAGCTGGTTGAAACAGGCCGAAAGGTGGAAAACGTGTTGTCAAAAACCACCAGCCTTAAACTTATTTACCACCAACCGCCCGCGTTCAGATCCCTCGGCAGGATGTTTGGAGAAAAGGAGAGTATCGGCTGTTCCGTATGCGGCATTTTCACTGTCCTGGGTGTTCTTTCTGATGGTTCTTATGCGTTTTGCGGTATTGGTGAAACAATACCTGAGTTTATATTCGGTCATGCTGAAAAAGACAGCCTGAGGGATGTCTGGAACAATACCCCCATGCTCAATAAAATCCGTGAGGGGCTTCCGTCTAAGCTTGAGGGTATATGCGGAAATTGTATTTTAAAAGGAACCTGCCTTGGGAGCTGTGTGGCGCAGAATTATTACCGGTCAAGAGAATTGTTTGCCCCTTTCTGGTTTTGTGATCAGGCTAAACAGAAAGGGCTCTTTCCTTCCACAAGACTTAAGGAATAAGTAAAAATTTGCCATATGAATCAGAACCAGTGTAATCTGATGACAGACTTATGAGCTGGACGCCGAGCATATTTGTAATTATTCGATAATATTAATGCTTTTAGCTGTTTTCTGTTTCCATTTGCCATAAACAATTAAACACATATCCTTCTATCAGGCCGGATATGCGGTTTATCACCTATTGTAAATTATTTGATTGTTCAGGAAAAAATATATTGATTTTACTAAAAAAAACATATAAGTTTTCTGACTATATTTATTACAAAAGATATTGGGTTTATTATCTTTGCATAAAAGCATCCTCGTATATAGATTTGTAGTAATTTTCAAACTGGAGGCATTAAAATATGGAATGGGAAAAACCTAAGCTTATTAACCTGACACAAAACCGTACTGCTCTTGGCGACTGTAGTGCTGGTTCAAATGCGACTACTTGTACTGGCGGTGCTTCTGCTGGAGCAGTCGAGTGTACGAATGGCGCTAGTAATGCACTCAATTGTGGCGCTGGCAGCTCATTTGGCGCCAGCTGTACCACTGGGACATCTGTTGTCGGCGGCACCTGTACTGCTGGGAGTACCCCGACCCAGAGCTGCACCGTCGGTTCTACTCCGCTTACCTGTGGTGGTGGAGGCAGTTTTGGCTCCTGCCTGCTCGGAGGCGCGAATTAGCAGCAATATTTTTATGTCTACGGAAAATATTTAACCCAGAACACATCAGGCAATTTCAGGATGCCGGGCAAATACCACCCAGCATCCTGAAAACAAATTCTTCAAGGCGCTTACCGATTACGGTTTTTCTTAACTCCCCCATTTTTCCTGCATTTTTTCTTTTTTTATTTATAATATTGATTTTACTACACACGCCAGGATGACAATTTAAACTGGTTCTTTAAAAATGGTTGATCTAAATAAACATAAATTAAAAAAATTTGAAATCCAGCTGATCAATGGGACGAGATTCTGTCTGTCAGCAGACGCGGGCTTGGCTGAATGGCTTAATCGTATGGCCGAAATAATGGAACTCCCGGGATGTGATGCAGATCCGGAAATAACAATGATATTTAAAACGTTAAAACAGGACAAGCCGCCGGAAATTTCAGAACCAAAGCAGGGCCGGTACACGGATTCGGACTGGTCACTCATATACAGTACCTTCAGGCTACACAATAGAAATAAAACCCGTTTTATCTGCGAGACAGACAATTGCAGCGACATACCCACCGAATATTTGAATATGTGGTACTCGTTGCTACCGATATATTATATCAGTACGCAAAGGGGCGGTCTCCCTTTTCACGCCGGGCTGGCCGAGTTTGAGGGCAAAGGCGTACTCCTAGCCGGCCCTGGGGGTACAGGAAAAACAACATGTTGTTCCCGACTTTCAGGAAAATGGAAAGCCCTGTGTGATGATGAAACACTTGCTATACCTGATATTCATTCAGTATATCAGGCGCACCCGTTCCCAACATGGAGTGATTACCTCTGGGGCATTTCTAACAAAACATGGAACACCCGTTATGCTGTACCGATTTCAGCGGTTTTTTTTCTGGAGCAGGCGGAAACCGACAGGGTTATACCAATCGGGGAGGGTGAAGCATCCATGTTAATAAAAGAATCATCTGAACAATTGTTTGAAAAATATTTAAGACATAAACCCGATACAATCATCCGGGGTTTCAGGAAAAACTTGTTTGATAACGCCTGCTATTTGACAAAACGGATTCCTACCTACAGGCTGATGGTAAGCCTGAACGGCTGTTTCTGGGAAAAGATAGAGCAGGTGCTTTGATGAAAAGGCCTGACATCTGAACACCGCTTAAACCGTATCCTGAGAATAAAGGATCGGCAAATACCAATATTTAATGCTGATTTATTACAATGATTAATTATGCTGGTCCCAGTATGAATCCCACCCTGATTGACGGTGACAGGCTTAATGTCATACCGTATAATGGAGACCGTATTCGTGTAGGTGACGTTATTGTCTTCCAGCATCCAGATAAAAATCTACTCATGGTCCACAGAGTTGTCTCAACAAGCAGCAGGATAATAACCAGGGGAGACAACAATAGGTGCCCTGACCGGTTTTCTTTAACACCTGAACATATTACCGGTAAGGTGGTTTCCGCCCTCAGAGGCAAAAAACACATAAAAATTTACGGGGGGAAAACCGGCTGGTTTCTGGCATTGATACTCCATACCAGAATATACTTAGACAAAAAAGTTTCAGCACTTTTACATCCTCTTTACCACTGGCTTGCGGAAACCGGATTAATCAGGCGGATATTCAAACCCTGGATCAACATCAGGAAGGTATCTTTCCAGCGCGGAAAAGAAACAGAACACCAGCTACTGATGGGTAAAACAATTATCGCCCGACTGCCCGCCGGTGCAAACCAATGGATTATAAAACGGCCTTTTAAAGTATTTATCGACAAATCCTCTCTTCAGACAACTAAAAGCAAGGAAGCTTGTGATTAACCCGCATTTTTCCTTGCACATCACTTAATTATGCTTTACGCTTTTTAAAAAATCCTGCGATATAAGGGAGATAAGAGTAAAACTGATGGATGAACGCGTTACTACATACCAAAAAATAAGGAGTGCTCTACGGCTTGATAAGGCTGCTGTTCTGGTATGGAAGACTGCCCCGTTTTCAACTACAGTCAGCTTCGCCCTGGTTATTATTCAGAGTCTCATTCCCCTTGCCACGCTTTATGTTATGAAACTGATTGTCGACGCGGTGACCTTCTCTGTCACTGCGCCGGACAAATCAGCAGCATTTAAGCAGGTGTTGGTTTATGTTGGATTCGCTCTTGGGCTTGCGATCATCAACGCTTTATGCGGGATTATTGCCACAATTATAAAAGAAGCCCAGGCATTTACCGTATCTGACCATATTGCCTCCATGATTCACGCCAAATCGATCGAAGTAGACCTTGAGTATTATGACGACCCAAAGTATTTTAATTCACTGCACCTTGCCCAGACAGAGGGAGCGACAAGACCAGTCCGTATTGTAAACAGCTTGATGCAGCTTGGGCAAAATTTATTCTCCCTGACCGCCATGGCCGCATTGCTGTTTTCCTTTCATTGGAGCGTCTCTTTGGTGATCATCGCTGCCGCGATACCAGGCATCCTCGTAAAACTTAAGTATTCGGGTATTATGTTCAAACTCCACAAGACACTTTTACCTGCCAGAAGAAATGCAGCTTATTTCAATTATATGCTAACCGGAGACACGCACGCAAAAGAAGTTCGGATCTTTGGTCTGGGTGATCTTTTTATCAAAAAAGCAAAAGAACTCCGAAAAACCATCAGATCGGAAAACCTTAAGGTACAAAGGCAGCGTATACTGGCCGACCTTATGGCACAGGGATGCGCGGCGATTATGGTTTATAGCACATTTGGATTTATCGCTTACAGCGCGGTTCAGGGTACCATATCTCTTGGAGACCTTGTCATGTATTACCAGGCGTTTCAAAGGGGCCTTAATTATTTCAAGGGACTGCTCGCTGGGCTTGCCGGTCTTTATGAAGACAATCTTTTTATCGCTAACCTTTATGACTTCCTCGATTTCAAGCCGAAATTAAAGGAACCTGAGCAGCCAAAACCTGTTCCCCGACCCATGAAGAAAGGTTTCACGTTTAACCATGTCAGTTTCAAATACCCTTCAACGGACAAAAACGTTCTTAAAGATATTTCTTTATCTGTCGGGCCTGGTGAGGTTGTTGCACTTGTCGGTGAAAACGGGTCAGGTAAAACCACGCTGGTGAAACTCCTTTGCAGACTGTACGATCCTTCAGGAGGTACCATCACTATGGACGGTGTAGACCTCAGGAGCTTTGAAAGCAGAGACCTCAGAAAAGATATCAGCATAATATTTCAAGATTTTATCCAGTATCATCTTACAGCGAAAGATAATATCTGGTATGGAAACATAGACATCCCCCCTGACCTTGAGCAAATCAGAACAGCCGCAAATCACGCAGAAGCAGATCAAATGATCACTGACCTTCCAAAGGCTTATGAAACGTTTCTGGGCAAATGGATAGAGGATGGTGAAGAACTTAGTAAGGGGCAATGGCAAAAAATAGCCCTGGCACGCGCGTTTATGAGAGATTCTCAAATTATCGTTCTTGATGAACCCACAAGCTCACTTGATCCAAAAAGTGAATACGCTGTGTTTAAAAAATTCCGTGAACTCCTGTCCGGCCGTTCCGCCGTCCTCATCAGTCACCGTTTTTCAACAGTCCGTATGGCAGACCGTATTTTTGTCCTTAAAAATGGGGAAATAACCGAAAGCGGTCCCCATGACAAACTGATTCAAAAAGGTGGCACATACGCGCAACTTTATGAAAAACAGGCGCAATATTACAGGTAAACCACTTGCAACAAAAACGCACATACCGGAACCTGGTCAGAGCTGACAGCTTGGTCCCTTTCAATGTCATTATAAAAGAAACCGATCTTCATGTGCTTGCTGAACAGGACCTTTCAAATATTACCCAAGATATTGTGATGCAGCAGCGGGCATATATTGAAACATATATAAACAATTTCCCGGAATTTTCAGGAACCCTTTCGCCATGGGTTTTAAACAGCCCTGCACCTGAAATAATCAGAGACATGTCGGCAGCCAGCATAACCACGGGTGTGGGTCCAATGGCGGCTGTTGCCGGGGCTGTGGCTGAACATGTGGGCAAGGAACTCCTCAAGCACTCGGATCAAGTAGTAATAGAAAATGGGGGCGATCTTTTTGTGAAGATAAACACACCGGTTGTTGCCGGTATATTCGCCGGGGAATCCCCCCTGAGTATGCGTGTGGGCATCCGAATTGACAGGGCAGGTGAACCCCTGGCAATCTGTACATCATCAGGTAAAATCGGGCACTCCATCAGTCTTGGAAAAGCGGACGCTGTCTGTATCGCTTCAACATCATGCACCCTTGCTGACGCGGCTGCCACTGCCATTGCCAACTCGGTTCTCACTTCTTCTGATATTCAAAAAGCCATTGATTTTGGGAAGGATATAAAGGGTGTGGACGGCATTGTAATCATCATAGACGACAAGATGGGCATGTGGGGCAGTATTGAGGTGGTCCCCTTTTGAGAGAAAAAAGGGTTGAGTTTTACAACGAAAAAGAATAATAATTAAAAATCAGCTAGTTAAAATAGATATCATTGGAGGGCAAATGAAAAAAACAAAAATTGTTCTAATCGTAATTTTTCTAATATTTGCCGTACTTTTTATATTTTCAAACTGGGCTTTTTTCTCTCACAAGGAAGCCCTTGGAATAAAACTTT
Source organism: Desulfobacterales bacterium (assembly GCA_028277765.1). Taxonomy (GTDB): domain Bacteria; phylum Desulfobacterota; class Desulfobacteria; order Desulfobacterales; family SURF-7; genus JANQFQ01. The sequence continues at coordinate 72,650 of JANQFQ010000042.1, forward strand.
TTAAATTTGGATATTATCTCCCGGAACTGGCAACCGGGCTCCTCCTAATCGGCTGTTTCCTGGCCGGGTGCCTGATCATTTATATATTAAACCTTATGAATCAGTTTAAATCTTCCCAGGAGATAAAAACCCTAAAAGCAAATATTAAGAATCTTGAAGCTGAAACAAGCAAATTAAAGGCCACCACTCCTTCCATGTCTGAACCTTACCCAGATCCTCAGCCTGAACAACCAGAACCTCAGCCTGAAAGCGAGCAGAATACACCAGAAGAAACACTCGCTGAAGAGCCTGCAGATAAAACTGAAGACGCCGATAGTCCTGCATTGTCAGAGACTCAGGCGCCGGAAGCAGGCGCTCCAATCTCGCATGCACCAGGTAGACCTGTACCGGCTGCGCCTGCGACACGTCGTCTCGCACGCGAACTTGACATCGATATCAATCTGGTTCCTGCCACAGGACCTGCCGGACGAGTTACTCCAGACGACGTTCAGCGCTTCGCCTCCGGCGAAGCGGTTCCGGCGCCCCTTGCTGACGGTGAGGCTGCCGTTGATAGCGATGATAAAAGAGCCATCGCTGAATTTTCTGCGCACGCAGCCTCAGCGATTCCCTTCCTCGACATCGATCCGCTGCCTGATTTCTCGCAGCTTGGTCCTGTCGAAACGGAAGCATTGCGTTCGATCAGACGTAAGGTTGCACACAAGATGGTAACCTCAATGGTACTCGTACCGCATGTTGCGCATATGGACGAAGTGGATGTTACCGATCTTGAAGGGTTCAGACGACGAGAAAAGGAAAAACGCTCCGGGCAACCCGGCAGCAGATTGACCATGATGGCGTTTGTCATGAAAGCGTTGATAGCAAGCTTAAAGAAATGGAAGATGTTTAACGCGAGTTTGGATCCATTCAGGGAAGAGATCATTTACAAACTGTATTATAACATTGGATTTGCCGCTGACACACCGAGAGGATTGATTGTGCCTGTGGTGAAGGATGCCGACCGCAAGAGCATTCTTGAGATGGCAGCCGATATCGAGACTCTTGCCGAAGCTGCACGTGAGTCGACAATTGATGCTTCCGATTTGCAGGGTAACACAATCACGATTACAAATATCGGTTCGATTGGCGGTACGGGCTTGATTCCGACCATAAACTATCCGGATGTAGCTATTCTGGGTATGGGTAAGGTACAGGAGAAGCCGGTTATCAGAAATGGCAATGTCGTTGCGAGGAAGATGCTGCCGCTGACTCTGGCATTCGATCACCGCGTGGCTGACGGAGCCCAAGCAGCCAGGTTTATGAATGACCTGACTAATTTGCTTACCGATCCACACAAACTTATGTTGGAAGCATAGATGAGTAGGAGTCATATATGGTAATGGGAAGCCTGCGGGAAGAGACTGAAGTCGCAATTATCGGCAGCGGTCCCGGTGGTTATGTTGCCGCCTTACGGGCAGCTGATCTGGGCAAAGAAGTCGTCCTGATCGAAGAACGCGAGCAGCTCGGTGGAGTCTGTCTTATCGAAGGCTGCATTCCTTCGAAAGCTCTGATAAACGTCGTCGACCTGATGCATACCGCTGAGAATGCTCAAAGAATGGGGCTTTCGTTTGGAGATGCCTCTGTTAACATAGATCAACTCCGTAAATGGACGGATAAAGTCGTGTCAGGATTAA
>JANQFQ010000084.1 GCA_028277765.1 Desulfobacterales bacterium
ACTCCACAAAAAGATGGCCCCTGCTTCAAGCATCAGAAGTTTCATACAGAGACTGTTTGTCCCTTTTAAAATAAAAATCCCCTTGCAGTTTGCCGCAACCGCAGCCATTTGTGTCCTGGTCTTTTTTGTTGTCAATACACCGGAAATACAAAAAGAACTATCTGAATTAACTACAGAAACCAGAACTGCCCAAAAACAGAAGCCATCAACAAAAGCGGTTGAAAAAAAGACAGCTGATACACCCGGATCCGGGGATTATGATAATTTCCAGAGAGGATTTCTAGACAAGACCGCACCAAGTCCTCAACCTGGAAAAAAACTGGAATTAGTTGAAATTGAAGAAGAATCCGGGCTTTATTCATTTAGTGGAGCTGAAGACGTTGAAGTGCCTGAAGAAAAAAAATATTACAGAAAAAAAGTTGAACCTGAACCTGTAACGGAAAAACCGGTTTTAGGTGGAACCGTTAAGCACCATAAGCAACTGGCGCCTTCTGTTAGTAATAAGCCGATTGAGCTTGCCCTTTTACTTACTCCTGAAAAAGATAAGATGTCTATTTCAGGCAAAGGATCCAGCGTTAAAAGCCCTGCTTCTCCAATAGAAAAACGATCTGCTGTAAAAAGAATAAAAAGTGAAGAAAACAAGAGGATGTCAGTGAATTATGGAACAAATGCTGAAACAACGTTGACGCCGCCCATAGAAGAAGAAATACTTGGAGATGCAGCGACTGTTGCTGATGAAGATCAGGTCATCGCAGAAACGGTAGAAGACTTATCACGGGCTAAAACTGATACAGAAAAGCCTAAAGATACACCCGGCATTGCAACGGTTATATCTGAAGAAGATGTTGTGGGAACCATGGTCTCGCGTTCAGAAAAACCAAGAAAGCCTGAAACCTTGGTAAAAACAAAAAAAGCGCTCCACTCTCCTGACAAACAATATAAAGGTATTCAGAAAACGCTTCAGGAAATTATCAACAGTGTTAACGGGAAATTACTTGCTACAACACTCAAGGATCCCCCCAGGTACAGGGTAGAAATTCCAACTGAAAATTACGCCCTATTCTGTAAAAAACTGAATAATATCGGAAGGTTCATATCCCCTCCCCCTCCTCTTCCCGGCATTGAAGGGGAAACAGTCCAGGTCATTGTAAAGCTTACCAATAACTGACTCCTGATCTTTTCATAATAAAGTCCCTTACATGATCTGCAATAAACAGATTCCCTTTATAAGACATGTGACGTATCCATTTCTGGTGGAAATAGCTGTTAAATTCTAATGGATCCCTTTCTTTAACATCAAGCAGCTGTGACGCAAGATTTAGTATACGTATATTGTCGTTTTTCTTCCCCTCAATATGAGCAATCAATGAAGCTGTCTGCTCCATCTGGTGTTTATTGATATGCCAAGGAGCCTGAACAAGAAAAACAACCCTGATATTTTTCCCCCTGATGTCATTCTCCAGCCGGTCCACAAGCAATTTTGCAATTTCAAAAGGCTGATTATCTATTCTTTGGATATCAAATAGTGTACCAGAATACCAGTATTTTGGAGAAACAACGCTCATCATTTTATGAAAAAGAAAAGAATGACCGGATACAGATCTGAAAGTATCTAAATTAAAATTTTTTCTGTAAGGAACCGGACTGTTTTTTTTAACAAGCTTTCTATCCTCTATTTCAAAATAAGGTTTTGACAAACCATGCCTTACTGTTTCACTACAACGAATAACATCATCAGGGATAAAACTGACAATAAGGATATGGGGATGATATTTATTTAAAAGAAGTTCCGAACGTAAAATGATCTGGTCAAACCCATAAGCTGGGACACCTGCATTCAGCACTTTATGATCGCCCATCTCCTCAAGTAATGAAGGCCAGGTTTCTTTATCAGCCACTTCATTGCAAAATGTAAAAGAATCACCCACTGCCAGAATATCAGGAACACCTTGAATGTTCTGCTTCCTTCCGTTTGAACGGATACCGTCATCAAGTAAATATATTGTTTTATCCCACTTTTTAAATGAAGTATGAGAAGCTGGTGACCATCCAAGATCACTGTTAAACGAAAATAATTTCAAGCCATGATGCTTAATCAGACCGCCGCCTTGTACAATGATCCAATTATTCATTCTACCGGTATAGAGAATAACGCTGATTTCAACAATACACCATACAAATAAGAAGCTTATTAGAACGAGAAGAATTTTCTTTAATATAGGATGGTTATTCAAAGTGATGACCGTTATATGCAGCTTTGATTTTGATAAAAATAACTGTCTGATTTCAGTTGGTTGTTTTCTGAATAAATGATTAATACAGAACCTTGTTTAAGTCAAACCATGCGCATACTTAACCCTAACGTTGCATAAAAATTATTCTATAATCTGTCATTCAAAAATTCGGGAACTTTTTTATCTCCTTTTTGTCTAAAGAGACAGAAAGCAGCACGAAAGCAAAAGGAAAGATCAATTAACAAAGACAGTTAAAGACAAAAGGAGGCTAAAAATGAAAACAAGAACCTTTCCTTCAATCCTGGTATGTTTATTTCTTTTTATGTTCATCACTGGCAGCGCGTTTGCCAATATAGAAAAAGACGGAGACAAAACCCTATCCCCCTATTTCTTTGTCCAGAGCGACGATCCTGAAACTGACCGGCTCCCTCTGAAATCGACTTCCGTTGATGTCAATATCTCAGGTGTAATCGCGGATGTCATTGTCACACAGGTATATAAGAATGAAGGGACACGTCTACTTGAAGCGATTTATGTATTCCCCGGCTCAACCAAAGCAGCTGTTTACGGCATGAAGATGCAGGTGGGGGAACGGACCATTGAGGCAAACATTAAGAAACGTGAAGAGGCCCGCCAGGAATATGAGCAGGCAAAACAGAACGGCCAGAGCGCGTCCCTTTTGGAACAGCATCGGCCGAACGTCTTCCAAATGAACGTTGCCAATATCCTTCCAAAAGATGTGATAAAAGTCGAACTGAGATACACGGAACTTCTTGTGCCAACAGATGCTGTATATGAATTTGTCTACCCCACTGTTGTTGGGCCCAGGTATGTTGGTGGTGAAATGGCTGAAAATACTACGGAAACATGGACCGCTAATCCTTATCTGCAGGAAGGAGAGCTGCCATCAACCGTCTTTGATATTACCGCTGGTATAAACGCTGGTCTACCGATTCAAGATATCACCTGCCACACTCACAACGTCGGTATCAATTACACGGGAAAAAACAGCGCGTCTGTCACCCTTGACCCGTCTGAAAAACACAGTGCCAATAGGGATTATATCCTCAAATACAGACTGGCCGGAGGAAAAATTGAAACTGGTATGCTCCTGTATGAAGGGGAAAAGGAAAATTTTTTCCTCATCATGATGCAGCCGCCAAAAAGAGTAAAACCGGATCATATCCCTCCCCGTGACTATATGTTTATCGTAGATGTGTCAGGCTCCATGAACGGCTTCCCACTGGATATATCTAAAAAACTGCTAAAGGACCTGATCAGCGGCTTAAGGCCAAAAGACAGGTTCAATGTTCTTCTTTTTGCCGGCGGATCAACCGTCATGTCCGAGCAATCCATGCCTGCTACAAAAGAAAATATTCAAAAAGCGATTGATGTCATTGATCGCCAGCGGGGCGGCGGCGGCACCAATCTTCTGCCAGCCCTGAAAAAGGCGCTTGCCATGAAAGGTACTGAAGAGTATTCACGAAACATCGTGATCGCCACTGACGGTTATGTGACAGTTGAAGAACAGGCATTTGATTTAATTAGAAAAAATCTGGGCAATGCCAATATGTTCACCTTTGGAATCGGATCGAGCGTCAACCGCCACCTAATTGAAGGGATGGCAAGGATTGGCATGGGCGAACCCTTTGTACTTACTCATCCGGACCAGGCAAAGGAAAAGGCTGGAAAGTTCAGAAAACTGATTGAATCACCGGTTTTGACCAATATTGACATTGATTACAAAAAATTCAAGGTATATGACGTTGAACCTCCTTCCATCCCTGATGTTCTGGCTGAAAGGCCGGTCATTGTGTTTGGCAAATACAAAGGAAAACCAAAGGAAAAAATTGTTCTTAAGGGTACATCTGGTGAAAAAACATATAAAAATACAATCAATGTATCAGCAGTAAAACCGACAGAAAACAATTCAGCCCTCAGATATCTCTGGGCACGACACAGAATCGCTGTGCTGGCTGATTATAACCGTCTCCGCCCGAATGACGAACGGGTTCAGGAGGTGACAAACCTGGGGCTGACGTACAATCTCCTGACAGCATATACTTCTTTTATCGCCATCGATAAAGAGAAACGGGTTGTTGATGGCCAACCTGTTACGGTAAAACAACCTCTCCCTCTCCCCCACGGCGTATCAAACTATGCAGTAGGATATGGGGGTTTTTATGCTAATTCAGGTAAAAAATGCAGAAAGTCAATGGCTGTACCGGCACCAACATCCAAATATAAAGCCGGTGAATACACGGTTCATCAAGAAGTGAAACAGGTTCACCCAGGTACATCTTCTGATTCAGTTGAAGGAGACAAGCTTACGGAAGCAGAAACACCAATGGAAGAAAAGGTTGAGCAGACTGAAGTCGGCGCTAAAGAAGACATAAAAATGAGGATGTCGATTAAAATTGATGAAATAGATGTCAAGAAAGGGATTCCTGAAACCGCTATCAGCAGACTGCTGAATAAGTATATGGAAGCGATCAATAGATGTTTTGTTGCTGCATCAGGTAAACAGGGTATCCCGAAAAAACTTAAAGTCATGCTCACGGTTGATAAAACAGGAAAAATAATAAAAGTAAAAACAGGCTGGTCTTTCAATAAAAACAAACATCTTGAAAAGTGCCTCAGAAAACTGTTCAAAAGCCTGACATTCCCGACTCCTGGCAATGATGATAATGCCGAAGTGGCCGTGACATTTGTTAGACGTTAAAATGTATTAAGACATAGATTTAGTAGGTTGTGTTTTTCAACCTAACGTTAAGGATGCATCGGCGTGAAGAATGAGCGCCGGTGCATCTGTTTGTTGGGATTTGGCTTCATCATGATCTAAATCGAATTGCTCGATTCCATCAGTCACGCTATCAGCGTGATCGTGTCCAAGGCCATGCCCTTTCTCCACGGGATTTCCTTCGGTCACGATTTCGGTTTGGATGCTCCCAACAACATTACTCATTAAAGCAACAATGGCGATCACAAGGATCGCCACTACCAAATTGTCTTTTAATTTAAAATAAAGCAGAGCGGAGTGATACCACAACTTTAGGCACTATGTTTTTTTACTTTACCAGAAAGAATCATCGTCTCAGCGGAATCTTAATAATAAACCTGGTGCCTGCTCCTGGAGCAGATTCCACATCCATGATACCGCCATGATTTTCATGTATAATAAAATATGAAACAGAAAGGCCGAGACCAGTACCAGTGTCAGAACTTTTTGTCGTAAAAAAAGGTTCAAAGACCCTTTTCCTAACCTCTTCGGGCATACCAGGGCCATTGTCCTGGATCTCCACCCTAGCCATACCATTTTCCCGCATGATCTTTAGATTAAAACAAGGAGATGATGTGCCAGTCTCATGCATCTCTTCAGCACCATTATTAAGGATATTCATAAATACCTGCTGTATCTTACCTGCTTCACACTCAACCTGCGGCATGTTAGCCTCATAATTCCGCATAATACTTATGTCTCTGAAATTTAATTTTTTCTTCAGGCTGTATTCCTTAGAAACCAGATTAATGGTCATGTCCATCAGTTCAGTTAAATCATGAAGTGAAAATTCAGCCTCACTTTTTCTGCTAAAGGAGAGAACATTCTCGGTGATTTCTATCGCGCGGGTACCTGCTTCAATAATATCTTGGGCAATCTTATCAATTTCACGTCTGCTGGCATATTCCCTGACATGTTCAAGTAAAACACCGCACTTATCAGCGATTTCAATATTCTTCTGCATATCACCAAAGAGTCTGTTTCTAATAATCTGTATATTCTGAATAATACCCGACAGTGGATTTCTTATCTCATGAGCGATTCCAGCTGCCAGCCCTCCCACAGACATCATCTTTTCAGTCTGAATGATGATTTCCTGTAACCGTTTGCGCTCAGTTATATCCCTTACAATAGCCTGAAAAAAAATATCCTCTTTGATATCAATCCTGTTTATGGTAAGGTCTACATCAAAATGAGTATTGTCCAGCCGTGTATGACTCCACTCAAGCATCTGTGTTTCTCCTGCCATCGCAGCCTCTGCGATCATAAAAATCTTTTCCGATGACAAGGTGCCATCCGGCTGCATTTCAGGAGAAAATGCAGCAGGTGTTTTTCCAATAATATCTTTAGGGCTGCATCCGAACATCTCCAGAACTTTGACATTACAATCCGTAAAAACCGGCCCCTGGTCAGTATTTTGCAGAATAAAGATACCATCACTGGCTGATTCAAAAAGTTTCTGATATTTCTGTTCGCTCTGTTTACGTTCCGTTATATTGTGAATAGTACCATAAATTGTTACGACATCACCATCTGAATTATATTTGATACTACCCTTAAAATGACAGTTCTTTATTCTCCCTTTCTTGGTGATGATCCTTAAATCACCGGCGTAATCTGTTTTTTCTTCTATGGCCCGCGCACAAGCTGCTTCTATAGGTTTTATATCATCAGGATGATAGAGTTGTTTGATTGTCTCTGTGCTTGGTATAAAAGTTTTAGGATCACACTCAAAAATCCGGTATGTCTCATCTGACCACCAGACTTCTCCGGTCGCCATGTCAAATTCCCAGCTCCCGATTTTAGCGACTTGTTGTGATTCATTAAGTCTATTCTTTAATCTCTCTACTTCCTGTGCAAGAGAATCTATTTCTCGTGAATTACTCATGAAGTTCTATTATACCCAATTTAGTTTTTAAGGTTATTTCAATCTAAATGACATTCAATTGTAAGGGATACAAGAATATGCGCTAAAAATAATAAGTACCACAGATTGTTCTGTTCGGCAGTTGATTTATTTTAGAATATTCGCTTAGTAAAAAGCAAGATATATATGCCATTTATTAAGAATTAAACAATAGATGTTGACAGTTCTGAAAAATAATTTTAGTAATTGATTTGTTCGTTAGGGGTGTTGTTGTACGACTGAGAATCCGTAAACGGATACCCTTATCACCTGATCAGGATAATGCCTGCGAAGGGAAACGAAATGACTGCATTCAAACCGTTTCCCTTTACAGGGAGACGGTTTTTTGTTTTAGACCTTTTTACAATAAAGGAGAATAAAATGGAACTGAATGAAGTCATCATCACAAAAGCGATTATCGAAAAGTACAATGCCAAACTAATGGATAATCTTGATACCGACGTTGCCATCGTTGGGGGAGGTCCTGCTGGCATTGTCGCGGGATACTATCTTGCAAAAGCAGGAAAAAAAGTAGTCCTTTTTGAACGGAAGCTCAGTATCGGTGGGGGCATGTGGGGCGGGGGCATGATGTTTAATGAAATTGTTGTACAAGAGGCAGCCCTCCCTATTCTTGATGAATTCAATATCCGATATGAGAAGTTTGAAGAAGACCATTATACGTCGGATTCTATAGAAGCGATCACCGCCCTGACTTACAAGGCAGTTCAGGCAGGCCTGACCATATTTAACTGCGTGAGTGTCGAAGATGTAATGATGCGGACCGAAGAGATAATCGGCCTTGTCATTAACTGGTCCCCGGTTGAAATGGCCGGACTTCATATTGATCCGTTAACAATGCGGTCAACGTTTGTTGTGGATGCAACCGGCCATGCCACAGAAGTAGTGAAAGTGGTTATGAAAAAAGTCCCTGGTGAACTCATGACACCAACCGGAAAAATTGAAGGGGAAAAATCGATGTGGTCAGACAAGGCAGAAACCCTCACCCTTGAAAATACTCGAGAAGTCTTCCCGGGTCTCTATGTGGCGGGCATGTCAGCCAATGCCACTTTTGGCGGACCTCGAATGGGACCGATATTCGGCGGCATGCTCCTTTCCGGCGAAAAAGTCGCAAAAGAGTTGATAGACAGGCTGTAAGGGCATCATAGTAGGTTGGGTTGAGCCGGAATATTTTAGCCTGAAGAATCGAAATCGAAATCGGGATCGCTATCGAAATCGAAACACATGGGGCTTGGATACGAAAAACTGAGGGAACCGAGCAATTCGATCCCGATCCTGATAGCGATTTCGATCCCGATGAAACCAAATCCCAACAAACAGATGCATTGGGCGCTCATTTTCATTAAATACAAATCAGTTACTAAAATCGTAGGGTGGGCTGTGCCCACCATATGTTATACAGGTTGACTCGCTCATTCCATTAACGCCTACCATATTTTGCATATAAAAATTGACACCCAGACATGTTTTGCCTATTATCTTTCATATTTTACGGATTTGACTAAATACTTATATTTATAAGTATTCGTCATTCCTCAGAATCTTCATTGCTGTTCAACAAAAATTCAGAATTATGTTTGCTGATTCGAACGACAGATGATTATTTAACAATAGAGAGATTATATTACTTATGTCTGCCTCATCTAAAAAAGTCATTATCGCTGCATTTATTGGAAACTTTCTTATTGCTATCACCAAGTTTATCGCAAGCGCCTTAACAGGCAGTTCCGCCATGCTATCTGAAGCCATTCATTCGGTTGTGGATACAGGGAACCAGGTTCTGCTTCTTTTTGGTCTCCGCCAGGCAAAAAGACCGGCTGACGAGCAGTTTCCGTTTGGTCATGGAAAGGAGATTTACTTCTGGAGCTTTGTGGTTGCCATTTTAATTTTTTCCGTTGGTGCTGGCATTTCCATATATGAAGGGATTCATCATCTCATACATCCCAAGGAGATAATGAACCCTTATATCAATTATATTGTCCTCGGTCTCTCTATGGTTTTCGAAAGCGGATCTTGCTATGTCGCCATGAAAGAGTTTTCACGAGCAAAAGGTGATCTTGGCTACTTTGAAGCTGTTCACCAAGGTAAAGATCCGGCAATGTTTGTGGTACTTTTTGAAGACATTGCTGCTATGCTCGGGTTAATCGTCGCCTTTTTGGGAATACTTCTGGGACATTTAACAGGGATACTCTATTTTGACGGCGGCGCCTCAGTTGTGATCGGCCTTACATTAGGATGTACTGCCGTGTGGCTTGCAGTTGAAACAAAGAGCCTGCTGATTGGTGAAAGCGCAGGAAAAAAGGTTGTTAAAGGTATACGTGACATTGCCGGCTCCTTTGATGATATTGAGAATGTAAACGAAGTGCTGACTATGCATATGGGCCCTGAGTTCGTACTTGTTAATATCAGCATCGATTTTAAGGATTCCACCTCCACCGGAGAGGTTGAAAAAACAATATCAAAGATGGACTCGGAAATAAAAAAGGCGTTTCCGCTGGTTAAAAGAGTGTTTGCTGAAGCTGAGGCAAAACACGAATAATTTTTATATTGAGAAAATCATACATGCTTTTAAGGATTATTGTTTTAATTATAGTAGTCATATTTTCCCCGTACAGCCTCAGCGCGGACGTCCATTCATGGATTGATGAAAATGGCATTAGGCGTTTCTCTAACTCTCCACCAGATGACAATGTAAAAGAGCATAAGACAACTAAAGAGATTGAATACATACCTCCACCTGAAAATTCCGTTCAGGAGAAAAAGCAGGTAAAACCCAAACCACTTAAAAAAATCAATAAGCGCCATTTAAAATCTAATAAAAAGAAAAAAACATCTAAAAATCCTGCTTTTAAAAAAGGCCCGGTTGTGATGTATATGAAAAAAAGATGCGGGTACTGTATTATGGCAAAAAAATTCTTCAATAAACATAATATCAGCTTTACAGAATATAATATTGACGAATCCAAAAATGCATTGGCTAAGTATCGTGCACTCAAAGGGCGCGGTGTACCACTTATTTTTGTAGGTAACCAACGCATAAACGGTTTCGATAAAAAAACGCTGAAAAAACTTCTGGGTATCAAATAAAGAGTGCCTAAAGTTATGGCGTTCCAACTATCTTAAATTAAAAAAGGCAAAGGCATCAACTATTCATAATTTCCTTTTATGGATTAACTGTTTTTAGCACAAGGAGCTTTTCATGAAACTGACTGACAATATATACTACTATCTTGAACCTGGTATGTTGGACTGCAACACATACATCATCAAGGACGAACAGATAATGATGGTTGATGCTGGATACGGTAAAAACCTCCCATTGCTGGTCAAAAACATACAAGAAGACGGGATTGAGCCAGAAGATATTAATATCCTCTGCAACACCCATCTTCATCTTGACCACGCGTGGGCCAACCAGGAATTCAAGGAACAATTCAGGACCAGTGTTCAGATAGCACCTATACAGAAAGAGTATTACGATGTCGGCGTACGCCAGACATCTTATTTTTTTCAGATGGAACCGATCGAGTTTGAAGAAGATGGCATTCTGGAGCCGGAAGTATCGTTAGGAAATATTAAACTGGATATTATTGAAACTCCGGGGCATTCACCAGACAGCATATGCTTTTACAGCCCTGACTTTAAAACCTTGATATGCGGTGACCTGGTATTTGACCGTAATATTGGCCGCCCTGATCTTCCCGGCGGAAACATGGAACAACTCAGTAAATCAGTTGACATTATTTCAGACCTGGAAATTGACAACCTCCTGCCAGGACACATGGGGATTATCTCAGGCCCTGATAATGTAAAAGCCAATTTTGATTTTATCAAAACTTATATACTTTAAAGGATGACATATGGATGAACTGTATGACTCATTTGACGGTCTTATCGCCCAATACAGCGGGGATTCAGCTCTACTTGCTATTTTTTTAAAATTTCTTGCTGTATTCATTATCGCTCTCGCTTTATGGCTTATTTTTCTGTTTATACTCTCGATAGTGGTAAAAAGTTCAAAAAAACTCGAATCCATAACCATCGGCGATCATGTTATTAAGCTGGCAAAAAAACTTTTCCTGTACATCCTGATCATACTCGCGGGAACATATCTTATCAGATCTTTTAACGCTGAATTAGCAGGTAAAATCTTTTACGCTGTCATCATCATATTCCTCGCTGGTCCCTTGATGGATTTCATCAAGATATTTCTCAGCTTCCTGCAAAAAAATATTGCCGCTAAAACAGAAACAAATGTTGATGATATTCTTTTTGACCTGTTGAACAAATTCATCGGTGCTATTGTCTATATTACAGCAATCATCATAGCCCTTGACCTTCTGGGTATCAATATCATGCCCTTTATAGCTGGCGCCAGTGTTGCGGGGGTGGCCGTCGGTTTTGCAGCAAAAGACACCCTGTCAAACCTTATAGCCGGAGTCCTGCTGCTAATAGACAGGCCCTTTGAAGTTGGCGACAGGATCGAGATATGGAGCGCACCCCGAGGATCAGCGACCTGGGGAGATGTTGCTGAAATCGGACTTCGCGCCACAAAGATTCAAACCACTGACCACATCACGATCATTATACCAAACAATGAAATTATGATGAGGGACATCGTCAACTATACCATTGGATCCCCTGTGATAAGGGTACGCATCAATATCGGTGTGGCTTTTGATTCAGATATTAAAAAAGCAAAAGAGATCATCATAGAAAGAGCAAAAGCCCTCGATTGGTGCTCTCAGGAAAAGCCACCAAAAGTTGTAGTGAAACAATTCGGTGAATCCTCAGTCGATCTTCAACTCAGGATATGGATCACAAACGCCCGCAAACGGAGGGATACCATTTCCATAATAACGGATACTGTAAAGGAAGCCTTTGATGAGGCCGGCATTGAAATACCGTATCCTAAGAGGGATGTTACTATTATTCATAAAAATATGGAGGACAGTCAATGATCATACTCGGACTTGCAGATATCCATGGTGACATCAAACAGCTTGAAAAAATGAAGGATGAGCTTGAAGCAGCAGATATTCTACTCCTTGTAGGTGATATTACCAATTTTGGACACAGCCTTGAAACAGAAGCGGTTACTACCTTCCTCAGGAGTTGCAATGACTGTATACTGGCTGTTTCAGGCAATTGCGATTATCATGAGGTTGATGACTATATTGACAAAGAAGGGATTAATCTCCACGCAAGCTCAAGGATGATTGACGGTATCGGCTTTATCGGCCTTGGCGGTTCTCTGATCACACCGTTTAATACGCCTAATGAATTTACAGAACAAGACATCAGTAAGTATCTCAACAAAGCCGTGTCAACCTTACCCAAAGGGACACCCATGGTGCTTGTCTCCCATCAGCCTCCGCTGGATACCGCGGGAGATCTGATCTCTTCAGGTGACCATGTGGGCAGCGCATCCGTCAGAAAATTCATTGAAGACCATGAACCACTCATATGTTTTACGGGCCATATACATGAAGCCTCCAGTATAGACAACATCGGAAATACACCGGTAATAAATCCAGGTGCTGTGTTTCAAGGGAAATATGCTTTTGCGGATATCAGCAGCCAGATCAACAGTCTTGAAATCAAAAATATTTAACAATACTATTATTCTGATAGTTTCACTACAGACACAGAGGAAATAAAAAGTTTCAATCTCACCACGAAGAACACGAAGGACACGAAGAAAATTTTGGTTGCTTCACAAAAGATAGCAGCTAAAGATTTTGTGATGAAATAATTAAGCAAGGAAATAGCCATGAACATATGGAGTGCATAAAGGTAAAACATCCTTTAGCCCAGAAGGCAGACAAAACCCCTTCGTGTTCTTCGTGGTAAAAATATTTCCTCTGTGCTTGTGTCTTAGTGAAACAATATAATGGATATAACATAAAATATGAAACCGAAAATTATCATCATCTGCGGGCCCACGGGCATTGGAAAAACATCAACCGCTATTGAACTTGCGAAAGCTTTTAACGGAAGGATCATAAGTGCGGATTCAATGCAGGTCTACCGGTATATGGATATCGGTACTGCCAAGCCGACAGATGCCGAAAAAGAAGCCATTACCCATTATCTTGTGGATGTTGTCGATCCTGATGAGCCATTTGATGCTGCCAGGTTTTCGGAAATGGCAGGTGAAAAGATTAAAGACCTTCACGGAAAAGGAATAGTACCATTCATTACCGGCGGTACTGGGTTATACATCAAGGCGCTCCTGCACGGCCTTTCACGGGCAAGACCTGCTGACCCGGCTATCCTTGAACGCCTGACCATGGAAGTTGAAATGAACGGCTCAGCATTCCTTCATTCCCGCCTCAAGAAATGCGATCCTGAAGCAGCTGGAAAGATTCATCCAAATGATACATTCAGGATCATCAGGGCTCTTGAAATCTTTGAGATGACAGGGAAACCGATTTCAAATTTTAACCAGGAACACGGTTTTAAGGATAATTTTTATCACGCGTTAAAGATATGCCTAGAACTCGACCGGGAGGTTCTGTATGACCGCATTAACAAAAGAGTGGAGAGCATGATCAGCCAGGGTCTTCTTGATGAAGTAAAAACGCTCCTGGCAAAAGGGTACCATCAGGATTTAAAGTCGATGCAGTCCATTGGTTACCGGCATATGACCGGTTTTCTTAACAGGGGGATCCACTGGGAAGAGACCATTGAAACATTGAAAAGGGATACAAGAAGATATGCCAAGCGGCAGCTCACATGGTTTCGCGCGGATCCTGAAATAAAATGGTTTGAACCAGGCCAAAAGGAGAAACTAAAGGCAATAATAAAAGATTTTTTAAAAGCTGATTGATCTGTGTTGCCTGCCATCCTTGACAAACCTTGTAAAATCAAATAGATATTTCCTAGACACTTACAACCGCACGAAATTATCATTGAGGCTGTCATGAAAAGAAAATCATTATTCATTGTTGCCGTTCTTTTTCTTTTTTTCCATACTTTTTCATTCCATGCACTGTCCTCTCCATCTTCTGATAAAGCAAAGAAAACAGTTAGCATTACAATCAACAACCTGGAACTTCTTGTCAAATCAATAAACAGTCTATCCAACCAGATTTCAGAAGCACAGCAGGTTCTACAGGGACCAAAGGGAATTGGTCGTGAAAATGAACTGAGAAAGGAAATAAACAGGCTAAGCCGCAAACTAAAGGAGATGGAAGACACGTTTACCCAGCTTTCTGCAGGGGTCAAACCATTGGACTTGCGGTCTGAAAAACAAGCTAAAACAGACTGGGGCCAGGAGTTTATGGAGCTACTAGGACCGCTCATCAGTGAAATAAAAAAATTTACTTCAAAACCAAGGGAAGTTGAAGATCTGAGGAGCAGTGTGGACCTGTACAAAAAGGAACTGGCAACTACCCAGATAGCCATAAAAAACATTTCTGCCCTTATGAAACATAAAAGCAGCCCAGTACTTTCGGAAAAGTTGAAAAAAGATCTTGGTTTCTGGACAAGAAAAGAGAATGAAATAAAGACAAGGCTGAATTTTACAACAAACCAGCTTGATATAAAAACTGAACAGAACAAATCATGGGGGCAGTCAGTCCATGAAGTTATCCAGATTTTTTTCAAAACCAGGGGGAAAAATCTTACGTTCGCGTTTCTTGCCTTTGCCCTTACATGGAGTATTCTTTTTTATTTTCATAAACTGATTCAAAGATTCAGCCCGTTTCACAATAAAGGCCGCTCATTTTACAGTCGTTTTTTTGACATGCTGTTTTTTTCCCTTACTGGTGCATTCTCCTTCCTATCCCTCATGGCTGTCCTGTACATTTACAGCGACTGGGTTCTCCTTTCCATAGCGGTAATTTTTATATTAGGTATTGGGTGGGCATCAAAGCAGACAATCCCCAAGATCTGGAACCAGGCAAAACTGATTCTGAATATCGGACCTGTGAGAGAAAGTGAAATGATCATATACAATGGTCTTCCTTATGAAGTCTATTCTCTTAACTTTTTTTCCAAGCTTGTCAATAAACAGCTTGACGGTGGTGAAATCAGACTCCCTTTAAAGGACTTGCTTGATTACCGGTCCCGGGCAATAAATGAACATGAACCGTGGTTTCCCACAGAAACAAGCGACTGGGTGATACTCAATGACGGCACACACGGCCAGGTTATTGTGCAGACACCGGAAACAGTAAAGCTTGAACTGCTGGGAGGCGCTTCAGTTTCTTATAGAACCGCTGATTTTCTTGCCATGTCACCCATGAACCTTGCAGAAGGATTCCGTCTGTGGCTCAGCTTTGGGCTCGATTATGGAAATCAGTCAATGATAACCGAAAATATACCTTCTGAATTTGAAAAATCTATTCTCAACGGCCTTGAAGAAAGGGGGTATGGCAATTATATCCGCGGAATCAAAGCACATTTCAAGGACGCCGGCCCTTACGCGTTAAATATTGAAATAATGGCTGATTTTAACGAACATGCCGGACCTGAATACGATATCCTCCAAAGAGTAATCCAAAGGATCTGTGTTGACATATGCAATGAAAAGTCTTGGACTGTCCCCTTACAGCAGATAAAAGTGCACATGAACAAGCCTGATTCCGCAAATACAGATCATTCATAATTAATCGGGTCGTGGTTTCATCGGTATAGAAATCGGGATAACTATCGAAATCGTGACTGAAGGAAATCCCGTGAGGAAAAGACATGGGGTTTGGACACGAAATACTGATGAAATCTAGCAATTCCATTTCGATAGCGATTCCGATTTAGATTCTCCCAACCTACCTATTGGATCGTTGATAAAAAAGCAGAAGAACGGTGGGCACCACCCACCCTACGTTTCTATCATGCTGTAATCTCTAGCATTACGTAGGGTGGACGGTGTCCACCGTTTGTTGATTTAAAAAAAATTTTTGTTCAAGAAATAACAATTAATGGGGACTTTTTTTTTCACAAATAACATATTGAATATCCATTCATTTCTTATTTTCTGTAAAAATAAATGTTATCCTTTTTTAAACCCGTATATAATATTTGCTATATCTATTTGTTATTTATAATATTTCACATTTTATGTTTTTTGTTTATCTAAAGTTATTGACACAACAATACTATTAATTTATAATGAATATATATTCATTTCAACCTTTTTCAAGGATTTACTATGACCAAACCCAAAGGGAAGAAAGAGAAGCCTGATAAATACATCCGTATACTTGAAGCCGCCATAAAAGTTTTTGCTGAACAGGGATTTTTCAATTCAACGGTTGCCCAGATCGCAAAAGAGGCTGGAGTTGCTGATGGGACGATTTATCTTTATTTTAAAAGCAAAGATGACATCCTGGCACAGTTTTTCAGCTACAAGACAAAATTAATTTTCGACAGGTTTATTGAAGAAGTCAATAAAGCCGAGAACGCAGGAGACAAGCTCAGAAATCTGATCCGACGCCATTTTGAGGAGTTCCAGAATGATCCAGATACAGCTGTAGTTTTCCAGACCGAAAGGCACCAGTTTCACACCAGCGACATTAAGATGAAAGACATGATCAAAATGTACCTGAACATCATCGCAGATATTATTGAACAAGGTCAAGAAGAAGGGAGTGTTCGAAAGGATCTGTATGTGGGGCTGGTGAAAAGGTACATCATGGGTGCTGTTGATGAGGTAATCAATACATGGGTCAACTCAGGCAGACAATACGACCTGGTATCCATGGCAGATCCCCTGGTAGATCTTTACCTAAAGGGTATTGGCGCTAACGATTAGCATCATAACATTTAAAGGAGTAAAAAAATGGCACAATTAATCGCTGACAGAAGAGATATCGATTTTGTTCTGCATGAGCAATTCAATGCAGACAAATTAAGCAAAAAAGAATTATTTGCGGATTTTAACAAAAAAACCATAGACCTTATCATTTCTGAGGCCCGGAACCTTGCGATTAAAGAGATACTCCCCACACAGAAAGACGGAGATGAAGAAGGGTGCGTGTTTGAAAAAGGAAACGTGAAGATACCTGAATCATTTCATAAGGCTTATGAACTCTATACAGAGGGAGAATGGGTTGCTACAACAGAAGATCTTGAATGGGGCGGACAGGGAATGCCCAAACTCGTGGCTCTGGCAGCAAACGATTATTTTGTAGGGGCGAATTTCGCTTTTATGATGTACCCTGGCCTGACCCATGGCGCAGGAAAACTGGTAGAAGAATTTGGGAATGAAGAACAGAAAAAACGGTATCTGAAAAAATTGTACACCGGCGAATGGACAGGGACCATGCTCCTTACCGAACCTGAGGCTGGATCTGATGTGGGAGCCCTGACGACATCGGCAGTCAAAAACGATGATGGCACTTACACTATCACCGGCTCTAAGATATTTATCTCTGGTGGAGAACATGACCTCACTGATAACATCATCCACCCGGTGCTGGCTCGTATAGAAGGTGAACCTGAAGGAACAAAAGGGATATCCCTTTTTCTTGTACCCAAATTCAGGATCAATCCTGATGGAAGCTTAGGTGAATTCAATGATGTGGTCTGCACCGGCATTGAGGAAAAAATGGGTATTCACGGAAACAGCACATGCTCCCTGACCCTTGGCGGAAACGGCAATTGTATTGGTGAACTCCTGGGCGAAAAAAATAAGGGGATGCGGGCCATGTTTCTGATGATGAATGAAGCCCGCCTGTTGGTGGGCATGCAGGGCCTGACATGCGCCTCATCCGCTTACCTTTACGCCCTGAACTACGCGAGAGAACGTGTACAGGGAAAAAATATCCTGCAATTTTTTGATAAGGACGCCAAGTCCGTACCCATCATCCAGCATCCAGACATCAGACGCCAGCTCATGATCATGAAATCATATGTGGAAGGAATGAGGAGCCTCATTTATTATATTGGTCTTTGTGAAGATATGGCGAGGATTTCTGACAACCAAGAAGAGAAGGAGAAATTTCATGGACTGATAGAAGTCCTGACCCCGATTGCCAAGGGATACGTGACCGACAGGTCTTTCGAGATATGCAGCCACGGTATTCAGATTTACGGTGGTTATGGTTATATAAAAGAATATCCCATGGAGCAACTTCTCAGGGACTGCAGGATCACAATGATCTACGAAGGAACAAATGGTATCCAGGCAATGGATTTTCTAGTAAGAAAACTTGGCCTGAACGAGGGCAAGACCATGATGGACCTTCTGGGTGAAATTCAAAAAACCATAGCTAAAGCAAAAAAGACACCTGGCCTTGAAGACCTTGCCGGTAAAGTGGAACAGGCGCTCAACAAACTCGGAGAAGTTGCCATGCATATGGGAAAGATAGTGACATCAGACAAGGTCCTTACAGCATTTGCCCATGCTCACCCTTTCCTGGAAACAGCCGGAGATGTGGTCAACGCCTGGATGCTTCTCTGGCGGGCTTCTGTTGCAGCTCCTGCAAAGGAAAAGAAGAAAAAAGACGCAGCCTTTTACGAAGGGCAGATAAAATCAGCAGAATATTTTATCAATTCCATCCTGCCGGTTGCGCTTGGCAAGATGGATGCTATCCTGGCAGCTGACAATGCTGTTGTGGATATACCAGAGGATGCGTTTGGAGGGTAAACCGCATTTTTTCAATAAAATACGGCAGAGCAGACCGTAGGACGCTGTGCCCACCTTTTAACCTTAGAAAATGAGCGCATAAAATTTGCCCATGGTGCCAAGTCTTATGCGTGGATGTCAGATGACATCCACGCATGAGGAGGATACTTTTATTAGAAAGTAAACGTTATCTTGGCAGCAGTTAAATACCAGTCTTCTTCAAGTTCAGCCACATCATTTTCAGCTGCTGTAAACGCGCCAAAGCCGTCCATATCATGATATTCGAGTTTGACGATCCAGTTTTTGTTAATATCCCAGCGTAAGGAAAGTTGCCAATCTTCCAGCCAGTTGGTATAATCAGGCCAGCCGGCCGGCACATTTTCACCATCCTTGTCTTCTGATCGCGGATAATATTCCGAATATGCCAGACCGACCTCAAAATCCTTTAGGAATCGATAAGAACCGGAAACATATCAGACACCCCAAGCCTATAAATACGGCTAGAAAAAGTCCCACCATTTTTAATCGTTTCATTGTTTCCCTCTCTTTCATTAATGTTCGGTTAATATGACATTTCCCTATAATATATCAAACGTCCAATTCATCAATTGGAAGCGCGACACAAGAAGCATTCACGGAAACATTTACTGTAAAACTGGCGTTTGCATTCTTTACATTCAAAACGCTAATTCCGGTTGTCAGTACTTCTGATTAGAAAAGAAACATAATGCCCGTAAAAAGGGCAGATACGGCCGTCATGTCAACGAACTGCTTAGAAAAAATAACAGTAACAACTTGCATCATTGAACAGATTGTTCACTTGATCGATACACATAAAAACCTCCTCGTGTTATGAGGAGCAAATACATTAAATCTGTGTCAACTTCGTAACAAGTTCCTTAATTTTTACAGATGGGTCTATAAGTCTTTGATACTATTCGAAATGACGATAGTTAATATCAACTAACGTAAATAATATAAATCAAATTACCACCAAAAACCAATTATTTTTTAAACAACTTAAAAACTGCTGGAAGCAGGACAATAGAAGCCAGGAGGCAAGCGGTTATACCAATCACCGCCACAACCCCCATACTCTTCAGGCCCGGATAATGGGACAGGGCTATTGATCCAAAACCGACAAGGGTGGTCAGGGAAGTAAGCATAACAGCCCTGCCGGTCTTGGCTATCTGTTCAGGCATTTCAGAAGATGGTGCCCGTAGAAATGTGTTGGTAAAATGCACACCATCATCAATACCGATCCCTGCGATCATGGGAACAACCATGATATTGAAGAAATTAAAGTCAATATGAAATATTTTCATAAAGCCCGCAAGACACGCAAGACCAGCGGCAAGTGGAAGTATGGATAGAATGACCAGGCTGAGCTGTCTGTAATATAAAGACAGGACGAACAGGATACAGATGATTGCCAGAAGCAGAGATGACTTCAGGTTTTTAATGATCATCTGCTTTATATCGTGCGTGAGGAGATTGACACCTGTAAGCGAAAAACTGCCTGCCGGAATATTGCTTTTCTCAATCTCTTTTATAATCATCTCCTTGAAATCAAAGATGTCTTTACCTGACCACAGGTCCTTTGAGGGATTGATATACGTCACGATTTTATATTCATTCCCTTTTTCATAACTAAATGGGTGTACAAGTTGTTCCATATTAGTTCCCGCGAGAGTAGACAGGAGCAATACACTTTCCGTGTTGAATACCTGTGCCAGTGCGTCAAAATAACAGTCATAGCTATTGCCAGGATCAGAAAAGCCATTCTTCTTAAGTGCCGCGGTAAATGTAGCTTTAATTCTTTTTATGTTAAAAACATCAGGATTCTCCCTGATCAACGCGATATTCTTTTTCTGAAGCTCCGGAGAAGTTACAAATTCGCTGATACTTCTTTGCCGCAAAATCTTACCTGATTGTTGAAGCTGCTTCAGGATCCTGAATACTGCTTCATTCCTGTTCATGGCCTGCTCTTCAGTTTCTCCCTCTACCACCACAAGGATTTCAGCTGTTGATCCACCCAACCATTTTGTAACCCGGTCCTGAAGGTTGATAACACTGTCATCTTCAGGTCTGAAATTCCTGAAGTTGTCATCAAACCTGACTCCTTTCCCTATCACCGCAAGCAGGCATATACAAATAAAACAGACAAGCACTGATATCCTTGAATACTTCTGAACACTATCAAGAAAAGGACGAAGGCCGAAACTTGCTGCAACAATCTTCCCACCAGCACTTTCTGAACCTGAAAAAAAGACAAGTATTGACGGGAGCAGAAAAAACATGACTCCAAGACATAAAAGGATTCCTGTCCCTGTAAGAATACCCAGTTCCCGGAAACCGCCAAAATCAGAAAAGCCAATGGAAAAAAACGCTAACGCGGTTGTAAAACCGCCGATAACTATCCCGGCGCCGGCTTCCTGAAATGTCTGCCCAAGTCTCTCTGCAGCATCCAAGTTAGATCGTGTCTTGTCAAAATATCGATTAATAATATGAATGGCAAAGTCGACACCTATCCCCACAAGAACACATGAAAACACGCAGGAGAGTATATTGATACGCCCGAATAAAAAACCTGCTAATCCAAGGGTCCATATAAGGCTTATTGCCAGGGGAACACCGACATACAAGAGGGGCCTTAGGGCCCTGAACCACAGGCCGAAAAGAATCATAACCCCAACAAAAGAGGTTAAAACTGTCGCCCGTATATCCTTTTTCGATACAGCCTCATCTTTCACAGCTATTGGGTAGCCGCCAGTAAAAGAGAGCGTTATCCCTTTATCTTCATCTATAACACGCGTCTTTATACGCGCCATTGCAGACATAAGGCTCCTGCTGAACGCCATGTCCTGGGGAGGACGCACAGGTTCCAGAAACATAAAATATGTTCTGCTGTCTTTTGTCTTGAAATATCCCCTGCCCTGTCCTGTTCCGCGAAAGATAGAACTGCCGGAAAGTCTCTGAGCTGTTATATCCCTGAGCCCTAGAGGATCAGCCTGTATCATCTCCTTAACAGGGAGATTAAACGGCGTCATCAGCATTTTTCTGTTTTGCTTTACCTGCCTGATAATACCGTCATCAGACAACTGCTCACCAAGTCTTTTCAGATCTTCAGGATTCAGGGAATAAGGGAGATACCTGACCAAAGACAGATATAAAGATTGAATAACCGTATCATCATTTTTAAATTCAGCTCTCTTAATGAACCCGCTTTTCATAAACCGATCCGCAAGATCTTCTATACTCTTTTCCGAATCCTGCTGATTATATTCTTCCGGCATGTCAACGAGAACAACCAGAAGGGATTGCAGCCCAATCTCTTCAGTGACCTCAAAAAAAGTCTCAACACTCTGGTTTGAAGAAGGGAGAAGAGAAAGGATATTAAACTCAAGCTTTAGACATGAACATGAATACAGGGCGGCGACTGTCAATAAAAGACTGATGACAATGATATGTTTGTGAAAACGGATGATGAAGTTGTTCAAAAGATAGTATCCTGCACTCAGCATAGTAGGTTGGGGTTGAGCCGACTTGCCTTTGTTGGGTTAAACACCGTAACCCAACCTACAAAGATTCAGAGTTTGCAGAACAGAAAATACAAAAGGCGAAACCCAACAAGCGCATCCAACATCAAGTATTGGATTGAACACCTTAACCCATCCTGCAAAATTAGTTGTTTACGATACAAAAAGTTCCAATGGCGAAACCCAACAAACGTACCTAGAGCATAGTAGGTTGGGGTTGAGCCGACTTGCCTTTGTTGGGTTAAACACCGTAACCCAACCTACAAAGATTCAGAGTTTGCAGAACAGGAAATACAAAAGGCGAAACCCAACAAGCGTACCCAGCATCAATTTGTCCCTCTACTACAACATCAGAACTGCAACAACATTCTCCCATTAAAAAGATCTGATGAGCCGCAGTAGCCCCTCTCCCGCCCCCAGCAGCAGAACACATCCGATGATGCTTCCTGCGATCAAAAATATATAGCTGACAGGTTTGGTCAGTCTAAGAATTCTTGACAAAATAAATCCGCTCAACATGCCGCACCCTTTTAGCGGAAGAATGGTTATTGCCAGCACCCCAGGGATACCGGCAACCTGCATCCTTTGAAAAAACTTCGTTTCAGTGAGTTTCTTCTCTTTTTGCTGCCATCTTTCACGCATCTTCTTCACAAAAGGTCTGTTAGAAACCGTATCAAACACAAGAAAAAACAACGGTACCTGCAGGGTGTCCATAAGGACCACAACAGGCAGTAGAAAAGCAGCTCCAAAACCGAGCATCTGTGCGCTGATAATCGCCACCGGTCTTCCCCCAACGATATATAGTGGTACAAAGTAGAGGAAAAAATGTTCCGAAAGATTTTGTTTTAAATATACGATCAGGTCAACCATTATAGATAAATCCGAAGCACGAATTTCGAAACCCGAAACAAATTCAAAATCCAAATTTTTTTAAAATTCTAAACCTTATTTCATCAAAGTCAGAGCTTTAGAAACATTTGTTTTAGTAATCATCTATAAACGTTTTGAACATTGTTTTTTTGAGCATTCGAATTTGTTTCGCCAAATTTTATGATCGGGCCGGATTTCGATATTCGGATTTGTATCAGAATCCTGTATCTCTTCTGATAATAATCTTAAATCGTCATCTAATCCTCCACGCATCGATCAGCTCTTATGCCCTCCCCGAGCACCGTTTCTACTGTCGTAAACTCAAAGTCATCAAGCAGGCGGCAAAGCCTTTTTTCAGTCGTCGATATGCGAGCACTAACAACAAATTTTTTAATCATGGGAATCCTGATGCTTGGGGGATCAGGATCAAACTCCCTGGGATGCACGTACACCAGGGCAGGTTGGTTTTCTTTATTCAGTTTTTCTATGGCAGACCGTACCATGCTATAAGGAAATACCCGGAGTCCCCATCCCCCGCCTATGGGAAGATTTCCAAACAGGCTTGAACCCACTAGGGGTGGGAATTCCCATATGCTGCCATGCTCGGGATTATGTTGAAACGGTCTTTTGGGATACATCTGGTTTCCTATAATCGGCAGAGGCGCCATGCTTGAATCATATACCATCCCGAGCTTCTTAATAATCTTGAGCGCCCATAGCGAATTGTCCCGTATGGACCATTCCGGTGCTCTGAACCCTTTAACCGGACAACCTGTTATCCCTGAAATAATATCCAGGGATTTCTGAAGGTCATTTTTAAACTCATTCGGTGTTAGTGTGTAAACACGTTTGTGCGCGTATCCATGGGTACCGATCTCATGCCCGGCAGATAAGATTGTCATGAGTAGATCAGGATCCTTTTCCGCAATATACCCGAGTGAAAAAAAAGTCGCTTTTGACTGTTTTTTATCAAGGATATCAAGAATCTTAAGTATATTACCCCTTACACGGCTTTCCAGCTCTGGCCAGATCTTTTGAGGGATATATTTTTTAACTCCACAGATATGGTACCAGTCCTCCACATCCACGGTCAGTATATTGTTAAATGTCATGTTCTCTTTTTAAACTTGTGTTTTATGTCCCTGTCATACAACAGCGTTAGCAGCATCAGTATTCTGCCCAAAACCGGCCCAGGATCTTTTAAGGATAAAATATCATATGCTGTATCCTGATCCAGGAAGTTGAAAAAACTCGGCATCAGCTTCATCCTGTCACGGCTGTATATAAAATGGAGGAGGTCCCCCGGCAGAAGCCATCTGCATTTTTTCCCTACCTCATACTCTTCTACAGGTTTAAAATCCTCTCCGCAAGATAAACGGTACAAAAGCCATGGGAAGTTTACACCTGATTCAACAGCCAAGGCAAGAGATCCCCAGAATCGCGGATTTATCTCCATCAGTTTGGGTATATTATCACGCGGATCGATTTTAAACTCCACCATTGCCACACCAAACCAGCCAATCGCCTCAAGTAGAGTTCTTCCCATCTCCCTGATCTCATCATGTCTTGCGCTAATCCTGAGCGTACTTGCACCGCCGGTAACCGGGTATTCCCTTAACCGTTGATGAATAAACGACGCCTTTACATCCCCCCTCTCATTCATGAGAAATGACGCTCCAAAACCCGAGCCCTGTCTTGGTATCAATTCCTGTATCATGGGATACGGAAAACGGTTATGTACCTTTTTATACTGGCTGACCAGCTGATCCGGGTTTTCAGGAAACAATATACCTTCCGCACCTGAACCTTCCCTTGGCTTTATGACAACCGGATATGGAAGGGTATGCTTTATCTCCTCAATTTTATTAAGATCATCAATATGCCAGGTTGCAGGAATTGGTATCCCTTTTTTCGTGGCAAGCTTAAGGACCTTATCTTTTCTCTGTGCAAGCCTCAGTTTTTCAGGAGATACAAGAGGAATCCAGGTTAGCTTGGAAAACGCTTCGTGATGCCTGGATACCATATCCAGGGTAACATCCTCCATTGGAAGCAGCATTTTGTAGGAATTTTGAGTAAGTTCCTGCAGAAGGAATGCTGCTAGTTCAGCCTCTTCAAAGAAAGGGGACGGGTAAACCACTCCTCTGCTGCAGTATTTTGAGAATAAAGCCGTGGCAAGCCGGTTGCTTTCTCCAACCGTAACATTTATGCCTTTACTGCCAAGGGCACGGACAGCGGACAGCGTTTTTCTCCAGTGCCCGTCTGTTATAAAAACACCGGAATCCATGACTTATCTACTTATCATCTTCACCGAGTAATGTAAATCTATCTGATCTTATACTCTTAACGCAGGGAAAACCTTGAAGAAGAATTGCCAAATCATAGTGCTTGCCTAAAAGTTAAAATCGGTTATGGTGATTGTATAAGGGGAAAAGGGATGTTCCGAATAACCGATTAAAATCAGCATATTTGTGATTAATCAGCTAAACTGATTGATAAATCCCAAAACACTTAATACGGCATATATTTATTTAATTTACTTTCAAGATTATCAGCGGTTTCCCAATCTACAACACTATTATTATCCAGGCAAAATTGCTGGACATCTATTCTTTGAAGATTAAATCTTGCAGCTGCCATCTCAGTATATTGTTCAAACGCTTTAGACCAAATAACATAATTAAATAACAAATTTTCTCTTATAATCATCTCGTTAGAATGCCGCTTTCCTTTTTCAAGGATAAAGTAAAAAGTGTTTTTTTCATTATAAAATATATTAGGGCTATATGGTAAACTAACTAAGATTAACTTAAAATTGTATTTTTCACCAAGCGCCAATGCTTCCTGTAAATTTATATCATAATTCTTAATGGATAGCGAAATACCAAGATCAATAATCGCATCATTATCTGAGGCTGGTTCAGAAATCATATCATCGAAGTTTGATTTACTATCTGATAATTTGGATAAAAATATTTTTTTTCTTAACGAACGGCTCATCAGACTATAAAATTTTGAATACTTTTCAAAAGTAGCATCAACTCTAAAGAAAAAATCTTTTGTTTTTCTTAAAACAAAATACCTTTTGGCTTTTAACTGTATTGGATCAGACTCTGCCTTGAACAATTTGTCTTTATTCCGTAGCGGACCATAGTGCACTATATGATACTCATTAAACCAGTTTGCCCAAAAAACATAATCTGGAACGTTTTCACGACAGATATTATTCTTTAATTTTTCTATTGAAAAGTCAGATTGCTGGCAAGCTTCAGAAAAATTCCGTACCTGAAATCCCAAATGCGTTCCAAGTTTTTCAAATTCTCTAGGCCAGGATGAGATTGAAGTACCTTCAGATGTTGATCCTCCAAAAACCCATATTTTCACTTCTTTTTCAGGGATTTTATTGTTTTTTATAAAAGAAGAAAATATTACTTCTGCTGTCCTCTTGTTCCCAAACACTGTTTTATGCATGTAATCTGTAAAAGCTTTTTTTTCAAATTCAGTTAACTTTTTTTGATCAGTTACATACACATTCTTTTCAACTGAAGTTATTGTGTCACGATTTGTATCATCGACAAAGACCCTGACGGTTATTTCAACTAACAGAAAAAAAATTATATATACAAGGAAGCCATAAAATGTGTATATGAACTTCTGTTTAAGTTTTTTAAAATGACGAAAAACCATAAAAAAACAAATACCAGTTTAATGTTGTTAAAATAATAATATTAATTTATATATTATCAATTATGATTGAAAAAAATTCAACTATCATCGATATTACGTTTAAACAGTAGCCCTTTCATAATACAATCCCTTATTTTTTGTAAAGGTTTTAACATGTTTCAATAATATATCATTATCAGGGCAACTGTGAAACAATCTCAATAGATAAAATCGCACTATTCTCCGAATTATGTCCTGTATATCGAACCCTTTTTTTTAAATAAATATTACTGATTGTATTCAATTGAATATCCTTAAATATTTTGGGTATCTAAAATTAAGGCGACATCTAGGTTGAAAAATAGATAAAAGAATGTGATAAAGACTTTTCCGGTTTTTTTACGGAAAAGAATGAAAACTATATTAAAGGATCAGACAAATTGACATCAACCATCTGTGTCATCATCCCGGCATATAATGCAGCTTCAACAATAAAGGGAGTGGTCAGCCAGGCATTAAAACACATACCCATGGTGATTGTGGCAGATGACGGATCAACAGATGATACAGCAAAAATTGCTACTGAAGCTGGCGCGCAGGTCATTATTATTGATCAAAACAAGGGCAAGGGTAATGCCCTGAAAACATTATTCAAAAAAGCTTCTGACATGGGGTATGATGCCTTTATCAGCCTCGATGCGGACGCTCAGCATGATCCAGATGAAATCCCTTTGTTTATTAATGCCAATGCACAATACCCAGATGATCTTATTGTGGGATCACGCATGCATGAGCATGATAAAATCCCCCGCGCACGCTTTAATTCAATGTATATTGCAAGGTTTTTTGTCTGCTTTGCTGCAAACCAGTTTATTGAAGACACCCAGTGCGGCTTCCGGCTCTATCCCCGCTCCCTGATCGAAAAAATCTGCCTGACATCAGAACGATATGCCACTGAAACAGAAGCTCTCATCAAAACAGGAGATATGGGTTTCACTGTAAGACACGTGAAGATCAGGGCCATATATGAAGACAATGGCAGTCATTTCAAGGCAGTAAAAGATGTTGGTGCCATAACAGCTTATGTTGTTTCTTATTTTCCCTTAAAATGGTTCATTGAAGGGATTACATCTGACAAACCGTATACGTATTCTAAAAATAACCTTCGTGATCTTATCGGGCGGAACGAAATTACGAATATCATCTACCAGACCTTTACCGCCTTACTGATCATCCCCTTAATGTGGTTCTACCTGATCGAATTTCATCTTTTTTCCTTGTTCATAAAAAATAATTTCGCGTCCTACAGAAAGATTAGTCAAAAATTTTACATCCTAACCCTGGCCACACAAATGCTGCCTTTGCTGGTATTCATCACCGCAACAGATAAACTGCTTAACGCTTTAGGTATTAACCTGAAGCTGCCGGACAGGTTTATTGATACTTTTTATCCGCATATGTGGGGATAACTATTGAATAATCATTGTTGGATTGGTTCGATTGGTTTTATTGGTTACATTGGTATTAATTCAGAATTCTAATCAATTTATTTTAAAATATTTAAGCCACAGTCCCGCACAGATATACCCTGGATCCCAAAAGAACTTGAACAAAAAATACTCATATGGTACATCCTATAAACTTGAGTAATTGACAATGCTATTGATAACCATATGAATTTTAAAGATAAAAAAGTGCTTGTCACTGGCGGCACCAAAGGTATCGGGAAAACTGTAGCTCTCGCCTTTGCTAGCCAGGGCGCTAGTGTGGGGGTGAATTATGCGACTGATGATCAGAGTGCTTCAGATCTTGAAAAAGAGCTGCAACAAATGTCATCAGATTATCTGCTGTTAAAAGCAGATGTCTCTTCAGCCGATGAAGTAGAAACCATGATCAGACAAGTTCTTGACCAATGGGAAAGAATCGACATCCTTGTAAACAACGCGGGGATCATAAGAGACAAAATGCTCCTTTTTTTAGGAGAAGAAGACTGGGACAGGGTTATCAATACAAATCTTAAAGGCACCTACCTCTGCTCAAGGGCGGTTTTAAAAGAGATGATTTCGCAAAAATCCGGTCGGATCATCAACATGGCATCCCCCAGCGCGATCACGGGCAGGCAGGCCCAGACAAATTATTCAGCTTCAAAAGGCGGCATTATCTCTTTTACAAAATCCCTGTCAAAAGAGGTCGCGAGAATCGGTATCACCGTTAACGCTATTTGTCCTGGTATTATCGACACACCAATGACACAGGAACTTAAAGAGGCTACAAAAAAAGAACTGCTCTCCATGATCCCCATGGGTAAATTCGGAAAAACCGATAATGTGGCTGACGGAGTCCTTTTTCTGGCATCGGAAAAAGCAGCGTATATAACCGGGCAAGTACTTGCTATAGATGGTGGTTTGACGTGATACTGTATAAAGCTGAGTTGAATAGTAAACGACACTATTCAACTCAGCTTTATACCGAAAATGGCATAAGTTTCGTTTGAATAGTAAACGACACTATTCAACTCAGCTTTATAACTTTAGGCACTTTGCATGATATGTTGATCTCTTTTTCTTGTAATGAGGAACATGTAATAACAGCGTAAACTAAAAGGAGTATAAGCAACAATTGAATCAGACAACAGTAGATAACACAGAAGCACTGGGTGAATTTCTAAAGCAGATGATCATCGACACACTCAGGTTAGAAGAAGTTATGCCTGAACATATTGAAAATGACGCA
The DNA here is from genome assembly GCA_028277765.1 of Desulfobacterales bacterium. Lineage (GTDB taxonomy): Bacteria > Desulfobacterota > Desulfobacteria > Desulfobacterales > SURF-7 > JANQFQ01. Next base: position 29,318 of record JANQFQ010000084.1, read on the forward strand.
CCACTTTTTGTCGAAGGCCTTGGGCTTGATTCCATAGACGCGCTTGAGCTGGTTGTCGCCATAGAAAAAAATTTTAATGTGATTATAGAAGACGAAGAAGTCGGGCAAAGGGCGTTTTCCTCAATCAATGCACTCACTAAGTTTGTGCAGGATGAATATAAAGGATAAATGTCTTGAAATGGCTTGAAACCGAAGAGACAGTCCGTTTTAACGAAATCGATGAGTGGGGTATGGCCTGGTACGGCAACTATATGGCTTGGTTTGAAGCCGGGCGCCTGGCTATCCTCCGTGAATTTGACCTTATGCCGTCTCAGATGAATGATATCGGTTTTATCGCTCCAGTAATAAATCTGCAATGTGACTACAAGCACCCGGCTGTCTGCGGTGACAGGATTGTCATCAGAACAACTGCCATAAAACCTGAAATTGCTGCCCTGATATTTAAATTCGAAATCCTCCGCAAAGATGACAGCGCCCTCCTTGCAAAAGGAGAAACAACCCAGGTCCTTCAGGATTTAAATAGAAAAATGATTTATCGAATCAGCGGCGAACTGGAGAAACGGTTAGATAAGCTCATTGCATTCTGCAGCGAAGACTGAGCTGGCAGATAGAAAATTTGAAGGTAAGAAGACAGAAAGATATGAGGTAAAATATGATGGGCGTTTTGAGCCTTTGTATTTTATACATTTGAATTTGTTTCGATTTTCGTGATTCGGATTTCGGATTTATTTTGTATCCAGCATCAAGGATCCTCCAAAAAGCGACTCATATACCTTGAAAAAATCACACACCACAAATCATAACCGCCGCGTTGTCATAACCGCTCTCGGCATTATCACCGCAATAGGCGAAACAGTACCTGCTTTTACAGAGGGTCTGTTCAATGGTAAATGCGGAATTGGACCGGTGACTATCTTTGATACCAAGGATTTCCCCTGTCAGCAGGCAGCACAGGTAAAAAAAGAAAATCTTGAAACCCAATTCAAACCAAAAGAGATCAAGCGGGTGTCTAGGTGTGATTTGCTGGGCCTTATCGCGGCCAAAGAAGCTATATCCAATGTCGGACTTGAATTAAAAAAACTGAGCACAGACCGTATCAGTGTCATCATGGGCGGCGGAGCAGGTGGTGTGCGATCATGGGAACAGCACCGGCGGGCAATATGGTCAGGAGATCAAAGGCCGGCCCCTTCCCTGCTGTTTCCCTATTCCGCGTGTACCCTCACAGACCTTATTGCAAACACTTACAAAATCACTGGGCCAAGATCGACAATAACCACTGCATGCTCTTCCAGCACCACATCCATTGGATACGGTTTTGACCTGATCCAAAACAACACCTGCGACATTGCCATAACCGGCGGTGCAGAATCCCTAACTGAATTAACATTTTCCGGCTTTAATTCCCTGCGTGTTATGGATCCTGAATACTGCCGCCCCTTTGATAAGAACCGGCAGGGTCTGTCTCTTGGAGAAGGCGCGGCCGTTATTATACTTGAAGAATATGAACATGCTATTAACAGGAACGCGGATATTTTTGCCGAAGTTCTAGGTTATGCCATAAACGCAGATGCCTATCACATGACATCCCCTGATCCTGGAGGCAAAGGCATGGGAAACGTCATGTCATCAGCTTTAAAAAATTCAGACATTACCACTGATGATATAGATTATATTAACGCTCACGGCACAGCCACAAAAGCAAATGATAAAGCTGAAACCATGGCCATAAAAAAAGTATTCGGCCCAGACAAGGCTGAAAAGCTTGCGATCAGTTCAACGAAATCGATGGTCGGCCACTGTCTTGGCGCTTCCGGGGCCATAGAAGCAGGTGCAGCAATTCTGTCTCTAACCCAGCAGACAGTCCCGCCCACCATTCATCTTAACGAACCTGATCCTGACTGCGATCTTGACTATGTGCCAAACAAAGCAAGACCGATGAATATTACAATCGCCATGAGTAATTCTTTTGCGTTTGGAGGGAATAATAGTTGTATCATTTTTAAAAAGATTTGATGAAGGGATGCTAGATACTGGATACTAGATGCTGGATAAAATCTTGGAGCGTAGTAAGGAAAACAGAGTGTCGGAGATACTGGATGAATTTGAATAAAAATAGTTCATTGGTTTTTTATTGGTTCTATTGATTAAAAATGATGAATTGGTTAGGTCTTAATGGACGTTTTGAGCCTTCGGACTTTGAACATTTAAATTTGTTTCGGATTTCGATATTCGGATTTCGGATTTAATAAATATCGAGCATCCATAATTTTTCATCAAGGTATATGTCAGAAGTCGTAATAACAGGAATCGGAGTAATCAGCTCCCTCGGCACCGGCCGTGAGATCTTCTGGAAGAACTGTATCCAGGCAAACTCCGGCATAAAGAAAGTTACTTTATTTGAGACTGACCAATTTGTTTCAGACATGGCAGGCTTTGTTGATGATTTTACACCATCTCAATATATGAAACCCATGGCATACAGGCGACTGAGCAGGATTTCGCGCATGGCTGTATGCGCCAGTATAGAAGCAATCCAGGACAGTAGTATTGACATGGATTCTGTTGAGAAAGACAGAATTGCAGTGATACTCGGTACTGCCTATGGAAGCAGTACCCATGTTGAGGACTTTTATGTCAGCCTCTTGAAAGACGGCCCGCGAGGCGCCCAGCCCTTCCTGTTTCCTGAAACAGTACCCAACGCCCCTGCCAGCCATATAGCCATTTTCCATAAAATAACCGGCCCAAACACAACATTCTGCCACAATGACATATCCGCAGAAAGCGCCATCCTTTATGCAAAAAACCTTCTAGAGCAAGACAAGGCTGACATCGTCATTACTGGTGGTGCTGATGAACTGTCGGAAATGGCATATTCATCCTACAACACCCTTGGTGTTCTAAATCCAGTCAGATCTACAGATAATGAAAACGATTATCTTGTTCCAGGTAAAGGGATTATTCTTGGAGAAGGCGCGGGCATTTTGGTAATGGAAAGAGCAGATAATGCAAAAAAACGCGGAGCTAAAATCTACGGGAAAATAAGCTCAGGCGTGATTACCGGCGGAACAGCGTCAGTAGGAAAATACGATGAAACCGGAAGCCAGGTCACAAGGTCAATGGAATTAGCTATTGAACAGGCAGAACTTGAACATACCGATATCGACCAGATCGATATTTCATCAAACCTTTCAGGTGTACTTGAAAAAATTGAACACAATTCTCTAAACAAACTTTTTAATGACAAGCTTGATAGCATTCATGTCACGCCCCTTAAATATCTCATGGGCGATTTTGGCGGTGCTGGAACAATACGGTCAGCAGCCATTCTCCTGAGCCTTCACACTCAGCATTTCCTCCCCTTTCATCCCTCAAGGATGTTAAGCAACTCCATGAAACCACCATTTACCTGGAACACGAGCAATAAAAATTCAGAAGCGTCTTTACGGAATATCCTGATGACAACCACCACTTTTGGCGGTGGTAGTATTAGTATTGTGTTTAAGAAGTGCGGGTAGATAGTTTTTATAACACTTATAAAATCTTTAAAAGAATTGAGTTGTAAGTTATCTGCTTTTGGGCTATAGGACTTTTAAAAAAGTGTATATAGTTGTTATAAATACACATTTATTACATTTTTTATAAGTGTGGACAGTATAAAAGGCTAAGGATGATGATCTTTTTGAGCGGGCACGGAGACCCGCCCCTGCAAAAATAAATATAAATCGAATAAAGGAGAAAATAATGAAACTACCACAACCAATAATAATTCTTTTTTTATCAATCATCTTGAGTTCATGTGTTACGGTTCAACCTTCTTTGCAAAAAACTGAATATGTTTCAACTATCGGTGGAGGATTTGGGATAGATCAACCAAAAGAGTTGATCTATTATGGTATGTCTTTTAAGTTAATCAAATCATTTGATAAAGATATTTATGCTGTTGCTGAATTCGAAAATCCAGAAGGAGGAAATGCATTTTATACATCCATTAAAATTCCAGCAAACCAGAAGCGTATCGATATTCAATCAGAAAAGTTTAAACGAATAGAAAATAATAAAAACTATAATGTAAATTTGCGGTTATACCATGATGAAGCACAAACCAGCTTAATCACAATACATAGCCAAGAAGTACGGTTTTCAATTGATCCTGCTATGGCAAAAGCTCTGGGTATCGGACTGATTTAACTACCAACAATATTATGAAAAGGTTATGCTAATATGTTATCGTAGGGAGGGCTATGCCCGCCAAAACATTAGCATACCTTGCTTGTCAGTTGCTGGTGGGCACAGCCCCCCTTACATTTTTTTTATTATATCTGTTATCTGTGGGTTGCTCCGTTTAACCCAACAACTAATTGTAATTAAAACAGAGTTGATATAAAGCACCCGCCACCTGCACCTGCTGAAGCGTGATCTGAGTCTTTACTGCTGGCGCTACTAAAAGATGAATTGTCACCAATGGCAAGACCTGATGGATCTATGATAACACCATCTTCAGTTCTGTCACTGTCTCCATAGCCTCCGTCTTGAAATTCTAATGTAACAATATCACGGTTCTCGTTAAATTCAGCATGGTCAGAATAATCAATCCAGCCGTTCTCCTCATCGTAATGCACCCAATAGGCATTCTTTGGCGCGGGTTCAGAGAGATAAATCTTTACAACCGCACGCTGACCCGGAGAGTCTACCTCCAACCGGAAAGATATAAGGCCGTATGGGACCTCATCAGGTATGTCGTCATTTTCAGGAACAATACTGCTGTCAATGGCTTCTATTCCTGTCATTATTGAATCCAGAGCCTCAACACCCAGCATCATATTGCCTTCGGCAGCATGGATAGATTTAAGGTTGTCTGACTGTGCATTATCAAAGATACCATCCTTGTTTAGATCAACAACATCATCGACTGCCTGAGTGCTTTTAATTCCATTTGCATTAAAAAGGAAATATTTAAAACCAACCGTAAATGAAGCCGTGTCTGACCATTCTGATACATTTTCATTTGAACCCCAGTATCTTACTTTCCAATAATATGTTGTATTGTTTCTCACAAACAACCCGGGAATCCACAAGAAATTTCGGCAACAATATTTTTTTGTAATTTTAATAGGTCTTCCACTAAAATCTTCATTTTTACTAAACATCCACTGTGATTTGGAGAATGTTGCGCAGTTATGGGGATCTACAAAATCACTAGCTACAAGTATAAGCGGTAAACCAACTTTCTCTGCACCATCAGCAGGATAAATAGCAACCGGTTTGTCAGGAGTTGAAATACAATCATCTGGTTCAGCAGGATCACTTCCTCCATCTATCTCTTCTCCATCAAGATAACCATCATTATCCGAATCATCATCTAGAAGGTCGTTTTGTATACCATCACCGTCAAAATTGTTGTTCCAGTCATTTCCCCAGTAATCAAGCTCATCACCGTCATTGATGCCGTCATCATCACTGTCAGGATCATTAGGATCAGTGCCATATATGTTTGTTTCATCTATATCAGTAATACCGTCGCCATCTGAATCAAGATTCATGTCTGTGGATGACGGAATGAAGATATCATCTATCCATGCTTTATCACTGCCACTTGAGCCTGAGCTGTCTTTATTGTACTTCCATTTAAATGTATGCGTACCAGCATCAATTTCAAAGGCGGTTGATGTATATGCCATTGCTCCGGACCAGGCACCCTGCAGCTCATCATCTATATAAAACATGAGTTCATCAGCACCTTCTTCAGAATCCACTTCAACCCAGAAACTCACCTCCCCTTCTTCACATGGATACTCCAGTTCAAGTAACGCTTGTTCATTGTCATTCAAGCCGGGTGATTCCGCGGAAAACGATCCATTATAAGGATTATCACCGGTAACCGTCCAATCATCATCTCCGCTGGTTACCCAGTCAAATTTCGTCAGGTCGCCTGTCTCAAAATCTTCAAGAACAAATTCTTTCTCTGGAGGAAAAAGGATATCGTCTATCCACGCGCTATCACTGCCGATTGAGCCTGAACTATCTTTAAGGTACTCCCAGGAAAACGTATGAATACCAGCAGTTACTTCATATGCGGTCGATGTATACGCCATTGATCCAGACCAGGTGCCCTGAAGTTCATCATCAATATAAAACAATAGTTCATCACCGCCTGCTTCAGAATCCACCTCAACCCAGAAACTGATCTCACCTGCTTCACATGCATACGCCAGGTCAAGTGACGCATTTTCATTGTCATTAAGGACCGGGGATTCTGCGGAAAATGATCCATTATAAGGATTGTCACCGGTAACCGCCCAGTCATCATCTCCGCTGGTTACCCAGTCAAATTTCGTCAGATCGCCTGTCTCAAAATCTTCAAGAACATACGGTATCTCCGGCGGGAACAGAATATCGTCTATCCAAGCTTTGTCGCTGCCGTTTGAGCCTGAACTATCCTTTAAATATTCCCACTTAAACGTATGCATTCCAGCAGTTACTTCATATGTGGTTGATGTGTATGCCATTGCTCCGGACCAGGCACCCTGTAGTTCATCATCTATATAAAACATGAGTTCATCAGAACTCTCCTCGGAATCCACCTCAACCCAAAAACTGACAACACCTGCTTCACATGCATACGCCAGCTCTAATGACGCACCTTCATTATCATTCATACCTGGTGATTCCGCGGAAAACGATCCATTATAAGGATTGTCTCCTGTAACTGTCCAGTCATCATCACCACTAGTTACCCAGTCAAACTTCGTCAGGTCGCCTGTCTCAAAATCTTCGTGGACATATTCTTTCTCTGGAGGAAAAAGGATATCATCTATCCACGCGCTATCACTGCCGATTGAGCCTGAACTATCTTTAAGGTACTCCCAGGAAAACGTATGAATACCAGCAGTTACTTCATATGTGGTCGATGTATACGCCACTGATCCAGACCAAGTGCCCTGAAGTTCATCATCAATATAAAACAATAGCTCATCACCACCTGCTTCAGAATCCACACTAAGCCAAAAACTGATCTCTCCTGCTTCACATGTATATGCCAGATCTAATGACGCACTCTCATCATCAGTAATGCCTGGGGATTCTGCAGAAAATGATCCATTATAAGGATTGTTTCCTGTAACCATCCAGTCATCATCACCACTAGTTACCCAGTCAAACTTCGTCAGGTCGCCTGTCTCAAAATCTTCAAGAAGATATCCTTCCGCATGTGAAGAAGTCAAAGGTATGCTCTGCAGAAGCAGAAAAAATGCAAGCAATAAAAAAACATGGCAAATATTAAGATTGTTTTTCATTATTTTCCCCCCCAGGAAATTGAAATGATATAAGTAAATTATAAATATTCATATTTTATACATTACTTCCTTATATACAAAAAAACGGTTGCTATAAAACAACTAGGTTTCTATCTTTTTCTTTATATTGTACACTGAGTCTCTTGTAAAAACAATACTGCTTTTCGATCTATATATAAATATATAGCCTTCTTTTGGGGGATGGTTATATATACTATAAACTAAATATAATGTCAAGAAAGTCATTTTATTTACAGCTATACTCAAGCAATCCTTTATACTCATTCTTCCCGGTAAAATTTCCATACACCTCCACTTTCCCCTTGCGCACTTTAACATTGCCTTGAAACATGTCACCCATTTTCTCAAGAGGAAACCAGTCATCATTCATGATAACTGAAACAGTTTTTGCGCCCGGCACGCTGATTTTAAAACTGTATTTCCGCCCGGCCTTTAACGTACCGTTTATCGGTTCATAAAGATAACATTTGCGATTTTCAAACATGATGAATTTTTTAGGGAACCTTGCCTTCTTACCTGATCCCTTTCCGGCTTCAACAGAATAATCAAGTACCCATGTAAACTTTCCGGGGTCATCCGTGTGTTTTGCGTATACCCTGAGAACATAGTTCCCCGCGCGGGGAAAAACAGCATCCACTCGATATTCATCTTGAGACTTCTGCAGGAAAACAAGAGATCTGTCCAGCTCACGGTTGTTCTGTTTTAGACGGGCAAGAAGAAGTGTCTCTTTAGGGGCGGAAAGAATAACTGATAATTTTTCATCAGTCTTGATAATGCTTTTTGAATGGCTTTTTAATCCAATTCCAAAAATAAAAAATTCCGGCTTAAGGTATACAAAATCAGTATATTCCTGCATGGATACAGGAGGATCAAGCAGCTGCCACTTTGGGTCTTCAGGAAAATGGTCATATATAAACTGTTCGGGCGGGGTTAAAAAAAAATGATCATTAAACTCGCGTATAAATCTGCCCTGATTGTTTAGGTAGCCGGCGCCCCATGTTGAATCAGTCAGATACCATTTGCCATCTATTTTTATCGCATTCCACGCGTGATTGGGAGCATCAAATGACGAACCAGCCTTATAATCATACGATTTTGAATAGCCACTGACTTTCCGGATCTCCAAACCAGCAGCCTGTCCTAAAGTTACAAAAAGACCTGCATACCCCTCACACACAGCCCTACGGCTCTTCAGTACAGCATCAGGACTCAAATTCCCTGAACGCCCCGCAAGCATGCTCTTTGTGTCATAAATGATATTGCGGGCAATCCATCCATAAACAGCTCTCGCCTTTTCCAGGTCATTTTTTACCGGACTGGTTAAATACGCTGCCAGAGTCTGGATGGATTGTTCAGCCTCTTTGGGAGTATTAACAACATGCCTGTCTATTGCCTCATAATAAGACGCATATATGCTGGGAGAAAAGAACAGAACAGCAATAAATATCCATATATGAAAACGTATATTTCGATTCCCGGGTAATACAACAAATGGGCGAATCAGGACTTCATGGAGGGGAAAAAATTTGTTTTTTAAACGCTGAGTTGAATAGCGTTCTGCTTTAGCGGGATTCAAACAAAACTTATGCCTGTAGTGAAAAATGGCGGCACTCATGAAGCAGACTGCTGATATGCCTGAATATTGTTCCGGTGGAGTGCCAGAAATGACAATTCAACCGGATTGCTTTTATGTATTTGAAAAGTCTCTTTCAGGCCGCCATCCTCAATTGAAGTATTCGTCAGAGTTACTACTTTTTCAAGTAATACACTTGTTAAAGGGACAAAATTGTCCCTCTCTATTTTAGCATTAAAATTAGAAACATTACCTGTTATTCGGTACCATGTGTTAAATCCTATTGCCTTTGTTATTATCTCAATATTAGACGCCGTATTCGTGGCGATCTTTGACTGTCGCTGCCGTTCGGTATCCTGTCCCATTTTTTCAAAACCATCATATGCCAGGATGATTTCCGACTTTTTCACCATAAGGGATTCATATTTCAATGGCGGTCCGGTTCTGTTTGACACAATGGCATTTTCAAGTCTTATGAATTCCTTGGGAATTAATATATTGTCGATCGTAACATTCTTCTGATGGTTTAAAATAGATATGGTCCTTGAATCAAGAGGAGCGGGAAGGGCTGTAATCTCTCCCCTGAATGTTTTACTATGTGCAATCAGAACCACTTTCCATTTTTTTAATTCATCTTCCATCATATACCCCCTATTGTATCTTTGTTTAAAAAGTCAAGCTGACAGGCAATAACGCGTGATGTTGTCATGTTGAAGCCGGCTGCTTCTGCTTTTTTTATGGGCCGCCAGTACAAACTATCTACTTCAAGTCTGCGTTCTGCCTCAAAATCAAGCTTCATGCTCGGGCTATAGACTGTCATATCTTTAGTTGTTTCAATCATCTTGTCGGCAAAAGAATCTTCCACCGGAAAGCCACAATGCTGGGCGCCACTGATCACTTCCATCATAATCTCACGTACAAGTGCACAAGATGATTCACATGCCAGGAGCTGGTCTGTTGTCGCATTAAGAATCACGGACAGCCCATTAAACGGCATATTCCATACAAGCTTTTCCCAGCGCGCCCTTCCCAAGTCCTCAGTTAAGTATGTTTCTATACCAGAGGATTTAAATACATCGGCCAGCATTTTAACAGCCGGTGTCAAGCCAGCTGGATTTCCGTCTGCCCTATATTCTCCAAATCGAACCGCTCCATAATCGAGATGACGTATAAGCCCTGGTCCGATCTTATTGCTGCAAAGAAAACACAGTCCTCCCACAACTATGGCCCCTGGAACAATCCTTGAAACATCTTCTTCATTTCCAAGACCGTTTTGAAGTATGGCCACAATTCCATTCTCTTTAACCACCTGAGGAAGTATGCCGGACAGCTGGCTGTTCTGGGTGGTTTTGAGTGACACAATAACCACATCACATGGCGGCATGTCGCCAGGGTCTAAATAAGCATGGACATCAGGAAGGCTGAAATCTCCGTTAACCGATTCAACGATTAAACCGTTCTCTTTAACATGATGATAGTCATTGTGCAGAAGAAAATGAACGTCAACATTATTGCGCGCGAGCAAAGAGCCGTAATATCCGCCCACAGCGCCAGTCCCTATTACTCCGTATTTCACACTATTACTCCGGATAACTTTTCCAATACAATCTTGTCGAGTCTGTATAAGATATTAGTTTTTTAGAATATTACAATAATAATGAGATAGTCAAATAGTTTATGCTCTACTAAGAGAAAATATTATAAAAATTCTGGAATTGAGAGATTTTTTTTTTTATGATATGTTCAAAAAATTAGTTCACAGTGAAGCCTGTTTTTGATTTATTTTTTTGACACTCATTCTCAGGAGGTTTTACAGCTGATGCTGGACAAAAGAGATGTAACAGGTATAGATGATATTCTTCAGTACGATGATAATAAAACCTTAACCGGCAGTTCAATTCCCTCCCTCGTTATGGGACTCCCCAAAAAGACACTCTCCCTTTGCCCTGAATGCCTTAAAGTGATTCCAGCCAGGGAATATGAACAGGACGGCAAGGTCCTGATGACCAAACAGTGTCCGGACCATGGCAAGGTTAATGATATTATTTCCTCTGATCCCCGTATCTATCTGGAAATGGAAAAATGGCACTTTTATGATGGCCGAGGGTTTTCTAACCCCCAGGTAACCGGCGCAACAAATTGCCCAACTGACTGCGGTATCTGCAATATGCATGTCACCCATACAGCCACGGTGAACATTGACCTTACCACAAGGTGCAACCTTGGCTGCCCTACCTGCTTTGCCAATTCCAACAAGTATCCGGCTGATCCCTCTTTTGAGAA
>JANQFQ010000100.1 GCA_028277765.1 Desulfobacterales bacterium
TTCAAAAAACTTAAAAGCGATCGTGGCTGTGGGAACAGGCAAGGTAACCCAGGGACTGCCTGATGAATTTGCCGCAAAACGGAAAGAAGTGGTTGAAAAGGCAAAAGAACATTATATCACAGACGTTATGAAGACCGGTGGAACCATCGGCGCTATGGATTTCGGCGTTTTTCTGGGAGACCTTCCGGGTAAAAACTGGACCGTGGGCGACATGACCGAATACCCGCCCAAGATCGGCGGCGCAATGCTGAACACTGAAAAATTCCTGACAAACGCAGAATCGTGCCGGGGCTGTCTATTAGGCTGTAAACGTGTTGTAAAGATTGATGAGGGAAAATACAAAGGCATGGCCGGCGCAGGTCCGGAATATGAAGGCGCAGCAAGTCTCGGGAGCCTGCTCATGATCGACGATATGGCTGCTATAATAAAGATGAATGAAGCCTGCAATGATCTGGGTATGGACGTGATCTCGTGCGGCGCCACAATTGCAATGACCATGGACTGCTGGGAACAGGGTATTATCACTGCTGATGATACAGACGGCCTTGAACTCACATGGGGAAACTCAGATGCGGTCTTGGAGCTTATCAAAAAGATCGCCGCCCGTGACGGTTTCGGAGCCACACTCGCGGACGGCAGCAAGATAGCAGCAGAAAAAATAGGAAAAGGGGCTGATGAATACGCAGTCCATGTCAAGGGAATGGAAGTCCCCATGCATGATCCCAGGGCATTTCATGGACTTGGTCTGTCCTACGCCACATGTGTCCGTGGTGCATGCCATACCAATGATCCAATTTATTCAATCGAACAGGGCATCATGATTTGGCCGGAAATCGGAATCAACGGTGGGTATGAACAGAAAGCAAGTGAAGGCAAGGCAGAAATAGTCGTCATTGGTCAGAATATTGGCCAGGTTTATAATGCTGCCGTCCTATGCTATCTACTCATGTCTGTTCTAACCGAGCAGGAATTTGTGGACTTACTAAAAACCGCCAGCGGCTTTGATTATGACATTAAGGAGCTGATGGAATGCGGCGAGCGTATCTGGATGCTCAAGAGAGGACTGAACAATCTGATGGGGATTACCGCAAAAGATGACAAGCTCCCCAAACGGATTGTTACACCATTTACAGATGGGGCAGCAGCAGGTTCTGAACCTCAAATCGACATGATGCTGAAAGAGTACTATCCGTTAAGGAATCTTGACGAGGAAGGCAAGCCTCAAAAGGATAAGTTGGAAAGCCTGGATTTATCGGATCTGGCTGCAAAATTGTAAACAACTTTTTGTCCGCTAAGGACGCCAAGAAACGCTAAAGCTGAGTTGAATAGTGTTGTTTACTATTCAAACGAAACTTATGCCATGTTCGGTATAAAGCTGAGTTGAATAGTGTTGTTTACTATTCAAACGAAACTTATGCCCTTTTCGGCATATAATGTTTTTTAAAAATATACATACTCAATTATTAGCGCCACTTCGCGTTCTTAACGGACGTTTTTAATCTTTTAGGAAAACATCAAGTGAACGACGTAATCATCATCATCCCTGCCCTGATCCGGAAACTAACAAACGGACAAGAATCTATTATAATGCCTCCAGGCACAGTTGCTGAATGCTTGACCAAGCTGACCGAAGAATTTCCAGACCTTAAAAAAAAATTTTATGCTACTGATGGTAGCATCGCGCATAATGTTAACTTTTTAATCAATAAGAACCGGGCGAAAATTGATGATACCGTAAAGCCCGGTGATGAACTGATGATATTTTTTGCAGCAGCAGGTGGATAAGGAAATACAAATCCGAAATTCGAATACCGAAGCACGAAACAATATCAAATGACCAAAATTCTAATGATCAAAACAAAAATGCACTCTAGCTTGTACAAAGTTATTAATGTTTTGAACATTCGTGCTTTAAATTTGTTTCGCCTGTCCTGTCGCCGGGGGATTTCGATATTCGTGCTTCGGATTTTTTATTAATAGTACCAAAACCGGGGAGATTGTTCTCAATCTATAACAGGAGGAAATATATGCCCACACAGTTAGACATTACCACAGAACACTGCACCATTGAAAAGGAAGACGATAAGATTCTTATTGTTACCCTTAACCGGCCGGAAAAAAAGAACGCCCTTACCCCGTCCATGCTTATCGGCATGTACAAGGCTTGGCGACTGCTTGATGAAGACGACAACCTGCTCTGTGCTGTATTTACCGGGAAAGGGGATACATTCTGCGCGGGTATGGACCTTAAGGTCGGGCCAGAAGGGGGAGATGACGCAGAAGAGATCCAGCAGATGATGCAGGATATACCGGATCTGCACTGGCAGGCGCTTTTAAGAAATAATCGTCCATGCAAACCGATCTTTCTGGCAGTGGAAGGGTATGCTGTAGCCGGCGGCACGGAAATGCTCCAGGGTACGGATATCCGCATTGCAGCTGAAGACGCCACCTTCGGCGTTACGGAAGTCATGCGCGGCCTCTTTCCTCTCGGCGGTTCCACCATACGCCTCCGGAGACAGATCCCTTACTGCCTGGCAGCGGAAACACTTCTCATGGGCCGTCATATTCCCGCTGAAGAAGCACTTAAATGGGGCCTAATCAACAAAATTGTCCCCAAGGGAAAAGCCCTTGAAGAATCCATAAAAATGGCGCAGGAGCTTTGCGAAAACGCCCCGCTGTCTATCTTTGCCATTACTCGTGCCCTTCGTGAAATACAGGAATGCGTCCATGAAGACGACGCCATGTCGCAACAGGATGAACTCGGATGGCCTGTATTCGCGTCCGAAGATTCAAAAGAAGGGATGAAAGCGTTTAAGGAAAAACGGAAAGCTGTTTACAAAGGACGTTAATAATAAATATGGCTCTGGCTGATTAAATATTGTTTGCAGATAAAATTCATATTTTTATTAATTTTAACAGGAGGACGTTGTATTGGATACAGACATAAACTCAAAGGCTTTTCAGGAATTTTCCAGAACTGCAAACACGATTATTAACCCGGAGATTGAAAAGTGGAAAGAAAATGGGGGACAGGTAATGGGATATTTCTGTTCTTCTTTTCCGGAAGAACTCGTAACCGCAGCAGGCCTTCTTCCTTTTCGAATGAGAGCAACCGGAAGTACGGAGACGGACCTTGCGGACGCGTGTTTCAGCAGCATAAACTGCAGCTTTCCCCGTCACTGTTTTAACGAAGCGCTAAAAGGGAGTTATGATTTTCTGGACGGTCTTGTAGTTTATAACAGCTGTGACAGTACAAGGAGAATCTATGATCACTGGATAGATAAACTAAAAACACCGTATGTCCAGATACTCAGTATACCCCGGAAAGCCGAAGATCCTCAGGTGGAGTGGTGCAGAGATGAGTTTCATAATCTTAAAAAGTCGCTTGAGAATCACTTTAAGGTCAATATAACAGATGAGAAAATCAGCGATGCCGTGAAACTTCACAATGAAACCAGAAAACTTCTGAAGCAGTTATATCAGTATAAAAAACCGGACAATCCTAAAGTTACAGGTGCGGAAACCTTAGCCATCGTTGTGGCATGCACGGCTATGCCAAAAACAGTATGCAACAGCCTACTGAAAGAACTGATAAATGATCTTGAAAATGTACCTGATCGCGGTCATGCCGGTGCAAGGCTCATGGTCATCGGCGGAGAGCTTGATAATCCAGGCTATCTTGAAATCATTGAAGCTCAGGGCTGCCAAGTTGTTACGGATTCTCTCTGTTTCGGGACAAGAACCTTTTGGAAAACCATTGATGAATCTGAATCTGATCCTCTATACGCGTTGGCAAAATACTATGTACAGGAAAGGCCGTCATGCCCTCGGGTTTACGGTATGTATGAGCAGCGTTCCGGCCATGTAAAACAAATGATCGAAGAATTTAACGTGGAAGCGGTTATTCTTGAAAAGCTGAATTTTTGCGATCCATGGGGATTTGAAATGTTTACAATAAAAAACACTTTTGATGACTGGGGAATTCCCTTACTGATGCTTGACAGGGACTACCCATTAAGTGGAACAGGACAGCTGAAAACAAGAATCCAGGCCTTTCTGGAATCCATGGGAGGTGCTTCATAATGGATGATAAAACAAAGAAATCCCTTGAACGTGTTTATGAAGAGATAGCCCGATATGAAATGTATGAAGAACTTATCAATCAGAATCCTGATGGATTGAGCCACCTTCATATTCCCCTTGTCCAGAATGTTTTACGCCAGCACAGAACCACTGTTGAATGTATTTCTGAAGGGAAGCCCCTTGTTGCCTCTTACTTTACAAACGCGCCCGAACTATATACCGCCATGGATCTTCACTGGTACTGCTTGATATCACAGGCATTTGGTGGTGGTGGTGAAAATCCACATATGCTGGAAGACCTAGAAGCGCTTGATGACATGCCCCTTTCTTCTGATATCTGTACGCTGCTCAGGCTAGGGATTTACTATCTTGACGCCGGTCTTTTACCAAGGCCTACAGCAGTTGTACCATTAATTGAACCCTGCGATGGTGTCGTGGGCGCGCACGAAGTCCTGAGGAATCACAGGGAATGGAGAGACCTCCCTTTCTTTGCGCCGGATCCGCCTTATTATGGAGATGAAAGGAGCATCAGCTATTTTTCAAATGAGCTTCAAAGAATGGTCGATTTTCTAGAAGAGCATACCGGCCAGAAAATGGATTATGATAAACTCAAGGAAGTATGTGATGAAACAAATAAGCAATATGCGCTCTGGGCTGAATATAATTCGTTAAGGGGTTCCGTCCCCTGCCCCCATGGCCATACCCTTGGAATGGCCTGTTTTGCCCTTTGTAATGGCGCCGGTGCTGGAGACCCTGAACATACAAAATGGTATAATGATCTTATTATTAATGGTGAAAAACGTATTAGAGAAAATGATCCTGAAGTTCCCAACCAGAAAATCAGGCTGCTATGGTTTGATGTGCAGCCCATCTGGTTTGCAAATCTTGCGCCATGGCTGGAACAGGAATGGGGAGCTTGTGTTGTCCAGGACATGTTCGGATTTGCACCTTACACCCCCGTAGACACCTCAAGCATAGAAACAATGCTTCATGATCTGGGCAAGAGAAATCTACTGGACGGTCCGATGGTAAGGCAGGCCCGCGGGATTGCCGCAAATTTTCTTACGGACATTGAGAATATTGTCAATGATATGCAAATTGATTGTGTCATTGTACCCGGTCATATGGGGCATAAGGACGGTTCCGCAAGTATCAGTTTCATGAGAAACAAATGCAGGGAAATTGGTGTTCCGTTTCTCTATATTGGCGTTGACCAGTTTGATAAACGGTATACCACCGTGGATGAAGTCAAGGACAGAATTTCAAAATTTTTTACTTCCATGGGGCTGGGCAGTTAAATATCCCTAGATTTGTGGTAAGCGGATCGGATACGGATGAAATATTTATTGTGCCCAATCCTGTTTCAATTTTGATGTTCCGGCATTGCCGGAAGAGGAGGTTTTAATGGCTGACAAAACGTTTGATGCTGTACTCATCGGAGGGGGGACAAAGGCCCTTTTTCTTGCCCTGTATCTGAGAAAATATGCCGGTATGACCGTGGGTATATTTGAACGGCGGCACGAAATCGGCGGCGGTCTTGCCACTGAAGAAATCGCGGCACCTGGTTTTCGGGGCAATACCCATGCTTCAATCCAGATGCCAGTGTATTACCTCCCGATCTGGCGCGATTTCCCTGAATTCTGGGAATACGGTGCCCAGATAGACCAGTATCTTGTAAGTGACGGATCCATTTTCAGGGATAATAATACCTGCCTGGCCATTTACAGTGACAAGCATGATTATCACCAGGAACGAACAGCAGCAGAAATCGCCCGTTTTTCTCAAAAAGACGCTGACCAGTGGCTCAAGCTAAGACAATTATGGCTCTCTCCAGAACTCCAGCGGGTCCAAATGGATATGCTTTACAGACCGATCGAGGATCAGCAGTCAGCTGACATCATCACACGGCAAGCACTTTTATACGAAAAGTTGATAGAAATCAACATGGCCCCTGATTCCATGGCCCTTGCAGCAAGCCATCTTCGCCTGGCAAAGGAATACTGGGAAAGCCCTGAAATGCAATACTCCCTGGTAAGGTTCGCGCTATCATGCTCTTTTGACGTTACCCACCCTGGCAGCGGTGATTCCGCTTTCGGCATCATGGCCTGCCTTCCGAGCATAAGTTTTGCCCGGGGCGGAACACACCAGGTCGCACATGCCGCCCATAAACTCCTGGTACAGATGGGCGTTGAGTTCTTTACCCATTGTGATGTTGAAAAAGCGGTTATCGAAAACAGTACGGCAAAAGGTATCCAGCTGACCGATGGCACACAGATCGCCGCGAAAAAATTGGTTGTCAGCACCGGCCTCCACCCGAAACAGCTTGTATTTGATATCATCGGCAGGGAACATTTCGACTACCAGACCGCCCGGCGGATAGAACTGCTGGAAGCGACGTTCGGCTGTCTCATGTGGTACACCCTGGCCGCCCACGAAGCGCCTGATTACACGGCAGCGGAATTCAATCCTGACATCAATCACACGTATTGGCTCGGACTGGCTGAAAGCGCTGATCCCCAGCGCGTTGCCCGTGAATGCCTGTACGCCCAGCTGGGCCAGTTCCCGCCAAGGGAAGACCACAACCCCGTGGTATGGCGCCACAGCGATGTCGATCCCCTGTTCGCCCCTCCGGGAAAACAGACACTTAGCACCGAGCAGCTAGGCCCACCGGCAACGGCGCACTCGTATCAGGAGTGGGTTGAAATAAAAGAAAAATATACTGAAGAACTCATGGACCTGTGGCAGGGATATGCGCCGAACATGAACTGGGACAATATTATCGGTGTTGATTCAAACTGCCCCCTTGATCACTGCCGCTTGAAAAATATGGCGCCGAATGGGGCCATGTCAACAATCGACCATGTGCCTTACCAGTGGTGTGCGAATAGGCCGTGCCCTGAACTTGCCAATTACAGGACACCTATAAAAAACTTATACGGCACAGGCGCGGGATGGCACGCAGGGGCGAATTCAGGAAGTACAGAGGCTTATAACTGCTACCAGATTCTTTCCCGAGACATGGGACTTCCCGGGCCATGGGAAGAGACTGGCAAGGAAGAACCGGAATCCCTTTATGAACAGTGGAAGATTATTTTAAACAAGATGCTTGAGGCAAATAATAGAAAACAGGACTGAGGACTGAGTGAAAAAAGGAATGATAGATACTGTATCTAGGATCTAGCATCTAGTACCCAGAAGCCAACATCCGGTTTTTTAAATAAGTTACTTTTTTAATGAGGAGTAATAAATGACCAAACACTACGACATCATTATCATCGGAAGTGGACCGAATGGCCTTGCCGCAGGTGCGTATCTCAGCAAAGCCGGACAGAAGGTGTTAATTCTTGAAAAAAGATTTGAAGCAGGCGGCGGGCTTGCCACCGAACAGGTAACCCTCCCTGATTTTTTCCACAATACCCATGCCATGTTTCATATGATGGTCGATTACGCGCCTGTATACGAGGACCTGGAGTTTGAAAAAAGATGGGAAGTGACCCATATCTTTCCCGAAGTTCAGAGCGCCATGCCGCTCCCTGACGGCAGGAGCATCTGCCTTTACCAGGATGTGGAAAAAACATGCGTTTCAATCGCGCAGTTTTCCCAGAAAGATGCTAACAGCTACCGGGACATGCACAAAAAGTATGATGAAATGATGAAAGAGATCCTCGGGCCCCAGACGTATGTCCCCATGGAGCCGGCCCCGATTATGGCCGCAAAGATGGAAGAGACGGATCTCGGCAGGGAGCTGTCTGAACTGTCTGAAAAGACGCCCCAGGAGATTGTTTACGAACTTTATGAAAACGAGCATGTCCGCACAATGATGCTGTATCAATGCTGCCACTGGGCGCTCGACTACCAGCAGTCGGGTGTCAGCTACATGGTCCCCATTTATCTAAACAGGATGGTGAACTACCGACTCGCCGCCGGCGGATCACACCGGGTCTCCAATGCCCTGTGCAAGTCGATCTTTGACAGCCAGGGGCTTATCCTGACTAGTGTCGATATCCGTAAAATAATTATGGAAAACGGCGAAGCAAAAGGTGTGGAGATACATGACGGAACGCAATACATTGCGGACAAAGCGATTATCAGTACCATTGATCCTCACCAGACGTTCCTCGATTATGTGGGTGAAGAGAACCTTGAATCCGATTTTACCGATATGATCAAGGCCTACCAGTGGGAAAAATGGAGTCTTCTTCAGCTCCAGATGGCCCTTGCTGAACCGCCTGATTTCACGGCTGCCCAGAACAATCCTGATGTAAACAAGGCGTTTCTGTATGTCCTGGGATATGACAATATTGATATCCTTACCGGCCAATTTGACGCTATTGCTGAGGGGAAGATGCCGGATAACGCGGGCTGCAACATCTGTTTTCCAAGCGTCCATGATCCGTTTCAAGCGCCTCCGGGCATGGCAAACGCCACAATGTCGCAGATGGCTCCTTATGATCTGGCTGACGGCGGCAAGGACAAATGGCTGAATCATAAATTCAAAAAAGAGATCGTTGAAAAACAGATAACCCTGCTTCAAAAATACGCGCCAAACATAACCCGCGACAAGGTATTATACGATTACCTGGCAACCCCGGCAGATATCCAGAATAAGTTTGCGAACATGGTCAAAGGCGGATACAAACAGGGTGCGTATCATCCTCTGCAGATGGGATACCTGAGACCGAACCAGGACTGCTCCCATTATCGGACACCGGTCAAAAACCTGTATGTGGGTGGCGCCAGCGTCGCCCCTGGCGGCATGGTCATCTGGGGACCAGGTTATAACTGTGCCAATGCTGTTGCAGAAGATTACAGCATTGAGAAATGGTGGAAAGAACCGGAATATGTGACAAAAGCTCGGGAAAAAGGATACATCTGATGTGTAAGAATTAATTTTCTTGCATTAAAAACGATTTCAGTTTTAATTAAAATTTATATTGATAAAATATTTACAAAATCCGAAAATCAAAGCACGAAACAATATCAAATGACAAAAATTCTAATTTCAAAGACATTAATTAATATAAAATATTAAGTTATTATGGTTTTGGGCCTTCGAGAATTTGGATTTCGGATTTGTTTCGAACTTCGGATTTCGATATTCGGATTTAAAAATCTTAAAATAAATTAAAAACAATCAAATTTTGCATCTTCAAGATGTTAGCGATTCAAAACGAGGAGGTATGTTTTCTATGGATTTTGAATTTACCAAGGAACAGCAGGGAATCCAGAAAGCAGTAAAAGATTTCTGCAAAGGAGAATTCAGCAATGAACTGGCGCTTGAGCTGGATCAGCAACATGAGTTTCCCATGAAGCTTTATAAAAAAGCGGCAAAACTCGGTTTTGTTGGTATCGGCATCCCTGAAGACTATTCAGGTGAAGGTTACGGTGTTGTTGAAAAATGTATTGTTTGTGAAGAACTGTGCCGGGGAGATTCAACAATTGGTTCTGCCCTGGCTTTGGCCAATTTTTCCCATGAATGTATCCTGACTTTCGCCAGTGATGATTTGAAAAAACAGTGCCTTCCGCCTTTGGCCCAGGGCAAGACTCTTTCAGCAGGTGCTTTTACTGAGCCAGACCATGGGTCGGATATCACCCGTATGGATACAACTGCTGTAAAGGACGGTGATGAATGGGTCATTAATGGCAG
Organism: Desulfobacterales bacterium; assembly: GCA_028277765.1. Taxonomy (GTDB): domain Bacteria; phylum Desulfobacterota; class Desulfobacteria; order Desulfobacterales; family SURF-7; genus JANQFQ01. The sequence goes on from JANQFQ010000100.1 coordinate 9,731, forward strand.
TAAAACCTTTATCACCAACGCCGGACTTGCCGGCTATTTTACGGTGCTGGTTCAAACAGACCCGGATGTTACCCCGTCCCACAAGGGGATGAGCACCATACTTGTTGAAGCAGACCGTGATGGTGTTTCTATTAATGATGTTGGACTTAAGATGGGTATCCGGTCAACATACACCGGAGAGGTAGTATTCAAGGATGTTCGTGTCCCCCTGTCAAACCTTATTGGAAAAGAGAACAAAGGTTTTTACCATGTACTCGAGTTTTTTGACGAGAGCCGGATATGGATCGGTGCCCAGGCCCTTGGGATAGCAGAATGCGCTTATGACCGCGTAATGGCATATGTAAAGGAAAGGGAACAGTTCGGCAGAAAGATAGCCCAATTCCAGGTTACCCAGCACAAGCTGGCGGACATGGCCACAAAAATTGAACTGGCCGGACTCCTTGTTTATAAGGCTGCATGGAACTTTGACCAGGGCAGAATCGATCCCAAGCTCACATCCATGGCAAAAATGTTCGCGGCCCGAAGCGCTGTTGAAATTGCTGATGAAGCCATACAGCTTTTAGGCGGCTACGGCTATATGACAGAATATGAAGTTGAACGGATCTACCGTGACGCCAAAATCACGGAAATCTATGAAGGAACAAAAGAGATACAGAAGAATACAATTGCCAGTTCCCTGCTGGGGAAGCTGAAGTGAAAAAACAGATCCTAGATACTAGATGCTAGATGAAAACAGGACTGAGGATTGAGGACTGAGTAAAAAAATAGGATTGTAAGCTGGATTGAGCCGACTCGCCTTAGTCATATTCTTATTCAGGATCTAGCATCTAACATCCAGGATCATTATATTTAAAGCAGAACATGTAAAGATTGATCGACATAATTATACAATCACAAAATCACGAGGAAATACTATGAACATAAAAACCTTCGGCGTTGTCGGCGCAGGTCAGATGGGAAGCGGTATTGCACAGGTTGCTTCCACGTTCGGTTATGATGTCATCATCCATGACATTAATTCTGATTGTGTCAAACGCGGTATCGATAATATTAAAAAAGTATTAAACAAGAGAGTCGATAAAGGTAAAATAACTGCTGAAGAAAAAGAAAAAATCCTCGGCAGGATAAAAACCAGTACTGACCTAAAAGACATGAAAGCAGCTGATTTCGTGATTGAAGCGGCAAATGAAGAGGAAGAAATAAAATCTCAGATTTTTAAAACACTTGACAGCATATGTGGAAAAAATGTCATCCTTGCCACAAACACATCCTCCATACCGATCGGGAAAATCGCTTCACAGACTAACCGCCAGGATAAAATTATCGGCATGCATTTTATGAATCCCCCGCCAGTGATGAAACTGATTGAAGTTGTCCGGTGCCTAAATACATCTGACGAGACCTATAACATCACGCGGAAGCTTTCAGAAAAATTTGGAAAAACACCTGTGAACGTGGGCGACTACCCGGCGTTTATATTAAATCGGATTCTCATGCCGATGATCAACGAAGGTATTTTCTGTCTGTTTACCCGGATAGGTACGGAAAAAGATATTGATACAGCCATGAAACTTGGCGCAAATATCCCCATGGGCCCCCTGGAACTGGCTGACCTGATCGGCCTTGATACCTGCCTGGCTGTAATGAGAAACCTATATACCGGTTTTAATGATCCCAAGTACCGCCCCTGCCCGCTTTTAAAAAGATACGTTGAGGCCGGATGGCTGGGGCGGAAGGCCGGAAGGGGTTTTTACAAGTACTAGTCATTCAACAGGAGTAGCCATGCCTGTATATCTATTCATCAACTAAGGAGAAAAATTAACCTTGGACACCCAAGTTCAAAACCAGGCGTTTAACAAATTCACTGAAGCTGCTGAAACGATTAATAATGCTGAGATGAAGAAGTGGAAAAATGACGGCAAGGGGATTATCGGTTATTTTTGTTCTTCCTTTCCAGAAGAAATCATTACTGCCGCGGGCATGATGCCGTTTCGCATACGAGCAACCGGCAGTGAGGACACTGAGCTTTCTGATTCTTTCTTTTCAAGCAATAACTGCAGTTTTCCGAGGCACGCGTTTAACTTGGCGCTTAAAGGGGAGTTTGATTTCCTGGATGGCATTATCGTATTCAACAGCTGCGACAATATCCGGCGCATCTATGACCACTGGCAACGTCAATTAAAGACCCCTTTTGTTGAGTTCGTCCATATCCCCAAAAAAGCTGAAGCAGCGCAGGTAGACTGGTTCAGGGAAGAGATGTCTATCTTTAAGGAAAAAGTCGAAAGCCATTTTAACCTCGAATTGACCGATGACAAATTAGCGGAAGCCATCAAAACCCACAATGAAACCCGCCAGCTCTTAAGACAGCTTTATGACCTGAGAAAAGGGGATTCGCCGCCAATAACCGGCGCTGAAACCATAGCCATCACTGTTGCGTCAACCGCTATGCCAAAACTTACATACAATAAACTGTTAAAGGATTTGTTAAAAGAACTCAATTCCGCCAAAGGCCACTCAGATTACAAAGCTAGGCTTATGGTCATAGGAGGAGAACTGGATAATCCAGGATACATTGACGTTATCGAAAGCCAGGGCGGTCTTGTGGTAACCGATTCATTATGTTTCGGCACAAGAATATTCTGGAAAGATGTAGATGAGAATATAGAAGATCCTTTGACTGCTCTTTCGCAATACTATATTGTTGAGCGGCCTTCATGTCCCAGGGTTTATGGAAAACACGCGGACCGGGCCGGTTATGTAAAAAAAATGATAGAAGACTTCAAGGTGGACGGGGTTATTTTCGAAAGGCTCGCTTTTTGCGACATCTGGGGATTTGAGCAGTTTTCCATTACCAATGATTTTAAAGAATGGAATGTGCCCCTTTTATCTCTAGACCGTGAATACACATTAACCGCCATCGGTCAGCTGCGAACACGGGTTCAGGCATTTATGGAAGCGCTGGGAGGCTGATATGGACGCAAAGCAAAAAAGATCTCTGGAACGTATTAACGAGGAAATCGTAACATACAGTGCTCTTGCAGAAGGGCTTGCGTTGATGCCGGATGACATGTCCCAAAAAGTTCATCTCCCCCTGGTTAAGTATATCGTAGCGCAACACAGTAAAACAGTGGAACACGTGGAAAAAGGCCTCCCCCTTGTTGCCAACACCTTTACCAATCCCCCGGAGATTTTTTCCGCCATGGATATCCACTGGTTCTTTATTTTTCAGGCAGCCTGGGGCGGCGGGGTTGAGAATCCCCATTTAATGGAGGATCTGGAAATTGTCGATAACATGGCTGTGGCCAGTGACTGCTGTACCCTCCTTAGAATGGGATTATACTATATTGACCAGGGATACCTGCCGGTACCCACTGCCTATGTCGGCATTGTAGAACCGTGTGACGGTGTTACCAGTGTTCACGAGGCGATCATGAGCCATAAAGACTGGCGGAATGTGCCCTCTTTCGCGCCTGAACCCACATATTACACGGATGAGCGGAGTATTAAATACTATGCCGGTGAAATAAAAAGGATGGCGGAATTCCTTGAAAAACATACAGGGAATGGACTAAGCATCGACCGACTTCGCAACGTCATTGAGGAGACCAACAAGCAGTATGCCCTCTGGCATGAATACAATGCGCTCCGCATGTCATCCCCTACACCCCATGACGCGATCCTGCCTCAGTCCTGCTTCTATGTAACCAATTTTGCCGGTGCCGGTGATCCCTGTCACACGGTCTGGTTTCAGGACCTGATTGCTGAAGCAGAAAGGCGGATTGCTGAAAATGACCCGGTTGTGCCGAACCAGAAGTTTCGAGTGCTCTGGTTTGATATCCCCTCGGTCTATTACGCCACACTCGTCCCCTGGATGGAACAGGAGCTTGGCGGCACAGTGGTCCTCGATATGATCAGCTACTGCCCCTACACCCAGATCGACACCTCAACAGAAGACACCATGTTTGAAGGGCTTGCCAAGCGGAGTCTCAATGACGGCCCCATGATAAGGCAGGCAAAAGGGTTTGCGGACAATTTTCTTGCTGATATTGAAACAATCGTAAACGATTTTAAAATCGACTGCGTGATATGGCCCGGCCATATGGGGCACAAAGACGGGGCCGCGAGCATCAGCCTGATGCGGGAAAAATGCCGTGAGATCAATGTCCCGTTTTTAACCATTGGACTGGATCATGTGGATAGAAGGTATACATCCTTAGAAGAGATTCAAGCTAAAATTTCACAGTTTGTTAAGGCAATGGTGCTTTGATGGCACGCGGATGGCACGGATTAGGTGATTTTCACGGATAAAAATTTGCCTGTCCCTGAAACTAATCTTGACAATCCTGTACATCCTGTCAAAAAAAATACCCCTAACCTCCTTGATATTTCACTGAATTTATAGTATTTAACAGCAAATTGCACATCATAAAAACTATATACGAATATTGTAATTTAATTAATTGATTCACCAAAAATTGTAATTAACACCAGGCTTCAAGGGGTATTTACAATTTTTTAGTGGTTTTTACCAGAATTAACCGGTTCATTCACCATTTTTGGTGTTCAATAATTGTTAACTGCTTTAACACGTTGTCATCTGTGCTAATGGTGCTTCCAACAATTCTCAATAATGACTTGTGGATGTGTTATCTTGTAGACAGTTTAACAAAAATTAAAGAAAGGTAAGGTTTATTATGCAAAAAGTCAGTCATCGTATCGGGATTGTATCCACCCGTTTGCACGGTACAGACGGTGTTTCGCTGGAAGTGGTCAAATGGGTCAACGTTTTGGAAGAGCGATTAGGACATGAGTGCTTCTTTTTTGCCGGTGAATGCGAATGGCCGGAGGATCACTCCTCCGTTGTACCGGAAGCCCACTTTGAACATCCCGAAGTAAAAGCAATAACCACTGATCTGTTTGATGATTACATCCGTTCGCCAGAAACCTCGGCTTCAATAGAAAAGCTCAAGAACCATCTCAAGCATCATCTTCATAAGTTTGTGAAGCAGTTTGACCTTGAGTTAATCATCATCGAGAACGCAATGGCTATTCCGATGAATATTCCGTTAGGGCTGGCCTTGACCGAACTCATCGCTGAGACCAATCTGCCGGCCATTGGGCATCACCACGATTTTGCCTGGGAACGGACCCGTTACTCAGTGGGCGCGGCAGACGATTACCTGCGGGCTGCATTTCCAGCCACCCTCAACTCCATCATTCACGCTGTTATTAACTCATTTGGGCAAAAGCAACTGGCCCTGCGTACAGGTGCTAGTTCTATCATTGTTCCCAATGTAATGGACTTTGAGGCTGCACCTCCTGTGGCCGATGATTACGTTTCTGATTTGCGCGATCGGTTAGGAATTGGTGCTGATGAATATTTCTTGTTGCAACCCACTCGGGTAGTGCCTCGCAAAAGCATTGAGCGAGCAATTGAAATAGCCAGTCGTTTGGAGATGCCCTGTACCTTGGTCATATCTCACGACTCAGGCGATGAGGGGTCTGAATACCTGCACTTTCTGGAACAATATATTGACCTGATGGGGGTCAACACAATCTTTGCCTCTGATATTTTCGATGGTGTGCGGGGGCAAACTGCTGATGGCCAGAAAATCTACTCGTTGGCCGATGCTCATCATCCAGCTGATCTCATCACCTATCCTTCCAGAATAGAGGGCTTTGGTAACGCTTTTTTAGAAGCTATTTATTACCGTAAACCAATTGTGATGAGCGCTTATGATATCTATAAGGTTGACATCCGTCCCAAAGGTTTTGATGTAATTGAATTTGAGAATTATATCACTGAAAATACTGTCCGGCGTACCCGCGATTTGTTGAGAAATCCAGATCGTGTTGCAGAAATTGTGGCCCACAACTACGAAGTTGCCCGTCGCCATTATTCATACCGGAACCTGGAGATATTGTTGGATGCGTTGGTTAGTATGAGTTTAGGGATTTTTTAGATAAACAAATATAATAGAAGCCATTCCTTGACTATAATTATCTTCGTGCAATGGTGTGAGTTTCCAAACAATATTGTTTTAAAATGCCATATTTTTTACTGTTACTTTAATCACTATATATTCAGTGGGTATGGAAATAGCCTCCTTGTTCAATTACAAACCAACGTTTGCTACCCACCATAGATTTATTTAAAGATGAAAAAAATAGTAAAGTATTTTAGCGTTATAGTTTTATTGATTTTCATTACACATCATACCGCTTATTCATGAAAAAATAAGATGTTTCATGAATTATCGCAGTCTGCGATATATAAAAAAACAGATGTTAATAATCTTTTATCATGTGGGCCAAGCCCATTCAGCAGAGAAAAAACAGAATTAATCGTATATAATGTGTTAATGGCTGCTTATTCTCAAGATGGGGACAAAGGTACCATAAAGCGAGTTTTTTCATATGAGTTTGGTTGTCTGCAATTGATGAAAAATAAATCAGAATATAAAAAACTATTAAATAACATTTTCAATAATTATAAAATGACACCTAACCTCTCATTTGTGTGCAACCACAAAAAGCGTGTGGCCCCGCAATTTAGACGTTATATGGAAGAACAGTGTACATAGTAATTTCAAAAAACTATCGTGAGTTTGTTGCTGGAGTTTTCTCAAGTAAAGATAAATCTGATAAATTTATAGATCGTATCCCAGATAACTTAGGCGAAAATGTAAAAACCATTTCTATTGAAATGAAATATCCGTTTTATATAACAGAAGACCATAATGGGTTCTGTTTTTATTCTGAGAGCGAGATTATCCAAAAGATTGATGAATATATTTCTGAAATGGATCGACGGGATGAGGGGTGGTTCTATACCAATATGTATCGAGTTGACAATGATTTTGAACCTCGACAACCAGGAAAAGACAATATGGGTTTGTTGAAACATTATCATGTGGAAAACGAGACACTTAGGAATATAATGAAGAATGGTTTTAATAAATTATGGTAATTTTAGTTATTTACAATATAACCTGTCAGTTCAAACGACAGCCAGAACTGAGTCTTCAATGTGTATCTTGCCCTTGAGCCACTAACCATTTGACAAACATCTTATTGTGTATTACTATGTGTAATATATTGTGTAATAAGAGGAGGTGTTTATGGCTACAAATTTAGCAATAGACCAGGAATTATTATCCGAAGCATTATCAATCAGTGGTATGAAAACTAAAAAAGATACCGTTAATCTAGCCTTAAAAGAATTTATCAATCGGCGTAAACAAATTGAAATAATTGACTTTTTTGGCAAAATGGATCCGGATCCCGACTATGATTATAAAAAAGGAAGGGCGCGTTGAAAGTTTTAATAGATACACCAATCTGGTCATATGCCTTAAGGTCTCAAAACAGGAAATATCAGTCTGAAATCAATGAACTCACATTATTAATAAGGGACCAGAAAGCATTAATTATTGGCCCTATCAGGCAGGAAATCCTATCCGGCTATAGTGACATTCGTAAATATAAAAAATTAAAAGAAAAGCTTTCTTATTTTGAAAATACAACCATTATAGATTCCGATTATGAATTGGCGGCCGAATATTGCAATAAATGCAGGAGAAAAGGTATTCAGGGATCACATATCGATTTTCTAATATGCGCTGTTGCTAAAAGACTGGAAGTGCCTGTTTTCACAGCAGATAAAGACTTTCTCAATTACAGTGAGATATTGTCTCTAAAACTTTACAAAAATACAATCAGCTGATCTTTTTTTAATCAAATATCTTATTCCAAACTTTGTGTTAATTCTTGCAGGAAAATTATCTGTCTTTTTAATTAAAACACTTTTTTTTTATGGAACAACAAGGCCGATAGCCTTTTCGATATTTTTCGCCTTGCTTATATTTTTCAACAAGCGGGTTTCAGCGTCTGTAAAGTCGGCGCCTTTTATGTCAGCCCCGGCAATGTCGGCTCCAGTTAAATCCGCACCACTTAAGTCCGCGTTCTTTAAAACAGCGTTTATCAGTACAGCATTTCTAATTTTAGCTTCTTTCAAGATGGCGCCTGACAGATCAGCATGATTCAGGACTGCGTCGGACAGATTGGAATTGCTCAAATCCACATCTTCCAGCGAAGCGTTATCCATGATAACACCGGACATGGAGCAGTTTTTAAGAACCGCGCCAGTTAAATCGGCTTTTGTGAGATTGGCCCCTTTTAAGTCAGCACCGGTCAGATCCGCATTTTTCAAGAGGACATCCTTGAGATCGAAACCAGCAAGATTGCAGTTTTTCAATACAGAATCGCTCAAGTCAGCCCCCAGGAAATCAGCGCCTTTTAAAAAACATGCCTGCATATCGGTTTTACTGAGGTCCGTATATCTGAACACCGCATTGGTTAGTATTGCATCATGGAGATCAGCGCCGGCAAGCACAGCATTGGTGAGATCAGAACCGCTCAAATTTGCGCTTCTAAGGATCGCTCCTTGTAGATTGGCCTGCTTAAGATCGGTTTTTTTCAGGTCAGCGGCTGTCATATTCGTCTTTGTCATGTCGGCATTATTCAGGTTTGCGTTACATAAATCAGCCATGGTTAGATCTGCATTTTTCAATACAGCATTTTTAAGGCAGGCGTTTTTCAGATTCGCTTTTTTCAGGTCAACGTTTTTCAGGTCCGCCTCTGTCAGGTCCACGTTCTCCATTATTGCGGATGTCAGTATGGCGCTATTTAAAATTATCTCAGTCATTATCACGTGTTTCATGTCAGCTTCGCCAAGGTTGGCACCGCTTAAATTAACTCTCTCCATATAAGCGTGTTTAAGATCTGCATATCTTAAATCCGCCTTAATTATATCTGTTTTCAGTATAACAGCACTGTCAAGGCTGATGTTGCTCAAATTAGCATTACTCAGGTCGCATCCGCTTATTGTCGAACCGCTCATATAGGCGCCGCTTAGATCTGCATAAGCCATTTTAACTGTCAGCAGAACAGCATAGTTCAGATTGGCCTCCGAAAGTCTGGTATGGTTGGAAATAGTACCGCCCATGTCTATATTTTCAAGTTTTGAACCACTCAAATTTGCTTTGCACATGTTGGTATATTTTAAAACAGCGTTGTTTATGGAGGCACCATGCAGATCCGTACCCAGGAAGCTGGATGTGCTCAAATCTGCGTTGATGAATGAAAAACTCAGATCAGCATGATTAAGGTTTGTTCCTTTTATTTCCGCTGTTTTAACAACCGCACCCTTGAGATTTGCGCCGCCGAGGTCTGAGGCTGATATCTTGCATGACAGTATTACACCCTTTTTCATATTGGCATTTGCCAATGAAGTCTTGTTAAGCCGGCACCTGTCAAGCTTGATCCCGCTCATGTCGGCATTTTTCAAATTTGCGCGATCAAGGCTCGAAAAGCGAAACAGCGAATCCCGAAGATTAGTGGTTTTCAGATTTGCTTTGTAGAGAATCACCTGGTCAAAGGTCGTTTTGCTTAAGTCCATTTTGGACAATTTTAATCCAGTAAGGTTTATCCCGTTGATATGCCTGCTCTTATTAAGTATTTTCCTTGCCTGGGAAAGCGACAGCACAGGCTGATCGGTTTTACACATTGACCATTCCGGCATGAAAAACAGTAAAACAAAGAAAAGCATTAGAAATTTTAAAACCGTTTTGACCATGATTGTTCCCTTGGGATATTATCTTCCAGAAAGGTTGAATGGGTTTGAGGTTATATCACTTTGGACCGAACAATTCTAAATGGTCCTCTTTTTCCTGCGGTTTTACAACTGATGTTTTTTTTCTCTTAGTGTAATAATTCTTAACATATTGTTTTGTCAGTAGTTTTTTTTGCTTGAGCAAATTTCCCGGAATAAATATTTTATCCCCCACCATTAGCCGACCAGCATTGATAACAGGGTTGGCATCTGCCAGGTTTTTCCAGTTTCCTCCGTTCCCAGTATACCATCTGGCGATCATTTGAAGTGTTTCTCCCTGCCATTGAACAGTGTGGACAAAATACTTCTTTTTTTGCTTTACAGGCTGCCATTCTCTGTCTGTTGTACCGAATATACCACAGCCATAGGCAGTGATAACAAATATTATCCCGGCAATTACAGAGAAAAAACTATGTAATCTTTTATTTAACATGTTTTTTATTCAATAACATATTATAATATGTAAACCTTTCAAAAAAACAGCTTTTAACCTTTTGTCTGTATCTTTTCAAGCATTTTTCTGGCCTGCTTGTTTTCAGGATTTACGGTTAACGCCTTTTCAAGATTTTTTATCCCCACTTCCGTGTCTTTTAATTTAATCTGAACAACAGCTAAATTAAACAGTGCTTCGTCAAGGTATGGCGGAGAAAGCTCAACAACCCGGATATACATTTCCCGGGCATTGATGTAATCCCTTTTTTCCGCATAAATATATCCAAGATTGAAAAAAGCGTTTGTCATTTTTGGATCAAGTTCGATGGCTCTTTGATATAGGGTTACCGCACTTACCGTATCCTTCTGTTCCGCGTAAAGCCGACCAAGCAGATAGTGTCCCTGGGCGTTATCAGGATCAAGCGCAACCGATTTGAGCAGGAGGGCTTTGGCCCTGTCTGAATCAGGTTTTATCAGGCCCGATGCCATACCCCGCAGGGCTCGGGAATACATGGGTACAACTTTTTCTTTTACTGCCGGAGTAGCTGCCATGACTTCTTCAAACAATTCAGCAGCCTCTTCAAAACGGTCGGCATGGACAAGTTTTTCAGCCATATCAATTTTTTTTACGATTTCCGGGTTCTTTATCAAAACAGCAGCAGCATTACTTGAAGCATTTGTTTGTATCTCCGCAGAATTAAAACCTGAATGAAAGAGAGCAACAAAAAGCCCTGAAAGGATGAATACAATGAATAAAATTATATATAATGAATGCCGACTTCTTTTATTAATGGGCATTCCATCCGGACCAAGTTCTAAGGTATCAGTATCGGATTCAGATGGTATTGCCCCTTCTCCATAAGGGATTATATTATTGATGAGAGCAGCCTCCTGCATGGCCTGTTCCTCAGCTTCAGCCTCTTCCCTAAACAGTTTATTCATATACTTGGAAAGGGCCCTGTCACCTGGCTGAAAAGAAAGATCCGAAAGCAGGGAGTTGATATCCGATTGCATTTGAGCTGCTGACTTATAGCGGTATCCACGGTCTTTTGTGAGCGCGTTGTTAAGGATCCTGTGGAGCTTCCTGGGCAGAATTATATTAAACTGTTCAAGGGGTTCGAATTCAGCTTCCCTTGCCTTTGCGTATGCCTCAAAGGTATTACCTTTATACATCCGCTCTCCTGTGGTCATTTCGTAAAGAACAATACCCAAAGAAAAAATATCGGAACGGAAGTCGATCTGCTCTCCCCGGGCCTGCTCAGGAGACATGTAAGCCACTTTTCCCTTTATGGAACCGACCTGTGTAGTTGTATCCTGGATTGCGGCCTTTGCAATGCTGAAATCAATTATTTTCACCTGGCCGTCATAGGTCACAAAGATGTTCTGAGGACCTATATCCCTATGAATGATGTTTAATGGTTTTTTATGAAAATCCTTTAGGTTATGGGCGTAATTAAGCCCGGCGCATACTTGGGAAGTGATATAAAGTATGTTGTCCATACCAAGCGATAGGTTGTTTTTCTTGGACTGGCTGATTATCTGTTTGAGATCCTTGCCGAACAGATATTCCATAGCAATAAAATAAGCGCCTTCCATATTACCAAAATCATATATTTGAACAATATTCTGGTGCTGAAGATATGCGGCAAGTTTTGCCTCATCAATAAATGAATTCACAAGGTCTTTTTCCACAACAAGATGGGGAAGCACTCTTTTGATAGCAATTAATTTTTCAAATCCTTCTGCGCCGGTTATCTTGGCCCTGTACAATTCAGCCATGCCTCCCATGGCGATCCTGTCTAGCAGTAGATATTTCCCAAATTGAGTCGGTTTAAACAGTGTCATATCAAATAGTTATAATTCTTCCATCACATAATTTTTCATTGTTTAAATCAGTTTTTAAAAAAAGTAATATACATTTTCTGTCAAAAATTAACAATCAAAATACGCATTTAACGTAGAGGCGAATCTTATATTCGTCTTTTTTTGCGAATAAAATCAATATGTTTCATTACATCCACATAGGCGATCACAAGGATCGCCCCTACTAAATATCAGTAAAGATCCTGGCCCAGAGGGCCAGGTTATAAAACCGAATAAACATCTTGACAGGCAACTCAATACCAGCTATGTTAGTGAATACTAACTAACGTTATTGGAAAAAGGTCAATGACTCGTTTTTCAGATAGGCAAAAAGAGATCATCAATGAATCGTTAAACCTTATTGCCAATAGCGGGATCCAGAATCTGACCATCAAAAATCTTTCAAAAGCCGTAAACATTTCAGAACCAGCCATTTACCGGCATTTCACAGACAAGATGGACATCTTGATGAGTATTGTCACCTACCTGACCATGAGTGAAAAATGGATACTCAAAAAAGTGCTTGCATCCGGTCCATCCGCCCTTGACCAGATCAAGGGATTCTTTATTGAACACTTCCGCCAAATTGTCGCGGACAGAAATAGTACGGTTCTTAGATGTTCTGAAGCCCTTTTGCAGCATGATCCCAGGCTGTCCCAAAAAATTATTGCCATGATGCACCTTTCACGGGACGCCCTGAACAACATCGTTGAGCAAGGGCAACAAACAGGTGAAATCAGAACCGATATTTCAGCAAAACAGTTGACCATCATAATAATGGGAGCATTACGCTTTTTAATAACCAGCTGGCAGCAGTCCGCCTATGATTTTGACCTGGAAGCTGAAGGAGAAAAGCAGGTAAAGGCCATAAGAAAAATGATCATTAATGGAGGCAACAGATGAACGAACAGTTTGAAAAAAACAAGGAATTATTCAAAGACAAAAAGGTGTTGAAAGAGGCGATCATCAAGCATCTTGACGGACACCAGGGGGGGACACTTGCCACGGTTCGACCGGACGGGTCTCCACAGGCGAGCGGCATTAGTTATGTTAATATCGGTCTTACCCTTTATTTTGCCATGGACCCTGAAAGCCAGAAGAAAATTAATGTCGATCAGAATCCAAACGTCGGTTTTGCGACTTTTAAAGATTTTCACCGATGGGACAGGACCAGGGCGGTGCAGCTTCATGGTTCGTGCGTTCCAGTTACAGATCCTGAAGAAGAAGCACAGATCGTCCCCCTTATTCTTGAAAAATGGCCGTGGTGCGTTGAATACAAGTCCATGATGGAATGGGCGGAAAAGGTCGGCACTATCCCTTACTATAAAATCATTCCAAAAGGGATTGCCTTTCTTGATTATCCAAAGTTCGGTTTTAACCAGTATGTGGTGCTGGAGGTTGATTAGGGAAAACAAAGTTATAAGTGCCTAAAGTTAATGAATTCTAACAATTATATAAAAATCAGGATTAGGATATTAAAGGATTAGGGATGAATAGTATTGTTACAAATCGTCTGGTCTGTCTGGTTATGATTCTTGCAGTCCTCTTTCCAGTTACTACCTTTGCCGGCGGCTATGACAATAGCAGTGTGGGAGCCAAAGCATATCCCATGGCAAGCGCTTTTACCGCCATTGCAGATGATTCTTCGGCGGTCTATCACAATCCTGCTGGCCTTTCGTTTCTGGAAGGGGACACCTGGTATGGACAGTTTTACAATAATCTGTATTTTGCGGAAATTACTTATGAGACAGACATCAGGGACAAGAGTGATGAAGTATATGTCATACCCGGTTTTTTCATCGCAAAGAGAATAGGTAAATGGGGATTTGGCTATGGTTCCTATATCCCTTATGCTGGCGGCGGGGGCGCGAAATATAAGAATTTCCAGGGATCACGATATAAGACTGAAGGCGCAGCAGGTTTTAATGCTTTTACACCAGCAATATCCTATCAGTTTTCACCAAAATTATCTGTGGGCGCTGGATTTTCAATGTACTGGGGTGTTATGGAGAGCAAAGCATATCAGTACATGAGAGTTGAAACCGAATATGATGGTGTTTCTGGATACGGCCTCCATACCGGTCTCTTATATAAACCTGCCGACAAATGGAGTCTTGGGCTCTGTATCAGGAGCAGGGTGAAAATGGAAATGGATGGGGATGTCACTGCAGATGGTAAAAAAAGCAAATCTGAAGTTGAATACACCCTCCCCTATTATATTTCATTCGGGATCGGGTATAAACCTGATTCAAAATTGACCCTCAGTCTCGATTTCTGCCATATGGCGTGGCGGGATATGGATGAAATGGAATTTATTACCTGGGGAGAAACAGATGACAATATTACGGCCGGAACAAAAACCATCCGGAAAACCTGGTATGATGACAGCTGGCGAATCGGCCTGGGTATGGAGTACCAGCTTAAAGATAACCTTGCACTTCGTGGCGGATTAAAATATTCCGGCAATGCCACTCAAAGAAGGGGCCTCGATGTCTCTGATGATGTGAACATACTTGTGTCCCCCTCAAGCGATATCGACATGCTGGTCTATTCACTCGGTTTTGCTTATGACTATAGCAAGAAAATTGAAATCGATGTCACCGCAAACCATACATACGGACTTGAAAGAGATATAAATAACAAAAAGTATAACCAGGAACATATTATATTCTCTTTTGCCGGCAGATTTAGATTCTAGTATCATGTTTTACAAATTAATCGAGGTGTAACATTGAATTCGAATGACATAACAAAAATTGATGCCTTTTTTAATCCCTCTTCTCTCGCCATCTTTGGTTCACTTAGAGAGATTATGGGTACGGCCTTTTGGGCGATCAAAAATCTCCAGGATTTCGGTTTTTCTGGTAATATTTATCCCATCAACCCTGCTGCTGAAAAATATGACGGCGTACGCGGGCTTAAGGTATATTCAGACATTTGTGACATATCAGGACGTATAGACCTTGCGCTGATCCTGACCCCCCCTGAAACCGTCCCCGGTATTGTGAAAAAATGCGGTGAAAAAGGGGTAAAAGCGATTATTATTTTGTCTGAAGGATTTGCTGAGTCAGGAGAAGTAGGCGCTGGATACCAGTCACAAGCTGTAGAATTTGCCCGAAACGCGGATATGAGGATTATGGGGCCGAACACTTTCGGTGTTGTCAATCCATCAAACGGTCTGTTCACCATACCACCATATGTTGATAATGAAAAACTTGAAGATGGCGGTATTGCTGTCTGCAGCCAAACAGGTTCCATAGGCCCTCACCAGATGCCCCTCCAGGACTGGTCGTTTCCCATCAGTAAAATGTGTGATATCGGAAACAAATGCGATGTGGATGAGACAGATATCTTGAACTATCTGGCAAATGACCAGGAAACCAAAGTGATTGCCATGCACCTGGAAGATGTAAGGGACGGCACCCGTTTCATGGAAGCTGCTCAAAGAGTAACAAAAATAAAACCTCTGGTGGTTTTAAAAGCAGGCCGAAGCCAAGCTGGCGGAAAAGCTGCGGCATCCCATACCGGTTCACTCATGGGTAATGATAAAATTTATGACGCGGCATTTAAACAGACCGGCATCATAAGAGTTAATACCTGGAGAGAATTCTGGGAGGTTCCTCGAACCTTGGTTTGTCAGCCCCTCCCAAAAGGGAACCGGTTCGCGGTAATGACCTTTACCGGCGGCCAGGGGATCCTCGCGGTTGACGCGGCCTCAGATGCAGGGCTTAGCATCGCTAAATTCACAAAAGAGACTGACAAAAAATTAAAACATGTTTTTCATCGGCTTGGTAGCAACCCTGTTGATATCGGTCCTGCCATATCGGATTCCCGCAGTCAAAGCGCCGCCAATCCCTTTGAAACCATAGAAACAGTAAGTTCTATCTTTCTTAATGATAAAAGCGTGGATTGCGCCACATTTACCTGTTATATGGGGAAACATCTTATCGGCCTGATCCCCATGCTGGTCGATATGTTTGACAAACTTTCAAAAAACAGTTCAAAAGCAATGAACGTATGGATCTATGGGACATGCCTGCAATCAATGGAAGAATTCGGCAGGCAGCTCCAGAAACGGAATATACCGTATTATTTTGATATGGATATCGCGGTTAAAACGCATGGGTACGCAGCGCAGTATGCAGAATACCGACGCAGCAACAAATAAAACGGAGTCAGTAGATGACCAGCAGAATTATCATAGAAGCGATAAAAAACAGCCGGACAGTTTTAACAGAAGTTGAGGCAAAAAAGCTTGTTGCTTCAGCTGGCATACCTGCTGTTAAAACAATGCTTGCCTCATCAAAAGCAGATGCGGTAAGAATAAGTAGAAAGATAGGATACCCTGTGGCACTTAAGATTGTTTCACCTGAGATTATACATAAAAGTGATTCCGGAGGGGTTCATCTGAATTTGGAGAATGCTTCCCAGACAGGGAAGGTGTATTCGGAAATGATGGCAAAAGCTCAAGAAACTTATCCCCGGGCAGACATCCTTGGAGTAGCTGTACAGAAAATGGCAAGCCCGGGTGTTGAAGTCATCATGGGAATGTCCAGGGATCCGCACTTTGGTCCGGCCCTCATGTTCGGCCTTGGCGGTGTTTTTGTAGAAACATTGAAAGATGTGTCATTTCGAATCGTTCCGATCAAAAAAAGAGACGCAAAACAGATGATAAAAGAAGTGAAGGGGTATCCCCTTCTGAAGGGTGCCCGCTGCCAAAAACCGGTCAACATAAAAGCCCTTGAGAACATGCTGGTAAAGCTTTCTGATCTGGTACACAAAACACCGGAAATTAAAGAGCTTGACCTGAACCCTGTTGTTGTCGACAGCAAACATGCCATGGCAGTGGATGCCAGGGTTATCCTGGAAGGGAGTACATAACAACTGCAGTGCCTAAAGTGCCTTAAGTTACAAGTGCCTTAAGTTGATGTATCGCTTCGCTCTGTCATTTTAAAATATGGTATGATCGTGCTCAGCGAAGCGATAGACGTGGTCGGTTGTTTAAAGTAAAATAATTTAGAGCAAAATTATTAACAGAACAGGATGAAATGATTAAAAAGGTAGGGACGGATTCATAATCTGCCCGATCGGGGAGATATCAGGATAAGGTGTAGCGGTGGTATCACCCAGCTCAGTTGTCAACCAGTCAAATTGTAAGTTACAAAGTGTCTCGATTTAATATTTATAAGTAAAGTTAAGGATTTTTAACATTATAAAAATATAAAGGCAGAGCGGAGCAAAACATTCACTTTAGGCACTATATTTTTTCACTATACAAGGCACGTATTTATAACTTATTATAACCCGATCACGACCACGATCACGATTTTATTAAAACTGGCAGAGCGAAGCGATACATCAACTTAAGGCACTTGTAACTTGTAACTTTAGGCACTTTGTTTATGCACTTTTTTAAACCCGATCACGACCACGACCACGTTTTTTTATAATGATAGAGCAAAGCGATACCTTAACTTTAGGCACTTTAGCGCACTTTAGCGCACTTTTTTTCTATAGGCACTTAAACAAGGATAAACTATGCCAGCCACAAAAAATGATATCCGTGTAAACAGCTGGAGCGAACTGTGTGACCGGATGTATGACAATTCCTGGCAGGGGGACCTGAAACGCTTCCGTTCCAATTACGCGTTTCTGGGGGTTTCGGATATATCGTATGATCTTAAAAACAGTTTTGCGAGAAAGTGCGGTACGCATCCTCATCTTGAATATCATCTCCTTCGCAATTTCAGCAAATACGCGCAAATCCCAAACGATGATGCCCATTTTTCAGACTGGCGATGGCTGATCATCGCCCAGCATCATGGCCTACCTACCCGCCTGCTTGACTGGACCTATTCCCCTTTTGTGGCCGCTCACTTTGCCACAGCAGACACGGATAAGTTTGATCGTGACGGAGTAATCTGGTTTGCCGACTATGTCAAGATCAACAGGATGCTTCCAAAACCTTTTTCAAAGGAACTTTCAAACGTTGGAGCGAACGCATTTACAATTGATATGCTTGAGCATACTATCGGTAGTATTAAGGAATTCGATAGCCTGGGAGATGATCTCGTGGTTTTTTTTGAACCCCCTTCCCTGAATGCCAGGATTGTTAACCAGTTTGCTTTTTTCTCAGTCATGTCCAGCCCTGTATCACAACTGGACCAGTGGTTGGAAGCGCATCCTGATCTCTATGGCAGAATTATTATACCTAAAAAGTTGAAATGGGAGGTACGAGACAAACTGGACCAGGCCAATATCACTGAAAGAACCCTTTTTCCTGGATTAGACGGTCTGGCCTCATGGCTCAAGCGCCATTATACGCCGAGATAATAAGATTAAAAACAACTGAATGATAATAGGAGATAGCAATATGCCTGGTCAATCTTATGACATCATCGTTATTGGAGCTGGTTTTGGTGGAAGCTCCTGCGCGGCCCTGCTGGCACAAAAAGGGTTGACTGTACTGCTTCTGGACAAAAACGCAAGACCTGGTGGTAAAGCTCTGACGATCTCAAAAAACGGTTTCACCTACACTGTATGGCTAGTGAACAGCGCGCCGCTTCAGGATAATCTGTTAAAGAAAACTTTGGAAGAGCTGGGTGTTGACGATAAAGTGGAACTGGTAGGCACGGATAATATCATTACATACTTTAAGAACTCCCAGGGAGTACTCACCATTGGCCCTGACAGCAGTTCCTCTGAACTCGATCCAAACCAGATCTTTGACTGGCTGGAACTCAGTGAAACAGAGCGGGATGAAGCCCTTCGCTTTTTTGGTGACATAACCCTGATGCCGCCTGAAACAATCGAAACCCTAAATGACATCAGTTTTGGCGAATGGATGAGCCGTTATAATATTACCCAAAATTTAAAAAGCTTTATGTCTTTTTTAACAGACGGGTGTTTTCTGGTTCCAGTCGAGCGACAATGTTGCGCTGAAACAATCCGGACAATGCAGGCGATTTTTTTGCGGGGCGGCAATCACTTTTGCAAAGGCGGATGGGGAAAAGCAGCAGAGGCTTTTGCTGACGCGGTAGAAGCGAATAACGGCTCTGTAATGATGAAAACACGGGTGGATAAAATTATTGTTAAAGACGGCAGCGTGACCGGTGTAAACGCCGGAGGGAACATTTATAATGCACCAATAGTCATCAGCAATATTGGGATCCAACCCACCATCTTGAAGCTGATTGACAATCAATATGTAGAAGACAGTTATCTTGATGATGTTAAACAACTTAAACCATCATGGGGTTTCATGGGAACGCGGTATTTTCTTAATAAAAGAATTACAGACAAATCATTCGGCATTCTTTTCTCTCCGGAAACAGCTTGGACCGATGAGAAATTTAACAAGGCCAGGGCAGGAGAAATGCCGGAGGATGTGCCCCTATGGTATGAAGTCCCCACAAATTACGACCCAAACAGTTCCCCTGAAGGGAAAATGATCATCATGACCGGTTTTATCAGCCCCAGTGATCCTGAAATGACACAGGAAGAGATCGACCGGTGGTTAGCTAAAGGAGAAGAGATGATTCTGCAGATATTCCCTGATCTGCCCAAATACATTGAAAACCGTGAACATTACACCCCCCACGATGTTTCCGCCCTTACCCGCGACCATGTTCTTGCAGGCCAGGGAGGAGAATGTATCGGACTGGCTCAATGCATAGGTCAGGCAGGATCTTCTAAACCATCCTTTCAATCTCCGATCCAGGGGTTGTTCTATGTTGGATGTGACGCTGGTGGTACTGGGATTGGCATCCACCAGGCAGTAGATTCCGGTATAAATGTGGCTAACGCGGTTTATAAACAGATTAGAGGTTAATGTTAATGAGTGACAAAAGATATAAACCAAAAAACAACATCCGTGTTATCACGGCAACCGCTTTATTTGACGGTCATGATGCAGCCATTAATATTATGAGGAGGATCCTTCAGGATACTGGTTGCGAGGTTATACATCTTGGACACAACAGGTCCGTGCAGGAGATAGTGACCGCAGCCATTGAAGAGGATGTACAGGGTATCGCCATGTCCTGCTATCAGGGCGGTCATATGGAATCATTTAAATACATGATCGACCTTCTTAAACAACACAAGGTCTCCCATATCAAAGTGTTTGGTGGTGGCGGCGGTGTGATTGTATTGGATGAGATAAAAGAACTTGAAGATTATGGTGTAGCAAAAATATATTCTCCTGAAGACGGCACAACACTCGGCCTCCAGGGGATTATCAATCACATGGTAAAGGAGATTGATTTTCCTACTGCTTTAAAAAGAATACCGACACTTAAAAATTTAAATCCAGGAAACAGAAGACTGATCGCCGGTCTCATTACTGCTTTCGAACAGTCAACATCAAGGAAAAGCATTAAACCAAATGCTGCTGCTTTAAAAAAAATCAAGTCAGACATAAAGAAAAAGGCGAAAAAAAGAATTGTTCCTGTTATCGGGATCACTGGCACAGGGGGCGCCGGCAAATCGTCTTTAACAGACGAACTGATTTTAAGGCTTTTAAATGATTTTAAAAACATGCATATCGCGGTAATAAGCTGTGATCCCACCCGCAAAAAAACCAGGGGCGCACTTCTGGGTGACCGTATCAGGATGAACGCCATCAGCGGCTCGCGGACATACATGCGGAGCATGGCAACACGAAAAGCCAGGGCTGAAATACCTGCCGCCCTGCCGGATGCACTCTCTGTTTTAAAGGCATCTGGCTTTGATATCATCATCGCAGAAACCGCCGGTATCGGTCAGGGAGATTCAAAAATTGTCGACCTTGCAGACTTTTCAGTTTATGTCATGACCAGTGAATTCGGTGCAGCATCTCAGCTTGAAAAAATCGAAATGCTTGATTACGCGGATATCGTTGTTGTTAACAAGTACGAAAAACAGGGGAGTGAAGACGCGGTCCGTGATGTGAGAAAACAGGTCCAACGCAACCTAAAAAAATGGGACTTACCCCTTGAAGATCTGCCGGTATTTGGTACAATTGCCTCTAAATTCAATGATAGTGGAGTTACCGCTCTTTACCATTACATTCTTGAAAAGGTCGGTGAGAAAACCAATAACCACCTGACGTCATCCCTCAAAAAACCATCTGCCAGTGTATCTGATTCAAAAGATATCATTATCCCGCCGGAACGGACAAACTATCTCATGGAAATCGCGGAAACCGTCAGAGAGTATCACGGTAGAACAGAACAACAGGCAGACAGCCTGAGAAGACACTGGCATTTGGAAGAAACCTTAAATGATACAGCTTTATTGCAACACCCCTCTTTAAGAAAACAGCTTAATAAGGAAGTTAAAAAAACAAAAACAGCTTTAGACAAAGAGACCATCGACCTTTTAAAAGATTGGCAGCAGATCCAAAAAATATATACAAAAGGCGAACTGGCATATACCGTAAGAGACCGTGAAATAAAAGTCCCCCTGTATTCGGAAACACTTTCGCGGACAAGCGTTCCAAAAATTGTTCTTCCGAATTTCAAAGATCCAGGGGAAATTTATCGTTGGTTGCGGGAAGAACATCTTCCGGGATATTTCCCTTATACGGCCGGTGTTTTTCCGTTAAAACGGACTGATGAAGAACCAACACGGATGTTCGCGGGAGAAGGTGATCCTGCCCGCACCAACAGGCGTTTTAAGGTCCTGTCTGGGGATTACGAGGCCAAACGGCTTTCCACCGCATTTGATTCCCCAACCTTATATGGATGCGATCCTGATAAAGAACCGGATATTTACGGCAAGGTCGGCACGTCAGGTGTCAGTATCTGCACACTTGATGATGTAAAAGTGCTCTACAGCGGTTTTGACCTATGCGCGCCCAATACATCTGTATCCATGACAATCAATGGCCCTGCGCCGATTATGCTTGCCATGTTTTTAAACGCCGCGATTGATCAGCAGGTTGATGCATTCACAGCAAAACATAATAAGCAGCCCTCAAAAAAGCAGCTGAAAACTATCCGTTCAAAAGTTCTATCCAACATACGCGGCACAGTCCAGGCAGACATCCTCAAAGAAGACCAGGGACAAAACACCTGTATTTTCTCTATTGAATTTGCCCTAAAAATGATGGGAGATATACAGGCATACTTTATTAAGAACAACGTTCAGAATTTTTATTCCGCGTCAATTTCCGGTTACCATATTGCCGAAGCAGGTGCCAATCCTATCACACAGCTGGCACTCACCCTTGCTAATGGATTTACCTATGTTGAATACTACTTGTCACGGGGTATGCCCATAGATAGTTTTGCGCCAAACCTCTCCTTCTTTTTTTCAAACGGCATGGATCCAGAATACACGGTCATTGGAAGGGTGGCAAGGCGTATATGGTCCATTGCCATGAAAGAAAAATATAATGCATCAGAACGTTCCCAAATGCTCAAGTATCATATTCAGACATCCGGCCGTTCCCTGCACAGCCAGGAAATTCAGTTTAATGACATCCGGACCACACTCCAGGCCCTGTGTGCTGTATACGACAACTGTAGCAGTCTGCACACAAACGCTTATGATGAAGCGATTACTACGCCAGGTGATGAATCGGTCAGGCGAGCTCTCGCTATACAGATGATCGTTAACCGCGAATGGGGACTTGCCAAAAATGAAAACCCTTCTCAGGGAAGTTTTATTGTGGAAGAGCTAACCCGCCTGGTGGAAGAAGCGATACTGCTAGAATTTGACAGGATATCCTTGCGGGGCGGTGTCCTGGGAGCCATGGAAACCGGCTATCAGCGAAGCAAGATACAGGAAGAATCAATTTTTTATGAAATGCAAAAGGATTCCGGTAAGCTTCCGATTATTGGTGTTAACACTTTTCTCAATTCAAACACTTCAGGAGAAACAGATGAAAATGTAGAACTAGCCCGTGCTACTGAAAAAGAAAAAAAATCACAGATGCAGCGCCTGAATAGATTTAAAAAACAGCATAAAAAAGAATCTGCTAAAGCGTTAAAACAGCTACAGAAAATAGCCCTTACCGGCGGAAATATCTTTACGGAACTGATGAATACCGTCCGCTCATGCAGCCTTGGCCAAATAACAACCGTATTGAACGATATAGGGGGGAGGCATAGGAGGAGTATGTAGGTTTACTTGTGAAAGTCTAGATTTGACTTTACAAACAGTTTCAGTTTCTTTTCAAAGCAATGCATTAAATAGATATTAAAATCCGAAATCCGAATATCGAAACAAACAAGACACGATGTGATCTTACACTGTATGTAAAATCAAGTATAGGTCAGGATATATAATTTATTCCTTATCTTCGTCCTCTTCCGATAGAGCTTCTTTATCTTCACCCTCTATCGGTACTTCTTCTTTGTCTTCGTCCTCTTCAGATAGATCTTCTTTATCTTCATCATCTATCGCTGCTTCTTCTTTGTCTTCGTCCTTTTCCATTTTCTCTTTTTTGCCTTTAATCGGCAGCTTATCCTCTTCTCCGGATATCTGCATATTCAAAGCAGCGATATGTCTATCTACAATTTCACAGGTTGTTTCGTTCGGTTCC
Source organism: Desulfobacterales bacterium (assembly GCA_028277765.1). GTDB lineage: Bacteria > Desulfobacterota > Desulfobacteria > Desulfobacterales > SURF-7 > JANQFQ01. The sequence goes on from JANQFQ010000100.1 coordinate 33,229, forward strand.
ACAAATTCAATGCCTGATTCAAACCGCCCCTCTTCACAGGCTCTACAGTAAACCGCCTTAGCTTTAACATCCATCAGGAGTTCAATCTCCGTATCTATCGATAGGAGTATCGAATATTGTGTGTCAATGGGAACGTATGTCTCAAGAAGAATACCGCCTTTGCTTATATTCAGCGTCTTGCCAATACCCCGAGTTACAACGTTCCCCTCTTTATCCACGCATTCATAGGATATAATATTAAGAGAATGCACTCTCCTGTGCTTCCTGTCATAACGCGCGTCATCTTCCTGGCCATAGTCGCTTACAAAAATAAACGCTCTTTTCATGTCAGGGAAACGCCTTCTCTCTTTATGGCCGCCTCTTTCAACCGTAACAATAAAGCTTATAACATTCCCTTTTTTATCTTTCTCTTTAATGATTTTAAGATTTTCTAACACATTCACAGTTTTAAACCGTTCATGCCTCCTGCGATCAATGTCAACCTTCTTCCTAGCCATGTTTCAGCTCCATCCAATCATCTTACTATTCAGCCCAGAAAATAAAACTCTTCTCGTGTTACGGTTTGGTACTTACCAAGCGGAAACCCAGGTTATAAAACTTGTAATTAGGTGAACCTCTGTATCTGTATGCGGAACGGCTAGATACTGCGGGAGAATTCAGGCTGCCACCCCTGATAATCCTGTGTTTGCCAGTTTCCGGGCCAACAGGGTCTGTAACAGCATCCGAAGAATATTTTTTTATTTTTTCTCCGCATTGGTCTTGACACCATTCCGATACATTCCCGTGCATAGCGTAAACACCCCAGGCATTTGGTTCCAATCTGTCAACTGATACGGTCGTGTTCCTAAAATGTCCCTTCTGACATCCTGATCCAGGAACTATTCCTTTATAATTCGCGTGTTTTGATGATAAACAGTTCCCAGTAAAAAATGGTGTTGTTGTTCCAGCCCGGCAAACATACTCCCACTCAGCTTCCGTGGGTAGACGATACTTTCCAGTATTATCCAGTTCATTAAGCTTCTTGATAAACGTCTGTATATCATTCCATGAGACCTGCTCCACTGGGAAATTGCCCCCTTTAACAACGAATTTTGACGGATTACTCCCCATCACTTTCTGCCATTGTTTCTGGGTGACCTCGGTGGTTTGCATGTAAAAACCTTTAGTAAAGGTTACATTGTGCTGCCGTTCATCCTTTTCCCGGCCTTTCTCTTTTTTCGGGCTTCCCATCATAAATGAACCCGGCTTAATATAAACAAAATTCATACCTATAGAATTACTGATCTTTTCTGGCGGCGGTGGCGGCGGTGGCGG
>JANQFQ010000113.1 GCA_028277765.1 Desulfobacterales bacterium
GAAATCCGAAGCACGAAATCCGAAACAAATTCGAAATCTAAATGTTCAAATGCTCAAAACCAAACCCGACAAAATTTTCGATTCAAACCGACTTTTGTATTTTGGTCATATGATATTGTTTCGGATTTCGTGCTTCGGATTTCGGATTTATTTTACACCATCCTCTCAATCTCCTTCATTTTTTCTCCAAGTCGTTTTTTGGAAACAGAGACTGCTGTTTTCAGTTCCTGGGCAAAAACAGAGACCTTGTATTCTTCCAGCATCCAGAAAAATTCTTCAACCGCTTCTCTTTTCCTGTCTGATGTTTTAGGAGACAATTCTTTGACAATTCTGGCCAGCCCCTCTGTAAAAGGGATCACCCCTTCCCCCTTTTTCCTGTCTTTTTCATAATCCACGGACGCTCTCTGGGCACGTATAGCAAGCGCTTTAATGTATCTTTCAAGCTTTCCGAGTTGATCTGTTCCATATATCCTGAAGAAGCTGTCAGGAACGAGCTTTTCAAGCTGATCCATCAGGCTGTCTAAAAGCTGGTCCATTTTTCTGCCAGCTGAATTCTTTTTCAAGCCCTCAATAGATATCCGAGTTGCATGAAAAACCTCCAGCACTGGTGTCACATCACTTATCAGTTTCTGACACGTTTTGATCATATCAGGCCCCACAGCAGCTGCGTGAGTATAAAAATCATTCTTTGTTCTAATATTTTTCATGAAAAGATCAGTTAATATTTTATCATATAAGCCCTCTTCAAAAGACTTTTTCCCGCCAAAACAGATCAGGCACATCTTTAATCTTTCAGGCAGAGTTAAGCTCTTTTTTAAAAACTTCAGATCTTTTGAAAAATGGATTTTATACAGGGATAAAATGCCATTACAATGCGCTTCTGCAGCCTTTTCCCTGTTTAAAAATATCCTTAGGTTTACATCTTTTCCTTTTTTACTCCCTTGCTCTAAAGCCGGATACATGACTAACCTATTCTTATTATTACCTTTTATTGCAACACAAGCCGGCAAATCCGGAAAGTCCCATTGAATAACACCTGTTCTTTCCCACTTTTTCTTTGCTGCCCTGTATTCCTTTTCCATATGAGGAGCATACCCTTTAATGTTAAAACCAGTATCATCAAGAATTGTCCGGTCCCGCCCACTACGGATTTCTTTCCCCATGGAATCTGTAATTGACAGCCTCATCCTCAAATGATCTGGAAGCAGATCCTCAGACCAGGCTGACGCTGGTATATCCACAGCAAACCGTTTGTAAACAAATTCTCCCAAAGTGGAAACAAGGGAGCCCTCTTCATTAGATATCCCTTCTGCGATAATATCAGTGGTATCTGAAATAGGTACAAGCTTTTTCCTATATTTTTTAGGAAGCCCCCTTAAAAGCATGTTCAACTTCTCCCTGAAAAGCCCGGGCACAATCCTGTCCAGCTGATCCGGAGGAACCGCCGGCACAAGCGGTACCGGCACCTTTATGGTGACACCGTCATCTGCTTTGCCCGGTTCAAACCGGTATGAGCATTCTAAATCCAAATCACCAAGCCTTACGGAGTCAGGGAAGCAGGACAGCTCTTCTTCATCAGGAGATTCCCTGAAAAGGGATTCCAGATCCATCTTCAGAAAATCGTCATCACCCTTTTTGCTCAAAAATCGGCTTAAAGACCGCGTACTGCTGACCAGATCCAGCCGTTCACGGTAAAAGCAGAACATTTCCTCCTCGCTGATCAAGAAGTCACGTCTTCTTATCCTGTCTTCCATATTCCTGACTTCATCAATCAGGCAAAGGTTATGTTTAACAAAGCCGGGCGGATTTTTCATGTCCCCTCTTATAAGCGCACTCCGGATAAAGATATCCGACGCTTCAGCAGGATTAATCTTTTTATACGACACGACTCGGCCGGGCTCAATGATCAGGCCAAAAAGGGTCACTTGTTCATCAGCCACAACTTCTCCACGGTTTTTCTCCCAACGTGGTCTGAGATAGGTATACTTGCAGAGATATCCACCTAGTTTTTCCAGCCAGGCTGAATCAATATTCGCAGCAGTCCTTGCGAAAAGCCTGGATGTCTCAACCATTTCAGCTGCAACAATCCACTGGTTCGTCCTGTTGAAAAGGCCTGAGCCTGGAAAAATCATCACTTCCTTCTCTTTAGCGGCCCTGAACATATTTTTCTCTTTTTTAACAGCAATATTTGAAAGATAACCACTGATAATCGATCTGTGAATGCCTGTATACAGGGAATCGAAGGGGTCTGTTCCCCGAACCAACTCTTTTTTACGGCCTTTTGGTTTACGCCATACATCTGTTCCTTTTTGAAACCCAAACTCGTCAAGGATTGATGATATCTGTGTATGAATATCCCGCCACTCCCTCATCCGCCTGAAAGATAGGAAATGCTCCCTGCAATATTTTTTCATCCTTCCGGTTGATCTAACCTTTGATCTAATCGTGTGATAGGTGTTCCAGATATTCAACAGGGTAGAAAAGTCAGATAATGGATCAACAAACGCCTCGTGTATCTGATCAGCCTCCCCTGCCTTTTCTTCAGGTCTTTCACGTGGATCCCGTATACTCAAAGCAGAAGCGATAACCGCTGTTTCTGAAACACAGCCTTCTTCTCTGGCCTGAAGCAGCATGCGCGACATCCTGGGATCAACCGGGATCTTAGCCATCAGTCTGCCGTTTTCTGTTAGCTGGTATCTATTAGAGCCTTTTTGTGCTGTCTGTCTTAACTTTATAGCACCGAGTTCAACCAGGGTGTTATATCCGTCCATGATACTTTTTGCGGAAGGGTTGTCGATAAACGGAAACTCGGATATAGCCCCCAGCTTTAAGGCCATCATCCTGAGTATTACTTCAGCAAGGTTGCCCCGTAAGATCTCCGGTAGTGTATAGTGGGGCCTGCTGATATAGTCTTTTTCGGAATAAAGCCGTATACACACACCATTCTCAACACGGCCGCATCTCCCTTTCCTCTGATCAGCGCTGCTTCTTGATACAGGCTCCACCGGGAGTGACGTTGTCCCTGATCTGGGCGTGTACCGGGGAATACGGGCAAGTCCCGTATCTATAACATATCTTATTCCTGGTATTGTAATTGAAGTCTCCGCAATATTGGTAGCAACAATTACTTTCCTTGCAGACGCTCGCGAAAAGATTCGTGCTTGGTCTTTTGACGACAGTCTGGCAAACAGAGGTAAAACAGAAGCATCCAGGTATTTCCTCCCTTCAAGCATTTCACATGTTTCCCGTATGTCCTGCTCGGTCGGCATAAAAATAAGGATGTCACCTGACGTGCTCTCCTGGAAAAGACGTTCAACTGCCTGCACAGCTGCTTCTACATAACTTTGTTCGTCCCTGGCATCCCCGGATGACTCAACAGGTGAATATCTGACATCTACCGGAAACATACGGCCGGACACTTCTATCACCGGCGCGTCGTTAAACGCTTTTGAGAATTTTTTCGTGTCAATGGTTGCGGAAGTAATAATTAGCTTTAAATGTTTTCTCTTTGTTAAAAGATTTTTCAATATGCCAAGTATAAAATCAATATTCAGGCTCCTTTCATGGGCCTCATCCACTATGATGGTATCATATTCATTTAGATACCGGTCTCCCTGGGTTTCCGCGAGAAGGATACCATCGGTCATAATTTTGATATATGTATCAGGATCTGATTGTTCCTGGAATCTGATCTTGTAGCCCACAGTTGCTCCTATCTTCTCTCCAAGTTCTTCAGCAATCCTTTTTGCCACAGTTATTGCGGCAATTCTTCTCGGCTGTGTGCACCCGATTCTTCCGTCAATGCCCCTGCCCGCGGCAAGACAAAATTTCGGTATCTGGGTTGTCTTTCCCGATCCTGTTTCACCTGAGATAATAACTACTTTGTTATTCCTGACAGCATCAATAATGTCATCTTTTTTCGAGGTAATCGGCAATTCCGGCTTAAATTTAAGATCAGGAAGCCCCTGTTTCCGTATCGCTTTTTTTTCAGCGGAATCCATCAGCCGCTGTTCAAGGTACAAAATTCTCTTCCTGAGT
>JANQFQ010000128.1 GCA_028277765.1 Desulfobacterales bacterium
TGATATCTGCCGTAATCGAGTATTTCTTTTGGATGAAAAATTCCTTCAAGGTCAGACTTCATGTAATCAGCATATAACGTATGCCTTGGCGGGATTTCATCAAAATATTGAAGATCATGGAATGGCACCAGCCCCGGATTTTCCGTGATTACTTCATACTCTATCCTTGAGAGAATCATCTCATCTGAGCTATCAGCATACTGCACCATAAAAGGATTCAGCATCAAGAAGACCGCCAGAACCGCTAAGACAGCGCACCGTTTTAATTCCAAAACAATCCTATTTATAACTATCACTTTGATAAACCTTATCATATCAGCTTTCTGATTCTACCCGGTTCCAATCAATAAAAACAGCCGCTTCTCATGGTTTACCCTGCTGTTTCAAAAGACTGAAATAAAGACCGTACCAAAAACTCACCTCGTATGACCTTGCGAATTTTCTTCCGCGTATTGTATACTGGTATTGTTTCTAATAACCTTGATATCCTGCGGTCATCCAATCCATAGTGATTCAGTAAAGACGGTAACAGGTCCGGGTTAATATAAAGTCTCAATTCCCTGCATAGGTCAAGCAGGTCAAACCAGGCCATCCTTGTACCTGAAACATCCCCTGAAAAAATGACAGACTTTGGGGTATCGATCATATAAAATTGTCTGTCTTTGTCTTCTTTTCCTCTTATTAGTATATTTCTCGGGTATAGCGCACCATGATGAAATCCAGCCTTGTGCATCGCCCTGATAATATCAAACAACGGAAAAAGGTCTATGTCTTCTTCTCTCCCTATCGCTTCACTGAGTCTGGGTATTGAAACCGCGTCTGGTAATTCACGCGTTGCCACGATTTCATATACGCCCCATGGTTTTTTGTATCCATACGCCCAGAACAACGGTTCACTACACGGGATGCCGTTCTTTATAAGAAAACTGAGCGCGTTATATTCACGCTGGGCCCTAAAATAAAATATTTTCTGCCGCAACAGGTTAAAAAAACCGCGGTGATGATACATCTTTTGAATGATCCTGGTGTTATCTTCCCTGATGCTGTACCAGATGAGTGTATTGCTCTCATTCTTTATTACCGGATCAGCAGAAGCAACCGGTTCCCCTTCAGATAGCTCCGGACAATCCGGAATATCTTCAGCAAGCTCCTTGTACCTGTCAGGAAAAACATGTGTTTTCATGATTTCTTCTGCCTGTACCCGTCTCTTTAATCCTGCCGCCCGTTTTTCTCACCGTCTATCCATAAGTATTGATCGCGGCTGTTATCTCCTCCTGTTCATCAGCCGTAAGATATGGATGCATTGGAAGGCTGAAAATACGTCTGGTCAATTCTTCACATACAGGAAAATCACCTGCTTTATATCCGAGTATTTTAAAGGCTTCTTGCAAGTGAAGTGCTCCAGGATAATAAATAACCGTTGGGATCCCCTTCTCTTTCAGCCCAGCCTGAATATCCGACCGATGGTTTTCATCTTTAGCCAAGACTGAATACTGTGCCCAAACTGACCCACTCCCCTCTGGCACAAAAGGGGTTACCACACCTGTTTCTTTTTTGATCCCTTCAGAATAACGATCCGCCGCTTGCTGTCGCAGCCCAATCTCTTCAGGAAAGATGTCAAATTTCGCAAGGAGCACCGCAGCCTGCAAGGTATCCAGTCTGCCGTTTATCCCGATCCGAACATTATCATATTTGTTTCCGCCCTGCCCGTGCACCGCCAGCGAACGCATGGCCCCTGCCAATTCATCATTGTCCGAAAAACACATGCCTCCGTCCCCGTATCCACCAAGAGGTTTTGCGGGATAAAACGAGGTGCAGGCAATATCTGCCAAGCTGCACGCCTTTTTTTCCCCATATTCAGCCCCAAATGACTGGGCAGCGTCCTCTATCACAAAAAGGCCGTTCTCGTTTGCAATGCGGTTAACCGTGTCATAATCAGCTGGAAGCCCGAAAAGGTCCACGGCAATAAGCCCTTTAGGGGTAAGCGAAGATGTTTTGCATATCCCGGGCAGCGGATAATCATTGGAACCGTTCTTGAGAGCGGATACAACGGCATCAATCTGCTTGGGCTCAAGGTTGAACGTTCTCGGGTCCACATCAATGAAAACCGGTGTTGCGCCTAGAAGGCTTATTACCTCAGCCGTAGCGATAAACGTAAATGGTGTTGTTATAATCGCGTCTCCAGGGCCGACTCCATAAGCCATTAAAGCAAGGAGAAGCGCATCCGTGCCTGACGAACAGGCCACAGCATGTTTTACGCCCGAGAAACCACCAAGCTTTTTTTCTAATTCATCGACTTCCGGTCCTAAAATATATTTTCCATGGTCCAGAACTGTTTTAATGTTTGCGTCAATTTTTTCCCTTATCCGTTTCTGCTGCCCTGGCAAATCTACAAATTGCATAAGTAAACCTCTTTTTTATTATCCCTATACCCCCTGTCCTCCATAGTTTCAACGAAGGAGGGCCTGTCCTTCAATAATCAATCATCAATTATCAATTTTCTGCCCTCCCTGGCCATTCTCAAACTGCATCTGGAACAGCTTATAATACTCTCCCTTACGTTCCAGGAGATCTTCATGCTTCCCCTCTTCAACAATCCGACCGTCAACAATGACAAGTATCCGATCCGCATAACCAATGGTTGACAGCCTGTGAGCAATCACAAATGTTGTCCGTCCTTTCATAAGATTTTCAAGAGCTTTCTGAACCAGCTGCTCCGCTTCAGCATCAAGAGACGATGTAGCCTCATCAAGAATCAGTATGGGAGCATTTTTCAGGATAGCCCTGGCAATGCACATCCGCTGTTTTTCACCGCCTGATAGACGGCTCCCGAGTTCCCCGATCATGGTATCGAAACCTTTTGGAAAACCTTGGATAAAATCATAAGCAAACGCCGCTTTCGCAGCTTCAAAAATATCTTCTTCTGAAGCATTCGGGTTACCATAGGCAATGTTGTTCCGGACCGTGTCGTTAAAAAGGATCGGTTCCTGTGTGACAATAGCAATCTGATCCCTGAGTGACGCCAGTGAAGCGTCCCGTACATCAATCCCGTCAATCAGCAACCTCCCGCTCCTCACATCGTAAAATCTTGGTATCAGGTTAACCAGTGAAGACTTCCCGCCGCCGCTCATCCCTGCCAGAGCGACGACCTCTCCTGCCTTGACATCAAGATTGATATTCTCAAGGACCATCTCTTCGCCGTAGCTGAAGGAGACATCCTGGAATGTGACGCTGTGCGGACCGTGTTCTATTATTACCGGCTCCTTTACCTCCCTAATATCAGTATTCTTTTCCAGAATATCAAAGACTCTGTCCGTGGCCGCAAGGCCCTGCTGTATAATACTGTTTAGCCTACTGAGCTGTTTAACTGGTTCATACATCATCAAAACCGCCGCTATGAATGACACGAATGTTCCGGCAGAGCAGGTTCCCTCTATGACTCTTGACCCTCCGAACCATACAACAAGCGCGACACCTATACCGCCAAGGGTCTCCATCACAGGCGACATCAAGGCCCTTGCCATGACAGTCTTTAGTTCAAACTTGAAAAGATTTAATGCCTTTATATGGAAACGCTCAATCTCATAATCCTCCCTGCTGAATGCCTTTACAATCTTATTGCCGGAAAATGTTTCATGAAGATGTGTATTAATTTCAGCCATGGATTCCTGGCTCTTTGTACTGACCTTTCGCGAAAGTCTTCCAAAAACAAGAATTGGATAGTATGCCAATGGGAGGACAACAAATGTAAAAAAAGCTAAATCCCAGAGGTTATCAAGGATAACATGGTACAGAATCAGTCCTATAAAAAAAAGTACTTTAAAGAAATCCCTCATGGTGTTGATAACAGCGCTGGAAACCATCTGTTTGATAATCGACACATCATTGGTCACCCGGGACATCAGAACGCCGGTCTTTTTTTCATGAAAAAAAGAGAGAGACAGGTATGAAATATGTTCATAAAGCCTGTTTCGCAAACGGCGAATAACACTCTCCCCGACATAGCTCACCAGATATTCTGATCCAAATGTTGCAATACCGCGGAGCACAAAAACAATAAAAAGAAAAAAAGGGATCTTTATCAGCATCGATTTGTCCTGGTTGATAAAGATGTCATCAATGACCGGTTTCAGGAGATAGGCCATAAGTGCTGTTGTCGCAGCAACTATTATCATGCACAGCATTCCAAGATACAGCCTGACCGGGTTTTTATTTATCAGGTCAAGCAGCTGCTGCCGTCTTTCTCTGGTCTTTTCTTTGGATTTTTTCTCCATGGTCCTATTCAATATGATGATTATAATAACTGTCCGTCTCTGATGTTATGCGGCGTAGTTCTTTTTCAACCGCTTCCCTGCATCTCTCCTCTTCTTCTTTGTCAGCTTCCTTTGGCACATAAACCGGCTCTCCATACACAGCCCTGCATTTTGTAAACGGATACGGAAGGATAAACCGATCCCAGCTGTTGAAAATCTTAATCTTTTTCCCGCTATAGCTGATCGGTATGATTGGGTACCCGGTCTCCTTTGCCATGGTGATCACGCCCTGTTTGACCTTAAACCGTGGGCCGCGTGGCCCGTCAGGTATGATCAGCCCGGGCTTCTCCTCCTCTTTTAAGTTCCTTATCATCTCAAGGGCCGCCTTGAGCCCCCCGCGGCTGGCCGATCCCCGGATCACATGGTGCCCCAGCCGTTTGACGATACGTGCAGCGATCTCACCGTCTTTTGACCTGCTGATCAGTATGGTGCCGTCCTGATCCTTATAGAGGTTACAGAAAAGGAGCAGTCGTGAATGCCACACCGCGAAGATAAATTTCCTGTTGTCAAACAGTTCCTTTATTTTCTCAAATCCAACCAGTTCAACTTTTATCGTACAAAAGAGAGCGCTGATAAACAGCCTCCCTGCAACGCCGATGAACCAGAGTTTGAGTTCAGTCATCCAGGTTTTACTATCCCTTTTCATACCCTGCTTTCCGCACGTCAGCTGTTCAGCATCCTTAATGCCAGATCTGCTGTACGTCCGGCAACCCCCGGGCTTCCCAAGATATCCCGTACGCTGAGAAGCCTGCTTCTTATTTTGTCAAGCGTTTCAGTATCTTTAAGGATGTCGGTTACGGTGCGGACGATGTTTTCCGATGTTGCGTCCTCCTGTAAAAGCTCCGGCGCCACATCTTCTCCGGCTATCAGACTCGCCAGGCCGACACGGTTTATCTTAGCCATTTTCATCCCGAGCCAGAAGGTCAACGGTGACACCTTATAAATGATAACCATCGGTGTCCCGGATACAGCAGCTTCAAGTGTAACTGTCCCTGACGCCGCAACCACAAGCTGTGAACGACCGAACACCTCATAAACATCTGTTACGATTTCAAACGATGTACCATTGTTCCGGTAGTTGTCCAGAGCCCGTTCAATATCTTCTCTTTCAATTGAAGGGGCGACTGATACCAGAAACACTGCCCCTGTGTTTGTTCTGCTGATTTCCCTTGCGGATTCCAGCATCACCGGCAGATGCCTTGCTACCTCTTTGTCCCGTGAGCCAGGCAGGAGACCTATTGTTAAAGAACTATCCGGTTTTTCCCTTTCATCGTTTCTTTTTCCCTGCGGAATCACATCAAGCAGGGGGTGTCCCACAAAGGTAACAGGGACATCATTCTCTCTGTAAAATTCTACCTCAAAGGGGAGGATAACCGCCATGTGATCCACAAGTTTTTTGATCTTCCTTACACGACCGGTTCGCCAGGCCCATATTTGGGGACTAATGTAATAGAGAACCGGTATACGGAGTTTTTTCGCGGCCGCAGCGACCATTAGGTTAAAGTCCGGGAAATCGATCAAGATCAACAGGCTGGGCCGAAGATTATGCAAACATTTTTTCGCGGCAGACAGCCCTTTCCAAATGGCCGGCAACTTTGCAAAAACTTCAGTTAATCCCACAACAGAAAGGGTGGACGCTTCAACGAGGATGTCAACCCCGGCGTTTTTTAACGCATTCCCGCCTATGCCGCAAAACAAAAGAGAACTATCCTTTTTCCGCATTGCTCTGACCAGGTTCGCTCCGTGCAGATCGCCAGAAGCCTCACCCGCTATAATCATGACGCGTTTTTTATCGCCCTGCAGGTTCATTAACCCTCCGGCCGGAAGCGTCTCCCTGTTTCTTCAACCTGTTCTATTATACTTAAAGCTGTTTTCAGCGCTTCCCTTCCCATACGTCCGGTAACTTCTGGTTCTGTCCGCCCGGACACTGCAGAAACAAATGATCTCAGTTCTTCTTCAAGCGCATCGCCATCAGCACAATTAATCCTGGTTGTCGTCATACCCGGTATAATACTGGAGGCCCCATTATCGCCGGGCGCGGTGATGCTTGTTTCACGGTTACCAAAATCCACGGATATATATGCGTCCTGCTGGAATATCCTCATCTTTCGTTCATTTTTTGTGGAAATCCTGCTGGCTGTTATGTTTGCGATGCACCCGTTTTCAAATTCAATACGGGCGTTTGCGATATCAGCGGATGCTGAAACAACCGGGATACCTGTAGCGGAAATTGCCTTCACTTTCGATCCTGCAAAATTTGATATGATATCGATATCATGTATCATCAGATCGAGTACGACACAGACATCTGTCCCGCGCTCGTTATAGATGCTTAATCTATGCGATTCTATGAACATCGGCTTGTCAATTCTGTCCTTAACGGACGCAAGAGCGGGATTAAACCTTTCAATATGACCAACCTGAATAATACATTTTTTTGATTCAGCAAGCCGGATCAATTCATCAGCCTGCTCAATGGTGGTCGTCATCGGTTTTTCAAGAAGAATGTCCACACGCTTCTCAAGGAAATCCATGCCGATATCATAATGCAGAGGGGTCGGCACCACTATACTTACAGCATCAACCTCTCCAAGGATCTCTTTGTGGCTGGTATATGCTTTTGTTCCGACATCCTTCGCGACCTTTTCTGCTGCTTCCCTATCCACGTCTACCACCGCCACAAGATCAGCATTATCAATTCTTGCATATTTCTCAGCATGGTATTTTCCAAGATATCCAGCGCCAATCACAGCAGTCCGAATTTTTTTCATTATACTTCCCATTATCAGGGCGATTAACTCACAGTTTTCATTTCATCGTCAACCGGTGTTCGAAACCGGCTTCATCTCTTCTGGATCCAAAGCAACAATACTGATATTGTGTTCTTCAGCGGTACTGATCATCTCGTCCCGGTTAAAAACAACTGCCCTACCCGCTTCTACTACAAGTGTGCTGGCGCCTGCCTTATGCATGTTGATGATGGTCTCAGTACCAATAGCCGGTATATCAAACCGCAAATCCTGATTCGGCTTACAAACCTTAATCACAACCGCTGAACCGCTGCCGAGACTACCGCCTCTTTTTATAGTAGCATCAGTACCATCTATGGCTTCAACAGCCAGTACCGATCCGCCCTCAATTACAATGCACTGTCCTATATCGAGTCGGCCGATCTCCTTGGCCAGACGCCATCCAATGTCAATATCCGATTGTTCCGTTTTGGTCGGTTTCCGTTTGGTCCAGCACCCCTCTTCAGCAAGGATCTCAGGGAGTAAAAAAGTTGACGGCTTAACATCAATCCCTTCTTTTTCAAGTGCACCGGCAAATCCCCTTAATAGTCCGTCATCATGGGTATCCTTCATTCCCGCAATCAGCGATATCGCCTTCATGTCAGGCCTGATATCCTTAAAGATTCTTGTTTTTGTAATCCCACCTATCATCACAGCTTCACTGATATGGTTATCCTTAAAGAATTTAATAATCTTTTTAATCTGGCCCAGATATATCCATACAATCCCGTCAACATATTTCTCCAGATCAGGATCCGTCTCTTTCAGATGTGCTGCCGCAAAAACAGTAAAACCCTTTTCCCTTGCGGCCTTTGAAAAAATAATGGGAAACTGTCCGTTTCCCGCTATTAGTCCTATGTTTTTCATAACATGACTCGCCAACGGCCTTTTGTGTCACCGGCTTACCGTTAATTCCCAGGATATCACTACCTTGTAATACCCCGCTGGGACGACTTCACAAACTTGATAAAATTGACTACCTCAGGTATCTGGTCCACTTCCGCCTTAACCCTTTCAACCGCTTCGTTTAACGTCAGCCCGATACGGAAAATAATCCTGTAAGCCCGTTTCAGCGCCAGCCGGGTGCTGGATGAAAAACCGTGGCGCCTCAGCCCCACTGTATTGAGGCCGCGCAGGGTTGCCCTGTCGCCGACAGCCATCACATAGGGAGGTATATCCTTCACGATCGCTGATGTCCCGCCGATATAGGCGTAATCTCCGATCCTGACGAATTGATGAATAGCGCAGAGCCCCCCGATATTAGCATAATCACCAATAATGATGTGACCGCCAAGGGTTGCGCAATTTGCAAAGATTACCCCTTTTCCTGTTATACAGTCATGGGCAACATGAGCGTAGGCCATTAGAAAATTTTCTTCGCCGATTTCCGTAACACCGCCACCGTCTTCCGTGCCCCTGTGCATGGTAACATATTCACGGACAATCGTTCCGCGTTTTATCTTCAGATAGGTTTTCCCTCCCTTAAAACCAAATGACTGGGGGATGCCGCCTAATGCTGCATGTGAAAATATCTTACAGTCAGCTTCAATAGTAACATATTGATCGATTGTGACATGCGAATCTATCTCAACCCCTGATCCTATAATTACATCATTCTTGATAATCGAATAAGGGCCTATCGTAACATCATCCGCAATTTCTGCTTTTGGATCAATGATCGCTGTGGGATGTATGTTCATGGTTTCTCTCCTTTAGCTGCCATAAATTCGGCTTCAACCACAAGCTTATCATCGACTTTAACCGTCCCGCGCATTTTAACAACCTTTGCCCGCTGTTTAAGCGTTTCAACCTCAATAATCAGCTGATCTCCCGGGACAACAGGTTTTCTAAACTTAACCTTGTCAATGCCGGTAAAAAATAAAAGCCCCCCCTTTTCCTGAAAGGAGGATGCATATCCAAGCACACAGCCGGCCTGTGCTATGGCTTCCACCATAAGCACACCGGGCATCACCGGAATACCGGGGAAATGCCCTTGGAAAAACGGTTCATTCATAGTTACATTCTTTAAAGCGACAATCCGTTTACCCTCCTCAATCTCAATAATCCTGTCGATAAGAAGAAAAGGGTACCGGTGCGGGATAAAATCCATAATCCCGTTTATGTCATAAACCTGATCCATATTCGCCTCCATTCAGTACCTGTTAACAGGCAACGGTTGTTTGTTATGCTTCCTTTTTAATTGCGACATAGCCTGTTAAGGCCGATCACACCTTCCCTTTTTCTATACGGTCAAGTCTCTCCTCCAGTTCAGCAATCTTCTTTTTTAACTCAGGAAGTTTTCTCTTCACCAGCGACATTTTCAGCCACTGTGTATGCGGCATTTCAGGGAAGCCGGATACAATTTGACCATTTGCAACATTCTTTATTACACCAGCCCTTGACCCGATCGTCACATCATCTCCTACTGTTAGATGGCCGGCTACAGCGGCTTTCCCGGCAATCCTGCAGCGTTTGCCGACATGGACGCTGCCGGAAAGGCCAGATTGAGCAACCATCACGGTGTTTTCACCAACGACCACATTATGAGCAATATGGACCATGTTGTCTGTCTTAACACCGCTTTGTATCCATGTCCTCCCAAACGTCGCCCTGTCTATGGTACAGTTAGTTCCGATTTCCACATCATCATCAATCTGAACAATACCAAGTTGCGGGATCTTAATGTATTGATCGCCGTCCACTGCGAAACCGTATCCATCACTCCCTATTATACTCCCGGGATGTATTATCACCCTGTTTCCTAAACGGCACCGTTCAAGGACAGCCGCATTCGGATAAATGGTGACATCATCTCCGATCACCACATCATCTCCGATACATACTCCCGGATAGAAGGTAACCCTGTCTCCAACCGTAACATTATTCCCGACAACAGCGCATGGGGCCACTGCCAGACCACTGCCGTGAGTAAAATTGTCGCCAATACTTGCGCCAGGATCGATGCCGGGTTTGAGAGAATACGGTTTATTGAACAGTTCAAGGACCGTGATAAACGCAACCTGAGGGTTATCTGTTTTGACAATGTTGATAGAATCAGTATCAAACTCTCTCGGTACAATTACAGCGCCTGCTTTAGTCGCATCTATCTGCTTTAGATATTTCTTGTTGCCTGCAAAGGTTATCCCCTCCGGTCCTGCTTCTTCAAAAGACGCAGCATATTGGATGATTTTTCCGGGATCGCCCTTTAGTGCACCATCGATTGCTTTGGCTATTTCAGCAAGTGTTTTTTTCATTCTATTAAAATAAAGCCAGCATAAAAACCGTTGACAATTATTGATTCTGTTGCGCGTATACTTCGTTGTACTTTTTGATCACTTTATCGGTAATGTCAATTGTGCTCGGAAAATAAGCGATACCCGCTTCATCTTGCTCTAGAATTAGAAGATACCCCTCTTTTTTTCCAATGCCGTCTATCAGCTCCAGAAGCACTTTCTGCATTTCCTTAATTAAATTAATATTCTGCTGCCTAATCTCTTCTTCATATTTTTTTTTAAGCGCCTGTAAATCCCCTAGCCTTATCCTGTATTCACGCTCAAGTTCCTCTTTCTGAACTGAATTCATCACCATCATGCCAGTTTCTATCTTTCGTCCAAGCTCATCAAGCTCTTTCTTCTTTAACTCGAGGTCTGAAGACATTCTATCATGCTGCTTTGTTATCGAGGCCTGCATCGCCCTTCCTGCATCGGATTCCATTCCGACTTTTTGGAGATTAAAAACCCCGATTTTGGCAATATCAGCGGCTTGCAGAGAAACAACAGCAACAAACATAAAGCTGATAACACAAAAAACTGTTTTTAATGTTCGCATAACTAACTCCTTTCAAAAATTATTAATCACTAAAGCAGAGCAATATAAAAAGGACAGTCAAAAAAAATCGCCGTCTAAGCTAAAACGCCTGTCCCATTGTAAACTCCCAGTTTCCACCGCTGTCTTCCCCGTATGCTTCTATAGGATCGAGAATTTTTCCCCATTCCAGCCGGATCGGCCCAATGGGAGAATACCACCTAACGCCAAATCCAGCGCTTTCACGCATATCACTTAAACTTGGACTCTCATGCTCATCATAGGCATTACCGGTATCATAAAATACTACCCCAATAAGACCGGCATCACTAAACAGAGGATAAAGAAGCTCAAAATTAAACTGAATGAACTTGTCCCCCCCCATCTTAAATCCGTCTTCATCTCTTGGTGAGACATCTCTCCAGTCAAATCCACGCAAAGAGTTCATCCCGCCGAGATAAAAGCGTTCATAGTCAGGTAGTCTCCCTCCGGCGTTCTCAATCACATAACCTGTCCTGGCGTGCGCAAACCAGATCAGATCTCCTATCAGCGGTATATACCATCCGGTTTCAAGTAGTAATTTGGTATATGCCAGGTCTCCGCCCAACGGTCCGCCACAATATTCCAAGGTGAAACTGTGTTCAGATCCTCTGGTTGCGTTTACCGCCCTGTTCCTTGAATCATACTTCAATGTTGTTGACAGGCTGCTTGTCACATTCTCACCCAGCATATCCCTTATCAGATTAGAGGCATCATACTGAAGGTCCTCTACTTCTGCCGTTTCATAAGTATATGACAGGTAAAGCCTTGTATAATCAAAAAATCTTGACCACTCTCCCAGGGGATAGCTTAACCTAACGCTGAAGCCCCTGGTTAGCTTGTCATATGAGTCATAATCCTTTTCCTGATTATAAACAGTGACACCCGCTGAAAGGGGGATGTCAAACAGCCATGGTTCAGTAAAACCAAGGGTATATGTATTGGTCTTACCGCCGACCTCTGCTTTGACCTGGAGGACCTGTCCCCTTCCCATAAAATTCCTCTGGGATACAGAAACCGTGGCGAAAAGGTCCTCAACGCTGCTGTATCCTGCGCCAAAAGTAAATGCACCTGTTGGTTTTTCGGTTAAATCAACTTTTAGTGTTACTCTGTCCTTAGAATCAGTATTGATTGTATTTACCTTAATATCTTCAAAAAAATCAAGTCTGTATAGATTCTGCACGCTCCGTTTCAACCGCTGTCCACTGTAAAGTTCCTGCTCATATACATACATTTCCCGACGGATAACCTTGTCCCTTGTCTTTGTGTTTCCCCCGATTATGATTCTATCAAAATATACAAGGTCCCCCTTTGTAATCACATAGGTAACATCAGCCTCCAGCGTATCCGGGTTCTTATCAATCCGGGGGTAAATATCCACATAATAATATCCCTTGTCAGAATAAAGATCCGTAAGAAGCAGCACATCGTCCTGAACGACAGCACGGTTGCAGTATTCTTCTTCTTTGATTTTCATGACGTTTATCAGGACATCTTTATCCATGATAAGATCACCCTCCATGTCAATCTTGCCAATCTTAAAACGCACGCCTTCCTCAATCTTTATCGTTATGTATATCCAGTTCCCCTCATATACAACCTCCGGTTCACCTATCCTGGACATGATATAGCCATTGGTATGATACCAAGCCGTCAACCTTTCTATATCCTGACTCAAGTCATCCAGGTTCAAATCACCGGAAGAGGTCAGCCATGAAAACCATCCCTTCTCCTTTGTTTTCATGTACTTTGACAGCTTCCGCTTTGAATAGGAATGGTTGCCCTGAAGAATTATTTTTTTAATCCGGACCTTCTTACCCTCTTCTATTTTAAATTCAAGATCAGCCTGATTATTATCAAGCGTGTGTATCTCATATGTCACGATAACATTATGATAATTCTTTTCCTTGTACATCCCCTCAATACGCTGCATATTGCTTTTAATAATAAATAAATTGAGTATCGAACCGGTCCTGATATCCAGCCCATCCTCCCGTATCTCTTCATCATCAAAAATACTGTTCCCTGAAAGGATAATACGCCTTATGGTCGGCTTTTCCATCACCCTGAAAATAACAATTTTCCCTTTGGGACTGTCTTCAACCTCAATCCGTATGTCCTCAAAATACCCCATCAGGTATATGTTCTTTAAGTCTTTTGAAAGGTTTGCCGGCAGATAGATGTCTCCTGGCCGGGCTTTAACAGTTTTTAATATGGCATCATCCTCTATCCGCCTGTTTCCTTCAACAAGCAGCTTTGTAATAAGCTCCTTGTTCAGCAGTTTTATGCTTATTCTCCGGGATAGATCCTGTATGGTTGAAAAAAGGTTTTCTATACCATCCCCTTGACTGGAGAAAACCGATGGATAACCCGCCTTATCAGCAGCGGTCATCTTAATATCAATGCTGTACTTACTCCCTACTAGCGTCAGGCTTCCCCATATGACATAATCGGCTCCAACATTCACACCCAGCTGTCTAATAGCTTGAATATGTTCAAGCTGTGACAATTTAAATCCGGCTTCAAGACCGTGTTCAATCACAACCGCTCCGTCAAGCTGGAGATTTTCAGCAATCCTTCCGGGCACTTCGTCCCGCATATATTCAAATCCTTCCAGGGCGTTAATCTCAAAAGGGAGTACCGTAACGCTGGCTGGATGCTGAGCGTAGATCGTTCCCCGAAGCAGGACCAGCAGAAGAAAAGCCACCAGATATATTTTTTTTTGTTCACACCTTTTTTTCATAAAATTTATACGCCTATTAAAATATTACCTGCCTTTACAACCCTTGAGGCTTATGCGTTCGATATCTTCCCGTCGATGATCGTAACATTGCGGGACATGATGGAAGCCAGTTCCATATTATGAGTAACAACAACCATGGTCATGGCCAGTTCACGGTTAAGTTCAAGTAGTAACTCATGCACACCATCACTGCTCTTCTTATCAAGATTTCCAGTGGGCTCATCAGCAAGAAGCACGGCAGGTTTCAGTACAATAGCCCTGGCCAGGGCCACCCGCTGCTGTTCTCCGCCTGAAAGTTTCCCAACCCTGTGAAGCATCCTCTCTTTGAGACCTACCCTTTCAAGTATCTTCCCCGCATCATGTTGTGCTGTTTCCCTGCGTATACCATTGATCAGCGCCGGCATCATTGTATTTTCAATGGCGGTGAATTCAGGCAGCAGATGATGAAATTGGAAAATAAAACCAACTCTGTTGTTTCTAAATTTTGCCAGTTCCGTATCATCAAACATGAAAACATCTCTTCCCTGGAACATAATCGAACCTTTATCCGGACGGTCAAGGGTCCCAAGCATATGAAGGAATGTTGATTTCCCGATCCCTGACGCCCCAAGAACCGCTATCGATTCACCAGCCTCGATATCGATGCTTAATCCCTTCAGGACCTCAATACTTGCACCGCTGGCATGAAAACTCTTATACAGTTTCCTAACGCGTATAAAGCTTTCTGAAGCTGATTTAGCCATAACGAATCGCCTCTACCGGATCCATTTTGGAAGCCTGGTACGCTGGATACAGTGTTGCAAGGAAACAGATCATGATTGCCGCAAGTGCGATCATGAAAACATCCATGAATTCAAGCTGAACCGGAAGGGTGGAAAAAGGGTATACCGGCGGTAGTTCAATAAACTTATACCGTTTAAGCAGCTCGCATACAGCTGACCCAAAACATATCCCCAGTCCTGTTCCTATGGAACCGATGACCATCCCATTAAACACAAAAATCTTCATTACACTTCTATCAGTGGCCCCCATCGCCTTTAAAATAGCAATATCACGTGTCTTTGCCATCACCATCATGATAAGTGTACTCGCGATATTGAATGCCGCCACCAAAACAATAAGCGTCAAGATAACAAACATGGCTGTCTTTTCCAGCTTAAGTGCGGAAAACAGGGCCTGATTCATCTGCATCCAGTCTCTTGCATAATAAGGGAAACGGCCCAGGTCATCTGTTATCTGATTTGCGATACTATCTGCCAAGTAGATATCGTTTACTCTTATACCGATTCCATTAACTGAATCTCCCATCCTGAGGACCTTCTGGGCGTCCTTTATGTGGATATAAGCAAGGGAGCCGTCATATTCATACATCCCTGATTCAAACAATCCCTTTACCTTGAACCTCTTCATTGAAGGCATGTGGCCAACAGGAGAAAGCATACCCCGGAATGATATAAGATATATCATGTCCCCTGTATCAACATGAAGGTTGCTCGCAAGAACCTTCCCCAAGATAATGCCGGGCACAAAACCAGGTGTCTCTTTTTCATCTTTGCCTGCCAGCAGGTGCTTCATATCAGATTTACCGATACTGTTAATCTCCTTTGCAGAAGAAGCCGGATCAATACCTCTCAATACAACACCGGCAACACCATCCGGGGACCTGAGCATCGCCTGTGTATAGACAAAAGGTGAAGCAGATGTAACCTTATCCATGCGTTTCACCTTCTTCATTATCTCACTGTACTCTGAAAAAAAACCGCCATGCTTCAGTAAAACGATATGAGATTCAACGCCCAGAATCCGTGATTTAAAATCAGAAGTGGCACCCGTCATGACGGCGATAACAACGATCAGCGCCATCACACCAACTGTGACACCTGCAATAGAAAGGAATGTGATCAGGGAGATAAAAGCCTGCCGTTGCTTCGTCCAGAGGTAGCGGCCCCCTATAAAATATTCAAAAGACATTATAAATCCGTAAACAGTCTACCTTTTTTTTGACGGTTTCATATGCGGGAAAAGTATCACCTCTCTAATGGAAGCTGCATCGGTCAGCAGCATTGTGAGCCTGTCTATCCCGATCCCTTCTCCTGCTGTAGGCGGCATACCATATTCTAGCGCCTCGATATAATCCTCGTCCATAAAATGAGCTTCTTTATCTCCAGCTTCCCTGTCAGCAACCTGTTGCAAAAACCGTTCTTTCTGATCATCAGGATCATTAAGTTCAGAGAAACCATTGGCTATTTCGCTTCCGGCAATAAAAAGTTCAAAACGCTCTGTTAGGGCCGGATTACTGTCACTCCGTCTTGATAATGGAGAGACCTCAACCGGATAACCCGTGATAAAGGTGGGCTGAATCAAATTCGGCTCCACAAGAGTATCAAACAGTTTTGTAATGATCTTCCCGATCCTGTCAGCTTTTGTTATTTTTACGCCTTTTGAAGAAGCAAAATCAAGAAGCCCTTCCCTGTTGTCAAGCAGACTCCCGTCAATCCCGCCGATCTCCTGAAGAGCTGTAAGAAGCGGTATCCGTTCCCATTTACCCCCGAAATCTAAGGTTTCCCCTTGATATTCAATAGAACTTGACCCTGTCACTTCAACAGAAACATGACGCACCATCTCTTCGGTCAGGTTCATTAAATCCTCATGCCTGGCGTAAGCCTGGTAAAATTCAAGCATTGTAAACTCAGGATTATGCTTTGTTGAAACCCCTTCATTTCTGAAATTTCTGTTTATCTCAAAGACCCTTTCAAAGCCGCCTACAACAAGGCGTTTTAAATACAGTTCCGGAGCAATACGTAAAAAAAGGTCAATACCCAGGGCATTGTGATGGGTTACAAAAGGCGTTGCTTCAGCCCCCCCTGGAATCGGCTGCATCATGGGTGTTTCCACCTCAAGGTAATCCCGCTCAAGAAGAAATTCCCGTAGTGACTGAATGACCTTACTTCTTTTTATAAAAATGTCACGGACCTCCTGATTCATGATAAGGTCGAGATACCTGCGGCGGTATCTCTTCTCAGGATCTTTCAAACCATGGAACTTTTCAGGCAGAGGCCGGATAGATTTACATAAAAGTCTTAATTCATTAACAAGAAGCGTCCACTCCTTGGTTCTCGTCTGAAACAGGGTTCCGGTCAGCCCCACATAATCCCCCACATCAAGCTTTTTAAAAAACGCGTAAGCGTCTTCTCCAATCCTATCGGTTCTCACATAAGCCTGAAGTTGTCCTGTTCTGTCCCTGAACCTGACAAAAGATGATTTACCCATTTTGTTTATGGACATCATCCTTCCCGCAACCATAAAGACGGGTTCCTGATCGGATATGTCGACAGACGGATCATTGATCGCATTCTTCACATCCTTCACAGAATGGGTGACAATAAAGTCATTTGGAAATAAATTTATATTTTTTTCTTTTAATTCCGAAAGCTTACGCCTCTGTCTAGATATAAGATCGTCTTCTTTACTCATAAAAGTTTGTACCTGTTAACCGATTACTAAACAAACGCTCTTTATAGACTAGTTGTTATATTAATAACACAATGGATATATCTACCTGATATTACAGCCGCGATGAACAATCTGTTGTTTATGCTAAAAAAATGAGCCCGGCAATCAGGGCTTTACATTAGTTATAATAAATATAAAACAGTTTGGGGATAGCTATCCCATTTAAATCTAAGTGTCAAGATCAAGTTGGGAAAGTTATCAGTGATTTTGGAAGATCTGCCATAGTGTAAAAATCCGAAATCCGAATATCGACCCGATCATAAAAATTGGCGAAACAAATTCAAAAACTAAATGTTCAAATGCTCAAAACCATAAACGCCTAAATTTTCGATCCAAACTGCCTTTTGTTTTGACATTTGAATTTTTGTCATTTGATATTGTTTCGGATTTCGGATTTCGAGATTTGGATTTAAAGCTGAGTTGAATAGTGTCGTTTACTATTCAAACGAAACTTATGCCTTATTTTAGGTATAAAACTTTTGAAACAAATGAAACACGATGAAACCTTACACTGTATGTAAAATCAAATACTGGTCAGGACACATTATTTCACCTGATTCATCGTAAGATGAAAAGTTGTCCCTTTTCCAGGTTCACTGGTAACATCTATGTCGCCAGAATAAGACATCAGTATATTATAAACGATTGATAATCCCAGGCCGATACCATCCTTCTTGGTAGTAAAAAAAGGATTAAAAACCAATTTGATATTTTCAGAATCTATACCGATTCCGTTGTCAGATATATCAATACAGGCGTGAGAATCTTTTGAAGAATACATTCTTATATTGATATGCCCTTCATCTCCATCAATCGATTCCACGGCATTTAAAAGCAGGTTCCATACAATTTGACGGAAATGCCCCGGGTCCATCTCAATTTCAACTCCGGCTGAATATTCCCTGGAAATTGTCATCCTACCCCTGCATACTGGATCATTTTCAAAAAGCTCCTCAATATCTTTTAGTACACTCTCCAGGTCAATCCTCTCTACCTTCCCCGGCCCAGGTTTAGCAAACATCATGAAATCGTTTACAAGCTCGCTAAGACGATGTGCCTCCCTGAGAATGATATGCATCAGCTTATCCTGTTCAGGATCGTTGCTGCTGTCTTCCTTTAACAGCTGAATGGAACCCGCAAGAGAGGCCAGCGGATTTTTGAGCTCATGTGCCAGACCAGCCGCCATCTCGCCTATTGCCGCCATCTTCTCAACCCGTTTGACATTCTCCTCCATAATCAGAAGGCTTTCTCTTGTTTTCCTTTCTTGCTCTGCCAGTATACTGCTTAAAAAAGCTACCAGGAAACAGGCGATCATTGTCGTGAGCATTTTATATAAAACATAACTCCACTCATATCCGGCCTCCATAAGATCTTCCGGCATACCAAAAGGTTTGAGAATACCGTAATATTCAAGGTCGACCATTATCCCGTACTGTATGCTGCAGAGTGTCGCCATAATCAAGCTCCCCTTTCTGAAGAGCAGCATACTCGCGCAGATGATCACCGCAAGATATAAAAAGGAAAACACGCTGTGGAAACTCCCCGTGACAAAAATAATCAGGGTGACGATGAGGGTATCGATACTCAGCTGAATGTAAGCGTAAAAAGGCGCTGTTTTAAAACGGTTAAATAGCGCGAAATATATAATCGACAGGACAAGAATCGCCATGGTAAGACCGTACAGTAAAAGAAGCGGCTTATTGATAGGGGAAGGGCTTTCTCCCAAGCGATAAGCAATAGTCGAACCCAGCAACAAAGTCGCAAAAATAGCCCTGAAAAAAATCAGCCATTTCAGCTTCTGGAAATAATCTTTATCCGGTTTATTCTGAAATATTGCCATGGTTCCCGGCTATCCCGCATATTTCATAAGATTGAATCGTTCAATTGCAAGTCGTAGCGTTCGCCATCCAGGGGCTTACATAAAGTAATCCAGTTCTGCCGGCAGAAAAAAAGCACAGGGCTTTTAAAGAGCCTGACCGGCTTTTACCCTGTGCTTTCAGTCAAAAGCTTTTTTTAAAAATACTTTATCCGCCTACCGCACCAGCCATCTTGAATACCGGCAAATACATAGCAATAACCAGACCGCCGATAAGCACACCAAGAAAACCCATCATTAATGGTTCGATGGCCGCCGTTAGGTTTTCAACCGCCTGGTCAACCTCCTCATCATAAAAATCAGCGATTTTACCCAGCATCGCGTCAAGCGCACCGGTTGATTCCCCAACTGAAATCATGGAACAGACCATTGACGGAAAAACACCGCTTACCAGAAGCGGATCAGCCATGGTTCTTCCTTCAGAGATAGCAGCCCTTGTATCGTATATGGCTGTTTCAACCGTCATGTTGCCGGCTGTTTTTGCCACAATATCCAGCGCATCAAGTATTGAAACACCACTTGAGAGCATCGTGCCCATTGTACGGGTAAACTTAGCGACAGCGACCTTACGAATCAGATCACCAAAAATGGGTAATTTCAGCATGAGGTCATCAATGACTTCCCTCCCTTTTTCAGTGCTGTAAAACTTTTTGAACCCGACAAAGAACAGAGCAAATGCGGCAAGGATAAAAAGAATCTTACTTTTTACAATTTCACTGGCCATGATAACAATTTTAGTTGGGCCGGGGAGTTCCTGGCCGAAATCAGCAAACATCTCCTGGAAAACAGGGATAACGAAAACAAGAATAACGATAACAACTATCACGGCGATGGCGATGGTAATCGCCGGATACATCATGGCTCCTTTTACCTGTGCTTTAAGTTTAGCAGCTTTTTCCATATAAGCGGAAAGCCTTTGCAGGATGATATCAAGGATACCGCCGGCCTCACCCGCGGCTATCATGTTCACAAAAAGAGTGTCGAATTCTTTAGGGTATTTTTTCAATGCCTCAGCCAGGGTCTGACCACCCTCAACAGAATCTTTCAATCCCTTTATCAATTTTTTAAATGTGGGGTTCTCCTGTTGCGAGAAAAGTATATCGAGGCACTGAATAATGGGGAGCCCGGCATCTATCATGGTAGAAAACTGTCTGGCAAAAATAATAACATCCTTCTCTGAGACCTTTGGCTGCATAAACTCAACATTTTCAAAAAGGTCTTTCGGCTTTTCTTTTACCTTGACAGGAGTGAGTTTCTGCCTTGAGAGCTGAGCGCGAACAGCTTCAGGGTTCTTAGCGTCCATCGCGCCTCTTTTTGTTTTACCCCTATGATCTTTTGCTACCCAGTTATAACCTGGCATAAACAACCCCCTTTGAATTCATACAAACGATGTGCACCGGAATCGGCCCTATGGTTGTTATCAGTAAAAGTTAGTTGGTTTTTAAATAATCAATAATTTTAAATACGTTATATTAAACAATTTGGCAACAGATAAATTGCCGGTACAATAACTTAATGGTTTACTGTCACAGCATTATGCGGATAAACGCTTTGCCGGATTTGTTGATTGACACGGTAAAACGTTAAACGTAATCAGGATTCTGCTTCATGTGTTCATATTGTATGTTCAATTAAATTATTAAACATATAACGCCCTGTAATTCAATAGTTTTTTATTTTTTTGCCTTCAAGCCATATATACAATCACAGATTTTACATTTTCTTCGGACACAGTCTCACCTCTATTGATCTTGATAAACCGTACGATATATGTGTATCTTTAATAAAAAGTTTTTCCCATTAAAAGAAATATTACACCGCAAGCTTAAAAAATGAATCAGGAAAGGAAATGCTAAATTGTCTTGGTTTTAATTATTTTATCTTTAATTATTTTGCCATAAATGAATGTGATAAAAGGTATTGGGCAGGAGTCTTACAGTGAAAGACATAAAGGATCACGATGACGGAGGGCTTACGGTCATCGCAACCCATCATAATGCTGATTTTGACGCTATCGCCTCTCTGCTTGCGGCACAGAAGTTGTATCCCAATTCCATAGCGGCTATTCCTGAAACAAATGAACCAAATATTAGGAATTTTTTCATCAATTCAATGATATACATGTTCAACATGGCTGAAGTAAAAAAAATAGATTTTACTAAAGTCAAAAGGCTTGTACTGGTGGACACAAGACAGGAAAACCGTATTGGAAAGCTCGCGGAACTCCTTAAGAAGCCTGATATTGAAGTACACTGCTATGACCATCATCCTCTGATGGAGAACGATGTCAAATCTGATATAAGCGTGCATAAAGAGACGGGCGCTACTGTTACCATCCTCATTGACAAAATCAAAGAAAAAAAAATAGACCTCTCTCCAGAGGAAGCTACAGCCATGTGTTTGGGTATTTATGAAGACACCGGCTCCTTATCTTACTCTTCAACAACTGAAGACGATCTTATGGCCGCCGCGTTTCTGGTTTCAAAGGGGGCCAACCTGCATACCGTGGCAAACACCATCGCACGGGAAATCAATCCTGAACAGGTCAACGTTTTAAATGACATGCTGCAGGCTGCTGTTCTTTATAGGATCAATGGTGTTGATGTGATCATAACAAGCATTTCTTCAGATATCTATGTGTCGGATATCGCTTTTCTTGTACATAAAATGATGAAAATTGAAAACCAGGAAGTCATCTTCGCCATTGCACGCATGGTGAACAAGATATATCTCATTGCAAGAAGCCTCATGCCAGAAGTTGATGCTGGCACGATTCTATCTCATATGGGAGGAGGAGGCCACAAGTATGCCGCTTCCGCCACAATAACGGACAAAACCCTGGCACAAACAGAGCACCAGCTGCTTGAAGTCCTTTATACTGAAATCCGGTCTTCAAAGACAGCCGGATATCTTATGTCTTCCCCTCCTATCTCCACGTCTCCGGATATTTCCTGCGGTGAAGCTGCTGAATTGCTCTCCCGTTACAGTATAAACTCACTACTGGTGATCGAGAAAGACGGGGAAAGAGATAAAACCCTCGGCTATATCTCTCGCCAGGTACTTGAAAAGGTGTTACAGCATTCCCGTGATCAGTCTCCCGTAAGTGAATTCATGACAACAGAAATTGCTACAGTAGGACCTGACGCAGATCTGAGTGAAATCCAGGAAAAAATAATCGGTAACAACCAGCACCTGCTCCCTATTATTGAAAACGATTCTATTACTGGTGTCATTACGCATACCGACCTAATGGATGTCCTAGTGCATCAAAATCAGCAACTGGGCATGGAACCCCCAGACCCTCTCCATGCGCCCCTTTCCACAAGGACAAAAAGTATACTCAGATTCATGCATGAACGTCTCCCGAGCCGTATTATAGACATCTTAAGAGATGTGGGTTCCATTGCCCGGGAAACAGGATACAGCGCGTATGTTGTCGGCGGGTTTGTACGCGATCTTTTCCTATACAGGGAGAATGAAGATATCGATATTGTTATTGAAGGCGATGGTATTGCTTTCGCAAAAGAATATGCTGAACGCAAAGGAGTAAGACACCATTCACACGCCAAATTCGGCACCGCAGTGATCATCTTTCCAGATGGTTTCAAACTCGATGTTGCTTCAGCAAGGATGGAATATTATAAATTCCCTGCTTCCCTCCCAACCGTAGAGATGACATCAATTAAACTGGATCTTTTCAGACGGGACTTTACGATTAACACCCTTGCAATTAATCTCAGACCTGAAAACTTCGGCACCTTGATCGACTTTTTCTCGGCCCAGAAAGATATCAAGGACAGAGCAATAAGGATACTGCATAATCTTAGTTTCGTGGAAGACCCTACCCGTGTATTTCGGGCCATCAGGTTTGAACAGCGTTTCAACTTTTCCATTGGTAAGCTTACCGCCGGCCTGATTAAAAACGCGGTTAAAATGGATTTTTTTAAACGGCTCAGCGGCAAGAGAGTCTTTTCAGAACTCCGCCAGATACTTGAAGAGGATTTCCCTCTTCAGGCTTTCATAAGAATGAATGATTTTGATCTTTTACAGGTTATCCATCCTTCGATAAAACTTGATAAACATTTTATTTCATTATTCGATTCAGTAAACAAAGTACTCTCCTGGCACGATCTGCTTTTTCTTGAAAGGCCTTATATGAAATGGGCTGTCTATTTTATGGCCCTAATCGCACATTTTGAGAAGGAAGAATCAGAAGAGATCTGCCACAGGCTAGAACTGGCGCCACGGCATAAAAAGCTGTTCTGCCAGGACCGCTTCAACGCCCAGAGATGCCTCTACTGGTTGGAACAACAACAAGATATTGAAAATAGTGTCCTGCACAAAGAACTTCATCTGTTTAATACAGAACTCATACTATTCATGATGGCTGCAGCCAGAAAGGAGAGTGTAAAAAAATATATCTCGTTTTACCATACAACCCTGAGAAATACAAATACCATTATACAAGGGAAGGATTTAAAGGAAATGGGTATAAAACCTGGACCCGTGTACCAGGAGATTTTAAAGGCGCTTATGGACGCGAAACTGAACAGCCGCCTGGAAACAAAGAAGGAAGAGGTCGAATTTGTATGCGACTATATGAATCGGAAATAACATAATAATAAAATGTATATACATTGTAAGGTCGACTGGTATTTGTTTTGTCGGTCCTGTTGGTTTAATTGGTTTTTTTACAAAATCTGTGATAATATTATAACCATTCAAAAGGAACCATACTAAAGATTTGGAGAAATAAATGAGAACATTACTGATAATCATGCTGCTCTTGTTCAGTTTTATGTCATCCACGACCCTTTCAGCTGATTGTCTGGGTGATTGTGTTAATGGCTATGGGGCATACACAATGCCTGACGGTTCAAAATACATTGGTGAATTCAGCGGTGGTGAATTTAATGGTAAAGGAAAGTTGACGTACGCAGACGGAAGACGGTACAATGGCTTATTTAAAAATCATCTGCCGCATGGTGAAGGGGAATTAACCTATCCTGACGGGAAAAAATATACCGGGAATTTTATGAAAGGAAAAATTTACGGACACGGCACCATGGCAAATCCTGACGGCAGTGTCCTCAAGGGGCATTTTGTTAATGGTGAATTTGTCTCATCTATGGATAGCAAACCAGAATGCATTGGTGACTGTCAGAATGGAAACGGTATTTACACACAACCTAACGGCATAAAATATACAGGTGAATTTAAAGATGGAGAATTCAACGGCCAGGGCACTTACGTGCACCCTGACGGTACCACCTATACCGGTGAATTTAAGGACAGCAACTTTTGCGGACAGGGAACACTAACAAAGCCTGACGGCACCCAGTATATCGGTATGTTCAAGGATAACCAGATTTATGGAACCGGATATATGATTGATCCGAGCGGTTATAAATTTAAAGGTAATTTTGAGGATGGACAGTTAGTTGGCGGAAGTTATGTAGGGGATTAAGTAGGAACAAAGTGCCTAAAGTGAGCTAAAGTGCCTAAAGTTGTTGTGGAATTCTGCCATTTTATTTTTAAAGAAGGCAGAGCAAAGCGATACATCAACTTTAGGCATTTTAGGCACTTTAGGCACTTTGTTTTCAAATTTTTGTTGTAAAATTCCCCCATATCTTATACCTGCATTAAATCACCTCCGTATTATAACAGGAGATTAATAGATGAGCGAAAAAAAACGGATTTTAAGCGGGATGCGCCCCACAGGCCCCCTGCACCTGGGTAACCTTCTTGGCGCGCTTGCCAACTGGGTGGAGCTGCAAGAACAATATGAATGTTTTTTCTTTATTGCGGACTGGCATGCCCTGACCAGCAGCTATGATGATACAGGGGCTATCAAAGGATATGTGAATGAGATGATCATCGACTGGCTCAGCGCTGGACTGTCACCTGAAAAGAGCACCTTCTTTGTACAGTCAAGCATAAAGGAACACGCGGAACTATTCCTGATCCTTTCAATGATAACACCTGTGCCATGGCTCGAGCGTAATCCCACCTACAAGGACCAAATCGTACAGATGGAGAATAAGGATCTTTCTACTTTCGGGTTTCTAGGATACCCTGTTCTCCAGGCCGCCGACATCATCATGTACAAGGCAAACAAAGTGCCCGTAGGAATTGATCAGGTCCCCCATGTTGAAATAACACGTGAAATTGCCAGGCGCTTCAATTATCTTTATGGAAATGTCTTCCCCGAGCCGGAATCGATTTTAACCCAAACACCCAAAATCCTGGGCACGGACCGCCGTAAAATGAGCAAAAGTTATAACAACGCCATTTACATGTCAGACAGCCCTGATAAAATTTCAAAGACCGTTTCAACAATGATTACAGATCCCCAGCGGGCCAGAAAAGATGATCCTGGTGACCCGGATGTCTGCAATGTTTTCGAATTTCACAGGCTTTACTCTGACAAGGCAACAGTTGACGATATCAACGCCCGCTGCAGAAAAGCCGAGATCGGGTGTGTTGAATGCAAAAAAATAATGGCAAAAAATCTTGCAACAGCCCTTGCACCGATCCGTGAAAAAAGGGAGTATTACGAAAACAGACCTGACGAGGTAACGGATATCATCAATACCGGAACCGCCAGGGCAAAAGAAATTGCCGGTCAAACCATGGCGGAGGTAAGGGGGGCTATAAAGATTTAATAATTATAAGTGCCTTAAGTTATAAGTTACAAGTGCCTTAAGTTGATGTATCGCTTCGCTCTACCTTATCTTAAAATAAAAATGGCAGAATCCCACAACTTAAGGCACTTATAACTTAAGGCACTTGTAACTTATAACTATAAAAATAATTATTAATTATGAAAACACAACCCTACAAAGTCGATCTGGAAATCTTTCAAGGCCCAATGGATCTCCTAGTGCACCTTATCAGAAAAGATGAGGTTGATATCCAGGATATTCCAATTGCCAGTATTACAGAGCAGTTCCTTCAATATATCGACATTCTGAAGGCCCTTGATATCGACTTTGCCGGTGACTTCCTTGTCATGGCCGCGACACTGGCCAAAATAAAATCAAAAACCCTCCTCCCAGCCCAGGAAAATGACGAGGAAGAGGATCCCCGCATGGAAATCGTAAGGCCCCTCATGGAGTATATCCAGATGAAGGAGGCTGCTGAAAAACTACACGAAAGGGACATCCTTGGGGATAAAACCTTTGTAAGATCCATCAAAAAGAAAGACCTTGATTTTGATCCTGGCGAACAGATGATAAAAGTTGGCCTGTTTGAACTCATAGACGCTTTTCAAAAAATACTTGAAAATGTCTCAATTGATAAAAAGCTTGAATTGACTGCAGACAGGATCTCAGTTAAAGACAGGATAACCGAAATACTGGAACTCCTTGAAAAAAAAGGGAATGCTACATTTACCGAACTTTTTGCTTCAAATATCAATAAAAATGAGGTAATAGTGACATTCCTGGCAATCCTGGAAATGGTAAAGCTCAACCTGGTCCAGATTGCCCAGCATATACAAACAGGAGTGATCAGGCTGTTTTATATTTAACTAATAAAGTGCCTTAAGTTACAAGTTATAAGTGCCTTAAGTTGTGGAATTCTGCCAGTTTTATTTTAAGAAAAGGCGGAGCAAAGCGACACATTCACTTTAGGCACTTAAGGCACTTATAACTTAAGGCACTATGTTTTACTATGGAAAACCTCAAATACATCATCGAAAGCCTTTTGTTCGTCGCAGAAGAACCGCTGACCATTAACAATATGAAAAAGGTCCTGTCGGATGTTGAGAATAAAGATATCCGCGAGGCCCTTGCCGAGCTGTCAAAAGAGTATGAAACCCGGAAAGGCGGGTTTTATTTAAATGAAGTGGCCGGCGGATACCAGCTCCGCACAAGACCAGACTACAGGGAATGGATCACAAAACTGATCCAGCCCAGCCCCCTGCGACTTAGCAAGCCTGCCCTTGAGACCCTTGCCATTATCGCATACAGGCAGCCGATTATCAGGGCTGAGATAGAACATATCAGGGGTGTTGATTCCGGCGGCATTGTCCGCATGCTCATGGAGCGGAAGCTCATTAAAGTCCTCGGCAGAAAAGACGTTCCAGGCCGCCCGCTCATCTATACCACCACAAAACACTTCCTTGAAGTCTTCAACCTCAAAGACCTAAAAGATCTGCCCACACCAAAAGAGATAGAAGAACTCGGCCAGGAGATGGCTAACGGTGCCCCAGAATCGTGGGATGAAATACCTGAAGGTGAAGACGCGGACACAATAACCGCAGAAGGTGAAGCAGTAACTGAAGAACAGCCACAGGAAGAGACCGGCGAACAGCCCCTGGAAACGGCTGAAGCACAGCCATCAGAAGAAACACCAGAACCTGCAGCCCAGGAGGCAATGGAAACTTCAGAACCGGATACCCCAGAGCAGGAAGAACCAGAACCACCTGAACAAGACAAAACAGATCAGGATGCATCCTGATCTTTGAAGTTTGTTCCAAGATAAAGTATATTAAAAAAAGTAACATCCTGAATCTACAAACGATGCCTTTGCAGAAGCAAGTTTGAAACAAAAATGGGCATGATTAAAAGCCACTCGACCCTGCGAATTCTGTGCATGGTGTGATTAGCTTTTAATTCTATCTGGTTAGCTGTTCAATCTAATAAAGAGAATGACTCTCCCTCAGAAATAAGTTCCTCAAAATCTATATGATAGAATTGAACAATTTCTTTATTAAAATCAATTGTTAGAAAACATGAATAATCGTTCTGTTTTAGTGAACCAGCATTGATAAAAATGATATTGTTAATCCTTCTAAACATTCTATAGTGTGTATGACCACCAACAACATATTTATACCTATTCTCTCTCAAAATTTTCTGTAAATCATAATTATATTCTAATGCATAACCTTCATCATATGGCTTTAATTGTGCCATATTATTCTCGCCTATCTGAACTGTTGTCAGTCAGTAAGGTGTTTTTACTTGAACAAGCCGATAGAAAAATTAAAACTACAAAAATAAGAAAATGATTTATACGCATGAAATCTCTTTTGGTTTAACTGTCTGCCTCACAGGCCGCAAAATCAAAACGGTCTTGGCAGATATAATTTTTATGATGACTTTGCATGAACAAAAGTCGCCCGCCTTTTGCTGTTCTTGTGTAGGCGGTGGTTCACGTTTTGTTACTTTCTATCCCTTATAATTAAACGAATCCATGCATGACTTTGCATCAAAAGTGCCTTCATATTCCTGAATATACCCTTCATCATTAAAAAGAAAGCTGGAAACACCTGTATACCAAGGCCTATTTTCTATTCCATCTTCTTTACGCTCACGCCAACCGACAACCAACCGATTCCCATCAATGGCTGTCCACTCTCGAATATTATGAATATTTTTCATCATACTAAAGATTTTTATTAACTCATGTCGACCAATGATAGGTTTTTCTATTATAGTATTTTTAAAGCTACAATCTTCTGCGAACAACTCTACCAATGCGTTCCAGTCATTTTCGCGACCGTACTTCCAGAATAGCTCAGCTACATTTTCAATATGTTTTCTATCCATAAAACCGTAATCTCTTTTAGATAGGGCTTTCAATTATAACGATAAATTCAGGGGCAGCCAGGGTAAAACACCTTTGTCAAAACCACTGTTATTGAAAACTCACCGTTATTCTAACTGTCTGGGCCGCTCAACCCTGGACATCTAACTGAAACGTCAGGTTCGCTGTTCAGCTATCCTTTTGCTTTCTTGGTGATTGTTGAGTAATCATCCAGTAGTTCTTGAAGGTCATAGAGAAGGTTCCCTGCTTCTATTTTTAATTCATCTGATTCTGTTGTGTCAGCAAGTTCCTTGATTCTATTGGCCACACCAGCCAAAGTTATGAGTTTATCTCCTTGAACAACCAGTCCTGGAAATTGTCTGCCCGGCATTCTGACGACAGACATGTTGGTTGCATCTGACCAGACTTCGATTTTTTGTTTTTCTTTTTTCATTATTTTGCTCAGCGAACGGTCACCTACGTCAATGGGCGACCCATTTCCTCTGTTAACAAAAGTTCCATGGGGATATATGTAATTCCATTTTCCGTCGCAATATCCCCAGTTTTTATAAATCCTAATTTTTGATAGATTGGTTCTGCGTAAGGTGACGAATGAACGGTCACCTTCGTCAAACTTGAGTTTAGCGCGCGTGCCTTATTTATTGCATGGCTCAACAATTCTTTCGCGATACCTTGACGCCGAACTGTTACAAACAACATCGCTATACGATCAGGCAGGTAAAATTCCAGCATTCCCACCAATGTATCGCCTTTGTAAGCTAAAATTACAAATCCATCCAATTGCATCCGTTCTCGCATTGCTCTATGATTAGCGAATTTAAGGAATGTTTCTACACCATCATCCCCATAATCGGGAGCCACAAATTCATTAAATACCTTGGTTACTAGATCACAGACTATTTGCTCTTCGCCGGTCTGCATTTCTCGGAAAACAATTGATTTCATCAGCTTGAATTTCTCTATGCCTAATGTATTAATTCACTGGGCCAGAGGGAGTGGTCTGATTTTCAAATAGGGTCTGTTCCACGGCTCCGGTGAAATGCCTCGTTCAAGTAAGCCGCTGCGCGGCAGATTAACCGATTCCATCTTCATTGTTTAATCAAATGGTTCATGGTATCTTCGTACCGGCTTGCAGGACGGTATCT
>JANQFQ010000134.1 GCA_028277765.1 Desulfobacterales bacterium
GCGCCAAGGTTATAGATTTCATCCGGCTGAACTTCCTGGATAATACGTATCAGGTTGGTTGCGTCCGTGAGGTCTCCGTAGTGTAGCACAAACCTGCGACTCTTTTCATGAGGATCCTGGTATAGATGGTCAACTCGCTGAGTATTAAAAAGCGAGGATCTACGCTTGATCCCATGCACCTCATACCTTTTTCTCAATAGGAAATCAGCCAGATAAGCGCCATCCTGTCCTGTTATACCTGTAATTAAAGCTTTTTTTGTCACTATTATTATCCCGGTTGTTTCTACTTAAGTATCTTATCAAAATATTCGATTGTCTTTTCCAATCCATGGTCGAGTTTTACAGAAGGTTTCCATTTTAGCTTCTCCTTGGCAAGGCTGATATCTGGTTGCCGTTGCATCGGGTCGTCAGAGGGTAATGGTCGAAAAACTATTTTCGCTTTTGATCCTGTCTTCTTAATCACTTTCTCAGCAAGCTCAAGGATAGTAAATTCATCCGGGTTGCCCATGTTTACAGGACCTGTAAAATTGTCCGGTCCGTTCATCATTTTTATAAGGCCCCTGATCATATCATCCACATAGCAGAACGAACGGGTCTGCATGCCGTCACCGTAAACAGTAATATCTTCATTTGCCAGCGCCTGAACAATAAAATTACTTACCACACGACCGTCATTCGGATGCATCCGCGGACCGTAAGTATTAAATATCCGCACCACCCTTATATTGACACCGTTTTGACGGTGGTAATCAAAAAAAAGAGTCTCCGCGCACCGTTTCCCTTCGTCATAACAGGATCTGATCCCGATAGAATTTACATTTCCCCAATATCCCTCTTTTTGGGGATGTACCTCAGGATCACCGTATATCTCACTGGTAGAGGCCTGCAGAATTTTGGCGTTTACCCTTTTTGACAGGCCAAGCATATGAATTGCTCCCATCACACTGGTCTTTACGGTTTTTACAGGATTATGCTGATAATGGATGGGAGATGCAGGACATGCAAGATTGTAAATCTCATCAACCTCAAGGAAAATCGGTTGAACAATATCATGGCGAATCAGTTCAAAGTTAGGCCGGTTAAGAAGATGTGCGATATTTTCTTTACTTCCTGTGAAAAAATTATCAAGGCATAAAACATCTAAATCTTCATCTACAAGTCGGTCACAAAGATGCGACCCCAAAAAGCCAGCCCCTCCGGTCACCAGAATACGTTTAGTATTGTGAGGTTTCATTCTCCTGTTTCCTGATCATAGAAATCTTAGTAAAAAACCTGTAAACATATTCATAAAATTACAATCAATAATGAGTCAGCGCGGGTTTTCCTATCGGGTAAACATTAAACCCGATGTCAAAAAGCTGTAAATGATCCACGATATTTCTGCCGTCAAAAATAAAAGCAGGCTTATTCATTAATTTGTATATTTTTTTGTAATCCAGCCCCTTATAAAGATCCCACTCCGTCATGATGGCAATGGCATGACTCCCGGCAGCCGCATTATACGGATCCTTTACAAAACTTACGTTTCCACCGTATTCAAAAAGTTCATTTTTTGCGTTCTCAAGGGCCTGCGGGTCTGTTATGACCAGTTCCGCGTTTTCATCTATAAGTTTCCTCGATATGGAAATCGCTGGCGATTCCCTTGTGTCGCCTGTATCAGCCTTAAAAGCAAATCCAAACAGACAGATCCTTTTTCCGGCAAGGGAGTTGAACATGGTTGTCAGCATGTTCATCACAAAGCGGTCTTTCTGAAATTCATTAATCTTGACAACACTTTCCCAGTAATCAGCCACCTCTTTAAGCCCGTAGTGTCTGCAGAGATATACCAGATTAAGAATATCCTTTTTAAAACAGGATCCTCCAAAACCGACACTCGCGTTTAAAAATTTATCGCCAATACGCTTATCCTTGCCGATAGCGAATGCCACCTCTGATATATCTGCGTCTGTCTTTTCACAAAGACTTGAAATCGCATTGATGGAAGATATCCTTTGGGCGAGAAAAGCGTTTGACACAAGCTTTGACAATTCGCTGCTCCAGATATTCGATGTAATAATCCGGTCATCTGGAACCCAGTTTAAATATATCTCCACCAGCTCATCTCTTGCCTTAATACCGCTTTGGGTCTGTGATGAACCGATCAGCACTCTGTCCGGATCTTCCAGGTCTTTTATGGCTGTCCCTTCAGCGAGAAATTCCGGATTAGAAAGAACCTCAAAGTTGATGCCGCTATTTGAAGATGTCAGGATCCGCTCCATTGCCAGTGCTGTCTTAACCGGAAGGGTGCTTTTCTCAACAATAATTTTTGATGATTCTGCGCACGCTAGTATCTGCCGGGCAGTCTTTTCCCAGTACTGCAAGTCGGCGGCCATGCCAGCGCCCACGCCAAAAGCCTTTGTAGGGGTATTGACACTAACAAAGATAATCTCTGATTCTTTTATCCCCTTTTCAATATCTGTATGAAAAAACAGGTTCCTGCCCCTGGTACTATTTACTAATTCATCAAGACCGGGTTCATAAATCGGCAGGGCGTCTGAATTCCATT
The DNA here is from genome assembly GCA_028277765.1 of Desulfobacterales bacterium. GTDB lineage: Bacteria > Desulfobacterota > Desulfobacteria > Desulfobacterales > SURF-7 > JANQFQ01. The sequence continues at coordinate 2,546 of JANQFQ010000134.1, forward strand.
CATCTATACGATCAGGATTGATATCAACAACTGTAATTTTATATTGGGGACATTTGTAGGCGATCATGGCCATGGTTGGACCGCCAACATATCCTGCGCCTATACAGAGAATATTTTTTTCAAATTTTGTTACCATATTTTCAACCAGTATCTTCAGTGTTATTTCTGGATTCGTAGTATAATTATATATCTATGAGAAATTTCTATTAGTGTCAATAGGATACACGTGATGAGGAGATTAATTATAATACCATCAGGGCATTATTTTTTATTAATATCAGATATCAAACTAGCTATCTCTGATGCCATTTCTGCAACCTTTTTCTCATGATCAATACCAGTTTTTTTGGATGAGGCCTTCTGTTTCGCACCTGTTTCCACCGGCTGAACGTCATCAGTTGACAGTGAGATACACTTACCGTTTCTGTCAAACAATACTGAAACAATGGTCTTAACATTAAAATCGACCTTATAAGCTACTCGGTTTTCATGGATAACGATCTCCCCCTGTTTATATTGAATATCGTTTTGAAGTCCGATTTTGTGCTTTTCAATAAAAACTTTTTCAATCGCCTTCCAGTCAAGACTGCCGGGTAAATCTTCAATCAGGTCTTTCTCCCCTTTTTCAACCACCAAAGAATCTATTTTTTTCACTTACATCACCTCTTAATCATTTACCTGTTGTTTGAAGTAGTTACGTTCAGGCTCAGAAAAAATTAAAGTATATTAACATAAAACAGACTGTTTTAAAAGTCGTAATTTCCTGTTTTTTAGAAGCGATCAGCAATAACCACAATCTACATATCTTATTGATTTTATAGCATAACCAATCAAACCAATTCAACCAATAAAACCAATTCAACCAATCAAACCAATAAAACCAATGAAACCAATTCAACCAATCAAACCAATAAAACCAATAAAACCAATAAAACCAATGAAACCAATGAAACCAATGAAACCAATTTACAAGTCATAATGACCGAGCATAATTTTTAGTCTTATTTTAAAAAGTTCAAATCCGATAAAAAAACTGTCTTTGATTGGATTCAACTTGCTGTCAAAATGATTCACCCATGTGATTGGTACTTCTTTTATTTTATAGCCATGTTTTTTTGCGATAAATAATACTTCCGGATCAAAACCAAAACCAAAAATTGTCTGCCAATGAAACACAAGGTGCGCTGCCTCCCTTTTAAAGGCTTTAAAACCGCATTGGGAATCAACAATATCAGGCAACACTAGAGAATTGACCAAGCGACCGAATAGTTTACCCATTCTGTTTCTGATAAAATTCTGGGGGACCACGACATTTGATCCAGGGATGCTTCGTGAGCCAATGGCAATATCATAACCCTCAGCCAGCAGGGCATGCTCCAGTTTTTCATATTCAGAAATGGGGGTCGAAAGATCAGCGTCAGTAAATAAAGCTATTTCTCCGCGGGCAAACATCATTCCCCGCTTCACAGAATACCCCTTTCCGATATTATTCCTATTCTTCAGAAAAAACACTTTCTCTTTATCTGCTTCGCATTCTTCCCTGATAACCTGAAGAGAATTATCTGACGAGCCATCATCAACAATAATTATTTCAAAGGAAACACCAAGCTGGGAAAAATAGCCTAACACGGCACGTATTGTGTTGCGAATACGGCCTGACTCATTATAGACAGGTATAATTACACTAACGTCAAGCTGGCTCATCCCTCATTTTTCCTTTATGAAAGCATCAATCGATATTTTACATGTAATTATACATGTTGTACTTCAAAAGTCTATACCGTAATTCTGAGTAACCATCCTGGCACAGAGGACCAGGGTTTAAATTACGAATAAATGTAGGGTGGGCTGTGCCCACCATCTACTGATTGACGATGTATGCTGACTTAGTTTTATCGGGATCGAAATCGAATTGGTCGGTTCCATCATTTTTTTATCCAAGTCCCATGTCTTTTTCCCACGGGATTTCCTTTGGTCACGATTTCGATTTCGATATTTGGTGGGCACGGCCCACCCTACGATTACTTATTTTCTTAGTGTATATTTGCGTTATTAGCGGACGAAACTCCCTTTTCCAGCTTTTTCCTGACAGTTGTCTTTTGGTGGGCACGCTACTACGATGGTTGTTCACTTGTCATTAAATGCAAGAAATATTGAGTTGATATTACACACAGCTTCTGGTTTGGATATTTGTATTTTAAACTTTTAAAAAAGTAAATATCCTGGTCCAAAGGACTAGGCTTTAAAATACAAATAAACCAAGCCTATACTCTCCCTATGCCGCATGGTTTATTGACGCATTCCTTGGGCAATATATTTTTTTTGAACTTTTTTCTCAATGCAACTGCTCTTGGGCCGTTCCAGATATCTTCCCAGGTCTCTTCATATAAATTGCCCAGCAGATACATACTAAAACAGCATGGATAGACATCACCATTGGTTTGAACAAGCATAAAATCCCATGGGAAAACACACTTTTTTGTTAAATCAGCCACCATGATATCATGATCATTTATTCCATCAGGTTCAGCATCAGTATTATCCAGGTCAATTAATATACTGTCCGGATCCTGCTGTTCAATATTTTCAACACCAGCGTCTAAAACCACCTCAACACCGCATTGCCACCCCTTATCCTTTGCCATACTGATATTGTTCCTTACCAGTTCCTTACTGTTTACAAGCGAATATTCAGCAAGCTCTTTTTTATAAATCTGCATGTTCTGGACCAGAATAGATGAAAAACCGTGCTTGGCACAAAAATCAATCATTGATGGGAGTTCACCAATTGTTTGGGATATAAAGGTCGGCCTCATGACCAGTACGGGAAACGTTGATGTTAGCTTCTTCTTTTTTTCATTTATTTTTTTAATACTATCTATAATTCGATCCATATCAGCCCCAGGTCTTATAAATTGAGAGTTTTCCCTGTCAAGGCTGTCGATAGAAAAATGCACCTCCATAATCCTGGACCTGACAATAGAGTCAATCAAATCATCGGTAAATAAGGTGCCGTTTGTAACAAAGATGATATTGTTCTTTTTTGACGCAGCACTGATGGTTTCAATAATGTTTTTAATTTCAGGATGAAAAAGAGGCTCACCATCAGCAGCCAAGTTGATATAATCAGCCTCCTTAAATAATCCTGAATTCTTTTTCAAAAATTCAATCTGCATTTCCAGGTTCGCATCAGACGCCAGCTGTTCCCGGATATGACTTGTCTGCCGGGCACAGAAAGTACACTGTAGATTACAGGTTTTATTTATCGACAGCTGAATATTTGCCGGCTCTTTGACCGTTATATCAAAAGACGTATGTTTGATGAGAAATATCTTTATCTTCCTGAATGTCGAATACATACCCTTTGAAAGAACGGTGTTCAATGTTTTGCATGCAAGGCAAATGCGGTTATATAAAAAAAACCTGTTTAAGAATGTTATTGATCGCTTGTGTGCAGAATTCATTGTTATTATCCCGTACCCTCCTGCGACCGGTTAATCCTGATTGAGCCTTCCAGTTTATAGGCCCTTCCGGAGAGAGCATCATATGCCCATGCAGAAACGTCAGCATCTTCTTGATGAACTAGCTTTAGTAAAACAGTCCCATGCCAGCTTCCGGCACTGCATTTTCCATTTTCAATAGTAACCGGTTTAAATGGACCAAAAATATAATCAAAGAGGATAAAACTATTGTTTTGCGCACGATAGGTAAATAATATCGCATCAGCTGGTTCTCTCCTATCCTTCAGATAAGCGTATCCCTCAGCTTCATGTATGCCGGGTATAGAGGTTTGTTCAAAATTAACGAGTTTCCCACACCTGGTCGTTGCATCTCTTTTTTGTCCGTCAATTTTTTGGATATCAGGCCCCTGGATATAGGGAAGTTTCCATCGTCCTGTCTGATTGAGCTGTTTAATCATCGGCCCCAGGAATTGTCTGTAGCCAGTGATGAGTTGATGCCCTTTGAATTCACCGCTCTCAGGTAAAACATTGATGAATGCCAGGCATGCTCTTTCACTTAATCTTTTGATGCGTATCTCATCCATCCTTTTGACTCCCTGCACACCTGCGCAAATAGACAAAAATATTAAAACTGATGCAATTGGCACTGACAATAATACCACTTTTTTGTAATATTTTGGGAAATTATCTTTTATATCATGAATAATAAGCACAAAAAGAATAAAAAGCGCTATGCTAAAATAGACCGATATGCTGGTATACCTGGGAGCCGGCTCTATACTGCGCCCTAATCTTCCGTAAGTAATAATTACACCTGACAACACCGCGTAGCCTGCCAGAGAAACCCATGGCATCGTTCTGTGCCATAGCTGTTTTTTGTTCCTTTGGATCAGCATGTAACCAAGGCAAAGAATAAAAAAAACACCCAAAAAAATCCCCGCCCCTAAATCCGCTTTTACATTACCAAAGTAGCCCAATGGCGCTCCCAGAAATTGTAACAGGTAAACAACAGCTGAAAAAGGATCAGATATGACCTGCATTATTCCTTGATGTTGAACGAGCTGTTGATAGCTCCGGAAATACAAAACCGCTGTTGCAACAGCACAAACCAAATAGACGATCAGTAGCTGTTTACGCCGTCCCTCCCTGCCAATTAATTCAGGGAGGAGAATCGGGATAAGTAGTATCCAGCAAAGTATGCCGTTTGCAAATGAAAAGGTTGCAATAAATGACACAGCTGCCGCGAATACAATTTTCCATACAGTTGAGAAAGTGGAACGGCAGATAACAAGCGCTGCTGTAAGGCAAACAGGCGGGAAAAAAAGTAATGACTGAAAACCCTTCAGCCAATTATCCGACTGGATTGGGCTGAAAACAAGTATATTAACCGGAATCATCAGCAATAAGCTAATCTGCTTAAGACCTGGCAATGAATGGGGGATGAGAAAATAGATATTACAGGAAATGAGGCAGGCAAGGAAAAAAGTAAACATCATCTGATAACGGACATCCCATTGTGTTAGATTCGCAATAGCAAGGAAGAATATTCGGGGAAATAAAGGGCGGCTTTCATTGTGTTGTGCAAACAAGTCAGCTGCTGACAGATCATTGTTGACCTGCTTATACAGAAGATTCCCATATGAGATAAGACCATCAGAATGGGGAACATTAACCGAATGATGAAAAATCAGAACAGCGAGAATAACCGCGGGCAGCGCTGCAAGAGCAGCATACAATAAAACAATTAACCTGTTTCCCGTAAGCAGAGCACTTTCTCTATGAATCATACCTGATCCCAAAATGGGTATAGGTCGGCCGTTCAACGTTGTCACTTGGAAAATTGATAATACCACCCAGCATGCTGCAATACATTGTTGAAGAACCGCCTGGATCGACGGACATTCCGTCATAAGCACCAATTGCCTTAAGGACATGTGCCATTTCAGTCCTGTCCAGCCCCATACTGTATCCTGGACGCCTCCCGTCAGCTACCAGCAGAAACAGTCTATTTCTCTCTTTGTCAATGGCCATGGCTGTTCTCGGTGATGGATTGTTGAGAAAATTATTTATAACAACTTTTCCATCAACAAGTATGTCAAATCTTCCCCATATCGTATTATACTTCTCAGGTGTATATGTTACATCAACAATTTTTTCAGGGAAGTATTTAGCACGATTATTCTTATCAAAAGACAAAAAAGGTCTTATGTCTGAATCCAGAAGCATAATGGTTTCACCGTTAATAACAATATTCCCGATGTATTCACCATAGCCTGTATTCAAGTGTGCGGATATGCCTGCTTCGCCGTTAATGGCAACTTTACACTGGTATTTTTTGGCGAACTTACTGGTCATTGTTTTATCATTTGTTTTGTCAATAATGATTTCTATTTTCGGATTGTCAAGATTGATAACCGAAACAAATATCTGGACAAAAGGTTTGTATAATCTTACAGATCCTATATCCATGGCGCTGTCACGGTATAAAGACATACTGTCAACACGACCGAATTGCGCTTGCAGATTTTCCCTGGTCTTAGTGTCTGTAAAAATAGATTCCAGATCAGTATTATGCACAGATCCGGGAATGACCTGATTTACAGCTGTACGTTTCTGAAGTTCTCTTACCTCTTTGTACAGCCCGGACATTTTATAATCTACTATTAACGCGATCGCTATTAGAATAAGCCCGTATTTAAAAAAACCAACTATGATATTCGAAATATTTCTTTTTCTTTTACTAAATAAATTGAAAATTAAAATAATCAACAGCAGTATAAAACAGACAGCACCGACAGACACACTGAGAGGAAGATTAAAAAATCGCCAGCACGCACTGGAAATATTATCAATCCATGTATTAAATATCGAGTGCATTAACAGTCCGTTTGTTATTAAAATAAATTCTACATAAGAAACATGGGCTAAAATTATCAGCCGGTTATTATTAAGTTTTCTAACAAACCGTCAAAATAAAATCAATTTAAAAACCTTGAAAGCATTGTTTCCGACGGGCTTCCCAGGCACTGGTCATAAACCTGACACCTGTTTTTGAGAAACAACCTGTTCCTTGCGCAAACTATAAATCACTATTGCGCTTGCAAGAAGCACGCTCATCCAGAAATATATACCCAGATAACCCAGAAATTCAAAAAGGCAGGTTGATTTTACGATAAACATATTTCCATTCATTACAACGAACGATAAGATGAACATTAAAAAAGGAAGCTGATAATGTTTATCATTCTGTTTTACAAAATATACAAACATGATGTAATACGGAAAAGAAAGAAACACATAATAATGTAACCAGGCATATGTGATGGAAACCATAAAAACAGCTGTAAAAAAGCTGAAATATAAATCCATATGTTTATACAGGTCCTGCTTTTTCCGTTTTTTGTATAAAAAACAGAGCAACAATAAAAAGATAAGGATTGATATCATTAGTCCTACCATATTCGCTCCGTTAGAGGTGATCAGTGGGATAAACGGGAGAAAATCCGGCGGCGGGCAGACACAGGGGAACAGTTTTTTGTCTAATAGTTCCCGTGAAAACAGGGCATAATCATTTGAAAAATATCGGCAGAGAATACTTCTAATCTCCTGACCGAATCCAATGGGAACAACCTCCTGGGGACCTGAAGGATTGATTGACCGCCGAAAACCTTCAAACGTCTGCTCATATCCGATGCTGAAAAGAGGCACCAGTAAAAATAAAACAACAGCTGATATAGTAAACCATTTAACGACTTTTTTTCCCCCCCTCTCCCAGAACAGGATATAGAAAAAAAGAAATGCTGCTGGAAACACTTTTACAGCTGCTGCTGCTGCAAGGAAAAAGCCGGCCAACCTGAATTTAAGTTTTACAAAACCAACATACGAAACAATCACGAAAAAAAAGACCATAAAAGACTGCTGTCCCCATTTAAAACTGTCCAATACCGGTATGGAACAGGCAATGGTAAATAAAGCTATCGGAACGGCTATTCTCTTTTTAAGACCACCTGAAAAACAGGTTACATAAAAGTAACAGAGTAATGCCGCGCACAGAAGATTCAGTCCCACCCAGGCAGACACTTGGGCCTTTTGGGGCAGATAAAGCAGAAGAGATAACATAATAGCGAAAAACGGGGGGTTGGAGTATCTGCCGGCATACATGTCTTTTCCGTTTAAAAAGTTTGATGCTGCCTCATGATAATACAACATGTCCGCATTAAGGCCAGGGTACCATTCCCAGTCTGTTAAATTCTGAACAGGATGGAGATAGAAAAAAACAGAAAAACAAATCAGATAAAGGAAAAGAGCTGCGATGAGATATGTTTTAATTTTTTTAAATGACATAAATGATGATATTAATTAATATGTTTTTTTATAGAAAAAATGACAATCCCTCCGCGGTTCTTTTTTGTGTCACTTCTTTTAACGGAACCAAGATAAGCTACCGCACAATCATTACCATCCGGTAAACAGAAAATGCCGTAGGGAATACCAAAGCCTAATGTCGAATCCGCCACTTCTTTGTATGTTCCATCCATAACACTCCCGGACAACAGGCTGTATGATCCTGACCACGCCCCGAAAATAACCGTGTCTTTATGCAGAATTAAACCGGTTAGGTTTGTGTCGCGAATGGCGATGATCTCTTTAGTGATACCTGATTCGAAATTATCAATTTTCAGGATATTTGCACCCTCTCCTATATTGATCCCTGGAATCTTTTCATAGCTATTGGTTATCCAGACTGCATTATCATAAAAAACCATTTCTCTGATATATCCGATTTTTTTCTCCTTATCTTCAAAGACCTGCCAGCCGTCACCATCCATATTTTTAAACCTGACAAGCCTTGAATTTAATGAATCGCCGACATAGATCCATCCATCCTTGTCAACGCATATACCATGCGGCGCATTAAAATGCCGGTCAATACCTGAAAAATACGTCCATCCTTTCCCATCCAGTTCCTCAATCTCAATAATACCCGATCCCCATCCGTCACTGATGAGAAGCGTACCACCTGGTGAAATAGCAAGAAAATGGGGACCGTTGAATTCTTTGCCTATTGTTTTAGGATCAAAGTGTTTAATGTCAGAAAAACTGAAGTCATCAAATATGGCCAGCCTGTTTTTTATGACCTCTGTGGCAACATACTTTCCTTTAAACTGTATAATATCTGCAGGATTATAAAGGCGAGAGTCTTGATGCCTGTGTTTTATTTTAATGAGGTACTGATTATTGGAACCATCGCCGGTTTTGTCTCTATTGCATGACAATACTGAACAAATAACTACAATGATTAATAAGACGGCTATCTTCTTAAGCATGGATCCTATCTTCATTTGAATAAATATGATCCCACGATAAACAGTTGGGTTTCGCCTTTAGCATTTTCTTTTCTGCAAATCATCAATATTTGTAGGTTACGATGATTAACTCAACGCAGGCAAGATAGCTCAACCCAACCTACTAACTGCTTGCTCGGAGGAACTGCCATTACTTTCTTTATGTTAATATATTTATACCCTGGGAAGAGAAATTGCAAGATTTACCACAGTTTACAGGAACCGATACCAACGCGTTAAAGGGTCTTCTTTTCAGCTTGATTTGTTTCTTCATTAAGCTATGATAAAACCAATGAAAACAATCACAGGTAAATATTCCCAGTCTGTATACATTTTTTTATCCATTATTCCTATTGTCTTTATCCTATATCTGATCAATCGGTATGGGGTCAATATTCCATACTGGGACCAGTGGGACACTGTAGATATGTTCGAAAAATACTATTCAGGACAAATCGACTTTTATGACCTGTGGCGGCAGCAGAATGAGCACCGTACTTTTTTTCCGAAACTCGTATTCCTGCTACTTGGCATTATCAGTCGTTATAACATATTCTATGAACTATATACGAGTGTATTGTTCGTCTTTTTCAGTTATTTAATAATTATTCATCATATCAACAAGCACAAAAATACGTTTAATATTGAGAACCGGCACAAACTGTTATGGATAATTTTTTCATTTTTTATATTTTCGCCGGTTCAGGTGGAAAACTGGTTATGGGGTCATAAACTGGATCTTTTCTTAAACCAGCTTGCCGTAATAAGCGGCGCCTATATATTTTCGAATTATCATCGAAACATCTATTCCTATATGTGCTTACTCTTCTGCGGCATTGTCGCGGCATTCTCCCTGGCGAATGGTATTTTATATTGGATCGTCATATTTCTTTTTTTACTCATTTTTTATATGAGACACAAAAACAGACTGGACGGTATTTTTCTGCTTTTATGGCCCCTTTTTTTCAGTTGTGTTTTATTCGCTTATTTTTACCATTTCTTTTTTACAGAAACACATGTAAACTCAATGTCTTCTTTTTTTAAATCATTAAAAACCGTTTTTTCATACATCCTGGTGTATCTTGGAAGCCCCCTTTCCCATTATGGTGATATCGTTCCGCATGCTTTTATCTTCGGATTGTTAGGCCTTGTTCTTTTTATCGTTTTTTCAATTGCCGTTTTTCTGGGAAAAACGTACCGGGAATCACGCCCCTGGTCATTTTTTTATATCATAGGATCATATGCCCTGCTCAGCAGTGTTTTAACAGCTGCCAGCCGTTCATCTCTAGGTTATGTACAGGCAGTCGCGTCCCGATATACTACAATCTCTTTAATGTTCTGGTTATCGACTTTTTTGATGTTATATGCCTTTGATCCCGCTAAAAAAACCAAATCACACAAATCGAGTATTCTTTTCTACTACGGCAGGATTGTCATCCTTTGTGTCATACCAGCCTGCATTATTTTAAGCAGTATTAATAATTTAAAAAAGTTTCAATCCTCCTGGGAAATAAGAGACTGTGCCCGCCAGGCAATATTTTATGAAAAAAACAGAGAGTGCCTTACCTATATTTATCCCGGCTCTTCACACATACACGATTATTATATCCCAATACTAAAGCGTTACAGACTGTCACTCTTCAGCCACTGTATTCCAGTTGGCAAGCCAGTATCCATTGACAAATGGTCATTTCATGGCACTTGGTCAAAAACTTATTATACGTATGACTCAATAGAAGAGTACTTCATAAAGATAGAATACAGTTTATCATCCTGTAGCAATACGACCGAAAATACATGCACTGCGGTAAGTGATCCAATTACACTAGATGAACATCCGGTTTCTATTGTTATCCTTTTTTCCCCTGGCGTTTACTCTTTGAACCAGAAAATCGGAATAAAAGTAACAGGTAAAGAACCTTTCGAAAAACTCTGTGATACAGATAACAACTTCACATCAGTAACAGACTGCGTCATTGATCTTCCAGCTGCGTCAGGCAGTTCATTTGTAATTTTTGCAGAAGATAAAGGCTCTTTGCCGGGAGAGTGTATTAAATTTGATCAACCGGTTGTTTACACCATCAAGTAGTCTATTTCTCTTTACCTTTCTCTTGAACCTGAAAGGATATGGTTCAGCAACCCGCCTTTCCTCTAAAAATGCCGATCATCTCTATACCTCCGGGAATCAGGAATGCCTCTTCAAATTCAGCGTAAGAATTAAACAGTTCCGTCAAACCTGTTTTATTAAACCGCTTCCCAAGATAAGTTTCCCCTCCATATTTCGGGCGGGTCATATAACGGCTGAATTTAGCCAGCAGTGAAATGTTTGAAGCAGACAGATTACGAACTGGCTCAGAAATAATAACTTTTTTTCTTGAAGAACATAAGAGTTTTTCAACGATATCCCTTTGTCTTGGGATAAATTGATATAAAGATGACTGCATGACAACATAATCTGAAATCGGCACATCATCTGTTAATATATTAAATAGTTTAGCTGAAATCCCTTTGCCTGTAGCCCAGCTTATAAATTCAGGAGAATTATCCAGCCCGATATATCGAACCCCCTTATGCCGCAGAAAATCAAGATAAAGCCTGCAATCACCGGAACAGACATCTACGACTTCCGCCATATCAGGAATCAATTCAGCAACCGCATTGTACCGGTTTCTGAAATTTTTGCCAAACAGCAGTCTGACTGCCAGTGAATATAGAAAAGGATAAGAATATAATGACATTATTAACTTAAGGCACTTATAACTTATAACTTATAATTACAGCAAAAGGGATCCCATCACTGATCATTCTTCCCGTCCCCTGTTTTTAATAAATTCTTTCACCACATATTGGGGTTGCCGGTTAATGTTCATATAAGAACGGCCAATATACTCACCAATGATTCCTATACACATCAACTGTATCCCGCCCATTATAACAACACCCAGCATTATTGATGTCCAGCCGTCAACATTTATTCCCAGAAGATAATAGGTCCATCCACGTACATCAAGGCTGTACATTATCCTGCCGATAACCAGTACAGCACTGAAAATAATTGCTAACATAGAGATTGAAAATCCGGTTATTGTTACGATCCTTAAGGGTAGGATAGAAAACGTGGTACAAAAATTGAAAACAATCCTTAATGATCGGTATATACCGTGCCCGCCTTTTCCTTTTGCCCGTTTGTGATGGGTTACCGTAACCTGATGAATTGAGGAGGTCACCTGAAAAATCAATCCGTCGATGTATGGAAAAGGACCGTTATATTTTACTATTTCACTTACTATTTCATTCCGCAATATTTTAAACGGGGACAGATAAATCCCGGGCGGCTTTTTAATAATCAGCTGGGCAAGTTTGCCGTTTATCCAGCTGCCTAGATTCTTTATAAATGATTGCTTTTTTTTCTTAAAGTTCGCGTAAACAACGTCACCCCCTTCTTTGATCCCTTCTAAAAGTTTTGGGATATCTTCTGGTGCGTGCTGCAGATCATCATCCATGGTAACCACATAGGACATCTTTGCTGATTTCAGGCCGGCCATGAGTGCATTATCATAACCGACATTTTTTCTCAGTAAAATCGCTTTTACATGCGGATCTTCAGACGCGATCTCCCGCAATATCTGCCATGAATCATCAGGCGAACAGTCATTAACAAAGATAATCTCATATTCAACAGTCAGTGGTTCAATCTCTTTTATTAATCGCGTGTAAAGCTCACGCAGAATTGTGTTGCTGTTATAAACGGGGATCACGATAGAAAGGCTGTCACCTGTATTTACCATTACCATACCCTCTATGTTTAATTAATAATTTTATGATGCCACGCCAGGTTTTCAGGATATTTTTCCGTTAAACACTTCTGCTGTTCTTTAAGTTCTTTATTCGTGAAATGGTCTGTCTGCCAAAAAGGGTTTGAATATTCATCGGTCAGCGACCAGTCATAATCTTTCATTTCATCTGGGTTATAAAAATCAGTTCCCGGATAAGGGCAAAGTAACGTAAAACCCACAACATCCGGCTTGATCTCCTCGATAAGCGCTTCAGTCAATTTAATATCTTCAACAGTTTCATCAGGCATACCAATGAGAAAATAGCCGCGCCGCTCAATACCCAGTTCCTTTCCCCATAAAAATACCTGTTTAATTTTTTCTACAGTAAGTCCTTTTCTGATAGTATTAAGAATTTTTTGGCTGCCGCTTTCGCAACCGATGTTTATCTGACTGCAGCCCGCGGCTTTCATTGTTTTCAGCATTTCCCTGTCCACAAATGAAGCATGAAGATTAGCTTCCCATGGAAGAATGAAACCTCTTTTAATTTTTTCCTCACAAAAACTGATAACCTTTTCCTTTGACGTATTCCATGTTGCATCAGAAAATTTAAAATAGTCAAGTATATACTTCTGTGAAACAGCTTCTATTTCATCCAGAAGGTGTATTGGATCCCTCTCCCGTACGGGATTTGTTTTTTGATTAAACAGGCCGGTAACTGTCCGCTCAGCACAAAAGGCGCAGCTGAATGGACACACACGGACACTCTGAAAGCTTGTAATCCTCCTGCTGATCTGCTGTTCGCAAAGATCTATGGATCGGATGTTCTTAATCAATTCACGGTCAGGCAAAATATCATTAAGCCCGGCAAATTTATCTCCATAGACAATTGATGAGGTTTCACCTGAGACTATTTTTAAAAAGGCGTCTTCCCCCTCACCAACAACAACCTGGTCAACAGCAGCATCCTCGACACAGTCATTCGGCACAGCAGAAGGATGGAAACCGCCAAACACGGTTCTAACTTCTGGATTGATCTCCTTAATCGATTTTGCCAGGTTAAGCCCATGTAAATAAGCCGGCGATGTGCACGAAAAAGCGACAATGTCAGATTTTTGTGATCCTTCAATAATTGTTCTGTCATCATCAAAAAAACCCTGGTAAAAACTAATCTTTAGTTTTCCAGGGAATTTTTTTTTTATATATGCTCCGATATAGGCCGCCCCAAGAGCTTCCCAAATATTAAAATATCGAGGCTGAATAATCGTAATTTTCATTTTTTTTGCTTTGACAAAATATACAGGTCATGGGGATCAACAAATGTGCTGTTTACTAATGCGTCCCAATCTGATGGTACCTTACCTTTAAGGGTTTCTTTTATTTGTTCTGCGTTTTGCTGACACCTGGTTATGCCGTGTTTAATTGTAGCCAGATCGTTTATCTCCATTTCAGTGTGAAGAGGTAGGCACAGCACATGTGTAGCGGCCCAGTCTGTTTGCGGCAGGTCAGGCAGTTTCCCTGCAAATATACGCTTATAATACGCGGTCCTATGAACAGGCGGATAAAAATAACACCTTGTTACAATATTCTCTGCCATCAGCGCGTAATAAAGTTCAATATTTGACATGCCGAATTTCTCAGAATCAATCACGACATAAAAATAGGCATAATTAACTTCTACGTCTTTGTTCTCGATCGGCAGATGGATACCTGAAATGTCTTTTAAAATGCTAATATAATTTTCTGATAAAGACTTCCGCTTAATGATTTGAGACGGTAACTGGTCGATGAGACACAGGCCGATCAAGGCGGGAAATTCGCACATTTTGCCATTGATACCCGGTTCAACGCAGTTTAGATACCCTTCAAAACCGAAATTTCTAACCTTGCATAGTCTTTCATAGAGCTGTTTATCATTGGTGACAACCGCCCCTCCTTCAAATGTGTGAAACACTTTAGTCGCATGAAAAGACAGGACTTCAGCATCGCCAAGAGAACCAGCCGCCCTCCCCTTATACCTGGTCCCAAAAGACTGGGCTGAATCATAAATTAACGGCAGCCCATTTTTTTTTGATATACCATATATTCTATCATGTTCAGAAAATTTCCCAAACACATTAACCGGAAAAATCGCTGATGTCCTCTCTGTAATAGCAGCTTCAATTTCATCCGGATCCATTGTCAGTGTTTCCCGATCAATATCAACAAAACGCGGGGATAATCCAATCCACTGGAGTGCCTGGGCGGTTGCCGCAAAGGTAAACGAAGGTACCAGCACATCACCTTTTAAACCAAGTGCTTTAGCTAAACACATAATCGCTGTCGTACCATTACAGAATAGAGCGCAATGCTTTACACCCAGTTCTTTTTCAATTCTCCTTTCAAGCCTCTGAACAAAAACACCTTGGTTTGTAAGCATCCTTGAACTATAAAGATCAGCAATTCCATGCATCATATCAGATAAAAACGGTAAAATCGGCCTGACAAGATGTTGGGCTTTTTCAAACAGGGGTTGCCCACCCAAAATAGCAGGCTGGTCAGAAGAAGTCATATTTTACAATCCTAACGAAATATTACGATAACCTGGTTTTCATATTAATCCAAACAGGTAAATCACTAAAATTTCCATGTTGATAGTATTGTCAAGAAGTATAATTAATTAAGTAGCATATGTCAAACCAGAATTGGTAGTAGCGATCCTTGTGATCACCTCTTGTCGATTTAATGATCAATGTTGTAGGGAGAATCTAAAATCATAGGGTGGGCTGTGCCCATCAAATATACAAATCGAAATCAGAAACGCTATCGAAATCGTGACCAAAGGAAATCCCGTTGGGAAAAGACATGGTGCTTGGACACGAAAAAATGATAGAACCGAGCAATTCGATCCCGATCCTGATAGCGATTTCGATCTTGATGAAACCAAGTCCCAACAAATGCATCGGACACTCAATCTTCGTGCTGGTAATCCTTAATGTCCTATTTGACAAAATGGGTAAATACAAGATTCGCCTTACTTCATCCCTACTCCCCCTGTATTCCTCTTGATCAAAATTTGTTTATATTATAAGTAGATGAAAAATCTCATATTGATCATAGACGAGCAAAGGAGATATTTATATGAAGAGGAAAATTCATATCCGCTGCATTCCTCCAGGTAAAAAGTCAATTCAACTACTGAAAAGCGTAAAACAAGTTATCGGAAGAACAAATTATGTGGGATTATATGGTGTATCGCTGAAAAAAGGGGATAAATGTTATATTGAAGATGTTGATGGGAATATTTATATTGATTGTCTATCAGCTGCATCAACAAATGTGCTAGGCTATAATTATGGTAATATTACCAATTACTATGCTAAAGTGGCAAAGCAAATTCAGCATACCTGTTTTTTGTATTCTCCAAATCGTTATGCCATCCAACTGGCAGAACAGTTAATCTCAATTACACCAGGCAAATTTAAGAAAAAAGTGCTTTTGGGACTGAGCGGTTCTGATGCAAGCGGTGGCGCCATTAAGGCCATGCGTAAATTTACTAAAAATATGGCCATTATTCATTTTAAAAATGATTATCACGGTGCAACAGGACTGTCTCAGGCTGCATCCCATTTTGGTAATCTCAATAAGGGTATCTATGATGACAGTCGGAAGTTTTTAGAGGCACCCTATCCAACAACAGAAGAAGCATCAGAAATAGTGTTGAGCCATATTCGGTCTTATTTCAAAAATCATCAGGCAGGTGGTGTGATTGCTGAAGCCATACAAGGTGACGCCGGTGTTCATATACCAATCAAAGGTTTTTTTAAAAAATTAAGATTGCTGACAAACCAGTATGATGCGTTGTTAATCATTGATGAGGTTCAAAGCGGAATGGGACGTACTGGCAAATGGTGGGCAATTGAACATGAAAAGGTGATTCCAGATATTATCATATCCGCCAAAGGCCTGTCAGCCGGGTATGCCCCGATTTCAGCTGTCATTGGCAGAGAAGATGTACTTGACGCTTTACTGCCAGGGGAGCATATTTTTACTTATGGCAGTCACGCTCCTTCTGCAGCGGCAGCGCTTCAAACAATTAAAGTGATTAAAAAAAAGAAACTGGTTACCCATGCAAAAATAACAGGAACAAAGCTTATCAGGGGATTAAAACGTATTTGGAAAAGATATCCAGATATCATTAAAGATGTTCGCGGCAGGGGGCTCATGATCGGCGTGGAAATCGATGTTTCAATTGATGAACTCGCCGGAAAAGTTTTTGCCACAAGATGTATGGAAAAAGGGATATATGTGGGGTTCTTCGGGGTTCATGCAGAAGTTATACGGATTGAACCACCGTTTTGTATCGGTCATAAAGAAGTAGAAACCATTGTTAATACGATTAGCGATGTTGCCAATGAAATGGATACTGGAACAATCCCTGACCATACCTATGATAATGTAAGAAAGTATTCTATTGGTATTTAAAAAAAACCACAGGAGGCGCTATGATTATCAAACGTCAAACCGTAGCCTATTCAGATTTTATTCAAGATGTTGAAACCGGCGATGTTATTTTAATGCACGGGCAGTATAAAAGCAGCCACTGGATAGAGTTTTTTGAAGGGGTTCCCTGGTCGCATTCTGCGATGCTGATACGATCTCAGGATATCGGGATCGAAGATCCAGACAATACAATTCTGATTTGGGAGGCCAATCTTCTGATTGATGAAATCGAAGATGTCATTTTATGTAAATCCAAAGACGGTCCCATGTTGGTACGTCTACATGACCGAATACACTATAATTTTACACATAATGATGACAGCATGTTTGCCATCCGGCATCTATATACAGAAAGAACGCCAGATATCTTTAAAAAAATAAAGGATGTCATTCAAAAGACCCATGATGCGCATTTCCCGTCTTCAACACATGAAATCGGCAATTTTCTTGAAGGCCGGTTTAAAAATAAACCCTCGAAAAATGGTACGTTTTTTTGTAGTCAATTATTATCACACACATTCATGGAAATGGGACTTCTTTCAAAAAATCATCCAGATAACAGCTTTGCACCCGCGGATTTCTCAGAAAAAATGGATATATCTCTGCAGAAAAGAGCCTGGTTAGGGAAAGAGATGGTATTGGATGTAAAGACTATATAATAATCAAACACGATGCAATCTTACACTATATGTAAAATCAAGTGCCGGTCAATACATATGATGGTATGGTGGATTATCATGAGTGGATTTTTGCCATACTGTTGTTTTGCTGCAGATCCCATTCTTCTCAATGATGTAATTGACAAAAAAAACCTTGAAACTTCCATTGAATATATTGAAGATTCCCATAAGAAAATTTCTATCGCTGATATTATCAACTTTCCACATCGCTACGAATTTGTTGATAATATCGACCATTCCATAAACTTTGGATATAGCGCATCTGCATACTGGTTACGTCTACCCCTGATGTCAACCTTTAAAAAAAGCAAAGAATGGCTACTTGAAGTGGGATATCCGGGATTGGATCAGCTTGACTTTTATTATATATTATCTAACGGAGAAATCGTCCATAAAAAAGGTGGTGATCAACATCCATTTGACCAAAGAGAGATCAATCACCGGCATGTTGTGTTTTCCTTTGAAAGCAATCCTGAACACCTTCAACATCTGTATCTTCGCGTTGAAGGGAGTGGCTCCCTTCAAATTCCGCTAACCTTGTGGTCCAGAGCCGCATTTATGGAAGACAACTTTAAGGTAATTGGATTCTGGGGACTATATTATGGACTGCTCATTGCTATTGCCATCTATAATCTGGTCATGCTGTTTTCTACAAAGGAAAAGAGCTACCTGATATATGTGATCTATGTGGTTTTCTGGACTCTAACATCAAGTATACTTAATGGTTTAGGATTCCAATGTCTATGGCCTCAGTACCCAGCATTCAATCAACTGGCGCCTTTTTTTCTTGCTTTTACAACCGGTCTTGTGAATCTGTTTACGATTCGATTTCTGCAAACAAAAACTCAAACACCAATCCACCATCTTGTATTATCTGTTGCAACTGTGCTTCTTTTTTTTTCCGGTATCCTTTCAATATTTCTAAACTATCGTATGGGACTTCGTCTTGTTGTTTTTCAAATCATTATGACCGGTCTTATTCTGCTATCCACTGTGCTACGATCTGTTTTAAATCGCTATCGTCTAGCAATATACTATCTGATTGCATGGTTGTTCTTTATTGTCGGATGTTTAATTACCGCTATTTCTGGATTTGGTATCCTCCCCAGCAATTTCATCACACTGCATGCAGGACAGGTGGGCGCTGGCATGCAAGTGATCCTGCTGAGTTTTGGATTTACCTATAACATTAATCTTATACGGGTTGAAAAGGAACGCGCCCAGGAGGTTGCCCTTGAGAATGAGCAAATGGCAGTTGAAAACTTAAAAAAAGCAGATAAGCTCAAAGATGAATTTTTGGCAAATACTTCGCATGAGCTCAAAACACCATTAAATGGCATTATTGGTATTGCTGAAACACTAATGGATGGCGCTGCCGGCAACTTAAATCAGAAAATGCATCAAGACCTTTCTCTGATTGCTTCAAGCGGGAAACGGCTTTCCGGACTTGTTAATGAACTTCTTGATTTTTCAAAAATTAAACATGGTGAATTTGAACTTAATCCCAAACCAATAGATATTCGCACATTATCGGATATTGTGGTAATGATAATGAAGCCAATGGTCGGCAATAAACCGGTTACATTGAATAATAAAATACCACCGGAAATGCCCCTTGTTCATGCTGATGAAAACAGGCTTCATCAGATCATGATGAATCTGATCGGGAATGCGATCAAATATACTGAAAGCGGTAAAATTGAAATCTCAGCAGAACCAAAACATCTGTTTCTTCATATTCATGTTTCAGATACCGGTACTGGCATTCAGGAAAAACGACAGTCCCTTATTTTTGAGCCTTTTGAACAAGGGGAGGACACGAATACCCGTTTATTTGATGGTTTCGGTTTGGGGTTGGCCATAACGAAAAAACTGGTTCATCTCCATGGCGGTGATATTACTGTGGATGCTAAAGAAAATCGAGGATCCACCTTTTCCTTCACACTTCCGATAACAGATCAGAATATGGATAATTCCGTGCAGACAAAAGTGTCAGCAGACCTTTTACCGAATTGGGATCTCATGAAACCGATTGATGACAAAAAAGATGATTTACCATCCATGCCCGATGAGATGGTATATGACTCAACCGATACGACCATTCATCCACAGCATATCCTCCTTGTAGATGATGACCCAGTAAACCTCCAAGTGATGAAGAACCATTTGCTCATGTTAAACATGAGCATTACCACTGCAAAAGACGGATCTCGTGCCCTGGATCTTATAACTCGGCACCCCTTTGATATTGTTTTATTGGATGTTATGATGCCTCGGCTGTCTGGCATTGATGTCTGTAAAGAGATTCGAAAAACATATTCTGCAAATGATCTGCCGATTATTATGGTAACCGCGAAGAATTTTGTTTCTGATCTGGTTGCAGCCCTTGAAGCTGGTGCAAATGATTTTATCACTAAACCTGTAACAAAAAATGAGCTTCTGTCCCGTGTGAAAACATCACTAAAGTTAAAAAAAGTTTATCAAAAACATGTGACCCTTGAAAATCAATACCGGATGCTTCTTGAAAATTTGAATGTTGGTGTATTAAGAATTACTGGGGATAATAATCAGATACTTCATGCAAATAGAGCGGCAATAACACTTTTTGGTTACACTGCTTCGGATGAGTTTTTCCATGCACCGTTTTATCAGTTTTTTGAAGATGAAGATGAGCAGAACCACCTTATGGAAAAGATCCGGGAAAACAAGGGATTTAAAAATATTGAGATCAAAATGAAAAACAAGGATCATACGCCAATGCTGATTTCAGGAACAGTAACGCCTGAATATGATCCTAAAGGAAATATGGCAGCCATTGATTACGTCATTGAAGATATTACTGAAAAAAGACGATTACTGAGAGAAATTGAAACAACAAGGATTAATCTGTTGCAGCAGAAAATAAATCCTCATTTTCTATTAAATGCATTAAACAGCGTATACACACTGATTGACGAAGATGTAGAACGTGCAGATAAAGCCATACTCATGCTTTCTGAAATGTACCGATATCTGCTGGATAAATCCTCGCGTCAGACCATTTCATTTATGGATGAATGGCAATTTGTAAATAACTACATCCAACTGCAGCAGATCTCCCTGGATGGATTGATCACCGTCAATATGAAAATCAAAGGAGAATTTCAGGAAGCAACAATCCCTCCCCTAACCTTGCAGCCTATTGTGGAAAATGCGTTTAAACATGGATTTAAACAAAGGGCAGACAAGTTTTGTATCAGCGTTATTGCAGAAAAAAAGAATGAGAGGATTTTTGTCACCATTACAGATGATGGCATGGGTCTTCAAACAGAAGATATCTATTCCAGGTCTTTGGGGAATATTCAGAAACGTCTAAAATATTATCATGAAGGAGCGGACTTGCAGGTAGAAAACAGAGAAACAGAGGGTGTGCAAGTAACACTCTCCATACCAGGATAAGCATAATGAAAAAGAAAATTAAAAAATTTTCAGTAATATTGGTGGAAGATGATTTTCCCGCTGCCCGGAAAATAGAAAAATATGTGAATTCGCATCCGGAATTAATATTTAAAGATATTGCACGGACAGGCACGGAAGCCCTGGAAAAACTGAGTAATGACTATTATGATCTGATTTTGATGGATATTCATCTGCCAGATATGTCAGGGATTGACGTGCTTGAGCAGCAGGATAAAATCGGACATGTCATTTTTGTTACTGCATATGATAAATATGCCATTAAGGCGTTTGAACTTGGCGCCATTGATTATCTCTTAAAACCTTTTTCCCAGGACCGGTTTAATAAAGCCATAGAAAAATTTAAATTATCTGTTCTCAAGCGACATACTAATTTGGCATCTCTGAAAAAGTTGGGATTATCATTTTCTCAACGAGGGGATCATTATCTCATGGCCTATCAAGACATCACCTATCTTTCATCCCAGGCCAAACATACGATCATTCATACCATTTATAAAGATTTTAAAGTTTCAAATGTCATGAAAAAATTGGAAACAAAATTGAACAAAGAATTATTTGTCAGGATCCATAAGCAGTATGTTGTCAATATGAACTACATTTTACGTCTAAAACATGTTGGTGAAAAAACATATAAAGTTTTTCTAAAAGACGATAAACAAACCTTTCTTCCTGTTGGCAGAACGTATATTTCCGACCTTAAATACCGGCTGAATGCATAAAAAAGGCCGTTGGTTCCTTTTCAAGGACAGTTCATTCCTCTCTTTAAGATTCCATGTTGAAACTTTTTTTATCGTGAGTCATTTTATTATCACGACAAGTTAAGTCATGTCGTTATCGTTTTTTCTTTTGCGCAAAAGAGGTTTATTAACATTCTAATCAATTTTTAAAGGAGAAAGGTGATGAAAAAAACAAATCTATGTATTTTATCCAGTTTCTTAATTTTACTTTCTACTATTTTTGTTTCTCAAAGTTATAGCAGCGACTCACCATTATTCAATGACTTATCATTATTCAATAAAGTATCTATTGGCGGTCCAAGCGGTAATGAAGTCTGGGCCATCGCGACATCAATAGAATACATTTACAATTATGAGCATTACTGGATTGAAAAAGGCACATCTAAGGTAAAAACCTTTATCGATGTATCTGTTTCACCGGACGGTAAAACTATCTGGGCGGTGGCGGCTGGGAACAAAATGTGGAAATATACCAGAGGTAAAGGATGGTCTAAAATTCTCGAAAGGCGCAATGTGTCATCATTCGATAAAGTATCTGTGGGTGGTCCCAACGGTGATGAAGTCTGGGCTATCGCAAGTTCTACAAAATACATATACAAGGGAAAAAAGAAAGGTATTAATGAATATGATTGGATCGAAAAAAGCACATCCAAAGTAAAAACGTTTATCGATGTATCTGTGTCACCGGACGGTAAAACCATCTGGGCGGTGGCGGTTGGGAACAAAATGTGGAAATATACCAGAGGTAAAGGATGGTTTAAAATTTCCGATAGCAACAAAGTGCCAATGTTCTATAAGGTATCTGTGGGTGGTCCCAACGGTAATGAAGTCTGGGCCATTGCAGCATCAACGAATCTCATATACCAGTATGTAATGAAAGATAATAAAAAATATGACTGGATCGAGAAAAGCACGTCCAAGGCAGGAACGTTTATTGATGTATCTGTTTCACCAGACGGTAAAACCATCTGGGCGGTGGCAGTTGGAAACAAAATGTGGAAATATACCAGTGATAAAGGATGGCTGCCTTTATCTGATAATTTGGAAGAAGTTTATTCCAATCCTAATAAAACCCCGGTCATATTCATTCATGGTAAAGGTGATTCTCCTCGTGCCTGGATGAAGATATTGGAAAAGTTAAGAAAAGAAACAGATTTTATGAACAAGTACAATGTACTTACATTCACATATGATGATCACTGGGCAATAAACGACATTGGATCTTTATTAAAGAATCAGATAGAGGCCAGAGGGATTATAAGGCCGATTATTGTCGCTCATTCTATGGGAGGACTAGTCTCACGAGCATACATTACAATTGGCGGCAGCGTTACAAAGTTAATCACATTTGCCAGCCCGCACTATGGGAGCTCGATTCAGGGTTGTAGTTGGGCTCCCTATCCAGGATGGAAGGATATGTGTGTAAACAGTGATTTTTTAAACGCCCTGAACAGCAACTATCGAGATAAAAGTTTCAGGGACCAATATGCTGTTTGGGCAGGTGAAAAAGGGACAACAACTTACGATGGCACAGTAAACACCCAGAGCGCCTGGCTGTGTGATTATTTGTGCGGCCTTGATAATTGCGAGACTGAATGGCGAAAACAAGTAGAAACAGAAGGACAATTAAATAACAAATGCATAACCGATTGCCCTTGTGATAGCAGTATAACCGAGCGTTATTATGAAAATATTTCCCACACCGATTTTCTCAATCCTGATTTAAATTCTACCGGATATTCTTACATTGCACACCTGTTGAACTATAAACGCACTCGTAATGCGGCTATCAAAGGTCATAATCGACGCAAGTTAACCAATGTTACTCCAGCAGATTGCGCCAAGGCTTGTGATGAAGAAACTGATTTCAATTGCAAATCATTTGACTATCACAAATATACAAAAAAGTGCGACCTCTGTGATAAACAGGCTTCTGATGTGGGTGGTTTAAAAACAGATTATCCGAATAATCCCTATGATCATTATGCCAGGGAAACAATAAAGGATAATCAAGATTTTTTCAGCCGTTGGATGAGCAACGATAATAAGATTCAAAATTCTTCATTAAACGAAATTACATTACCCGGTGCACATGATGCCGGAATGGGAAAAACTGTTTCTTGCACCTCTTTTGCTAATGATGCTTCGACTAAGACTCAAGACAAATCAATGCTTCAAATGTTGAACTCAGGTATTAGATATTTTGATATCAGGCCCATCATCAATCATGATGGAAAGATGTATTTAGGCCACTATAGTTGGATTAGTGAACTTGGACTTGGAAATAAAGGATGCCTTGGCTATTCTGTCGATGAAATGCTAGAAGATGTTAAAAATTTTGTCTCGAGTTCTACACCCAATAAAGAAGTTATCATTTTGAAGATGTCACATTTCATGAATTTAAAAAAATACGACAATGAAAACTCTCATTTTGATAACAATGATTTTAAACAGCTTAGGAAAGCCATCATCTTTAAATTAGGCAAGTACTTGGTTAAGGGTAATACCAATTTTTTGAATACACCAATCAAAAATCTAACCAAAAATGGTGTAAAGGTCATTGTTACTTTTGATGCTGATGGCTATGACGGATCTGATGGTATCTATTCTCAACAATATTTAAACTTATTTGACGAGTACTCAAATACAAATGATTTTGATACAATGAAAAAGGATCAATTTGAAAAAATGATAAACAATACATCTTCAAAATATTTTGTATTGTCATGGACACTCACATTAGACGCAAAGCAGGCCATAAATTGTGCAATTTCCGGGAGCCGTTGTACTTCGATTAAAAACTTAGCTGATATAGCAAATGCAAATGTCCATGTAATCCCTGAAGAATCGATAAAGGATAAAAAATACCCAAATGTCATATACGCAGATTTTGTGTCTAGCCAACTTACCGAAGCTGCCATGCTGATTAATAAATACAGATAATATATGTAAGCGTTTAATTAAGCACGTCCCCCATGGCAGCCGCGATTTTTTCTATGCTGAGATTTTGGGGTAACAGTTTTTTGTAATCTTCCGGGGTCTCAGCATGCGGCAGTCGTTCAAATATATACCGCAGATAAAAGTAAGGCTCAAGGTTATTCGCCTTGGCCGTTTCGATAAGGCTGAATAAGGTAGCGCTCGCCTCGGCTCCACGAGGATGGCCTGAAAAAAGCCAGTTCTTCCTCCCCACCACAAACGGTCGGATGGCATTCTCGGCTAAATTGTTGTCCGGACGTAAACGGCCATCTTTTGTATATCGA
>JANQFQ010000139.1 GCA_028277765.1 Desulfobacterales bacterium
AAGGCGAGTGTGCCTGAGATAAAAAATGGGGGAATCGATTTTGTCCATTGCTGCCATATGTCTTCAGGCCTGGCAGCGCTACTATTAAAAAAGATACACGGTATACCATATGTGATGTACAGTTATGGTTCTGAAATTACTGGCCAGCCTGGTTTCCTAAGACAGAATCTTGCACGGTCCATATTAAAAAATGCGTCCAGGATATCGACCATGAGCCGGTTTACTCGAGGGGCGATAAAAGGCTACGGGGTTGATGATAAGAACATTCGTTTTTTGGTTGGTATAAATATCGACCGTTTTTCACGGTCTGGTGATATTAACGGCACAAGAGAGAAATACAATATTACCGGATCACCTGTCATACTGACTGCCGCACGGCTGGTGCCGCACAAAGGGATTGATACCATGATACGGGCCATGCCGGAGATTGTTAAAGCATATCCTGATGTCCAGTATGTTGTTATTGGTGAAGGAGAGTATCGGAACGAGCTTGAAAAACTGATAAAAGAAGGACGTCTGGAGAAAAATGTCAGGCTTATCGGGCATGTCCCTCATGAAGTGTTACAGGATGACACCGAGGCGTTCTATTCCGTGTGTGACCTGTATGCCATGATCAGCAGAAATATTGAAGGGATAGAAGCAGAAGGATTCGGCCTTGTGTTCCTTGAAGCAGGATTGTCTAAAAAAGCGGTTGTGGGCGGCAATTCAGGCGGCATACCGGATTCTGTGCCAGATGGCGTTACCGGAAAACTCGTTAATCCTGAAGATCCAGAGGCACTGGCTGAATGTGTCCTCTCTCTGCTGAATGACAGGGAGACCATGACTAAAATGGGAGAAAACGGCTATAAACGGGCGGTTGAAGAATTTGACTGGGGAAAGAATGTCAGGGAATGGGAACAAGAAGTTATTGAAGTTATTGAAGCAGAACAGTAAGAAAAAAAATAACTGGACACTAATGCAATGAAATGTAAATGCTGTTTTTCTGACAACTTAATTCGAGGGCCTTATGGGATAATGCGGTATTATGCCTGCAAGGATTGCGGGTTGATGTTTGTCCCGACAGAAGAGAATGAAGAAAATAATTATCTTCGTGAAAACCTGGAAACCCATTACCAGGATTATGACCCCCATAAAAGCGTAGCGGATTCAAAACAGGATTTTTTTAATTCAGCCATGGATCATCTGTCAGACCGTTTTACAGGGCAGGACAAGTCGATTCTGGATGTGGGATGCGGTTATGGGTACTTTCTTGAAAAAGCCAAACAGAGGGGATGGCATGCATCAGGAGTGGAGATCACCGGTATTGCGGTGGAGAACGCCATAAAGCATAACCGGGGGGACGACATATTTCACGGTACGCTGAAAGAGAGGGAATTCCCTGATGGCACATTTGATGCGGTAACCCTGTGGGATGTCATGGTGATGTTTCCTGACCTGGAACCTGACCTGGAGGAGTGTTTCCGTGTTTTAAAAGGGGGTGGATTGTTAGGTATACGGGTAAGGAATGGATTTTTTCAAAAACTGCTGTTTCATCTGTATCGGCCTGTTCAAGGCATTGCGCCTCGGCTCGGTATTAAAAGACCGTTTGTCTTTCACCGTTATTCTTTTACCAGTCAGTCGATTTATCACCTGCTGAAACGGACCGGATTTACAGAAATTCGCGTATTGAATTCACCACTGACAAAGGGCGACCCTTACCGGCATACAGGGATTAGCGGATTGGTCGGGGCTGTGAAGAAAGCGGTCGACCTGATATCAAGAATCACTTTCAAGTTGAGCGGCGGGAAGATAGTTACTGGTCCCTCCCTTCTGATCTGGGCGGAGAAACCGTTATCTGGCCAGCATTAAAAAAAATATAATGACAAAAGTATTGCATATCATAACCCGCCTTGACATGGGGGGATCGGCGCAGAACACCCTTAAGACATGTTTAGGGCTGGCAGGATCAAAATACCAGGTGATACTTATCCATGGCCTGTCACATGAATCCAATATGACTGAGCAAGAGATGGGGATTGTTGGGCAAGGCGTGGATAGGGCTAAAAAACAGGGTGTGGTTTTTTTCCCGCTGGCGTCTTTTGTCCGGCGAATAGATCCAGTAAAGGATTTTCTGACGTTGGTCTCCCTTTTTAGAATTATAAAACAGGAAAAGCCGGACATTGTCCATACTCACAGTTCAAAGGGAGGTGCCCTGGGGAGGCTTGCTGCGAAAATGGCAGGCGCTCCTGTTATTATCCATACACCCCATGGTCATGTGTTTCACGGTCATTTTGGGTCGCTTGCTTCCCGGGTGTTCCTTGTTGCAGAAAAAATTTTCTCCCTTTTGGATGACTGCACTGTCGCACTTACAGAAGGTGAGAAAGACGATTATATTAATCTTTCCGTAGAAAAAGAAAAGAAACTGGTTACCATTCACAGTGGCGTGGATATTGATCATTTCAGAAATGTAGATATTGAAGTTGATCTGAAAAAAAAGGAACTCGGCCTGAAGCCTGAAAACCGAGTGGTTGGAACCGTGGGATGGCTGCTGCCGATAAAGGGGCCGGGCCATCTGCTAAAAGCAATGGACAGGGTGTGGAAGAAGTATCCTGATACCGAGCTTGTATATGTGGGCAAAGGGGAGATGCTTGAAACATTACAAGAAGAAGCAGTTAAGATGAACGCAGATGAAAAGGTCAAGTTTTTAGGATGGCGCGATGATGTTCATGAAATCATTCCTGTTTTTGATCTTTTTGTGCTTCCGTCTTTGAATGAAGGTATGGGGCGGGTGCTGGTGGAAGCCATGGCCCTTGGAAAGCCGGTTGTGGGGAGTGATACAGGGGGGATCCCGGATTTGATCAAACAGAATGAAACCGGACTATTGGTTCCTCCAGGAGATGAGGAAAAGCTCGCAGAAGCGATAATCGATATCCTTGGCAATCCTGATAAAGCAGAACAAATGGGTAGCAAGGGGAAGGTGCACTGCGAGGACTTCAGTGAGACGGCCATGGTCAGGAAGATCGATGAGTTATATACTGATTTGATGAGCAGGTGATACGAGGATAATTGTGTGATAAGCGAATCATGTCTGGCATTTTTAAAAATTTTGGCGGTGGCAGATTTATAAAGATATCATACATTGCCGAATATTTCGTTTGACACAACACATTGGATAAAATTTAATATATAATGATTGTTAATTTTTAATCATGTATATGGATTGGATATTACGTATAACTTCATTAAGATGATAAAAACAAAAAAACGAATAAACAAGTCAAAGAAAAAAAGAGATAGGTTAATTGATAATGATATAATGAACTATCCTCCTTATTCTATTGTTTCTTTTAATAAAAATATTATCAAGGCCTGCTGTTTCCTGCTTATGATCGCGATTTTATATATATCTATTATATGTAGATTGAATGTTTATGAGATTGTATCCATTGGTATTATTACGGCAATTTTTTGTTTTTATGTAACGCGCATATCCTATAGATATTTAACAAAATTATTTGAAGAATATATTATAGTTGCTAATGATAAAATAATTTATAGAAGATCTGTTATTGAAGGTCGAAAAGAGGAAACGATACAAACCTCTAACCTTAAATCAATACTTTGGGAAAATGAATCTTTAAAATCTGGACTAGGATCAAGACACAACATATATTTAATTGATACTGATTCTAATAAACACAAATTAGTAGAACATAAACTTTCAGGGTTTAGGACGATTAATAAATCCACACTCTATATGTTATCATCAGAATTGAAACTCCCAATAAATAAAAAAAAATATATACGTAGTGACCTAAAGCGAAGATAGGAAAAATAAATATCCATATCATGGAAATAGGGGGTCAGAGAACTGGTACACTGCGGTCCCGCATGGCTCGACAGTTTTGATGAAACGGAAATACTCGAAAGACTCAATTCCATTGGAAAAGGATCAATGAGCAACGTTTTTATCAAGGAGAGAAAACCGGGAACATGGGATATTTATCGCGAAGGTAGCGTAGGCCCGAAGTATCCATTCCGATATACACAGAAAGACGACATTTCTGACGAAGAATTTGGCTTGTATTTGGCATCAATTCGATACTTGGCAAAACTCGGTTATATTCGATGAGAAATAACATAACTAGCAAAATAATCAGACGTCGTAAACTGCGTTGGTTATCACAGTGTTAGATCCTTTGAAGAAAATCATTATATTGCTTTTCGTTGTCATGTTTTCCTGGACACCGTTTATAGCGGATGCGCAGGAATATATCCAGCTTTCCGGCGTCATGCACGTTCATTCCATCTTCAGCTCCGGGAAATACTCCATTGAGAAACTGGCATCTTTAGCTGCGGAGAATGATATTGATGTTCTAGTGCTGACAGACCATGACCTGGTCACCATGGAATACGGTGTCCGTCCTTTCAGGAATATTTTTAAAAAAAGGGAGGAGAGGGATTCTGTGATAAAAAACGGCCCGGAAAATTTCCTGGGGGAGATCGCCAGGGTGAATCAGGGACAGAATAAGGTGATCATTGTTCCTGGAGTTCAGTCTTCCCCGTTCTATTACTGGACTGGAAATCATTTCAAGGAAGGCGTTACAGGTCATAATTATAGAAAAGAGCTTCTGGTTATAGGGATGACGGATCCTGAAGATTACAAAGGACTCCCCCTTCTTCACAATGGTTATTCAACCCGTTTTACTAAAAACCTCCTGCCACGGTTTCTTATCGCTTTTGTGGCGTTTTTTCTGTCTGTTTATCTTTTTTTTAAAAAAGGTTTTATCAGAAAAGCCGGCGGGATTATGACTATTTTGAGTATCGTGCTGATGATCGATCAGCATCCGTTTAAATCATCACGCTTTGACCAGTATCATGGAGACAAAGGAATATCACCTTACCAGGACCTTATTGATTATGCCCGTGAGAAAGACGGCCTTGTTTTCTGGGCGCACCCTGAATCACGGTATTCCATAAATGGAAGGAAACTGGGTCCTGTAACTTTAATGACAAAGAAGTATCCGGAGGTTCTGTTTGAATCAAAAAATTATACCGGGTTTTCCGCTATCTATGGGGACAATATTTCTGTTACAAAACCGGGCAATGATTGGGACTTGGTTCTTAATGATTATTGTTCCGGGATAAGAAGCACGCCGACATGGGGAATCTCTGGATCAGATTTTCATCCAAGGGAACCAGGTGAAAAATTGGATATGTTTCAAACTGTTTTCCTTGTTAAGGAAAACAGCGTTAATGCTGTATTGGAAGCGCTTGCAAAAGGTAGGTTTTACGCGGTACGAAAAAGGAAGGGACCGAGGCTTTCGCTCGATATGTTTCAGGTGAGTGAAAGTATCAAATATAAAAAAACCAGGATGTCAGCTATCATGGGCGAAGGGATCTTGCCCAAAGGGCAGCCAATCGTCGAAGGGGGGATTTCAGCCTCTGACGGAAGCAAGCATAATATCGTTGTAAGCCTAATAAGGGGTGGGAAGGTTTTGGAAACCTTTAAAGGGAATACACCTATGGAGTTTCATTATCTGGATAAAGATATCAGACCGGGAAAAACATATTACCGGCTGGAAGTGACAGGTAAGACAACAGGAAAATTGCTGTCAAATCCGATTTTTATTCGAACCTCATAAAACATAGTGTCTAAAGTAAAAAACACAGTGCCTAAAGTGCCTTAAGTTACAAGTGCCTAAAGTTGATGTATCGCTTCGTTCTGCCAGTTTAAAAAATCGTGGTCGTGGTCGTGATCGTGGTCGTGATCGAAAATGGTGGGCATAGCCCACCCTACAAAAAAAGTGCCTTAAGTTGTGGTATCGCTTTGCTCTGACATATTAAATGATCGTGCTTGCGATCTAAGGGTTGGGTATTTGGTACTGGATCAAGAGGCGGTTTCTTAGCCCAGCCAGTTTTTATCCAGCATCTAGTATCCAGTGTCTAGTATCTAGAAAAAAGTGCCTAAAGTTGTGGTATTGCTTCGCTCTGTCAGTTTTAATTAATGCCAATTCGTGTCATTCGTGGCTAAACATCATACAAATTGGCGTTTTGAAAATTTGAACATTCGATATTCGGATTTGTTTCGGATTTCGTGCTTCGGATTTCGGATTTTAGGAGTAATGTTTTTGTTTTCTCTTTTCAACGGAAACCTAATGTTTGCTTTAACTCAATAGAAAAAAGGAAAGATGATGATCGTTACCATACACCAACCCCAGTATTTTCCCTGGCTTGGCTATTTTGACAAAATGAGGATGGCTGATGTATTTTGCTATCTTGATGATGTGCAGTATAAAAAAAATGAATGGCAGAACCGCAACAGAATTAAAACAGCACAGGGATGGCAATGGATCACCGTACCTGTCCGATACAAATTCCCTGAGAAAATCAATGAGGTTACGATTAATAATAATGAAAAATGGAGAAAAAAACATTTTCAGGCGTTAACAACCAACTACAGTAAAGCGCCCTTTTTTAAAACATATATCGATTTTTTCGAGGATGTGTATAATAGGGAGTGGGAATTTATTTCTGAACTCAATATATATATTATCGAAGGTATCAGAAACTTTCTGAAACTTGATCAGAAAAAGACGTTCCAATCATCAGAACATACTCTCAGCAGTGATCCAACCGAACGACTGATTGATATATGCAAGACGGTTGGCGGAGATACCTATCTGGCAGGCCAGGGGAGTGTGAATTATATGGATACGTCAAAGTTTGAGGAGAGCGGCATTAAAGTTATAACACAAGATTATTCTCATCCTGAGTACCCTCAATTATACGGCGAGTTCCAGCCCCACATGTCCATCATAGATCTTCTTTTTAATTGTGGCCCTGAAAGTGCCGAAAGATTACATGGTGAAACAGCTGGAAATCAGGGCATGTAGAAGGGGCGAATCTTGTATTCGCCTAATACCGGCGCAGACACACTGGCCTGGTTTTGCGATACAATCTTTATTTATACAAAAATTGTTTATTTAGATAATTAAATATTCTATAGTATATTATTAACAAGATAATGGGTTAACATAATTGTTTAAGGTTTGACATATGGATAAAATGAACATACTGGCTATTGGCTCTCATCCGGATGATATTGAATTCGGGTGCGGCGGAACCCTGATAAAATATGCTGACAAAGGACATAATATTTTCATGATGATCATGACCGAGGGCGGGCAGGGTGGTGCCACGGAAACAAGATCTTCAGAACAGATGAAATCAAAGGAGATTATCGGCGTCAAACATATATTCTGGGGCGGATATGAGGACACCCATATTGTTTCCGATAAAAATATTATCAGCAAAATCGAGGCAGTTATTTCAGAGGTTGAGCCGGTTTTTATTTTTACCCATTTCCCTGATGATACTCACCAGGACCACAGGAACCTAAGTAGTGCGACCATGTCTGCCACGCGTAATCTTAGGAACGTTCTGTTCTATGAAGGGCCGACAACCCAGAATTTTACCCCCCATGTGTTTGTGGATATAATGGACACGATTGAGAGGAAGATTCTTGCATTACAGGCCCACCTTTCACAGGTCTCAAAGACAAACATTGAAAATCTAAATATCGTAGAGATAGCAGAATCCAGCGCCAATTTCCGGGGTATCCAGGGGAGAATTAAGTATGCGGAAGCATTCAGTTCCCTTCGGTTGTTTATCAATGTGTAAATTTTTACAGGCCAGACGACTCATCCGTCAGCAAAGGTGGACCTTAAAAATCAGTGTCTAAAGCATCAATAAATAATAGGCAGGGATTCATCCCTCATTCCCGCCCAACACTCGGTCGGGAAGAGCAGCAAAACGCCGTTCAAGTTATTGAAACCGGCATGATCTGCCAGGGTGAAATGGTAGAGCGTTTTGAAAAAAAATTTGCTGAAAAATGCGGTACAGCACATGCCGTGTGTGTTAATTCCGGTACATCCGCCCTGCATCTCTCCCTTCTTGCAATGGGCGCCAAAGCAGATGATGAAATTATTATTCCTTCATACGTATGTACAGCTCTCCTGAATGCGGTCAGTTATATCGGTGCTGTACCTGTGGTAGTTGATATAGACCCAGCAACACTGAACATCGATCCGGATCATGTTAAAAAAAGTATCACTTCCAGGACAAAGGCTGTTATCGCACCGCACATGTTCGGACTGCCGGCTGACATGTCTGCTCTGCTTGAATCCGGGATACCTGTAATAGAGGACTGCGCCCAAGCTGTCGGGGGTACTATTGACGAGAAACCTGTTGGTACAGCCGGTCATCTGGCAATATTCTCTTTTTACGCGACCAAGGTAATGACAACCGGTGAAGGGGGAATGGTTGTTTCAGATTCACGGGAACTGATTGATGGTGTCAGGGATCTCAGGGAGTATGATGAAAAAGGTGATTTTAAAATTCGTTACAACTATAAAATGACTGATGTCCAGGCAGCTATTGGTCTTTCCCAGCTAGAGAAGCTTGATGGATTTATTGCAAAGAGGCGGTCAATCGCAGATGCATATTATAAAGCTTTTGAAACTTTTAATATTGTTCTTCCGCCCAGAGATACCGGACATATATTTTTTAGGTATGTTCTTAGCATGGATGGTGATCCGGAAAGAATAATCAGGGAGTTGCTGGCCAAAGGGATTGGTAGCGCAAGGCCCGTGTATAAACCGCTCCACAGGTATTTTAGCTCAAATGGCTGTCCCAATGCTGATACAGCATGGGACAGGTCGTTGTCTTTACCGATTTATCCGTCGCTTTCCCAGGAAGACGCGGAACGCGTGGCAGATGTTTTTGCTGACGTATATAACCATAATAATAAGTGATACGAAAAGGATAACCGAAGGCAGGGAGGTTCACACTTATATGGTCTGGAAATGTATTCATGTGTTGACAATCTCTTTTGTTTTGTCTTTCATTTTAACACCGTTTTTTAGATGGCTGGCCCGCCGTTTAAGAATTCTAGATAATCCAGATGCAAGAAAGATTCATGATGAAACCACGCCACTTCTTGGAGGGGCATCGGTTTTCATCGCTTTTGCAGCTGCTTTCAGTTTCTATAATGTATACCTAGTGGAAATAGTGGTGATCATGTGCGCGGCCGGGGTTTTGTTTGTAACTGGAGTTGCCGATGATTGCATAGAAGTCCCGGCAAGTGTAAAACTTGTTGTTCAGGTGCTATGCACTTCAGCTGTCATCATATCAGGGGTAGTGCTAAGGGTTGTTCCTGAAAGCCTTGGTATTTTTGCTGATGTAACCAACGTCCTGCTGACTTTTTTATGGATTATTGGCATTACCAACGCGATGAATTTTTTTGACGGCATGGATGGACTGGCCGCTGGACTGGGGGCGATTATTTCATTTTTTCTGGGTGTTGTTACGATCCAGGCAGGGCAGCCGGTTCTTGGATGTATATCCCTCGCTATGATGGGAAGTTGTATCGGTTTCCTGCCATATAATTTTAAACCGAAAAAGAATGCATCCATTTTTCTTGGTGATGCCGGCAGTACGGTGATTGGTTTTGTCCTGGCTTGCGCAGCCGTATACTTGGACTGGGCTGATAACGATCCTGTTGTGGCCCTTGCTTCTCCGCTGTTAATTTTCTGGATTCTCATTTTCGATATGATACACATCACCGTAGACCGTATTGTGACCGGTAAAGTGAAGACGTTTCGGCAGTGGGTGGAATATGTGGGTAAGGACCATCTCCACCACAGGATTGCAAGTGTGCTTGGCGGGAAAAAGAAGAGTGTGTTTTTTATCTATTTTCTGAGTATCTGCCTCGGTACAAGCGCTGTTGTTCTTAGGAATGCCAGGCCGGTGGATGCACTTTTACTGATTGGCCAGGCGTGTATTCTTGTTATTCTGATTACTATCCTTGAACGCCGGGGGAGAACGATCAGCGCGGAGAATGGACGGGAAAACTGTATAGACTGATACTTAAAATACATATTTTTATTACTTTATATATATCCTTTATATCTTCCATGTAAGCCTGTATAACCTGTTTGTGTAGGCCTGAAAAACCTGTGAAACATTTAAAGTTATTCTCCAGATTAAGAAAATAATGTAATATCAGCATATTGATACTGTTTTTAGCTTGACTTGAACAGCATATCTGTTAATTATTAAGAAATTAAATATAATGATAGCTAGTTATAATTAACTATTATGGTTGTTTTAAGAATAATATGCAATAATTATTATTGGTTAAGCATTATAGCAGGGAAATAGCCATTGGATAATCGTAAATTAAGCTTCGAGAAACTTGCAGCGGAACAGAAGAGACACGAAGAAGTTAAAGGCAGTAATGTTGTTTTATATGATAAAGCCCTGTCTTATATTGAGTATGTCCTTGGTGAAGTAAAGGCCGGAAAATCGTTCTCGCTTGATGCAGGTATATTAATCATAGAAAAAATAGTTGAATCCCAAAACACCAATGATTCCATTTTTGCAAAAGCAATTCATGCGGATGATCCTGACAGATTCCATTATTACCATTCAGTAAATATAGCCATATATGCCATAAAAATCGCTGAAGGTCTTGGCTGGGATAGAGAAAAACAGGTGGAAATCGGCATAGCCGGTCTGCTTCATGACGTGGGTATGGGATCTATTCCTGATAACATTATATATAAAAAAGAAGAGCTGGATGATAAAGAGTTCCAGATTTTTAAGGATCGACCCAAATACAGTTACGAGATTCTTCAGGCGTTTAAAGAGGATCATCCCTATCTGGCAGAGTGCGCGATCCAGGTGTATGAACGCCTGGATGGCTCTGGTTATCCACAGGGCCTTATGGAAGAAGAAATCCATGAATACGCTCAGATTATCGGTCTGGTGGATGTATACGAAGCGTTTATTCATTCCCGGCCGTACAGGAATAAATTTTTGCCTTTCTTTACAATTAAAGGGATTATAAAAACAGGAAAAAAACAGTTTAAAAGAGAGTATCTGAAAGTTCTTTTAAGCAAATTCTCC
The DNA here is from genome assembly GCA_028277765.1 of Desulfobacterales bacterium. Classification (GTDB taxonomy): domain Bacteria; phylum Desulfobacterota; class Desulfobacteria; order Desulfobacterales; family SURF-7; genus JANQFQ01. The sequence goes on from JANQFQ010000139.1 coordinate 10,951, forward strand.
ATTTTCCCACTACAGAGTTATGTCCAGCTGAATTCAGGTGCTATCGGGCGCGTCATTGAGACCTACCCCAACCAGTTGATGCGGCCGAAGCTTAAGATAATCTATGATTCCCAAAAGCGGAAGGTCCTGACCGAACGGATCATCGAACTCCCTAAAAATCCCCTTTTATATATTAAGGATTCTGTTGCTGAAGGAGACCTGGAAAACCTGCCGGCATTGTTTGAAAAAGAAGAGATATCCTCAACAGATGATATGTCTGATACAGAGAAAGAAGAGGCGGATACAGATGCAGAGCAGGCGGCTTTTGCTCCAAGGCAAAAACAGACAAAAAAACCGTTGTGGCGACGTCCTCTGTTTCTCCTTGGAATAGCTCTCATTATTATCGCAGCGATTATAATGATCATTAAGATAAACAACAAACAACCGGATCAGGAAACGGATGCGCCATCTGATGTGTCCGGATACAACACGCCGGACAGTACCGGCAGCAATCCGCCTGAGCCGGATCCCCTATCTGTTGAAGAACCTGAAAGCCGGCTGCCGGAAATAACAAAGAGCGATTCAGCTGATTCCCATACCGATTTTGTGATGAATGTCGCGCCTGTGGAAGAATCTTATGATGCGCCTGAACCAGTGGCGCTGATTCCGGAAGAAATAGAGCCGGATCCTGAAAAAAAAGACCTTCCGGAAGAAGTAGTTTCAAAAGATGAGATATCTCAAAACACAGAGCAGCCTGAGGCTGTTGAAAACCATATGGCTGAAGAAGATGATATGACAGAAGCAATTGAAGTCCATGTGAAAAAGCCGCCTGAACCGGCGGAAGTGCCGGTAAAAGGGAAGACGGCTCTACAAGGAGAGCTGAAACGGTTACCCTATTCGATTCTGCTGGCATCATGCCGCACACAGGAGAGGCTGCAGATGAGGCTTGGACAAGTCCAGGGCATGGGCCTGTCGCCTTACTGGGTAAAGGTCGATCTCGGCAGTGGCGGTAAAAATAAAGGCCTATGGATCCGGCTGTTTTCCGGTTATTTTGGAAGTTACGCAGAAGCTGAGAAAGTCCGGAAAGAAAAGGGACTCACACGCGCTCTCGTAAAGAAGACCCAATATGCATCATTCCTGGGGAAATACAGCTACGGCTCTGAACTGGATGAACGGATTGCATTGCTCAAAAAAGACGGATATTCTCCTTATTGGATCGATAATGGAGACGGTATGACCGTTATGCTGTATGTGGGCGCTTTTTTTACTCAGGATGGCGCAGATGCAAAATGCTCTGAACTGGTTACCTGGGGCATTGAATGCATGGGGGTTGAAAGATAAATTTTTATTACGGCTGCTCTGGATGTAAACTCGGAGAAATATCGTTATGTATCAGGAATATTGGGGTTTTATAAAACAGCCTTTTGGAAATGTACCGAATCCTGATTTTTTTTACGAATCTTCTCAGCACAAGGAAGCAATGTTAAGAATGCTATATGTTGTTGAGAATCGTAAAGGCGCGGCCATCCTTACCGGTAAAGTCGGGTGCGGGAAAACCACTATCAGCAGGTCTTTGATTAACCGTTTTTCAGATGATAATGTTGAAATACATGCCATATCGAATCCTGTTTTGACACCGGTTGATTTTATCAGGGCGATTTTGATGAAATTTGGTGTCGACACCGGCATTGGTACAAAGACTATTCTTTTGGATAGACTGCAGGAGAAGCTTACAGAGAATGCTGAACAGGGCATGACTAATGTGTTAATCATTGATGAAGCCCACGCCATAACCAGCGAAGGTACATTTGAAGAGATGAGGATGCTGTTGAACATGCATTCCGACAACCAGTTTCTTATCAACCTGTTAATACTCGGCCAACCGCCGCTTATCAAGAAAGTATCAGCCCTGAAGCCCCTAAGAGAGAGAATCGCCATTATGTATCATCTGAACCCGTTGAATGACATGGATACCTATAACTATATAAGGTTCCGAGTGGAAAACGCCGGTGTTGTAAAGGATATTTTTACCAAGGAAGCGGTTCGATTGATTTATGAAGGTTCAGAAGGGATCCCCCTTAAAATAAATAATATTTGTGATCGATGTCTTCTTATCGGTTTGATGGTGAAAGCGAATGAGATTGACGAGGAGATAGCTAATAACGCCATAGAGGATATTAACTAACGGAATGTTCTGTGCAAGGAATAATAATATTAAGGAGAATTTAAGAAGAATACTCCCGGCACTTGTTATGATGTTTTTTCTTGTTCCCGGCATGATGTTTTATCAGGGATGTGCGAATAAGAATAGACTGGAGAATCTCGATCCATGGTCCAGGGACGGGGACCTGATTTCATCAGGCAAGTACAGGTCTGTCATCATTGAGGACATGGATAATGACGGCAATATTGATGTTGTTGGCGGAAGTTCATCTCCAGGAACTGTGGCTGTATGGTACGGAGATGGTACCGGCAAACTGTCCGCACCATCACTTCTTCCTATCAAATGCGATGTAAGAGCTGTTGCGGCAGGTGATTTTAATGAAGACGGGATTATGGATCTTACCCTTACCGTCCAGAGGGAAGCTTCAGGCATTATGGTGTGGGAAGGGAGTCCAACAAGGAAGTGGGTAAAGGGAAAATCACCTGTTAAAACAAAAAAATATGAAGGAATTGAAACAGCGGATATTAACAAGGACGGACACATTGATATTGTTGCCGCCAACGCGACCCGGGATACCCAGGGCGGCATACAGGTCTGGCTGGGTGATGGTAAGGGGAAATGGTCCCGGGATACAGGGCCGACAGTTTCAGGCATATTTATGGACATCGCTGTGGCAGACTTTGACGGGGATGGATCGCTGGATATCGCAGGCTCAGGCTGGGGAACATATGGGACCGTGAGAATCTGGTATGGCGATGGCGCTGGCGGCTGGTCTTCATCGGCACCTCTTATTAAGGGGAGTTTCTATTCATTGAGCGCTGCGGATATTAACGTGGACGGCCATTTGGATCTTCTTGCGGGTTCATATCGACAGGGTATTAAAATATTTTTTGGGGATGCTGAGAATGAATTTAAAAAGATGTCTTTTCCAGAAAAAACTGGTAATTTTTGGCAAGCCCTTTCTGTGGATATTAATGGGGATGGAATCCGGGATATTCTGGCAGGATCAAATGAAGCCTATGGCATAAAAGCTTGGAAGTATAATGGTAAAAAATCCTGGAAACCGATTAAAGGAAAGTTTCCGAATACCGGAACCTATTACGGGCTCACTACAGCTGATATTGATAATGACGGCCTTGAAGATGTCTGCGCGGCAAGTTTTGGGGGTGGTGTAAAGATCTGGATGGGCAAAGAAATAAAAAAAGATAAACCAGTTTATGATATTAACGAAGACGGTTTGTCTGACGCAGCCATTAATTCCGAGCCTTCTTTAAAAAGAATTGACGAAAATGAAACCTACAGGACGATTAACGGGGTGCCTGAATACAAAATCGGTCTTGAAGATGTTCTTGAAATAACCATATGGAAAGGGACCATAGGGACAAAGGAACTTGTGCCGGTAATGGCCAGCGGAAAGATTTCGGTTGATCTAATTGCTGATCTTGATGTTAACGGCCTGACCCCATCCCAACTTGACGCATTGATAACCGATGAATTGAGAAAATATGTTAACAAACCAAGGGTGGATATTGTTGTCAAGAACTATAAAAGCAAATTTATCACCATGATGGGCGCGCTGAACGGACCGATCCGGTTTGGAAAAAGTAAGTATAAGCTTACTGGGAAAGCGACCGTGCTCGATATGGTTTCCGCGGCCGGGGGGTCTACGGCAAACGCGAATTTAAGCAGGGTAAGGCTCCGCAGGAAAAACGGGCAGACGTTTAATCTTGATCTTTACAGGGCGGTTACCCATGGTGATACCGCGCAGAATATGATCGTTGATCATGGTGACCTGGTGTTTGTGCCGACCATCACCAAGGATGACAACAGGGTGTATGTTTTCGGGGAAGTCAGAAATCCGGGTGTATATAATTTTTCAGGTTCGGATATGCGCGTTTTTGACGCGGTTTCACAGGCAGGCGGTGTGACCATCTATGCCCATGAACAGAGTACAAAGGTTGTCAGGGGTGATATTGCCAGACCTGAAGTTGTTTCAGCTGATCTAAAACGGCTTATTGAAGATGGTGACCAGACCCAGAATCTTTTCCTGGCAAACGGAGACCTGGTATATGTGCCGAGAAGTTATCTCGGGGATGTCAATCTATTTGTTAAACGGCTCAGGCCTTTGCTCGAGCTGATTTTTATTCCCGGACGGATCGCAAGGGATATTGATGAGATTGAAGATCTCAATGATGATTGATAAAGGCCGGTCAAGAAGATCAGTCGGAAAAACAAAGCGGAAAATTTCTCTTCAAGGAAATGTAAATGGCTCAATATGATGTTGATTTAAGGGATTACTGGCGGATACTTAAAAAACGGAAGTTGATCGTCTTTCTGATGGTATTCCTGGTCAGTATTTGCAGTTATGTGTTTGCCCTGTTTAGAGAACCTGATCCGCTGTATCAAGCTGAAGCTGCCATAAAGATTAAACAGACCACAAACCTGTCCGCGATCCTGTCAGGCAGTTACTGGTACCAGAGTGACAGTATGATAACCCATTCGATTATCATTACCAGCTTTAATGTTCTGGCAAGAACAGCCAAACTTCTTGAGAAGATACCTGAGGATGCGAGTTTCGATGAAATTCAGGAATCACAAAAACACCAGGACGAAATCCGGCAATTAAAGCATATGATAACAACAAATACTGAGCCGGGAACCAGTATTATCAATATTTATACCGTATCTGGAGATCGTCAATACGCCGCAAAGGTGGCAAATAGCGTAGCAAACGCTTTCCAGGATTATAATACATTTGAGAAGAACGAACAGACAAACGGTATGAGAGATTTTATTGACAATCAGGTAGAGAAGATTGAAACAACGCTCAGGTCGGCTGAAGAGGATCTTCAGGATTTCCAGGAAGAGCATTCCCTGGTTGCCATTGATTATCAGACCCAGAATATGCTGCAGACACAATTTAATGTTGAAGAAGATATAAGATTGGTCAGAAAGGAAAAGGAGGATGCGAAACTCCACCTGAAACTGCTGAAAGGTGGTAAGAATATATCTTCAGAAGATTTTAAAGGGGTTTTGTTTACGCCGGAACAGGATTCACCTGTTTACCGGTTACGGGGAAAGCTTGGCGATCTTCTACTTGAGCGGGAGACACTCCTGATTGACTATACGGAACGGCATCCCAAAGTGGTCGCTATCGATGACCGGATAAAGGCGATAATTGACGAAACAGTAAAGGAACTACAGTCTTATCTGCATACGCTGGAGAAACGGGAAAGTGTTTATCTGAATAAACTTGGGACTTTAGAACGGGAAAACATGAACCTGCCGAAGAAGGCCTTCGACTATCTACGGCTGCAGAGAGAAGTGGAACTCCAGCATGAACTGTTTACGCAGTTAAAGACAAAACAACAGGAAGCACAGATCCAGGCATCCAGCAATACAGAAGACGTGATCATTATCAAACCGGCCATACCGCCTACCAACCCGTTTAACGCTCCGCCCAAGCTCATGATTCTTGTGACAGGCTTAATTATGGGTCTGATCATCGGTGTGATTGCCGCGTTTAGCATTGAGATGTTTGACACGTCCATGGGTACCATAGAGGATGTTGAGAGCATCCTTGAAGTGCCTGTATTGGGGGTTATACCGTCTCTGCCCAAGGAGGGTGAAAGAGGCGCTGTTGACGAAAGAGACAAACACGCTTTCAGGAAAAAGGGATTGGTCACCCACTATGATCCAAAATCCCTGGTGTCGGAATCCTTCCGTACCCTTAGAACAAATATTCAGTTTTTAAGCCTGGATAAAAAAGGAAAGTCCTTCCTGATAACCAGCTCTTTTGTGCAGGAGGGTAAAACATTTAACTCGGTTAATCTGGCATTAAGTATGGCTCAGGCCGGGAATAAAGTCCTCCTTATGTCGGCTGACCTGCGTAAGCCGGTAATCAACAAGATGTTTGGTCTTGAAAGAAAGCCGGGGATTACCGATTATGTTCTCGGTAATTACCAGGAGCATGAAGTCATTCAAAATATTGCTGACATTATGCTGGGTGAATTTGAGCTTGATGAAATACTGGGTACCCCCGGACTTGACAACCTGCATATTGTCACTGCTGGAACAAAACCTCCCAATCCGACAGAAATCGTACGTTCTGCACGTTTCAAGGAATTTTTGAAGTATGCCAGAAAGAATTATGATATTGTTATTGTTGACGCGCCGCCTGTTTTGCCTGTAGCTGATGCAACAGAAATAGCAGCCTTTGTTGACGGCGTGATTATTGTTTATATGCTTGGGAAGATTGGGCGCAGTGTTCTCAAACGGGCGAAAAAATCGCTTGATAATATTAATTCCAATGTAATGGGCGCTATCCTAAATAATGTCAAACCAGAAGCAGGGCCGGAATATTTTCGATATCATGCACATTATTATGAAACGCCCATAGTCGAGAGAAGGACTGAACTTAAGACCATTATTGATTTTTTTAAGAGGTTAATGAAACCTTTACAGAAAGATAACTATATGCCAATCGCGGCATTAATTATTGGATTGTTTATATTGATCCTGGCATTTTTTTTTAATTGATGGCACATGGCTTTACCTCCCCCTGTAAGAGCTTTTTATAAGGCTATAAACTCACTTTTGCGACCAATATTCCCTTTTCTGCTAATTGTTTCGATAGCTATTTTATCGGGATTTCTTGTGTCCCAATATTCGTCATCCTACATGATATTGGGGGCGGTCGCTTTAGCTGTTTTCACCATCTCTTTTGTAAAGATTGAGTTTGGACTATATATCCTTATTTTTTCAATGCTGCTTTCACCGGAGTTTGTTATCGGCTCAACCGGCGCGGGGACGCTTGGCAGGGGGGTTACATTACGGCTGGACGACTTCATGCTGGTCATTATCTGCCTGAGCTGGGCGGCAAAGAATGTTGTACATGAAGAACTCGGCATGTTCAGACGGACACCATTGAACAAGCCGATTTTTTTTTACATGATTGCTTGTGTTATTGCTACAGGGTTCGGGATTATTACCGGTCGTGTTGAGCCGAAAACCGGGTTTTTTTATGTGGTAAAATATGTTGAGTATTTTATTGTTTATTTTATGATGATCAACCACATAGAGAACATTGATCAGGTAAACCGTTTTCTGGTCTGCCTTTTCCTTACCTGTTTTATCACATCCATTATTGGTATTCTCCAGATACCTGCCGGCGGCAGGGTGAGCGCTCCTTTTGAAGGGGAACAGGGTGAGCCGAACACGTTTGGGGGATATCTTCTGTTTATTTGGATGGTTGCTGCGGGCTTGTTCGCCAGGATAAAAAGTTTTCATTTAAGGAGTATGCTGGGCGCGCTCTTGATCATCATCATCCCCCCGTTTCTTTATACCCAGTCCAGGTCATCGTATCTTGGTGTGATTCCCGCTGTTTTTGTACTGGCCATGATGGCTAAAAAACGAGTTGTTGTTGTTGGACTGACCCTGCTGGCGCTTGTCGCCAGCCCTTTGTTCCTTCCCTACGCGGTTACTAGCAGAATTTTATATACCTTCAAACAGCCGGCACACCATGAGCAGATAGCTGTCGGTAATATCAGGATTGATACATCAACGTCAGCCAGATTAATGGGCTGGAAGGAAGTGATGCGTGACTGGACCAAACATCCTCTTTTTGGATACGGTGTAACCGGATACATGTTTGTTGACGCCCAATTCCCCAGGGTATTGATCGAAACAGGATTGATAGGGCTTCTGGCCTTTATATACTTGTTGTACGCCATCGGTAAGACAGCGGTTATAAATCTAAGAAGACTGGAGACCCCTTATTACAAAGGGCTCACAATCGGTTTTATCGCGGGTTTCATAGGTCTTCTGTTTCATTCCATTGGTGCTAACACCTTTATTATTGTGAGGATTATGGAGCCGTTCTGGTTTTTCGCAGGGATCATGACCGTCCTCCCCATACTGGAAGGAAAAAATTATGATGAGGATGGCGCTGGAATACTTCCTGCGCCAGGGGGGACATAAAACATAATGCCTTAAGTTACAAGTTTACAAGTGCCTAAAGTTGATGTATCGCTCCGCTCTGCCAGTTTTTAAAAAAACGTGATCGTGGGCGATTATTTAAGGCAAAATAATTTTGGGGCTTCGTCACGCCCAAGGCGTGACTACGCCCTCACAAGCGGGCAAAATAATTAAATACAAATAAGCGTTTTGAAAATTGGGACATTCGATATTCGGATTTGTTTCGAGTTTCGTGCTTCGGATTTTAATGTGTAGGGTGGGCTGTGCCCACCTTTTTTAGTTTAACGGATCAGTCTTCCTGTAAGTTGAAGGACTCTTTTTAAGTAGAGTTGCCAGACAGGGAGATCCTGTGAATTCCTGATGCATTGGCGGAGTATGCCAGGGCGCGGGAAGAGATTTTCAAAAAGATAGCCGGAGCGGTTCATCAGACCGCTGTTGGCAGAAAAAAGTACAAAGGGCGCCCATTTAGGCAGGGCGCCTTTTTTTTCTTTTTGTCTGAGGGCTGTTTTTTCCAAAAAACCGAATTCTATTTTTTCAAGCAAACAGAAGGACTCATCAGGGAGTTTAACGGTGAACAGGTTTGATACCAGGTAAAGGATGTAGGCTAAAGACTTTTCCTGGCCAAGCTGCTGGGCCCGCACTATAAGGTGATGCCAGTCATTACTGTTCAGATCTTCAAGGAGATGCATGATATCAACAAGCCAGATAAATCTGCTGATATTATGCTTCAACGCGTGAAGGCCCAGAAAGATGATCTGGTCTCTGGCGTCAAGAACGTAAGCGGTTTCCCCTTCAACATCTATGGATTGTAACTTTTCGAAAATATGACTTTGGCTTAATTTAAGCATGCGATCCCTGGATCTGATACGGTCAGCTCCCAACAGGTGAGTATGAACATCAAGGGTGACAGACTGTTTGATGAATTTGCCGGGGTAGAGACGGTCTTGTTCATATCCGAGGCTAATGAGTA
>JANQFQ010000143.1 GCA_028277765.1 Desulfobacterales bacterium
TTTTAAGTTTTTTGAACCCATGACTGCGCCCATGCCGCAGCGTCCGAAAAAGTTCTTTTTACCGTTAGCAATAGCAGCATAATAAACTTTATTTTCGCCTGCCTGACCAATGGAGATCACGCGTGCTTTTTTCTTTCCGCTGTGGCGCTCTTTAAGGAGATCTGTAATCTCATGTGTATTTTTCCCCCAGAGATCGGCAGCGTCTTTAAGTTCAGCTTTATCGTCTTCTATTAAAAGGTAAACAGGCTTGTCTGAAGCGCCGTTGCAGATGATGCCATCAACGCCGGCTGACCTCATTTCAGTGGCAAAGTCACCGCCGCAGCAGCTTTCACCCCACATATTTGTTAAAGGTGATTTTGCGCACGCTGAAAACCGTGATCCGCCAGGGGCAGTTGTACCGCTTAACGGCCCTGTCATGATCAACAGAAGATTGTCTTCGGACAGGGGATCTACATCAGGAGAAACACGGTCAAAGAAAATTTTCGCTGCCAGACCGCTCCCCCCAATATATTTCCGATGAATATCTTCATCAATGATACTCCTGCTTGTTTCCCCTGTGGTTAAATTAACTTCCAACATTTTGCCTTGATGTGAACCCATGATGTCCTCCTTTAATTAAACAGTTATATGAAAAAACACATATTGCAAGGACAAGCTTGTCTAATAATTGGACAAGCATATCCGTTAGATACTAATTTTATTGTAATTTGTCAAGAATAAATATTTGAAATAAAAAAATGCTTAACCCATATAAAATACTTGACAAAATAATTGTTAATGATATAAATTATAAAAAAACAACAAATCCGATCAATTCATTCTCGCTAGATATTTAGGTGGCGATAGATAGTATTAAAGTCGATCGTTAGATACTCATAAGTTATAAAAAAAATGACCAATTCTAATTTACATATGACAATCTCTGAACTTTCAGCCCGTTCAGGAACACCTGTTTCGACAATAAAGTTCTATATCAGAGAAAAGCTTTTAATGAAACCCGTAAAAACAGGTCAAACCAGGGCTTATTATACCCGAAAACATTTAGGCAGACTTAACATAATTCGAACAATAAAAAAAGAAGGAAAACTGGCTCTTGGACAGATTAAAGATATTGTAAAAGTTATTGACCAAGAACGTGAAAACGGACATACGCTCCAATCAGAAAGGCTTGAAGAACAGAAAACAGAGATTATAGCAACAGCAACAGATATTTTTTTGGAAAAAGGGTATGACGCGGCTTCAGTTACTGATATTATTAAAGAAATCGGAATCGGGAGAAGTTCCTTTTATAAACATTTTAAGAACAAAAAAGATATATTCATGGAATGCATCCAGATGCTGATGGAGAAGGAAGCCATGGCTCTTGATCTTAGGGGAGCTGAAGATGAAAATGATATACTGTCTGTTTTTAATCAGCGTGCTGAAGAAATTGCCATCGCAAGTCCTGTTTGGAAGGATATGGTGAATATCCTGAAAGCTGCTACAATCAGCAATCCAACAGAATTTTCAGACATCCTTGACCAAGTCATCCAAGCAAAAATTGAAATATACCAGAAAAGAATAAAGAAAGGCATCGATAAGGGTATTCTGCGTGATTTTAACCACAGGATCGTCGCGGTAATGGTGCTCGGCATACAGGATTACTGCACGAACTATTTACTGGGAGAAATATCAAAAGGAGAACTTATAGAAGCTGTGACTGATGTTCTTCTCCATGGCACATTGAAGAAGTAACTATTCCAATCAGTTTGATATAAAACCCCTGGTCCTATCTATGGCCCAGGATCTTTACTATAAACCGTTACACTATTTATCTTGGCAACCACGTAAGGGGATTTACCCTTTTTTCTATGAAATGTCATAAGCTTTAAAAGCCAGCGGATTTATGTTATATTATAATATTAATCTCAAGTGATCAGAAAGATGATGATCTGTAGGAAAGGAGATGTTTTATAATAATGGTAATAGGAGTATCCTTAACCATATCATCCAAAGGGCTATAGAAATGCATATCATTGACCAGATAAACAGTATTGTATCGGCAAATCAGTTTACATTTTATATTATCGGCGGCATTATAGCTTCCCTCTCAGCCGGCTTTATTATGTGGGCTCTCTATAAATGGACTCTTCGGTTCAAGTTTTTTGCCATGATAGCCATTACAGGACTTTCTGTCCTTGGTCTTGGCGCGATTCTTTTTGGAGATGAGTTTTCCATCATACGGTTTTGCATTGTTGCTGTTTTGATCGGAATCGCGAGCCACGTAGCAATGATTCTGTTTATGAAAACCATGCTTAATCCCATGAAGCAGTTATTAAAGGATCTTGACGCTCTTTCACAGGGCGACTTTTCAGTTGATATAAAAACTATAAAAACGAACGATGAATTAGGTGACATTACTGAAAAATTGAGCATCATGGTCAAGGAAGTATCTGTTCTGATCAATGCCATAAAAAATAATTCTTTTGAAAATATTGAAATGGCTGAAAACCTGTCCATACTTTCGGGCCAGATGTCTGAAAATGCGGAGAATACCCTGCAAAAGACAGATACACTGGCCTCTTCTGCAAAGGATACAAGCGTATACATGATGACCGTTGCATCTGCCATGGCACAGGCATCGTCAAGTATCGGTGAAATCGCTTCCTCTGTGGAGGAGAACACAGTAGCCCTTAATGAAGTCGCGAAAAACTCCGCACAAGCAGGCAACGCGTCGGACGAAGTTGCGGCACAGGCCCAAAACACTTCGAAAAAAGTGGGAGAATTAGGTAGTGCTGCATCGGATATCAGTAAAGTGACTGAGACTATTACAGAGATTTCTGAACAGACAAACCTCCTTGCACTGAACGCAACCATTGAAGCATCAAGAGCAGGAGAGGCGGGTAAGGGGTTCGCGGTTGTAGCAGGAGAGATCAAGGAACTTGCCCGGCAAACAGCTGAGGCAACAGAGGAGATCAAGGGGCGGATAGAAGGTGTTCAGGAGACTGCTGCCGGTACCATAGCCGAAATTGAACAGATATCTAAGGTGATTGAAAATAGTAATTTGATTGTGGCGGGTATTGTAGCGGCAGTGGAGCAGCAGTCAGTTTCCACCAGTGAAATAGCGAGAAACGTAAGCCAGGCTTTCGACGGTATAAGAGAGGTTAATGAGAATGTGGGATTGAGCCAGACCGCGCTGGAAAAGATTTCTGCTGGTTTATCGGAAGTGTCTAATGATGCTGAAAATATTACATCTATCAGCTCTCAAGTTAAAGACCACTCAGGCAGCATGTCAGCCATTGCAGATCACTTGAGGACAAATGTTTCGAAATTTTCAATAAGAGAATAAAAAAAAGAGATACGTAGATGTCGATTTATCCTACTAAGCGAGACTGGTGGCTGATGGCGATTCTCTGGCCGCTTGCGATCTTTTTTATCTACGTCACGTTCACTGTTCATACTGAACAGGCTGCCCCGTGGATGAAAGTATTTGCCACTTGTTTCTTCGGTATTATGAGCTTGTTGATTATCGCGCTGGTCGCTTGGCCCGGGTTCATAATTTATTCGCTCGATCCAGAGTATCTCACCATCAAAGTAGGGCCATTCAAATCAAAAGTTGAGATTACACAGATCATTGAGGTGTATCCCACAAGAAATCCTCTTTCAGCGCCAGCCATGTCCCTTGACCGGTTGAAAATTAGAATCAGTTCATCCCGGTTTGGCGCGCTGATTTCCCCTGTTAATAAACAAGCGTTTATTGAAGAGCTGGCAGGGTATGCGCCGCATCTTGAGCTGAGGGGGGATCGGCTTGTTAAGATTGAATCATAGAAATAATGGTAGGCACCCTACGATATATTGAGATAATGGAGAGAGGATTGCGATAAAAGGTGGGCACAGCCCACCCTACGATTTGAGATAATGAGGGAAGAAATGTAGGGTGGGCTGTGCCCACCATCTGTGGATTAATTGACATCATAAAAGAAAATGTTAAAAAGAGGAATATAATGAAAGAAAGCCCGGAGAGAAGCGTTGAAATAAAAGCGCCGCCTTCGATTGTCTGGCAGGCACTTGCCGGGCTGGATAAATATCCTGAGTGGAACACACGCGTACAATTCAATGGAGAAGCAAAACAGGGAGCTAAGATTGAAATGACGGTAACGTTATTCAAACGTCAGATTAAAGTGCCTGTACTAATCGAAACTCTTAAGGAAGAACGGGAACTGAGGTGGCTTGGCGGTCCGGGCTGGCTCATGGCCGGGAGTCATTACTTTAAAATGAAACAGTCAGACACGGATCCGGATTCAACCATAATGATACAAGGCGAACAGTTTAGCGGTATTGGCGTACCTATTTTATGGCTGTTCGTGAAGCGCGAACTATTGGGGCTGTATGATGATATTAACCGCGATCTCAAGAAACGCGCTGAAGGATTGGCTGACGGGTAAAAAAAAGGACTGAGGATCCAGCTTTTAGCGGGACTGAGGACTGAGTCAAGACATACAGTGTTATGGTGGAGAGAAAAAAGGAGCAATAAAATGACAATCGCTGTTGAAGATAAACTGGCGATACTGGAACTGTCAGCACATTACAACCATACCCTTGACTATGGTGATGCTGATGGATGGTTAGATACATTTTCAGATGATGCTGTTCTAAATGGAATGGGAGCGCCTTTAAACGGGAAGGATCAGCTGAGCGAATTTGCCCAGGACTATGTTCAAAATGTCAAGTCAATGCGCCATTGGACCAATAATCATATCATTGAAGTAGATGGTGATACAGCATCACACACCAGCTTTTTTCTAATTATAGATATTGATGGATCTACTTCCATTAAAGTAACGGGCCGGTATAAGGACAAACTGAAGAAGGAAGGAGGAGAGTGGAAATTTACATTGCGAGAAGTATCCTTTGATTAAAGATGAAAGTCTGAGCTTAGGGCCTGGATGCTGGATACTGGATACTTGATGCTAGATTATTTTCGGAAAAGTAATTTTCCTTAATTCTAGCGGGAAAGAAAAAAGCAAATTTTGTTTCGTTTTTTTTACTCCAAGCTCTCCATGCTTAGCTCTATACGGTTAACTAGCATCCAGCTTCCAGCATCTAGTATCATTTGTCTAGCATTAAATAAAGAGAGGTAACTAAATCATTATGTCTAAAGAAGAAAGATTTGATATCGTCATCATCGGCGGAGGACCCAATGGAATGACCACAGCCGCTTATCTGGCCAAATGCGGTCTGCGTGTATGCGTCCTTGAGGAACGGACAGAATGCGGGGGAGCGTGTGAAACACAGGAACCTATTCCTGGTGTCCGGATTTATCCCCATGCATGGCTCATGTACGCGTCACCAGCGCCTGGTTTTGATCAGCTGGAGCTGTGGAAATACGGGTTTAGAATGAACTGGGATCCATTAGATATCGTGACATCTGAGGCCATGATGCTGACGTGTACGGACGGGTGGCATCCTGTATCTAACAAAGATATAGAAGGCTGGGGCAAGTTAGGGGGCATGTTCGGCACTCCCCCCTTTACAAAGGAGTTAATGCGCGCTACTTTCTGGTCTCCTCCCCATCCTCCGGAAATTGATATTACGGATGACAATGTACCCTATATGCAGGTGTTTAAAAAACATCAGCCAGACCTATGGAGTCCTGAACTACGTGAAGGGACCATGTTTGATATCTTGGATGAACTCTGCGAGACAGAGCATTTTAAGACCACAATGGCTTACGCTGCATGGGCGTCAGGTGCTGCTGCACACTGGGAGGGGGTTGGGATCCCTGCTATTGCATGTGTCCAACTTCTCACACTGACAAATACCGGCCTCAGGAGTACGCCGAGGGGAGGGCTGCATGGCTATTTTCATGCCATTCATAGGTGTGCCGTGCATCATGGTGCGGTTGTGCGCACCAACTGCCCGGTTGATGAAATTATAATTGATGACGGCAGGGCTATTGGGGTTCGTTTACGAGAAACAGCAGCGTCTGGCGGCAAAAGACTATGGGCAGACAAAGCGGTGATTTCTGCTTGCGATGTTCACCAAACATTTCTGAAGCTTGTGGGACCAAGGCATCTTGATCCTGGTCTGATCAGGGATGTGAAAGACATCAGCTTAAAAAATCAAACCTTATATGTGTCCCAGTATTTTACAAAAAAGCCGATTCAATATAAAAAAAGATATCAGGATGTTGTTTCATACAAGTGTATTCCGCCTCATAATATTCCTAATGGCTGTGTTTATCCCGCAGACACAAGGGAATTCTATTATGCGGAAGCCGCTGATATAGACGGTTTTAAATCCAGGCCGACCATTGACCCAAAGTACAAATTATGGTTTTTAGCGCCGTCCCTGGCCTGGGATCCATCGGACTGCCAGGGATATCATCCAAAGGGATTTGTCTCTCCTGCCTTTGAGATGGCACTCACGTCTCCGGATTACCATATAGAAGGAGAGGACGCGCCTGATCAATACAGGGATGAGCTTGGGATCTACATGACAGAATGCTACTCTCAGGTATTTGACGGTCTGGAGGATGATAACGTCATTCATCACTGGTTTGCGACAGGCCGTGAAGTGGAGCTAAGAAACACCGGTCTTATCGGCGGGACCTGGGCCGGAAGCCGGCATTGCGAGGATCAGCTCTGGGGTAACCGTCCCTGCAAGGGGTTGGAACGGTACCGGAGTCCCATTGACGGTCTTTACCACGCCCACCAGACGTCCGGGCATCCCGGCGGCCTCTGTCTCATGGCGATCCCCTATAACTTGATGCATATTCTTATTGAAGACGGTATTGTTGAACCAGGAAAGTGGTGGTACCCATCACCATGGTATATTCCGCAAGAAGGAAAGATCTCAGCGGATCCGGGTAAGAAATCTAAGATTTGAAGAAAGATAAAACAATGAATGATAAAATTGATGTTTTAAGCATTTGAACATTCTAATTTTGGATTTGTTTCGCCAAATATTATAATCGGGTCATGCTTTGGATTTATTAATTTGAGGGGATTATTTATGAGTGAGAATAAACAGTGTGATATGATTATAATCGGCGGCGGCATCGGCGGTCTCTCCTGCGCAGCCCTTCTGGCAAAACAGGGATTTAGGCCGCTTGTACTGGAGATGAACGCAAAAACCGGCGGCAGGGTGCTGGGCGAATCGGAAAAAGGGTTTACATATGAATATTTTCCTATCGGAGTGACCCCTGTCAGGAACCACAGCTTTGAAATCCTATCCAGAGTGCTGAACCTTAATGAATCTGAGATCAACATCATCGGTCCTGAAAATATGGGATTCGCATATCGCGGCAGATCAGGAGAATGGGAGTTCATGGATAATGTTAATATCCTGCTTGGCGATATTTCTGAAGATTTTGATCCTTCCCATCTGTTTGACTTATGGGGCCTTGATGAAAAGGAAAGAGAACTCGCTATAAAGGTGCTTGGTGAACTCTATTTAATGACACCAGATCAGATAGACACACTGGATGCTGAAGACATCACGTTTAAGGAATTTTTGGACAAGGGGTTGTATGATGTCCCGTGGGCGGTTGATAATTTTTTCGGTTTTTTCGCCAATATGGCCATGGTTGAACCGATCGACCTTGTTTCAGCGGCAGAATATGTGAGAATTTTACAGGATTCGTTTAACAACGGCGGCGGTGGATATCCAGCAGGTGGATGTATGCATGTCGCAGATATCCTTACAAAGAAGGTTATCGAACTGGGAGGTGCTGTCAGAACGAACACAAAGGTGGAAAAGATAGATATTCAAAACAGCAGTGTAACTGGCGTTATTACAACAGAAGGAAAGAAAATCAGTGCGCCTGTTGTTATCAGCAACGCAGGAATTCATCCCACTGTGTTGAAGTTGGCCGGTGAAGAGCATTTTGATAAACGTTATGTTAGTTATGTAAAGGACCTGGTCCCTGCATGGGGACTGACATCACAGATATATTTTCTTAAAAAGCCGGTACTCGATTTTCATATCAGTGTTCTTTATTCAGACAGCGGGTGGTGGGACTTGGAGCGGTATACAAAAATTAAAAACGGCCATGTTCCTGATGATGTCGTGGTATATGCCATGGTTCCCTCCAATTATGATCCTTCTGTTGCGCCTGAAGGAAAACAGATACTTACGGCAGGGACCGTATGTCCTTCTGATCCAGGCGCGGAAGAGATAGAGATGCTCACGCAGAAAGCAGAAGCGCTTCTGTTTAAATTCTGGCCTGAAATCATTCCGGCCATTGAGTTTAAAAAATACGGTGGCCCAGCACAGGTATCTGCACTTACCAGGGACCATGTGCAACATGGGCAAGGAGGCGAATGTATGGGGCTCGGTCAGATTGCTGGGCAGTGCGGTTCCACCAGGCCTTCGGCGGCTACACCAGTAAGAGGATTATTTCTGGTTGGCATTGATGCGGGTGGCAACGCAGGTATGGGCCTCCATCAATCTGTGGATTCAGCGCTAAAGGTTTCACAACAGGTAGGGAGGTATTGTAGGAAGAGACAGGTGGTTGTATAGTGGGAGGCAGGATTGAGTGAAAGAAACAGGACTGAGTACTGAGTGAAAGAAGAGATACTAGATTGCTGGTCGGGGTGAAACGGAGATCCCGCTGGTTTTTAGCGGGAATGCTAGATACTAGATGCTGGTAGGAGAGAAACGTAGATCCTGCTGTTTTAGCGGAAATATTGGATGAAAAGGGATATAAGTATCGAATATATAGAAGGGTAGGGCCTCTCCGCCTGATATGATAGTTAGATTTGGTTAACCTCAGTATTAAAATTAATGAGGCAAAATCAACTATTGTAAAAAAGTTAAAAAAAATAAATGACAGAGTTGAAAATATTTAAGTTATTATCCATTTTTAAACTGATGCAAAAGTTGTAACTGGCTGAATATATGGATATAAAAAAAATAGGCCAGTTTTATTTTATAATACCGGTTTTTTTCGAACGGAAATGCTTGAATCTGGATTTCATTTTTGTTAGAATAGCTTTCAAGTTAAACAAATTACCGTCCTCAAATGGTTGATTCTGGTTTTTATCTACGTTGAAGATACTCCTCTAGCTGAACAGGCAGTTCTTGTTTTCTACTAACAGTATGTTTAATGCTGTTGCCCCCAGTTAAATGTTTTTTTAGTAATGAATCTGTTATTTTATGTCCCATGTAATATCAGGGATTGTAATTTAAAGAAGAATAGTGTATTCAAAGCCCTTTTACAAAGGCATAAAAAAACAGTTTTGAATATAATTCTAATTTTTTTAAACAATTGTTGAATACTTAATGCCTATTAAAAAACAATTGTTTCATTAAAATAGATAAAAAAATAACAGGGGACATTATCCTGCTGACCGCTTTATGGTGATCAGTATAAGGAGAGCAGCCATGGCAAAAACAATTATTCTTATCGCCGAAGATAATGAGGTCGTACATAAGACACTTACCTCGGGCTTATCAAAAGAGTATAACCTGCTTCACGCGTTTGACGGCGCTGAAGCCCTTATGATCGCTGCTGACAAGAAACCTGATGTCATTCTTCTGGATTTGATGATGCCTGTTATGGACGGCCGAACTGTCTGTAAAAAACTGAAAAGCAACCCTAATACGCGTTCAATGAAGATTGTTATGGTAACAGGGCGGGATGAACAGCATGACAGGCTTGTTGGCCTTGAGGTAGGTGCGGACGAATATCTTACAAAACCGTGTTCCTTTAAATATATTAAACGGGCCATAAATAAGGTGTTAAACCGGGTACCATACTGACTTTAATTGCCGGACCCGAATATGTCATGAAAAACTCGGGCTGGTAAAAGAAATCCACCAGAAGATCACAGAAAACCAACCGGACCTATATTAAAAATAGGTGCCTTACAATGACCTTATCAGCTGGATGACAG
Organism: Desulfobacterales bacterium; assembly: GCA_028277765.1. Lineage (GTDB taxonomy): Bacteria > Desulfobacterota > Desulfobacteria > Desulfobacterales > SURF-7 > JANQFQ01. Next base: position 9,879 of record JANQFQ010000143.1, read on the forward strand.
CCTGAAGATAGTTTTCAATACCGTGAAAGAATACTGTATTATGGTCAGCACCCTTAATTTCGAGCATCTGTTTGTCTGCTGACGGAGAGGCGTCAAAAAGGGCCTGGCCGTCGGAAAAGGGTATGATATGGTCATATTCAGCATGTATGATCAGTGTGGGCTTGTCAAAAGTACTGATTTTTTCAAGGTTACGGAAGCCGATTTCTTCACTGATTCCCGCGGAATCAGCGTTGATGCCTAAAAGTCTTAATAATGGTGTTATAAAAGCAAAACCGCTTTCAATAATCATCCCGTCAAAATAATCCTTAAAATATGAAGCAATCTCAAGGGCGGAAGCGCTGCCAAGGGATCTGCCCATAACGATAAAAGGGCCGGTATAGGCATTGTCATTTAGCCACTGTTTGACATATTCGAAGATAACACGACTGTCTTTCATCATACCGGAAACTGTGGGTGTTCCTGTGGAGCGGCCGTATCCCCTGTAGTCCACGGGGAAGAAGTTTATACCGATTTTCAAATAAAGCTGGGCAATATCAGCATAGTCAGCCACAATCTCACCGTTTCCGTGAAAAAAAAGAATCATTGGTGCACTGTTATCAACAGGATATATCCGGGCGCCAATTTCAATATCCTCTTCAACCGGGATCAGAATCTCTTCATAACCATCTGGTGGTATGGAGTTTTCTTTCCGCGGATGGAATAGAAAGTTCAGGATTTCGGGCCTGTCAAATAACGAATAGTTGTTTTCAGGTATATCTGTCATTGTTTTCTCCTGGAGGGGATTTATATTCTCATTTATATAGCAAAATTGTATAGGGGCATGCAATAGGATTGTTTGCCTTGATTAATACCAGCATATAAGTTATAAATGTAAAAATCTAATCATCAAACCAGGGATTTTATCATGGAGGTAATCATGAAACGGAGAAAAATATTTTTTGCGATTTTATTTATAATAGCGTCGTCCGTATTATTATCGGATACAGCTTTCAGCAAAGGTAAAAATGAGCGGGGGATAGATGTTGTTCAGGATGATGAGAAGCGTTCCTGTATTCAGACCGTGGACGGGTATGCGTATCTGTCTGAGGATATGACACTCAAGGCCACGCGGGCAGCTGCATTCGCCAACGCGAAACGGCAGGCCCTTGAATCAGCGCAAACCTATATTTCATCAAAAACAAAAGTGGAAGACTTTGTGGCGCAGTATGACATGGTCTGGTCAGAAGCAGAAGGAGCTGTCACTGTTCTTGAACAGAAAGACCATGGCATTGTTGATAATACACGTTATCATGTCTGGATCAAGGCAGAGGTGATATATAGCCTAAAACCGAAAAAAAAGGATGTGTCTCAGGTGCATGTAATGGATAAGAGGGCACCGCTTACAGTAAAAGTGTGGACACCGAAAAAGCATTATAAAAAAGGTGACAGTATACAGATTCTTATACAGGGGAACCGTGATTTTTATGCAAGGGTTGTAGACATAACATCAACCGGTGATATTATTCAGCTGTTGCCGAATGATTTTCGTAAAACGAATTTTTTTAAAGGCGGACAACTATACAGTATACCTGATAAAGGTGACCGCTTTGACCTGAAGGTGTCTCCCCCCTATGGCGAGGATAAGATTATCGCCTATGCCAGCGAAGCTCCCCTTGGAAATGTGGAACTTGAACCTGTGGGACAGGGATTGAACAGGTATGCGGGCGATGTTGATTCGTTTGCTACCATGACGCGCGGGATATCTGTAAATTCTTTATCCTCTATCGATAAAGCCGGGACAGTCTCGACCGGGGTGCCTGGCATTCCGATTGGAGCAGAATTTTATGAAGGTATATGGACGCTGACGACAGGGGAATAATTATTATATAAGTCTAAATTCGATCTTACAGGCATTGTCAGATCGCATTAGATTTCATTTAATTCAAAAGTTTTAAATTCGAATATCGAAAGCCGAAATTCGAAACAAATTCAAAATTTAAATGTTCAAATGATCAAAACCATAACTGCCTTATTTTCGAATCAAATTGCCTTCTGTTTTGAAATTTGAATTTTGGTCATTTGATATTGTTTCGGATTTCGATATTCGGATTTCGGATTTTTTAACATTTATTTAAAAGCATAGTTTTTAATAGAATCAGACACTGTCTGTAAAGTCAAATCTAGACTTTTACATATTATTGTATCTTAAAAGGATATATTAAAAACTGATCTGCCAGGAAAGAAACAGCGCAGGTTTTTTGCTGTTCCGGTCATTAATAACTCCCAGGTTGACACGTGAGTTCTCTTCCAGATACTTGAACAGTTTTCTCTTCTCATTCCGGTTGAACTTATGGGCACTGCTCACAGCGCTGTAAATGTTTCCAGCATAAAAGCCAAGCTCAAACATTGCAAGAAAACTTCCCAGGACTTCAACGTCTTCATCAAAAGCTTCACATGCGGCAAGGATCATGACGGTATTGAACAAAAAGGACATACCCGCGTCCTTGTATCTTTTGCAGTAAAGGTGACCGGCTCCCGGGAGAACAGCCAGTATGCCGGCTATGCGAGGGCTTTTTGTCTTTATATTATCTTTTTGGCTCAAGTCATTGGAGAGTGCCATGAGCTGGTATTTTTCCCAGTTTTTGCTGCTGATTTTTTTAAAGGCGCTTTCAGCCTCATCCCACAGGAAGCTTCCTAGATAAACCCAGCCCAGCCGGTAGTATGCTTCATCCACAGTGTCCTGATCTTCATTTTCTTCCGCGATGCTGATCAGGAGACTAACGGCAGATGGCCTGTCTTTAAGGTGTATTAAGCATTCGCTGATCATAAACCGTATTTTTGTCTCAAGTTTTGTTTTCGGAAACTTTTCCAGCACTCCCTTGAAGGCGTCTAATGCTTCTTGAAATTTTTCACCGTTGAAATAGGACATCCCGATTTTATATAGGGCTTCTTCATGCCGGTTGTCTTTGGGGAAATAATGGATGAAACGCCTGTACTCTCCAATGGCCCTGTAATACTCTTTTTCATGGAAATACTGTTCAGCGAATTGAAACTGACGGTCAGCACTGATGGTAACCAAAGGGCCAGCAGTAGAGGAGCCGGGAGATAAAGCAAACAGAAGCACAAAAACAGATAAATTTAAAACAGGAATTAAGCTGGTAAGCTGGAATTTATTTTTCATTATACCACCAGAAATCATTGTTTTCCACAGGATCATAAGAACGGTAACGGTTATGTACCATGATCCTTGGTGCAAGTATCATTTCATCTGCTTCATGTATGAGCCGATCGCATGTCATGATCCACCCTAAGAGAAAACCGTGTTTTTCAAAACAGCTCACGCTGTACTGGGAACACGTGGGATACATGGGACATCTGCTCCCGTCAATCGGGGAAATGGAATCCCTGTAAATTTTTACAAGAAATTGTAAAGGATTTGATCCTTTTTTCTCACGCTTAACAGAAGACTTCTTTTCTGTTTTCCATGGACCTTTGAATGGATCACTGAATGTTGTGTCCCCAATTAAAAAGAGGGCTGAGATTACTGCCAGAATAAGTATGGGTTTGTTCATGAAAGCGGTCTGTTGTATTATTTTTTTTTCAAAAAGTTATTCTTTCTGGTGCTGACATATTTCGGGTCAATCTTTTGAGCAACATCATACCATTTTTTTGCTTCAGATATGTTGTTCATCTTGTAATATGTAACTCCTAGATTACATACAGCTTTTATATATTCCGGGTCAAGACTGATCGCCTTTTTAAAGCATTTTTCCGCTTTTTCATACTTTTTTTCAGCAAGATAGATAATACCGAGGTTATTATAGGTGATGGGATAGTCGGGAGTAAGCGCTATTGCTTTGAGATAATACTGAACCGCTTGTTTATAATCATCTCTTTCATAATAGTAATAACCTAAAGTGTTGAAGAGTTTTCCGTTATCAGGCTCTAATGCCAGTTTATTTTTTACAATCTTAATTTTTTCCTTGTAAGGCATGGAAAAAAGGTGTCTGCTTCCCGCGTAAGGGCTTGTAACGGCTATTAATAAAAAGATCAGCGCCGTGCATAAAAGGTGTAGATATCGATTGTGTATAAGCAACTGCAAATCCAGTTCAGTTTTATGCGCTAAAAAATTCTCATAAATTTAGCTGTCATATTCTTTTAAGTCAAGAAAGATCTCAATTAAGACGTTGACAGGTTTAGAATGATAATGTACTCATTTCTTGAAGAATTAATGCTTTAGCAGAAATCCTTCTAATGCAGTGTTAGGTTTCGCCTATAGAAATGCTTATTCCACAAACACTTAATATTTAAAGGTTGTTTTGTGTGCAAACCTAACACAGGTATTTCGGCTCAACCTACGATAAAATACAAAAGCGTTTTTTTATATTATTAAAATCATTAAAAGGAATGAATTTAAAGATGAATACAAAAACGAATATCTATATATTTGTGATATCTATTTTTATCATGTGCGGGTGCAGAGAAGACCCTTCAAATTTTTCAATAAAAGGGAACCAGTTTGAAAGCAGCTATTTTGGTTTTTCACTTACTGTCCCTGACGGCTGGATAATCGTGGACAGGGCGGTCACTGAAAAAGCTTTTAAAAACCAGGCCAAGACGGTTGCGTGGAGCCATGATGTTTCAGAGGACATGCTGGCAAACAGCACAGACGGCATTCACCCACTTCTTTATATCTATAAGAATACATCAGATCTAAACCGGTCATCGGTTTCAATCGGGGCATTGCAGATACCTCCAGGAACTGGTGAAACACCATGCAAGGGACTTCTCACCCAGCTTTTAGGGATTATGGAACAGGGGAAAATACCGTTTACATCTCCTGGGGGGATATCAAGTCATGTTATAGGGGATCAGCCATTTTTCAGGACGGATGTTCAGGTGTCCATGCAGGGGGCAGAGTTTTTCCAGGCATATATATCAGGGAAGGTGAGGGGATATGCCTTGCTGATGGTTTATACGGAATACAGCAAACAGGGGCTTGATAAGCTGGTTGATGAGATTGAAGGTGTAATTAGTTTTTAAGTTGATTAATCCATTATATTCATTGGAAGGTTCCTATCAAAGGTGCCGGCTGTATCAGGATGTTGTTTGCTACGGGTGGCACGCCTTACATTTTCAGAAGTATAATCGATCACTTCACCCAAGGTGACAATTCTGTCTCCGTTTGTGTCTGCTTTCCCTTTGAGACCCTGAACAAGGAAGTGGGTAAAAACACCATGACCACCGCCCCATTTCATGGATTCGTGGCTCTGCTCGTTTGCTTCAGACGCTGTAAAACTAATTTTACCCGGAGCGTATGCTAGCTTGAGAAGGGAATCATTTGTCTTGTTTTCAGTGACAGTGATACCGCGGGTGCCGACCCCGCCGCTGATTCCACCGGAATGACAGGCATCAGTAACCAGAATAACAGTTTCAGCTTTTATATTCCTTTTTAACGCTGTTTCAACATCCCACATGGGAAAACCAGATGACGCGACACTCTGAGGATTGGTGTCATGGGTCAGCAGATAAAGATTCTGAGGATTATTCGGATCAGGCGCGCCGTGCCCGGCAAAGAAAACAAACACAAGATCCTCTTCTATTGCCTGGCCAAGATAGTCAAAAAGGCTGTATCGCAGATTCTGATAAGTAACATCTTCATCATATATTTCGTGAACATGGTCAAAAGCACCGCCTTTGGGATCCTTTAAGAAATTAGCAACCGATTTTGCGTCCCTGGAAGCATACCTCAAGTTTGGTATCTGGTTGTTACCCGAATGTTTGTATTTTGAAATGCCCGCAACAACCGCCCATTTCTGCCCTGTGCCGGCGTTATATTTTTGGGGAAGCGACTGGCGGGTATGCCTGGAAGGAGGAGCCTGTGCATGATACGTTGGTGGGGATACTGCGGCATACCCATGTTTTTTCTTATAAGCATTTACGGCCATGGCAATAATATGGTCGCTTGAAAGAAATTTTACTACATCCCTGCCGACCATTGAAGCCGCATCAATAAGAGCTTGGGGTATAGTTGTCCCAACAAAAGCACTGGTTGTGTTTGCCCGGAAGTTTTTCTGTGTGAGACTAACGCCTGCAGTGTCCTTTACTTTAATTCGTACATTAAGTTCACATACAGCTGTCTTGTTCTGGCCGACTCCTGAGTAAAGCAGTTTGAATTTGTCCAGGTAAATATAGATACCAAAAGCTTCATGAGATTGACCTGGTTTTTCAAATACTGAATATACGGCTTTGCTGATCACATATTCAAGGGTATCTCCTATGGGAAAATTATAAATCTTTGACCCAGGCATTTTTACTGACCGTGAACCTGGGAGAAATGAAAGGGGTTTATCCCGTATGATCGCTGGAGCGTATAATTTCGCGGCACTCTGGTTTTGAAATTCCTTATCCAGGCTATCAAGGCTAGAACGGCTGTTTCCATCTAATGGTATGGTAACAACTGGCGGGGCGCATCCCCAGAGCATATTGGTAAAAAGAAAAATAAGAAAAAAATTGCGAAATATCTGAAAGTTCATGGCTGTCCCCTTAATATCCGGTTAAAAAAGTAAATATACTTTATTTATACATAAAGGGAAAAAAGTGTCCATATAAAAATCAAAAGGCCTTTGCAGAAAAAATCATTCTGCAAAGGCCCTGTTAAACTGTTTCTAAAAAAACAAAATCAAATTGGCTTATTAACATCATCCGCCTTTTGAAATTTTAACAGCTTCTCCTTGAACCTTTGTCCTGTAAATGTGTACAATAGGGAACAGACACACCTGGTTGTCAAGTGTAACATTGATAAGGGCATCAGCGTCTTTTGATTTAACCGCTCTATCTACAGCCTTGTAAGTCCATGCTTCAGAAAGAGGCAGCAAACCAAATACCATAAAACCCCATGCACTCCCTGATGCTGGTCCTAGTTTTGTAACCTTGTCATCCGCAGTAATCGGTGCAGTTGATGGGGCGACTCCCGCTGGTGAGATAATGCAGCCAGTCAATAAAGAGGCCAGTAAAACAACCGAGAGAATTAGAATTCCAAACTTTAACAATTTTTTTCTGGGCATATTCATCTCCTTTTATAATTAATTTAAATTATGAAAATTGAAAATTATATATAAGTTATTTACATATAAACTTGAGAGACTTTTTTATACTAATTTTAGATTATAGTCAATATAAAATATTGAAATATTGTTTCAGAATTATTGTTTGATTCCCATAATAATGCCAGAACTATTTGGACCTGTAAAATCTATTCTTTTTATGTCACTTATGTTGTTTTCTTTTAACATATCAGATAGTTGTTCTTCAGCGTATGATCGTCCCCCGTCTGTCACTAAAAGCATGTTCAAAGAGAAAAGGGCAGGGAATACAGGGTGGTCCATTGACCTGTCTAAAATAAATTCATGTATGATAATTAGCCCGCCAGGCTGAAGTGATGAAACCGCTTTTTTAATTATTTTTAAACAGTTTTCAGGGTTTTCTCCGTGAAGGATTTGTGACAGCCATGCAATGTCATATTCTCCTGGAATTTCTTCTTCCAGATAATCACCTCCCAGGAATGCGACCCTGTTGGAGATATTGAATTGTTTTATGATTTTTTCAGCAAAAGGCTGGGTCTCTGGAAGGTCAAAAATGGTTGCTTTCAAGTCAGGATTCTTCAGGCAAAAGTGAATGGCATATGTGCCTGGGCCACCACCTAGGTCAAGCAGGCTTTTGCGGCCGGAAAGGTCCATGAGGTCCGCAAGGGCCGGGGCGATACCTATTGCCAGGTTAAACATCCCCATGAGGAAGCTTTCACGTGTTTCTTCATCTCCATGGGAGACTTTATCTCTGACCGGCAGACCTGTTAGAACAGCCTTGTCTATTTTTGTCCATGCGTCAACAAGATGGCTGTGGTGCATGATAATATGGCCGATATAGGCAGGTGATTTTTTTGAAAGAAATTTAAAGCTGGCGGCATTATTTGAAAAGTATTCCCCTTTTTTTTCAAGAAGAGTCATGGCTGAAAGCCCGTTCAGTAGGGTTGTAATCCCTCTTTTATCTCCGCTAAGTTTTTCCGCGATCTGTCTGCCGGTCATCTTCTGCTTACCGATTATTGTAAAAATATCAAGTTTTACCGCGGCATGAAGTGTGCAAGTTTGCCAATAATATCCTGATATTTCAAATAATTTGCCTGGATTCCAGTCGTTCTCATTCATGATGGCTCCTTTTTTAAGTGCCTAATGTGCCTAAAGTTACAACTGCATATAGTTGTGGTATCGCTTTGCTCTGTCAGTTTTAAAAAAAACGTGGTCGTGGTAGTGATCGAAAATGGTGGGCACAGCCCGCCCTAAAATGTACTTTTAGATTTAATTTAAGTGCCTTGTGGTATCGCTCCGCATTCTCTATAAGGCTATTACATATAGAGCGATTGAAGAATTTTTTCCTGACGGTTTTTCGCGCGTTTATAATCACGCGTGCTATAGAGCACATTCAAGTGTTCTATGGCGATTTCAGGTGATTCACTGCGACTTTTAAGAAGAAGCCTATACCACACTGGGATTTTAAAATCATGGCATTCAGTAAGGCCTTCTGCATGCTGCTTCATTTCATCTACGCATGCATCTATTTTTTTCTGGATTCTCATATCAGATCTTTCATCGTTTATTGTATGAAGATAATCCGTAATACTAGAGACCAGATTACGCTTGATTTTTTTGTACCCTAAAATGGGAAGCACAAAAAACTTGACGATTATAAAACCAAATGAGCCTAATACTAAACCGACAGCAGCGCCTGCGTAAATTGGATCAATATCCATCATATTTCCATTCTATATTCTGTTAATACAAAGTTGGAATTAGTTATCATAAATTTATCTTTAAGGCAATTATTCTGTTGCACATAATTGTTTTAATCGAGAGATGGTCTCCCAGGAAAAGGGATCATGCTGACATGGGAATATAGCATTATTGGTAAACACCGGGTCGTCCACAAGATTGTATCTGGAGGAACTTACCGCCTTTTTCCACATGGCTGTATGCGGTATAGGGGTATAATAGGCTGGAACAGGTGTTATGCCGCTCTTCTTTACGATGGTAATCGATTTTTCAATAGACTCGATGGACTGACCAGGAAGGCCGGCGAGGATATAAGCACCAAGCTGTTTCCTGTCAAAACCCGATTCCAGAAGGTATGTGACGGCCCTTTTGAATTCATCTATGGTAACCTTTGAATCGATTTCAGATCTTTTATCAAAGGCAGCGGTTTCAAGCCCTAGCCGTACGGTTTTAAATCCAGCTTTAAACATGAGGGCAGCTATTTTCCCCGTTATTTCACGTATGTGTAGTGCGTTTGGTGTGTGAAAACAGATATCCATACCTGAGGCAATGATCTCTTCAAGCATGGGGATAATATGTTGACTCCCCTCAACTAGAAGCGCATCATCGTAAAATGCAAAATCTTTTACCATGAAGTTTTTATGCCAGTATTTTATCTCCGTGATAATCGATTCTGGACTGCGTCTGTCTCTTTTTTTGTTCAGAAAACCGGATGCGCAGTAAGCACAGACATAAGGGCATCCCCTTGATGTGAGAAGTGGGATATAGCTGATCGCATGCTGAAGATCAAATGCCGGGTACGGCCATTTGTCAGTATCATCGGGGCTGAAATTTTTCTTTACTGCAAAGCCGGTATGATCTTCTGCGAGTTTGAGTATAATATCTTCAGCAGGGCCGGTGATAACTCTGTCTGCTCCTGAATTCTGTTGAGCGTGTTCACGGCACAGGGTGGCGTAGATGCCGCCAAGCAAAACCAATACATCCGGATATTTCTCTTTTATTAATTTTATGGTTTCTGAAACACCGGGATACCAGTAAGTCATTAAAGAAGTGACAATGATCAGATCAGGCCGGGGGATTGCAGCAAGGTCGTCCAAGAACCATTCAGGCGGTATGCCGTATCTTGAATAGGCCCGTGGTACGTCTTCAAGACCTTTTGGTTTTGGGATCTCTGTTTTAATATACGGGCCGCGGCCATGCCTTGCGCCTGGATCTGTAACAGGCGCTAGTGGATGAAACCTATTCAGGCAGTCTATATATGAGATGTTGAATCCATGATGTCTGAGGATTGACGCGATATAAAGAAGCCCCAGGGGTTTTGCCCATACATCATAAGCGGCGAAATCATGTATCCATGGATTAACAAGCAGAATATTTGGGCTGGTCTGTTTCACCTGGCAGAAATGTTCAGCGGCTGTATTCCTCAGGGAAATACTGCATGGATGTTTTTTTTAGTTCACTGCGGCTGAAAAGCATGGAAAAGTCCTGTACAGATGTTTTCTCTGAAATTATTTCAGCTATTGCTCTGCATGAATCCTCATCTCTGGCGTGAACCATTGTGTAAAGATTGTAAGGCCACTCCTTGGCTGGATTCCGTCTGTAACAGTGTGAGACCTCTTTAAAAGACGCCATTTTTTTCCCGACTTCACTTACGCGGTCTTCTTCAACCTTCCATGCGATCATGGCGTTTGATGAAAAACCGGATTTCTGATGACGGAGTGTGGCGCCGAACCGTCGGATAATGCCCCTGTCACAAAGGGACTGCAGAGTATCGAGTAGGATTTTTTCATCAATCCCAAGGTGATCGGCTATTTCAAGATACGGCTCTTCTGTAACAGGTATATCTTGCTGTATTGACGCGATTATTTGTTTTTCAAGATCTGTCAGCATGATGCGATATAAGAGCTTGGGGAAGGAAAAGTCAAGGTATTTCTAAGAGATTTGTTCATATCTTTCCTTTAAGGTATTTCTGCCTTTTCCTTTCAGGAAATTTTTCAATAGCATATCGGAGCATGGTGCGGGGCATTTTTTTATAATATCTTTTAAGGAATTTTTCTTCAGCAGTGAAATCTCTTTTCCCGACTTCCCTGAGCATCCATCCAACCGCCTTATGGATCAGGTCTTCTTTATCGGACAAAAGCATTTCTGAAATTTTCAGGGTGTCTGAAAAGTCATTGTGTCTGATAAAATTAAAGGTAGCGACAATCGCTATCCTTCTTTCCCAGAGCATGTCTGACCCGGCTAGTCTGTATAATATTTTTCTAGAACGGTTTATCAAGTAAGCGCCCACGATGTGTCCCGCAGAGATATCAACCAGGTCCCAGTTATTAATCGATTCAGTATTGTTCAAATAAAGCCGGTATATGCTATTTTTCTTCTTTTCATCTCCTTTTGTAAAAGTGTCCACCAGGATTAGTATGGCAAGCATCCTTTCTTCATGGATTGGAGAATGAAGAAGCTTGATGACTTCGGTTTCAGGGGTGTGCCTGTATTCTTTTAGAAGCTTTCTCAGTATAGGAACGCGGATACCGAGGAATATGTCTCCTTCACCGTATTCACCTTTACCGGTTTTAAAGAAACCCTGCAGAATTTGGGCTGTTTTTTTATCTGCCAACTTTTTCAGACGGCTTTTTATTTTTCTGGCTGTTAATGTCATTATATTCTTTTTCCACCCTTTCCCTGTGTGTAAGTCCGGCATTGTAGCTGCAGAAAGGATATAGCTTGCCGTCGGGTGCGGAGTAGTGTACAGCGCAGCGTTTTAGCCTTTGAAGATCATAGTTGTATAGATCCATGAAATGCATGCCGAAAAGAAAAATTGTTTTATAGGTGTGGCCGCTGAATTCTTTGGACCAGGTATACTTTTTATTCGCGTATCCTTCGAGAGTCTGAAGCAGTTTTTTAAAGGTCAGGCCAACGGGAGCTCTGGAAGCTACAAAATGTTTCCGCAGCATATTTAAGGAACTGAGTTTTGAAAACATTTTAAATCGCCGTTTTTCTGTTTTTTCCGCGAGTTGTTGAACATCCTTTAAAAGATTATATAGGTCGATAAACCGGGTAGCAGGAACAGCGTAGCCGTCTTTATCCACAAAAAGCAGGGACATGGCTCCGCAATGGGGATGGCACGAATAGTTAGTGACGTTTTTGCCAGTCAAGGCTTCTGCAAGGGCGACAAAGGGTGTGGCTGAATTGAGTGAGAACCAGTCCTTATATGGGTCTGTGATTTCTGTCTGGCTGCTCACGTCGTGTATCATATCGGCAATGGTATACCGTTGCTGATGCCTGTCCGATTCTGTGAAACGGCCAGTAAATGCAACCGGCTGCATTGAGATGCCTGTGATAATATTGAGGTTGTTAAAAGCAAGACGGACAAGATCACCCAGCTGGTGATTGTTCACGCCCCTGATGATGGTGGGTACGAGGATGATTCTCAGGCCTGCTTTTCCGGCAGCTTCAATTGCTTTTAGTTTTGTATCAAGAAGCTTCTTACCTCTTATCTTTTCAAAAACATCATCTGTCACGCCATCCATCTGGAGATATACATATTTAAGCCCAGCCTCCCTGGCTTTCATGGCAAAATCAGGATCGGCAAGTTTAATGCCGTTGGTCCCCATCTGAACATGTTTGAAACCGAGGTTAACGGCTGCGCCAACTATTTTGAAGAAATCAGCATGGAGCGTTGGCTCGCCCCCGAGGAGCTGAACCGTGGTGCATGACGCCGGTCTGCTGTCACGTACCCTTTTGAG
>JANQFQ010000145.1 GCA_028277765.1 Desulfobacterales bacterium
AGCATTTCCCAGTTCCCCATATGAGCACTGAGGATTAATATCCCTTTTCCCTGATCATGTGCTGACTTTAAATTGGAAAGACCGTCAACATGAATATATTTACTCAGTTGTTTAGCATCCATCCATTGCGACCATCCTAGTTCCAAAAGATTCTGGCTTAGATGCTTGAAAACATTCTTCGCGAGTTTCCGTATCTCCGCTGGACTTTTTTCATGGCCGTATGCATGGGTCAGATTATCCAAGGCGACCTTCCTGTGTCTGCCGTCAAGTATGAAAAAGATCTCCCCTATGACACTGCTGACATAAAAAGAATATTTCCTTGGGATAAGGCCAAAAGTAAGGAAAATACCTTTAATAATATAGTAGCATAGGTAATGCAAGCTGTTCATGAAGCCCTTTTAGCTAATAATACTAACGAAATCAACGCTTTTTCATGTCATCATTGACTCCCGAATACCTTTTCCCTATTATCATTTTCACCAGTGATATTAATATAGTAAATATGGAACATGGGATCTATTGTGGCGGGAATAACTGAAAAAGCAGCCTTTTTTCTGTATAATTTATGCTGGGGGCTCATCATACCGGCTCTCAGGCTGAATAGCCGTCTAGCGGACGGGTTTGACCAGAGACTTCTAAAACAGGAAATCAGAGGGCCTGCCGATATCTGGATCCAGGCTGCTTCTGCAGGTGAATCATATCTGGCCTGGTCTATTTTAAAAACATTAACACCTTCAAAACCTGTGCGGATTGTTATAACAACCAACACTCTGCAGGGTATGGAGATACTTGAAAAAGCGGTAGCAGATACAGCATCCAATACCAGGGGTATAACTGCTGAAACTGCCTACTTCCCTTTTGACAGGCCATCCATAATGAAAAAAGCAGTACAACTCTTTCACCCCAAGGTAATGATTCTCCTTGAAACTGAAATCTGGCCTGGGCACCTGTCTGCTCTGAAGAAGAGCGGTTGTAAAATATGTATTATTAACGGCAGGCTAACTGAAAAATACGTCAAAAGATACTTAGTATGGCCGTCACTTGTTCATTCATTACGCCCGGATAAAATTCTGGCTGTATCTGATGATGACGCAGAGCGGTTCGGAAAAATTTTCGGGGATGATTGTGTAAGCGTTATGCCGAATATTAAATTTGACAGATTGGCAGACAGCGGGAAAACCAATGAACCGGAAAATAGTATAAGCAAAATCATACCAGAAAACGCACCATTTCTTGTCCTCGGATCTGTGCGCCAGGAAGAAGAGGATGATATTGAAAAAATCATCCCTGACTTACTGTATCGTCATCCTGAAACAATTATCGGCCTGTTCCCCAGGCACATGCACAGGGTTCAGGCCTGGAAGAAAACTTTTGACCATCTTCAGATACCATGGACACTGAGGTCAAAAACAGAATCTCCTGTACCAAAAGGGTCTGTTCTCCTCTGGGATACATTCGGTGAATTGTCTATGGCATACCATCAGGCTACAGCAGTGTTTGTGGGCGGTTCCCTCGCACCCCTTGGCGGGCAGAATTTTCTTGAACCCCTCATATGCGGTGTGATACCTGTTATCGGCCCTTTCTGGGAAAGTTTTTCATGGGTAGGTCAAGAAATCGTAAACCAGGGGCTTGTCCGGGTTGTTCATGACTGGAAGTCAGCTGCAAACACGCTGTCAGAAGGCATCAAACAACCACATGATCATGAAAAAGTACGGAAAACAGCCCTTGACTATATTAACGCACGTCAGGGAGGAACGGCAAAGGCGTGTGAGTTGATTGAGGAATATCTCAAACAAATGGTGGGCACAGCCCACCCTACCGGTTCTTAACGATTATTGTCTGACAAAATTGTAGGGTGGGCTGTGCCCACCATCATGACTGTAACCTACTATTGAAGAAAGGATTTTTCAAAAATGAACACCCTCCCTTGCTGCTATGGCATTATCCCATGCCGTTATGGCTCCACCCGTTTTAAAGGCAAACCCCTTGCGGACATTATGGGCAGACCCATGTTCTGGCATGTATATGACCGGGCAAGCCAATGCAAAGACCTTACCCGAGTAGTGCTGGCAACAGATGACGACAGGATATTTTCTGAAGCAGAGGAACTCGGTGTACCTGTAGAAATGACTCGTAATGATCATCCTAGCGGATCTGACAGGGTGCTTGAGGCTGCGAAAAAAATCGGGGTTCATGCCAATGACATTGTTATTAATATCCAGGGGGACGAACCAGCGCTCGACCACAAGGTTCTTACAAAGCTGATCACGCCATTTGCCGATAAAAAAGTGCAGGTAACCACACCGGTTAGAAAAATGGAACCTGAAGAGAAAGATAACCATGACCGAGTCAAGGTCGTTTTTAATAAAGATCATAAGGCGCTCTATTTTTCCAGGTCCCTTATACCCTTTTCCCGAGACAAAAAACCGATAGACATTTTTTTTCATATTGGCATTTACGCTTTCCGTATGAAAACTTTGAAAAAGTTTGTTGAAATGGGACCAGGTTATATTGAAAGGATAGAAAGACTCGAACAGCTCCGCCTGCTTGAAAACAGCATACCGATTCATGTTGTGGAGACAGAATACAAGAGTGTCGGTGTTGACAGGGAAAAAGATATCTCTGAAGTCGAAAAAATTATCAAGGAAAACCTCGCGCTAATGAAACGGCTGAAAAAGTATCTGCCCAAATAATAATACAACATCTTGTATCCATAATTCACTTGACACCCTAAAGACTTTGGGACATACTTCGCTTCAATACGATTTTTTCATGTAATTCAAGTTGTTTTAGAGATGAGCCAGAAAAAAATCATTAAAATCGGAAATATTGATTGCGGCAGTGAAAAGCTGTTTCTCATCGCAGGACCATGTGTGGTTGAAGATGAAACGTTGATGATGAAGACAGCGGAAGTCCTTAAAGAGACTTGTGAAAAACTGGACCTGCCCCTTATCTACAAGTCATCCGCGGAAAAAGATAACCGGAGTGCCACGCAGAATTACAGAGGGCCTGGTTTTGAAAACGGTCTTAAACTACTGGATAGGATACAACAAGCGTTTGACCTGCCTATCGTATCTGATGTGCACTTTCCCGAACAAGTGCCGATTGCCGGAGAGATACTCGATATTATCCAAATACCCGCATACCTGTGTATGCAAACCGGCCTGATAGAAGCAGCCGCTAAAACTGGAAAAGTCATCAATATCAAGCATGGTCAGTTCCTGGCTCCTGACAACATGATAAAGCCCGCCCAAAAAGCGATAAATTTCGGAAATGACCAGATCCTCCTGACGGAAAGAGGTTATACATTTGGATACAATGACCTCATTGTAGATCCCAGGAGCTTTTATCACTTGAACCAGACCGGTTTCCCGGTCATTTTTGATATTACCCATTCTGTTCGGAGATACGGCATACCGAGCGCAGACCCCAGGGGCGGCTCAAAAGAGTTCCTACCCACACTGGCCAGATCAGGTGTTGCTGCAGGAGTAGACGGTATCTTTATCGAAGCCCATCCGGAACCTGAAAAGGCACTGTGTGACGCGTCCAGCATGCTGAATGTGACTGACGTTGAAGAATTTGTAAAACCATTACTTGAAATTCATAAAACAGAAGTTAAATATAGACAATAAACAATAAGGAAGAAGACTAAACCATGGAACTCTATTTAGATTCAGCAGACATAACAGAAATTGAAGAAGCATTTAACCTCGGCTTTCTGGCAGGCCTGACAACAACACCCACTTTCATGCATCGCCACGGAATCACAGATGTTGACGGCACCATTGTAAAGCTGTCCAAAATCGTCCCAGTACTTCAGATAGAAGCTTTGGGCGACACTTGTGAGGAAATTGTTAAAGAGGCACAGCGGCTTGTGGACCTGGGGCTGGATAAGGAGAAGACGGTTTTTAAGACCCCGGTATCCCTGGAAGGGGTTAAAGCGTGTCGGAAAATGAAAGATGAAGGGATGCGGGTGAATGTCCACCTGGTTTACACCCTTCAGCAGGCATATATGGCTATGGCCGCTGGCGCTGATTATGTGTGCCCTCTGGCAGGACGCCTGCAGGATGAAGGACATGACGCGCTCGCACTCTTTGAACAGTGTGTTGAAGCTGTTGAATTTTACGGGTATCAAACAAAGATCATGTTCTCTTCCGTCCGTCACCCCGAACATGTAAGAAATGCCATCAATATCGGCGTTCACACCTGCACGGTTCCTTGGAAGGTAATGAAACAACTGACGGAAAATAATTTTACTGCTCTTGGAATCAAAGAGTTTGAGATCCACACTCAGCTGATGACAAACCAGGTCAAAGAGATCATAAGAGAAGCAAAACCCACAGTCAATTTGGATGCAACCGTTCTAGACGCTATGGTACAGATGACGGATTCAGGGCTGGGTGCTGTTGCGGTAGTTGATGACAGCGACAAGGTTATCGGCATTTTTACTGATGGCGACTTAAGGCGCCATCTAAAGGCTGATCCAGAATCTTTTACAGAAAAGAGAATGTCTGATTTTTCCTATAACCAGCCGCTCACCATAAGCGGTAATGAACTTTTGTATGAAGCGGTCAAGGTATTTAAGGAAAAACAGGTCGATAATATCATCGTTACGGATAACGATGAATTCATCGGCATGATCGATGTTCAGGACCTTATAAAACTGGATCTTCTCTCCTGATGGATCTATCCCCTGAAAATATTGAAGAGATGTTTTCAAAAACAGGTGGAGAGTTTCTAACATCTGCGACACAGATCGCGGAAAAGCTTGAGAATATAAAAGCCTACCTTTTTGACTGGGACGGTGTATTCAATGCTGGTATCAAAGGGGTAGCCACACACAGTACCTACACAGAAATCGATTCAATGGGAACCAACCTTTTAAGGTTCGGGCACTGGCTCAAATGCAGTGAACTCCCACTGTTCGGTATTATCACCGGCCAGAACAACAAATCCGCTTACGAACTGTCTAAGCGGGAGCATTTCCAGCTGGTGTATTACAATCTGCTCAACAAGATAGAGGCCCTGAACCACATTGAGTCTCTTTATAAAATCAGCCACGACCAGGTCGCCTTTGTTTTTGATGACGCCCTTGATCTTTCTGTGGCACAAACCTGTGGTCTCAGGTTCCTTGTTAAAAGGACTGCCAGTCCTCTTTTTGAATCGTATGTAAAGGAGAACCACCTTTGCGACTATATCTGTGGTCATTCAGGGGCGGAACATGCTGTGCGGGAAATATGTGAACTCCTGCTCGGCCTTGCCGGGGTCTATTCTGAGGCCGTGGATGAAAGAATCATTTTCAGTGATAAATACACCGGCTACCTGACCAAAAGAAATACAGCCGTTACTTCCGGCTATACCGTAAACAACGGGACCATATCAGAAAAAAATATTTTCTAGCCCGGACATTTCACGAGTTGAGTTTGCCGCATATGCAAGGCGCAGGGTATGAAGCTGTAGTCATCTACCGCGAATGCCCTGCAACGCAGCAGATGCGGGCGAATACAAGTTTCGCCCCTACCTTTTTTATTCCTCTATCAGCTCACCATATAATCCCAAATTCCCCTCGACCATATTCTCAACTGAAAACTTCTTTACCGTCTGTTTTGCTGTTTTCCCAAACTGCCCCAGTTTTTCATTGTCTTCCACGAGCTCGATAATGGCTGAGGCCAGAGCTTCAGGATTTTTTGGGGGAACAAGTAGACCATTTGTATTATGGTGAACCGCTTCGGGGATACCGCCTGCATCAGAGCCGATGACCGGCAAACCCACGGACTGAGCGTCCAGGATCGATGTTCCAAGGCCCTCCATACATGACGCCAGCACAAAGATATCATAGGTCTTTAAAAAGTTACCCACATCCGTTCTAAACCCCTTGAAAAAAAACCGATCACCCAGGTCAAGTTTTTGGGCCAGCGCCAGGATCTCTTTCTCATCAGGACCATCTCCGATCTGGCAAAAACTGATATTGTCCGTCTGATCAATAACAATGCGGGCCGCTTTTAACAGGTTGGGATAATCCTTGTGCCAGGCCATTGCAGCAACAGTCCCCACAATCAGATGTTGCTCCGGCATACCTTCTTTGGCCCTGAACCCTTCCGGCAGATCATCATGATCAAACTTGTTAATATCCACGCCGCTGTGAACAGTAGTAAGGAGATGCCCTGGGATACCGTCATCAAGCATCACATCTTTGATCCGGTCGGAAATACAGACCAGCCGGTCAACCAAAGAATTATTATATTTCAGCCGGCTGAAAAAATTTTTCCGTATCGGGAAATCGACCCGCCGGACACCGATCAGTTTTATCTGACGGTTAACAAGCTTTGCCCATAGCCCGATGGCAAGGTCATGGGCCGTATGCAGGTGGAGGATATTAAATCCCTCTTTTCGACAAAGCCCTGATAGTTTAAATCCCGCATACAGGTCTGCCTCACCACGCATCCGCAAAGGAAAATAAGGGAGTTTTTTTTCACGACAAAATTTTTCAAAAGGAGATCCAGGCTGGCAGACAATAGCAGTACGATATTCTCGGGCATGCATATTCTCAAGGAGGTACCCTGCCTGCTGCTGCCCCCCTCGCCATTCATGCCCTGAATCAACATGCAGGACTCGGATGTTTTTATTGCTCATGGAGTCTTTTTACTTCCTCCTCGCTAATTCCCACAGTTTAAAGTACTTCAGCCCTACACCATAGCCGGAAATTACAGACAGCACAAAGCCTTCCCTGCCGTCCAGGAAACCTCTTTGCAGGATATACATTTTTAAAAATTTAAAAAGGCCCCTGAATGCTGCTCCTAGGGGTGATGTTCTTTTTCCCTTCTCAAAGTCCTGTTTTGCGCCTAGACTTGTATACCGGTTTATTCTTTCAATGTGTGATGTTATCGACGTGTATGTATAATGTCGAAGCGATGCCGTAATCCTTTCAACCGTCCCATGAACGCTAACGGACTCATGGAGGATACTGTCATTAAAATTACCATGCTCCTTGTTGAACAGCCTTAGTGGAAAATCAGTATTCCATCCACAGTACCTGATCATCTTACCAAGATAAAATGAACACCGCTTGATATGATAACCGTTTTCATTCTTATCTGAAGAGAGGACCTTTTTTATTTCATTTTCCAGTTCTACTGTCACCTCTTCATCAGCATCAATTGAAAGCACCCAGTTGTGAGAAGCTGAATTGACCGCAAGCTGCTTTGTCTTTCCAAATCCAAGCCAATCGGTCCTGATTACCTTGCAGTTGTAATCTTTACAGATATCAATCGTCCCATCCCATGATCCTGAATCCACCACCACGATCTCATCCGCCCAACTGACGGATTCAAGGCACCGCCTGATATTCTTCTCTTCATTTTTAGTAATTATGACGATTGATAGTTTTTCCATTTTAGCCACGAATGTCATTAATTGCACTAATTTTTATCACACGCCCCCGATTAAATCCTTTAATTCTATAATTCTTTATTAAGCCTTAATAGAATCATAAGCATCAACCAGCATCCACGCGACCCGGATCTCGTTGTACTTTTTTGTGATGTGATTAAAAGCGTTTTCAGCTATCTGTTCACGATAACGATGTTCCTCTTTTACCATCAAAATTTTCGAAGCCAGATCTTCCGATGATCTTTCACACAGTACAATATTCTCGTCCGTTTTAAATATTTCCCGTATAGCCGGTGTATCAAGGGTAATAATACATTTACCGCAAGCAGCATAATGAAACACCTTGTTGGGAATAACAAGCTGCGCCTTTTTTGATTTGCCAAATATACCGAGGCATAGGTCATACCCGTTAATGTATTGATTCAGCTCCGTAAATTTAACCCATCTCCTGAAGGTAAGATTTTTTATGGGATGCCTGTCCACATCTTTTTTTATTTTTTTCTCAACAAAACCTCCGCCGATTATTTCAAAGTGAATATCATCATGCTTTTTAAGTTGTCTTGCTGCTTTAATAATCAAGTCTATGCCCTGTAGCGGCACAAAGCTGCCGTAAAAGCCGACCTTAAAGATGCTGGTATCTCTATTCCCGCTGTCCGGATAAAACAGGTCTACATCCACTCCGATCGGGACAACCTTAATTTTATCAGGATGAACCTTTATTGTTTTTGCATAATAATCCTTATGCGCATGCGTATCCGCGATCACAATATCCGCAGCGTTCATTGAAACCTTGTCCTTCATGTAGTTTCTCAGAGCCTTAAAGGAAAAACGCCACGCGCTCCGGTAATCAAATACCTTGGTAAGGTATTTTGATATAAGAGGATCAAAGATAACCGGCCGTTCTGTCCATTTTTTTACAAACGTCACATCTCTGTGAGTAAACGAAGGGAGAAAGACAAAATCAGCGTCCCCTGACAGTTCTGCAATCCGTTTTCCTGTGGATTTATTCTTTTTTACGAACGGAAACTCAACGACACTCGATCCAGCCCCTTTTAGCCCGTTTAACAGAATGAGTGTTCTGTTGTAATCCTGCTCGTAATTTCCGGCAAATAGTACTTTCATGATCTTATTCATCCGTTTGGATCGGTTGAATCTTTTTGAGCCACTCTTCTGGATCAATCTCCTTATGGGGGACGATAGCCCGCAAATATTTGAAAACTAATTTTCTGAATCCTTTTAAGGCCCGGCCTGAAGTCAGATATGGTATCAGTCTTCTCGCGCATCTGTTCAGCCTTTCCTTTTCCTTTTGATAACACGTTGTCTTTCCACTGTCCGCGAAATACTGTGCCCAACCAATGGCTCCGACAAACCCGCAAGGACCAAAATGGTCAGACATTAGAATATCTTCTGTAAATACCCTTATCCCTCCGTCAAACTGATTAAGCACATCATGCATCGCTATAATGCCCCTATCTGAGAGATGAGATACAAAATTATCAAAATCAGCTTTTACTCCTTTATATGTATGGTCACCGTCGATCCATAAAAGGCGGAGCTTCCTGTCCCATATTTTCGCTGCCTCTTCTGAAGTGGTCTGGTGAAAGTCAATATGCTCAAACACATCCGCCTGTTTCAGGTTTTCCTGGAAATCATCCCACACGCTCTTTTTCCCCATTAAGTCAGGGTCGGTCTCAGCAGGCGATGTCAGCGGATCTATTGCCGACACACTGGGATCTCCAGCCATGGCTGCACTTTTCGACAGGATAATAGAGGATCGCCCCTTAAAACTGCCGATTTCAAGAATACTCCCCTCAGCTGACGGGCACGCACCCAGCAAGACAAGAAAACGCATCTCCCTGTCAGTGAGAAATCCTTCAACACCCCGTGCGGCATCAAGAATCTCATCCACATGTCTATTATAATTTTCAGGCAGTTTGATCATTTTTTTATTCCATCGCCTTCCGCCAGTTTTTCTTGTTCATATCAAACCCGAACAAACGCTCGACAAATGAAATCAGCCGGTATTTCACCCTTTCATCTTTATGCAGCTGCCGCCTGGTACCGGGGAGTTCTGTTTGCCTCAGCCTATCCTTCCAATCCATCCGTCTTATCCATTTTGCCATAGCAGCAGGATGTGATCCTTTGTAAATATCTAGCCGACCCAATGGACCATAGTCGAATTCCTCAGGCATCCCCTTATGCATTTCTTCCACTTTTTTCTTGCCATGATAGGATTCGTCCATCATTCTCTGCTTGATCTGCATGCACTCTGGCGGACGCACCCATCCATAGTGGAAAATCCTGGCATTCGCAAGGGCGACCTGGAGTTTTGTCCCATCAAACATCCGGAAAGACTGGGCGTCGTTTCTTGATTTTATACCGCTTTTATTTCTGATAATCCTGATCTCTTTTCTATACCACCCATGCCCATTTTGAATATGGTCATAATCCCCCCAGAAATGCAGGTAATCAAATATTAATCCTTCAATATCAGGATTAACCAGGAAGTCTTCGCATCGCTTCTTGATAATAGGCAGGTCTTCTTCATGCACCACCTCATCACACTGGATATAAAAACACCAGTCACCAGTGCACGCTTCAAGAGCGATATTTGTCTGTTCAGCAAAAACCTGGTTTTTAGTAAGAACACGGCTCCATTCTGTATCAATAATTCTTATTTTTGGATCATTTATCCCCTCAATAACCTCTCTGGTTGTGTCATCGTCATCGCCCTTACCCACGGCAATGATAAATTCATCACATAAAGGGAGGATCGATCGGATCGATTCTTCAAGCGGATAATAAAGCTTTACTGTATTTCTGGCAAATGAAAACCCTGAAATTTTCATAGCTTTTACTTTAACTGGAGGACTTTTTCTATTAATATCGTTTTTTGTTCGACCATGATATATGAAGATGTCGGCTAAGTGTCAAGAATAAAGGAATAAACATCTAAATCGTTGGATTACGTTTTTCAACCCAACGTTAAGAAACGCCGATGCGATGAATGAGCGCACGGTGCATCCGTTTATTGGGACTTGGTTGCATTGGGATCGAAATCGCTATCAGGATCGGAATCGAATGGCTCGGCACCATCAGCTTTTCGTGTCCAAGCCCCATGTTTTTTCGATTTCGATAGCGATCCCGATTTCGATTTTGATTTTTCCAACAATATGAATCATTAAATCGACAAAAGGTGATCACAAGGATCGCCCCTATCATATAGATGATGACAATTGTATAAAAAAGACAGATAAGAATTTTTCTTCGATCATAATCACGATTCTTAAATACTGGTAGAGCGAAGCGATACATCAACTTTAGGCACTTTAGCGCACTTTAGGCACTTTTAACCAACAAATTCTCTTGACACCTGCCGACAAAAACAACTATAACTATTTGAACTATAAAGGAATTCATTTGTCTGCAAAAGCCATAAAAATACTCCTGGTACAGACTAGTTATCTGGGTGATACTGTCCTTTCAACACCAGTAATTCCTGCATTAAAAAAGCTGTACCCGGATTCTGAACTCTGGATGGTGACAACCCCGCTTTCAGCGTCACTTGTCAAACGTGATCCTCTTCTTACAGGCATCATCCCATTTGACAAGCGGAGAAAAGATGCAGGCCTATCAGGTCTACGCACCATGAAAAACTGTTTTCAGGAGATCGGTTTTAACAGAGCTTATGCTCTGCACAGATCAGCCCGAACATCGATCCTGCTCTGGCTCTCAAAAATTCCCGTTAGGATAGGCTTTACCAATGCCAAACTCAGTTTTTTATATCATCATCTTCAGAAGCGTAATCCAGATGACCATGATGTCATCCGCAACCTGTCCATCCTTGCAGATGAAGCGCCTATTGAAAACTTTGAGGTTGAAATGCGTCTTTTCCCACCTGAAACAGATGAACTCAGTCAGATAGTAAAAGATCGCCTCCCTGAGCCCGGAACTTACGCAGTACTGGTTCCTGGTAGTGCTTGGGAAACAAAAAGATGGTACTGGGAAGAATACAGAAAGACAGCTGAATACCTTCTTGGAAAGGATACGCCGGTGGTTTTGATTGGGGCTGAAGCAGACATGGAAGTCAACCAAAAGGTTGCAGATGGACTTGGGATAATTGACGTTGCAGGTAAAACAAGTGTAGACGATGCTATGTATATTATGAAAAACGCAAAACTATCTGTCTGTAATGACAGCATGTCCCTTCACATGGCATCTGCCTTTAAAATACCTTGCGCAGCCATCTTCTGTGCCACATCACCGGCACAGGGTTTTGGACCATGGAAAAACAATGCCATTATTGTGGAAAAGAATCTTGACTGCAGGCCCTGTTCCAGACATGGCACAAGAAAGTGCCCCAACAGAGCAGAAGCCTGCATGAAGGATCTTTCACATAAAGAGGTGATAGGGGCGATTGAATTGTTATTATCCGTGTGAATCAGTACAATCCGTGTCATCCGTGTTCTATTAAATAAAATGACAGCATATCACGAAATAACATACAAATCATTTACCATTGGCTCATCAGTTGAACTGTCCAATCAGCAGATGGACCAGCTTATCCGTCTTTTTGAAACACCTTCTGAAATGTCCGGCTCCGTACTCGGAGGGAGACGCTCAGTTCTCTTTGACCATCTTGATGACGTAGGACCGGTGGTTGTTAAACAGTATTTCCGCGGTGGCCTTATCCGCCATGTTGTAAAACAGCGGTATTTAAAATGCGGCAAGACACGATCCAAAGCTGAATTTGAGTTCCTCCAAACGGTCCAAAATCTTGGAGTCAGTGCGCCCGAACCAGTCGCCTTTGCATCAAAGGGAAGCCTGTTTTATTCTGCATGGCTGGTAACCAGGGAAGTACCTGAGCATCAGACGCTGGCAAGTTTGAGTAAAGAGAATGAAAACCGCGCAAAAAAACTAATGCCAGATGTGACACAGCAGGTCTCAATACTTATACAAAACAGATTTCTTCACGTTGACCTGCATCCTGGAAACATCTTGGCTACAAAAGATAACACCATTTATTTTATCGACTTTGACAAGGCAAGACTTTTCAAAGGGAACAAAGAAGCTTTAAAGAACAGGTATATCTCCCGCTGGCAAAGGGCTGTAAAAAAATACGGCCTGCCGGAATCCCTTTCGACTGCTTTTCGTGATTTGCTGTAACTCGTCTGTATAATA
>JANQFQ010000018.1 GCA_028277765.1 Desulfobacterales bacterium
GCGGGATCCTTATTGTTAAAGATAAAACAGATAGAGCGCTTGTTATTCGGGTTAGAGATAACGGCTTTGAGATTCCAAAAGGACATATCGAAAACAATGAAAGTGAAGCAGAGACCGCGCTCCGGGAGATTAGAGAAGAGACCGGACTTAAATCACCTGTCAAGGTCCTAGACCGACTAGGTGATATTGAATATTCCTTTGACAATGACAATGTCCGCGTTCACAAGAAAGTGACTTATTTTCTTGTGATACCGACGGATGAACTCCAATTCGCCCCCTTGCCCAAAAGAACCAAGGAGATACGATGGGTTAAAAAGGAAAATATCAAAGAGATATCTTTGGTGAACGATGATTTGAGGGACCTCATTAAGTTAGCGTTTGAAAGAAAGAAAAAATTGTTTCGCCTGTCACTATTCCCTCTATTCACATATCATATTTTACTTCACGATGTTTTTCTAACATTTTTTTAAGTGTTTTTTGATCCATTTTCCCCATTTCCACTAATATCTCTCCGAGGCGAGGTCGAGGATTCGATTTTTGAAGTTTTAACAGTCTATCTACCTCTTCAGTATTTAAATATCCTAATTCAATCGCAGTTTCTCCGAACCTTTTTGAATTATTGTTCTGGGCGTCTAAAATCTCCAATACCTGATTGATATTCAGCATTTCATGCTTTAAAGCGGCTTGCCCAATAAGGATGGACTTTGTCCTTTGAATATTTAAAGCATCATAAACATCTTGTTGGGTAACAACACCATTATCAACTAAAAATTGACCGAATCGATATGTCATTTTACCCCCCTTATTGTTTTAATATTCAGAAATGTATAGCACAAATAATAGACTTGTTTATCCCCTAAATGTTTTTAATAAATACAAAAACAATGAATATTTTACAAGCTTTTATTATAGGGATGAACTACGCGTTGTATATAAGAGAAAGGAAAGAGGGACAGACAAGCTATTTATTATTTCTCAATTAGTCTGTCCCCTGATTCCAATACTTTTTGTAATTGGTCTGTCCCCTTGATTCTTTTATAACAACTGGCATGTCTGTAACGTGGAACAAATCGAATATTTCATAAAAATATAGCAAAACCTCCCATTTTATATTATAAAACAAGTAGTGAATAGAACTTCCATACCATTAAAGTTCCCAAAGTTTCATAAGTTCTATACTGCACGACAATTTGATCATAAAGAAGTCTCTTTTGTTTACACATCATTTGGCAGCTATTGAACACTTACGGTTAAAGGAGAAAAATATGGTTTCAAACAATAATCCTTCCGGACAAATATCACTTTCTGAATATGAAGCAAAAAAGCTGCTAGCACAATTTAACATTCCGGTGATTAAAGAAACTGCCACGCAAAATGAATCAGAAACCCTGACTGCTGCTAAAAAAACAGGTTTCCCTGTGGTTGTTAAAGGCCTTGGCTCAACCCTCTTGCATAAAACAGAAAGAGGTCTGGTTCATCTCAACTTGATGGATATTGAATCTGTAAATAATGCTGTACAATCCATAAAAGATGAAGCCGGAGATGAACTTCAGGGTTTTCTTGTTCAACCTCATATTAAAGGTAAACGAGAGCTTGTTGCCGGAATGTTCAAAGACCAGCAGTTCGGTCCTGTGATCATGCTGGGGCTTGGCGGTATTTTTACGGAAGCGCTTTCTGATGTATCCTTCAAGCTCGCCCCTTTGTCTGAAACAGATATTGAAGACATGATCGGCGAACTCAAATCAAAAGCACTCTTGGGCAGTTTCAGAGGTGAACAGCCTGTTGATATGAACCAGTTAAAAAAGGTTCTGTACGGATTGTCTGCGCTAAGCTTTGAGCATCCTGAAATTTCTGAAATTGATATCAACCCGCTTATCGTCAGGTCAACCGGCAACGTTATCGCTGTTGACGCCCTTGTAATCAAAGAAACCAATTTGTCTGAAACAGAATATCTCCCCCCAGTGGATCCTGCTTCCATTGGATACTTTTTTTATCCAAAACCAATCGCTTTTGTTGGTGCGTCCAATACACTGGGAAAATGGGGTCATACACTTCCCACATGTACTATTAGCGGCGGTTTTAGGGGGGATATATATCTGGTCAATCCAAAAGGGGGGACCATCCTTGGAAGAAAAGCGTATAAGTCGGTTAAAGAGATCTCCGGCAATGTGGATCTTGCCGTTGTAACGGTTCCTGCTGCAAAAGTAATGGATCTTATCCCGCAGTTTCAGGCAAAAGGTATAAAAGATGTCCTCTTGATCTCTTCAGGTTTCAGTGAAACAGGGGAAAAAGGGAAAAAACTGGAAAAAGACCTTGTCAGTAAAGCAAGAAAAGCCGGCATCCTGATCCTGGGCCCAAACACAATGGGGATATGCAATCCGCATATTCATCTGTACTGTACAGGTGTACACTTGAAACCCACAGCCGGCAGCACTTCAGTACTATCACAATCCGGGAACATGGGGACCCAGCTTCTGGCCTTTGCCAGACAGCAAGGCATTGGCATCAGGGCCTTCTGTGGATCTGGAAATGAAGCCATGATAACGATTGAAGACTTTCTGGACGCTGTTAAGGAGGATAAAAAAACAAAAACCGTCATCATCTATGTAGAAAGTGTTAAAAACGGCCCCCGGTTTTTTAAAAGTGCTCGCTGTCTTGTCAAAAAGAAACCGGTTATTCTCCTAAAAGGCGGACAAAGCAAATCCGGAAACATGGCTGCAGCCAGCCACACCGGCGCCTTATCATCTGATTCCAGAGTCTTTGACGCCATGTGCAGACAGGCAGGTATTATCAAGGTAAACCAATCAGTAGAAATGCTTGATCTCGCAGCATGTTTTTCATCCCTGCCACTTCCTAAAGGCAACAGAGTCGCCATCATGACACTCGGTGGAGGATGGGGAGTTGTCACAGCTGATCTTTGCGAAAAATACGGGCTAGAAATGCCACCCCTGTCAGAAGAAATCATTAACCAGCTTGACAACCTGCTCCCTCCTTACTGGAACAGGTCAAACCCGATAGATCTGGTCGGAGAAGGCGACAATACCCTCCCCATGACCGTTCTTGAGGAACTGATGAAATGGGACAAGTGTGACGCGGTGATCAATCTTGGGATTTTGGGCAAAAAAGTAATGTACAGACATCTTGCTGAATCTACTGTGTTTGCCGACCCGGATTGTTCCCAGGGTTTTCTAGACGCAGTAGAAAAAACGATCATCAAATTTGAAAATGAATATGTTGAACATAACATAAATCTCATGTGTAAATACAGGAAACCGGTTTACGGCGTGAATATCCTTTCAGACAGCACCCATAAAACAGTTTACAGTTCACCGGATTGTGAGTTTAATGCTGTTTTTTTCCCCACACCAGAAAAAGCGGTAAAATCTCTAGCAAGGATGTATGCGTATCATCAGCATTTGACCCGTTAGAGGCGAACCTGTGTGTTCATCCGGCAATTTGGGCAAATCGCCTTTTCGCGATTAGAAAAATAGGGATATACAAATTGTTTAAAATTAAAAAAACACAATTAAATTATTGATAAAAAATTAAAATATATTAAAATTAAATATTATAAAAAATAGATACACAAACTTTTAATCAGCCCCTTTTATATTATGAAGCTTAAAATTCTATTAATTGAAGACAATCCTGGCGACGCAAGATTAATCAAAGAAATGCTGCATGAGATTGACGACAGGTCATTCGAATTGGAAAGCTGCGACCGGCTGGAAGTAGGTCTCGATCTTCTGAAAACCAATCAAAAATCTGAAACACCATATAACCTTATCCTTCTCGATCTTTCTCTGCCTGACAGCAATGGGCTTGAAACTGTTCGCAAAGCAGTTGCCGAAGCACCTGATGTCCCTATTGTGGTAATGACAGGCACAGATGATGATGCTCTAGGCGTGGAAGCAATCCAGGCAGGTGCTCAGGACTTTTTGACTAAAGGGGATGTTGTCAGCAACCTGCTGAAACGGGTTATTAAACATGCCATTGAACGCCATCGACTCAAGGAAGAACTCCGTAACCTGTCCCTTAGAGATGACTTAACGGGTTTATATAACCGAAGAGGTTTTATGCTCCTGGTAGAGCATCATTTGAGGCTTTCCAAGCGAACGAAAAAAGGATTTTGTCTTCTATTTTTCGACATGGATGGCCTGAAAAATATCAACGACAGTTTTGGCCATCAAGAAGGCGGCCAGGCTTTAAAAGATCTAGCGGAAATTATGAGCAATAGTTTTCGCAGCTCGGATATTATCGCACGCTTTGGTGGCGATGAATTTGTTGTTCTGGCAATCGAGAGCCTATGTGACAGCTGTGATATCATTATCAAACGCTTGTATGTAAACATTAAAGCCCACAACACCCAATCAAAAAAACCATATAAACTGTCAGTCAGTGTAGGCGCTGCATATTCTGATCCCAAAAATAATGCATCAATAGAAGAACTGATAGCTGAAGCAGATCAAAACATGTATACTCATAAAAGAAGCAAGCAAAAAAAAACGTGACACCTTCTTTCAGTAAAATAGTACTTCCCAAATCAAATTATAATTCAACTCCATTTGGCTCTGCATTGGGTGTGCCCTTGGAAAAACTAAAAATAAATTTTTTTTGAGAATTTAGAGCTATAAGGGATTTTCTATTGACGGCAGTTTAACGATCGTAAGCCAGAATTCTTCGATTATTTTTATCACTTTAATGAACTGACTCAGGTCAACCGGCTTTCTAATATAACAATTGGCATGCAAACTATATGTTTTGACAATATCTTCCTCAGCATCTGATGTGGTGAGAATGATAACAGGTATGGATTTCAAATCTTCATCTGCCTTGATCTCAGCAAGCACTTCCCGTCCATTCATTTTGGGCAAATTTAAATCCAGAAGAATCATATCCGGGCGGGTGGCATTTTCATAAGGTGCTTTTCTTTGTAAATAGTTCATTGCTTCCAAGCCATCCTCCACCACATTAAGCGCATTGTTCACTTTCCCTTCTTTGAGTGCTTCCTGAGTTAGACGCACATCACCCGGATTGTCTTCTACCAGCAGAATTTCTATTGGACTCATGTTGATTCCCCTTGCTATTATGATATGGTTTTCTATCCGGCCGTGAAGTTCGATATTGATCGATGGCCTTTATGCGCTGAATCGCTCTTTGTGTTTTTCCGATTATACGCGTCAGTACAATTTAGTTTTCATTAAATTATATTACACGATTATTTTTTCGAAATCAAATACTTCTCGTTAAGATGTTTTGAATTATTCGAGCAGGCACTCATATGGTAAAGCTAATGAACGCTGACCTGGCCCGGAAAGCCAGAATTTTATTATGGACAAATACAAAACAATTATAACCTCCCGATTTTTAATCCTTCTCTTTCCTTTCTGGCAATGAAAAATAAAACGTGGTCCCTTCCCCCATCTCCGACTCCACCCATATCCTTCCGCCATGTCGCTCAACAATCTTACTGCATACTGCCAATCCTATTCCCGTTCCTTTATACTCTTCTTTGGTATGCAAACGTTGAAAAATGACAAATATTCGATCATAGAAATCCGGTTCAATACCGATACCATTGTCCTTGACCGAAAAAATCCATTCTTTTTTATCTTGATCGAATACAGTGCCGATATGAATTTCAGGTTTGACGTCTTTACAAAACTTAATGGCATTTCCGATCAGGTTCTGAAACAGTTGAACAAGCTGTCCACTGTCAGCGACTACGGTCGGCAAGGGATCAAGAGTCACTGAGCAACCTGTCTCTTGGATAGAAATTTTTAAGTTTGCCAAAACATGATCCAGCACTCTCTCGCAATCTATCGGTTCAAAAGGTTTGCCCCGGGTACCGACCCTTGAATAGGTCAGGAGGTCATCAATCAACTGCTGCATCCGACTAGCGCCGTCTACGGCATAGTTTATAAATTCATCTGCGTCGCTGTCCAGCTTTTCCTTATAGCGTCTTGATAAAAGCTGGGTATAACTGGATACCATTCGGAGCGGCTCCTGGAGATCGTGAGATGCGATATAGGCAAACTGTTCCAGATCGTTATTGGATCGCTCCAATTCCTCAGCATACTTTTCCAGATCAGCTTCCGCATGTTTTAATTCTGTAATATCATGCACTGCACATACAAATCCCCGCCTGGTGCTGACACGTTTTTTTAAAACCGTTGCTGAAAAAATGACCGGTATTTTTCTCCCCTTCCTGGTAATTATCATTTTCTCTTTTTTTCTATATTCTCCATTATTGATCTGGTCCAAAGAGGAAGATCCCTCAATGAAGATATCGTCTAAAAAAAAATCATCCATGTTTTTCCCTATGATATCTTCTTGTGTACACTCAAGCAGTTCAATGGCAGACTGATTTACCTCAACAATGGAAAAATCATTATTCAGCACGATTAAAGAATCACCCATGGAGTGGATAATATTATCCAAATACGCCTTTGTAACCGTGGTCTCTTTTAATTGATGCCTCATATTCTCAAAAGAACGGGAAAGCTCGCCGATTTCATCACTACCGCTCAATGGTTTGTCCTGATGCGCTTCAAAATCTCCCCCAGCTACCCTTGCGGTCATTTTTGAGAGAATGTTTATGGGGCCGATAATCCGTCTTGAAAGAAAATAAAGAAGCAGAGAAAGAACAATAAAAGTGGTAAAGCCAATGGCAAGAGACCGTTGAAGCTGGAGCCTCACTACTTTTGAGGTGCTATCTAATGACCCCAGGACCATATTATTCGCTTCTTTTACTAGCCAATCTAAATTATCATAGTTTTTTTCTCTTAATTTTGTAACTTTTTTTGTGAGTACCTTAAAATCATCTTCTCTCGATAATACTTCAATATCAGAATGTGTTAAAAGATAAACCTGTTCCTTGGATGCGATAAAATAAGCATCAAAGTCGGTTTCAATAAAATGAATTTTCTTTTCATATAATGATGAATAATCATTTTTGAATTCTCTTAATCTTCTTTTTAACTCTTCACCACTAATAATCGCCCATTCCAACAATTGGTTCTCACCGGTCAGAGCTGAATCTGTTAATAAATGATCAATTTCAGCAAATTTTGTTTCAATATCCGATGCTGTTGAATAGCTGGGGAATTCTTTTGCCCTGGCTTGATTCAGTTCCTGGTTAACTATTTTCGATGTGTTAAAGTATAGAAGAATAATACTGCCAATGCCTATAACGAAAATAGTTATCAAAAGGACGAATTTTATCTTTAAGGAAAGTCTTAGCATGTTTAGAGAAACTTTTTTGTATTAGCTGATTTGACAAATAATATATATATAGTCAAAAGTTTTATGATAGTCAAACAACATATCGGTTTTGCCGCGGCATTGAGGAAAAAAGACTATAGCAAACGAAATACTGATAGTTCTGATCTTCAATCCGTAGATCCTGCTTCATTTTAGCAGGTATGTAGGAAAGCTTAAGAGCATGGGAGGGAAGGAAAAATGGTTTGATTGGTTAACATATTATAATAACAAAAGGGTTAACCATTTACGGTTAACCCTTTTGTTTATTCGCTTATATTCGTGTCATTCGTGGCTAAAACTTCAGCCTTTTTGTTTTAGACTATCCCGAGTATTTTCCACCATACCGAAGCCACAAGGATCAGTGCTGCCAGCAATATGGGTGTTGCAACAGCACCTACCTTTGTCAGGTCGGATGATTTAAAATACTGATAGCTGTACGCAATGGCATTCGGCGGACACCCGATAACCAGTAGCATGGCAAACGACGTCGCAGTACCGAGGCAGAGTGCAAGAACAGTAGGATCAACCCCTTCCAGTTCGGCCATGGGAATAACAATTGGGAGGATTAGAGCCGCTGCCGCCACATTTGCCATGGCATTTGTAACAAGCGCTCCAAAGATACCCACACCGGCAAACAGAACCAGCCAGCCTTTACCCTGGATCAGCGGGAAAAACAGGTTCGCAAAATATTTGGCTGCGCCTGAATAGTCCATGGCAAGACCAAGAGAAATACCGCCGCCAAAGATAAAGAGTGCGGTACCCCATTCCATATGCTCTTGGATGTCATCCCACTTCAGGACGCCGAAAAGGACAAGCGCTGCGATCCCGAGCATACCAGTAACTGAGTAGTGATACCCGTGAAAACCTTTTGTGAGCCACAGGAGAAAGCAAATGCCGATAACGCATATTGCTTTCTTTTCAAGACCGGTAAGCGGCCCCAGGTCTTCTTTAAAATCGGGCAGTTTAAATTTAGGATCAGGCCTGAATACAAAATAGACAACCAGGACAGCGATCGGTGTGCAGATAATAGCAGCCGGCATGCAGTAGATGATCCATTGCAGAAAAGTGATTTCAATACCGGTAAACTCCTTTAGAAACGCAGCAGCAACCATACATCTGCCGCCGCCGACCAGTGTGCCCATGCCGCCGCATGAACAGGCAAACGGCAGAGACAGCATCATAAACTTGGCTGTCCTTGTGTGGGGATCGATCCCCACCGCCTTCATAAGGGGAAGCATGGTAACGATCCCAATGGCACAGGCTGCTGCATCATGCATAAAGGATGATGACAAGCCAAGACCGATGGAAATAATGCAAGTAAACTTGACAACGCTGTTACCCGCTTTCCTTATAATAAAATAACCCAGCCGCTTGGTAATACCCGCCTTTTCAAGTGAAATGGCGAATATCAGACAACACATGATGAACACAACCACCTCGTGCATATAAGGCGCCCATGCAGTCTTAACGTCCGCGACATTCATGAGGACCAGGGAGACACCGATTAGGATGGCCGTAATTTCAAGAGGGATAGGCTCCACAACAAACATAAAGATCAGTACCACCAGCATGGCCAGGAACCTCAGGGCTTTTGGGGAGAGGCCGTTGTCAAACACGACATCTATACCGTTTGATTTGACCCTGACCTTCTGCAGGTTTGAATCGATGGCTTCGCCTTTAAGAAACTTTACAGAAGCCTGTTTTGAATTTGGATTTTTCGCGGCAATCGTATACGCGCCAGGTTCTTCAGGATGCGGGCCTACCAGTGTAAAGTGTTCGCTAACTTCTGCTTGATTTATTAATGTCTGTTCCGGATCCCCGTAGATATAAAAATCAGCCGCCTTTTTTTCAAGGTACAATCCTCTCCGATCACCATCAATCATTAACTGTTCCGGATTTTTCGCTATTATTTTATAATTGGCAGGTTCTTTTTCAATGACCTTCAGCATTTCAAAATGTTCCCCCACCTCTTTCAGTATGGTCTGATCCTTATCACCAGTAATTTCAAAGGTTGTCCCTTCAGGCCTCGGCAGAAAAAAGACAATGACGCCCAAAAACAGCCCTATACAAAGTTTGAATCCATTTGATTTGAACATCCGCTCTCCTTAATATTTTATTTTTCTTTATTTAATTAAATAGTTAAAATTATGTTTCTCAACCCAGTCAATTTAAAAGGTTATAGTATTAATTTGTTTTTTATAATTTTTCAACCATTTTTTATAATTAACTCCACTTGATCATTTTAATTTTCAAAACGACCTTATTACTTTCTGGAGAACTGTGGTTGGATTTGTTCAAGTTTCAATAATATCAGATAGTTATGGTGCTGAAGGGCGAAGTCGGATATGTTTGGATTTTCTTATTTGGCTAATTGTTTGATCAAATTTTCCAGTTTTAATCGCATACCATTATCAGCGTGCTCAAACATCAGGCCGCAGCGTTTTATCCGCAGCTGATGCTTTTTAGAATAATGGTCTGATTCATCGTCTGAAATAATTTTTATCCTTATGCCATCGCAAAAAAAATCACCAATGTCTGAAATAATCGACAGTTCAATAAGCTCTTTGTTGTTTAAAAGGTCCTGTCCCTGGTAGTCTTCTAATGGGTGATAGCAAAAGGCGAGGCCGGTCCGGCTGATATTGATGATCGGTCCCATGACTTCGTAAAAAGGGGTTAACACAGCATAGACCCCTTTTCTTACATGATACCGTCTGCTTTTTCTTCTCTCTTTTCTGATTTCCATGGCATGCTGTTATCATTGTTTTTATTTTATATGTAAACTTCTACATCATATAAAAAAATCGTCAATGAAACAGGTCACAGCAATGGTGTGATTGTTTTCACACCCCTATTCTTTAGCGATGCTTGTGACTCAGGGGGCCTGTATTTATTCACAAAATTTTAAGATGTTATAACAGCAAAAATCGCGGTCGTGGTCAGTCCCGCTTTGCACGGAACGGTGGTCGTGGTCGGTTTTTGTTTCTCTTTCCTTTCACAATCTGGTTTAATTTAAAACAGTATTTATATAACAAAACCCGCTGCCTTTGTCTGTACGAGATCTATCATCATCGTCAGAGAAATCACCTTCAATTTCTAGAATAACCGCCTGTATAATGGTATTTAAACCATCTGATCTATACCAAGTCACAACTGCGGAATCACCATGTCTACTCATCGCAACTTTCGGAAACCACGCATCCTGGCCTGCTTCAGACAGATCTTTAGGCACTGACCAGATCTGCCCTGCATCAGGGCTGTGGGATTCCTGAATAATGCCATTGAACCCGTCAGACCGTTGCCAAACAACGACCACGACCCCTGTCTCATCCATGCCAACACCTGGATATACTGCATTCTCTCCAGATTCTGACAGATCCGCGGGATCTGACCAGTCTCCGGTATCAGGTGAGAAGGATGATGCCTGTATAATCCAATTCATACCGTTTAATAGCTTCCACGCAGCAACAGCCTCACCAGCATCATTCATCGCAATTACTGCAGGAGCAGCATCCTGTCCTGGAGCAGAAAGATCTACAGCCGCAGACCAGGTCGTTGTTGCAACTGCAAAATGAGATACCTGTATAATCTCATCCGTACCATCTGACTGAAACCATCCCACAATTGCGTTACCCTCATTATCCATCGCAACATCCGGTAAATTCGTATAAGGCCCGACTGGATTAAGCGGACCAGATGCTGACAGATTTGTTGGTGCATACCAGATATCTACACTGGATGAATATCGAGAAGCCTGAACAACACCATTTACTCCGTCTGATCGACACCAGACAGCAAAGGCATCCCCCTCGTCATTGATTGCTAGATGCGGGTAATCCGCATCCTGACCAGTATCGGAAAGGTCATCTGTTCCAGACCAGATTCCCGTTGCAGTAGAATAACGGGATGACTGAACAATCCAGTTCACGCTGTTGAATCGTGACCATACAACAATCGCATTGCCTGCATCATCTATGGCGGCCCGAGGATGAGTAGAATCTTGACCCGCCGCAGAAAGGTTTTCAACCGTTGACCATGTTGATGCGGCTGATGAATAATAAGATGCTTCTAAAATATTATTACTCCCATCAGAACCTGTCCATACAGCTACAATATTACCTGTATCATTTATTGCAATATACAAGAAGATCCCCCCCGGAGGTTTCACAGCCAGATCCTCAGGAGCTGTCCAGGTCTTTGTTGAAGATGAATAACGGGACACCTGTATAACCGTATTAGCGCCATTAGACCTGCCCCATATAGCTGCAGCATCGCCATTATTATTTATTGTAACTTCTGCCCCGCCCGCGTCCTGCCCTGGCAGAGACAGATCTTCTGCCGACAAATCCCAATTAAATGTATCTGCACTTATTGGACATAAACCGAAAATAAGAAAACATAAAAAAGCCGTTATAATGACAACTATCTGTTTCAATTTCTCAAGCTCCTTATGATTGTATTTTGAGCATTTCATATTATGACAAAAAAGGGCAGGCAAATGTTTACACTGCCTACCCTTTTTCTTTTTTTTGAACCCAAAATTTGTACAATAACAGCTCAGGATCTATTGCAGCACCTTAACAAGTCCCGCAGTTAAACCCGAACATCTTCCCGTTTAAATCCTTGAAATCGATATAGATTCTGTTTTTTGCCACCCCGATTTCAGTTTCAAGATATTCACAGATCGCCTTTGAATAGTCTTTAAGCTTATCCGGGGGCAGCCCGATACTTTTTAGCTCCACAAAAGCCGCGGGTTCTGTATTTTCGAAAAAAGCCATGGATACCCCCTGGGTGATTGACACCATGATATACTTTGCTGGTTTTTCAAGCACCTCCGCTAAAACACCGGGTGTCTTTTCAGCAAGCGCATTAGCGGCCCCTGCATCAATCTCTTTGTTTGTTGTAACGCTAAAATACGGCATACGCATCCTCCTTAATAATAAAATGTTATTCGAAATAATACTGGTTAACTATTTTCTAATCCTTTATCCTTATCGTCTGTTTCAGACGACGTCTCTCTTTTTTCAATTTCCACTTCAATAATCTGTTTCTCATCAGCTTTTTTAATCTTAATGGTCAGGTTCTTTACTTTGAGTGTATCTCCCTCCCTGGGAATCCGTCTGAGTTCGGAAAGAACAAAGCCGGATATGGTTTCATAATCCTCCTTCTCACTCAAGCGAAGTCCCAACTCCTCGTTTACCTTTTCGATCTCTGTATATCCTTTGACAACACTTGCTCTTTCATTAATCTTCCGGATCTGTATCTGTTCCTTGTCCGTCTCATCATAGATTTCACCAACGATCTCTTCTAAAAGATCCTCAATAGTGATCAGGCCGCTGATACCGCCATGTTCATCCGCCACCATGGCGATATGGATCTTCTTTTTCTGGAATTCCCTCAAAAGGTCGTCAAGGAACATGGTCTCAGGGATAAACATTCCAGGCCTGACAATCTCTTTAACATTCTTGTCTTTATCCTCAGCTTTTAGAATATCTTTTGCGTAAAGAATGCCGATGACATTGTCTTTCCTTTCCTCATAAACCGGAATGCGAGAGAAACCTTTTGAAACAATTTCCGGCGTGACCTCGCGGATGCTTGAACTGGAATCAATATAAAATGCCTGTGTCCGGTCGATCATGATCTCTTTTACCTGCATGTCGCTAAAACGGAAAATATTATGGATCATGATTTTTTCATTCTGCTCTACTTCACCGACTTCTTCCCCAAGGCTGACCACGTTCTTGATTTCCGCCTCGGTAATGACAGGTGACGCATCTTTTTCAAAAGGTTTATAAATAGCCTGGGTGAGCAATTCAAGGAACAGAATCACTGGCAGCAAGAGATACTGCAGGGTCTTTATTATCGGAGCGGCCAGGATAGTGAACCTTTCATTTTTTATCATGGCAATATTTTTCGGAATGATTTCACAGAACACAAGTATCAGCAGGGTCATCACACCAATCGCAATTCCTACCGCGTTTGAATGAAACATATCAATTGCTATGAAAGTAGCGATAGCTGACGCAGCAATATTGGCCAGGTTATTTCCGATCAAAATGGTTATCCTCAGGCGCTTGTTGTTATCCTTCAGTGTTTTGACAAGACTGATACCCCGTCTTTTTTCATCAATAAGATGCTGCAACCTTATGTCAGACAAGGATCTAAATGCTGTTTCAGAACCTGAAAAGAAAGCTGAAAAGAACAGAAAAATAAGAAGGATAAAAACTTGATCGGTTATTTCCATAAATTATTTTATGCGTTTGTTATGCTATACTCCACTAATGTATTAAGTTTCTTCTCTTTTTTCTTTATCTAACTTCCGGGTGAATAAAGCTTCCCATGAATGTGATGCAAACCGTCATCAGACGTCATTTATAATACATTCTAGGATAAATGATAATAATATCCAAGTCAAGCAGTTGCCTAACCTGAATTTCTCATAAATTGTCATGTTCGTGAGATCTCAACGAAGCATGAAATATTTTCATTATCATACAATAATCCCCCTCAGACCCCTTTGTAAAAGGGGGAAGATTTACTCCCCTCTTTTTCAAAGAGGGGCTGGGGGAGATTTATCAAATTGAATCTCTTTTAAGTCAATATTGTCTCTTGCAGAATAGGATATAACACGTATTTCATACAAAGAATTTATTTTAAGACAGATAAAGTAAAATGTTAAGGGTACCTCTAAAAATTAGGATTTTGGTTCGAGTACAAGGCATGCGAAAATTTTAACCGGAGGAATACATTGAGTATTTTGAGGATTAAAATTTTCGCATAACGCCGTAATCGGGCCAAAAGACAATTTTTAGAGGTGGCCTTAA
>JANQFQ010000048.1 GCA_028277765.1 Desulfobacterales bacterium
CCGCATTAATACCGCCCGGATGCATGCCGTGGTACGCAAAAGGTTCATGGTGGGAGAAACTGTCTTTGGAAGAAAAAAAATTTCTGCCATGGTTTGTTCTTATTGAACGGTCGCTTCCAGGTACGATCATTGTCAATTCAAAGGGAAGACGTTTTATAAACGAAGCTGTTCCTTATATCGATTTTGTCAAGGCCCAGAAAAAATGCCACGAAAATGATTGCAGTGCTATCCCTTCATTTATGATAAGTGACCAGAAATACAACATGGCATATCCCTTGGGGCCGATCATGGTTGCCCATCCAACAAAAAAATATATAAAAAGCGGTTTTTTATATAAAGACAACTCTCTGGCAGGATTGGCAGAGCAGTGCGGGATTGATTCTGAAGGTTTGCAAAATGAGGTAAATAAATTTAATCAGTTCGCGGTTGCTGGCAAAGATTCTGACTTTAATAGAGGCGAATCACCGATTGATACCTTTTATTCAGATCCTGCTGTCCAACCAAATCCCTGCCTTGCGCCCATTAAGAAACCGCCCTTTTACGCCATAAAAGTATATCCCGGCGATCTTGGAACAAAAGGAGGCCTCAATACAGATGAGTATGCCCGGGTGCTCGACAAGGAAGGGAATCCGATTAAAGGACTTTATGCCACTGGAAACTGCACGTCTTCTGTAATGGGCGGCACATATCCGGGCGCTGGCGGCACCATTGGTCCTTCCATGACTTTCGGTTATATAGCCGCGCAGCATGCTTCAGAAGTAGGAAGAGAGCTGAGAGCTGAGAACGTAGAGAAAAGAGTTGAGAAAGGATAAAAATGATACCGATTATAGATTTCCAGGAACGATCGTTAAACGGTCCTGTTATGAAAGCCGAAGATTTCGATCTTTCTTTTGCCATGAAATTACGGGAATTGGTCGACAAGTATGAAATAAAACAGGCCCCTGGTCAGATTATAGCTG
Organism: Desulfobacterales bacterium; assembly: GCA_028277765.1. GTDB lineage: Bacteria > Desulfobacterota > Desulfobacteria > Desulfobacterales > SURF-7 > JANQFQ01. The sequence continues at coordinate 960 of JANQFQ010000048.1, forward strand.
ATGATAAAACAGGTGATGCGGTTTTTTACGCCGGCGTGGACCTGCTTGCCGACATAGGCCTGTATCACTTGGGGACACAGCGCGTGATAAAATTTTCAAAAGAAGAGATACTCGACTTTGTTAATGAGCGGAAGGAGAATCCAGGTAAAATCACTATGGGACTGGGTGATGATGAAATGACCATCGCTTATCGAACAGGAAACGATACACGGAAGCCGACCATGTACTCGGGTGCTGCAGGAGCCATATCCGAAGATGAATTCATACCGATGATGACATCCTTTGCACGTGAAAAAAAGATTGAAGGTATGGGAATATCCGGCGGCATCGTTAAAGTAGGTGATATTGATCCCAAGGCCGGCACATTAAGTGAAATACACTGCGGGCTCTGGGAGCAGGAACAGCTGGAGAAGGTTCTTCAAGATGTGGGCAGGCCAGGCATGAACCTGGGACTGCTCTGCACGGTCAGTTCCGTTGGTGCCACCATGCAATGCCTTGACAGGGGATTTCGTGGTCCCCATAACACCCATATTGGCATTCATGTTATGCCTGAGCAAAAAATCGACTGGGACCGCCTCCTGCTTGCCCATTTCTGCGAGGATCGGGGGATCGTTCCATGGCAGAGCGCCATGTCATTGATCGGCGGTCTCTGTAGGGACGCGGCAGACGCTACCGTAGGCATGACCGCTAATATGCTCGGCCATATGAGCTATGGTCACGGCCCCATATGCAGTCTGTTTCCCACACACATAGACGGAACTTGGGCCACGCGAGACTGTATGTGGTCGGTAAGCGCTGCCATGAAAGCATCTGAACGGAACATACGCATGGCAGTAGGGAGCGGAACCGTTGGCAGTTATGAATGGTACGGATCCATTATCACCATACTCCAGCAAGCAGTCTCAGCCCTGGTATATACATCCAGCGGTTTTGCCTATACATGGCTTACTGCTTCCCCAATAGAATCTGTTCTGATCGACGAAATATTTGAAATAGCTGTAAACATGGAAAAGGAGAAAATTGAAGACTTGGCAAATGTTATCATGACAAGGATTGATGAACTCAAAAAAGAGATAGCGCCTAGACAGGATATGGCAACGTTTAGAGAAATTTATGATCTCGAAACCATCCAGCCACTGGCTAAGCATGAAGAAACGATTAATAATGCAAAAGAGGAACTCGTTAAACTGGGGATGACATTAAGTTAATCCTAGCGTTATTTTGTTGCAATGCAGATAATTTCAATATATAGTCTTTGTTAACTCTTGGGAAATTAAAAGCCAACGCCAGAGAAATCTGGAAACGGAAAGCCGCGGGTCTTGTAAAGACATCTGGATTGTCTATTGCTTCATTTAAATGGGACTGGAGTGTCTTTAAAAAGGCATACCGGTTTTTTGTTTTTTAGTGATATAGGCTGACAGACTGGGAAGAAGTACTCACTATCATTAGGCTTTATTTATTTTTAAATTGCATATGCCATATGCCTACTGAACGCAGAAAACATAAACGCGTTACAACTCAAGCTAAAGGTGTTTACGCGGCACACACCCCGGAGTATGCTTACGCTGCTCCGGTTATGGATATAAGCCTGGGTGGTTTCTCTTTTATATTTTTAGCAAACAGTCCCCGTCTAAATAAAATCGACCGAGTATGTATCAGCGATGATAAAAATTTTATCGACAATTTTCCAGTTAAAATGGTTTATAATGCTGATTTTCATTTATCTCGCGAAAGTTATATGAAACTTCGGCAATACGGTTTCCAGTTTGTCGATTTAACGCCTACCCAGAAAATTGATCTGGAACTTTTTGTCCAGAAACAGCAGCAGATGAGCCAGCAGGAAGCATGTCAGAATAAAAAAACGAAAGATTGATCTTTTTTCCCACGAATTACAAGATTTCTATTAAAATTCCTCATCAAGGTCTTTTATGATCCCACGGATCAGTCAGAACAGCCTCAAGTAGGAGTCTTGCACACGGTTTCCTTCTCAAATATGATGTCACTATTCTTATTATTCGATCTTCTGTCAATTATCGCTCGGCTTCTAAGACGCCATGACTCAAAATATGACAAAACAGGCCTGATTGAAATTACAAGCAGAAAAACAGCACCCGCTAACTGCACGTGGACCGGAAACATTTCAGATGCGTGTCCAATTATTGCCTGGGGAGCAAGATCAAACGCCGTGTAAATCCTGTCTACCATTAGGCCAAAAACAACTGAGAAGATACTTATAGTGGCAAGATATATAGCTGTCGCCCTTTTTCCAAGCACACCGATTAATACAGTTAAAGATGTTATGTTCGTAGCAGGACCGGCCAAGAGAAATACCAGCGCAGCGCCCGGGCTGACCCCTTTCATGATAAGGGCCGCGGCAATCGGTGTTGAAGCAGTAGCGCATACATATAATGGTACGCCCATGGCCAGCATAATCAGCATGGAAAGGATGCCGCCGCCAAGGTACAGCACCGCAACATCTTCAGGTATAAGGACTGTGATCAGTCCGGCCAGCAGCAGCCCCGCGAAAAACCATACAGCGATATCACCCCATACATCTGAAAACGCGAATTTTATCCCTGAAACAACTTTTTCTAAAAATGTATGATGACGCCTATGAACGTCTGGCTCGCAATCAACGCCATCACAACACTTATCCACAGGACAGGAAAGGTCAGGCTCAGATCTGACAAATTTTTGGATCGGGTTTAATACATTTTCCGTTATTCCAGCAACAGCGGCCATAATAAAAGCCGCCACAGGTCTCATCACTGTCATGATCGGATCCAGAAGCGCATATGTCACGGCAATAGAATCAACGCCTGATTCAGGGGTAGAAATTAAAAAAGCTGTTGTCGCGCCCTTATTCGCGCCCTGTTTTTTCAGGGATATGGCTGCAGGTAGAACGCCGCAGGAACATAATGGCAAAGGAATTCCCATGATCGCGGCTTTAAAAACCGACCGGAACCTCCCCTCTCCCAGGTGCCGTGAAATGGATTCAGGATTAAGGAATATTTTTAATATCCCGCCAATTAAAATGCCGAAAATAATATAGATTGATGATTCCAGCAAAAGTGCCCATGCTTCTTTAAATATACTTAACACAAATTCCATAATATATACCTATGACCTATTTACTCATATGGTTCAGCGCGGACTTCAGCAGCTCTGCCACATGATCATCTTTAAGAGTATAATAATAAATCTGTCCGTCTCTTCTGTATTTTACCAGCCCTAAATCCTTAAGCCGTCTCAACTGGTGAGATACCGCGGACTCAGTAATATCCAGAAAAGCTGCCAGATCGCATACACACATTTCAACATCTTTTAACGCGAAAACAATTTTCATCCGTGAAGGGTCTCCAAGAGCTTTAAATATTGAGGAAAGATAATCAATTTTCTTTTCTGAAGGAGAATTCGCCCGCGCTTCTTTAATCTTTTCCGTATGTACCACCCGCACCTTGCATATACCATTTTCACATGCTCTTTCTTGTATCATTATTTAATCGCCCCTTTTATATATGAACGTATGATCATATATTAAGATATAGCGTCATACGATTTTGTCAACTATATTTTTTTAGAATTGAACAGATCAATTTGTAATATATGGATAAATCGTTTATTTTTTCTTTATCGTCACACTTACTTTATTTGCCTCATTAGCAGACATCGTCACCAGGCCCTCTTCTTCTTCCCTGATAATATCAACATCAGCACCGTATATTATAATATCATAACCATTTGGAAACTGAAGGTCAGGAACAAAAATTTCGGTCGGCCGACAGATTTTTGGATCTGCCAAAAATTCAAGGAGGAAAACACCTTTTTTCCGATCAAATTTCATCCTGATGATCGATCCCTGAACGCAGCGAGCATACGGCCTCACCCACCCGGCCATTGCCCTGCCGCCACTGTTAATATCATCTGGTTTGTCCCGCTGATCAGGCGAATAAATGCTCAAGTCCTCCTGATTAAACCTATCGCCGGTTCTGAGATCATTACTGTTGGTAGCTGTATAATTCCAATGGGCTGAACTGATCAGCAGCCGGTCAAGAGCGTTATACATAAGATCAAGTGCTGTAATGTGTGTTTGCCAGGGACGTTCTGTTCGGTCTCCTTCCGCATATTCACTGTAGGCCTTTCCATTATCCATATCAAAGGGAATACCGAATTCTCCTATGAGTGTCGGGCATCCGTGGTTAATTGTTTGTGAAGACTTTTTAATCCGCCCGAGTTCCCTTAGATATTTTTTCTCAATCCCTTTCAGCCCAAACGCCGGCTGAAGGGAGACAATATCAATATTGATTTTACGGAACTTTTTGTTCATCAATGTAAGCCCGTCATACCAGTGTGATGCATTTACACTGTTCTCCGGCATATTATCCGGGAAACCTGGCCGCATCATCCCTTCTGCCGCCTCTTTTTCAGCAAAAAGCAGCCAGTCAGGGTTAAATCTTCGAAAATTATCTGCAACTGCGTGCAAAAACGGTAAGAGGCAATCCCTATTAAAATCTATTTCTTTCCCATTTGCTTTTTTAAAAAAGTCATTGCGTAATATTCGGTATGTCCCGTCATCAAGTAATTCCCATGCACCAGCTTCAATAAAAGGATCACATCTGCCATTGATCCATATCGATATTTTGTCTGGATTTACAGCTACGGTTTTAACCGGTACAACACCTCCCCTCAAAAGGCTGAAAGCATTATACGGGAGTTCAAGGCAGTGCCCGTGTGAAACATACAGGGCGTCAATTGGCGAGAATGCCGTACCCGGACGCGGCGGATTGTTCTTGCGCATTTTTGTATGCCGATAATCCATGGGTATTTCTATCCACCCGCTTGAAGGTTCGTTCAAGGAATCAAAACCGATCACATTGGAAAGACCCTTGATCCGCTCTGCTACCTTTGCCTGGCATGCCAGATAATGCCCTTGCATATAATCCTGAACATTCACCTCTCTGCCGGACATCTCGTCCTTAATTAAAAAATCCGGAGTAATCAGTTTTCCCGCAAAAAACAAGGACCACATGATCCCGTTTACCGGATAAACGCAGTTGGACTGCCAGCACATGGCAGGGTAAGCATCCTGACGAGGACTCGGATCATTGTAATCATATACATACTGCATCACAATGGCCCCGTCCGCCCTGCCGAAGGCTCTATAATCAAGACCTATCTTTTCAAACAACCAGCCGGGAGCACCGTCTCCGCCTGACATTCTGCTCCAGGCATCCTGGTGAAAGTCTACAAACACGTACATGCCGTATTCGCCTGCCATCTTGCATAGCCCTGCATAATACTCGAGGAATCTTTCGTCAAATGTATAAGGCCCTTTATGCTCAACAGCCTCCCATGTAAGAAGAAGCCTAAGTACATTAAAACCCCAAGCTTTCAACCTGGAAAAATGGACTTCCGCCTCATCCATGGGAAAAGGGCGTCCCACAAATGAGACTTCCCTGTGAGTGGAAAAATCTGTTGGATTTTCTGTCCCGCCGTCAGGGTACGGGACCTTGCAGTCACCCCCAAGGTTTACTCCCCGAAGGATAACCGTCCGTCCGCTCTCATCTTTGAACCACTCGTTTTCTATATGAATTATTTCAAGTGACATTTAGCCTCACATTAACAAACCTTAACACTGCTTTTCAAGACTAATATGGGATTAAACTTCTTTTTTAAAGGGACTTTAAAAAGCCCCTTGACAAAGGTCAATAAAAGTATTACAGAACCAGCATCAATAACTCGATTTATACGTTTCTCATTACCGGTTCAAAAGATTAAAACCAATGAATAAAACAGACATCCCAACCCAGGAGGATATAAAAACAGCAAATCAGGAAAAAATATTTCGCTTGTTTATTCGCAAAAGAGAACTGACAAAGCAGAAAATCTCAAAGAAAACCCGCATCAGCATCCCGACTGTTACAAATAACATTAACATGCTGCTCAAGCTAGGTATCCTTGAAAAAGCCGGCAATTCAGTCTCAACGGGCGGGAGACGGCCAGAGGTCATGCGGTTTAATCCGAATTCAAAATACTCATTCGGTGTGGATATTGCACCCGAGAGGACCAGGACAATTCTGACCAACCTTGATTCTCAAATCATCTCTGACACGTCTTTTGGCAATAAAAAATTTACAAATATGGATCAAATTATCAGGAACATAAAAAAACAGTTAACATCCATACTATCTCAAAATAAATTGTCTCCTGACAGAGTCCTTGGCGCCGGTATATCGTTAACCGGTACTGTTAACGAAGAAAACATGGTTCTTGAGCTGGCACCTAATCTTAATTTTAAAGCAAAAAACATAAATTTTAACAAGTATGGGAAAATACTCGGCATCCCTGTATACATTGAAAATGACGCTAATGTTTCCGCGATTGCTGAGCATTCACTTTCAAAAACAAATATCATGAGGGATCTTGTTTTCATATCGATCGGCACTGGAATCGGCTGTGGAATCCTGATGAAAGAAAAACTGTATAAAGGTGTAAATAAGCGGTCAGGTGAATTCGGCCACATGTCCATAGCGGAAAATGGTAGAAAATGTGCATGTGGCGGTCTGGACTGCTGGGAGCTATATGCTTCTGAAAAAGCCTTGATAAAGGATTATAATAATAGGTCTGGAAAAAGGGTCAAAGATATCAATAAAATTTTTTCACTGATTCAGAAAAACGATCCTAACGCGCTTACTGTGTGGGACAGGTATCTTGATTATCTTGCAACCGGCATAAAAAATATTGTTCTAATACTCGATCCCAGGAGTATTATCATTGGCGGCAATATCAGCAGATATGAGGCGCTGTTTCGTGATCCTTTAAAGGAAAGGATATTTAAAAAGAACAAATTTTATAACCAAGATGATGTAAAAATATCTGCTTCTGTTCTAAAAGAGGATGCTTCCATTATAGGCGCTTCCCTGCTTCCTGTTCAGAACACTTTTTTTCTGAACAATAAGTTTATCTAATAAATAACTGAGAATAATAAAAACATGAAACCGTATAAGATTGGGATAGATTTGGGTGGAACAAAAACAGAGGTGGTCATTCTTGGCCAAGATGACACGGAACAATATCGAAAAAGAGTGCCGACCCAAGGCCAAAACGATTACAAAGTACTACTCGATTTTTTACATACGTTTATCCGTGATACCATGCAGCATATTCCTGAAGGGGATGATTTCTCTATCGGGATCGGCATACCCGGTGCTATTGACCCTGAAACCCATCTCGTTCAGAACGCGAATACCACCTGCCTTATCGGAAATCCCCTGCAAAAAGATATTGAGTCTCTACTCGACCGCAGGGTCGGCATTGATAATGACGCCAACTGCTTTACATTTGCAGAAAGCTTAAAAGGGAACGGGAAAGATTACAACCTTGTTTTTGGGATTATTATGGGAACCGGCTGCGGTGGTGGTATATGTATTGATAAACATATTCGAAAAGGCCCCAACAGCATAGCAGGCGAATGGGGGCACTTCTCTGTCGATCCGAATGGCTCTCTCTGCTACTGCGGGAATCGTGGATGCGTTGAAACAAAAATCAGCGGTTCTGGTGTGGAAATGGCTTTCTATAACACGTTTAAGAAAAAGCTATCCATGCAGGAGATTGTAAAAGGATATCGCGCGAACGATCCTGCCTGTACATCCGCTTTTAACCAATTTCTCGATGACTTTGGGCGGTGCCTCGGGGGACTTTTATCTGTATTGGATCCGGACGCAGTTGTTCTTGGCGGCGGTCTTTCAAATATTGATGAACTCTATACAATTGGAACAGAACGTGCAAGGGGGTATGCGTTTCACCGTCATACCATAACACCCATATTAAAAAACAGGCTAGGTGACTCAGCAGGTGTGCTCGGCGCAGCTTGGATAGGTGTGTAAAAATGACAGCATTACAAGAAGTGGTTGTTATCGACGCAGTAAGAAGTCCCATTGGAAAATCTGGTGAAAAAGGGATGGAAAAGGGCGGGCAATTCTGTAACGCGTCCGCTCAGGATCTTCTCGCGTCAACATTACGGGGCCTCCTTAATCGTGTTCATAAGAAATCATCAACATTTGATGAGAGTGGCATTGAGGAAGTTCTTGTGGGATGTGTCAGCCAGGTTGACGAGCAGGCATGTAATATCGCCCGGATATCATCCCTTGTCGCTGACATCCCTGCAACTGTCTCCGCGACCACTTTAAATCAATATGGAAATGCCGGCCTGAAAGCGATCAATACTGCTGTTCGGACATTAAAATCCGGTGACGGAGAAATAATACTATGCGCCGGGGTGGAACTGATGTCTCACTGTGCCATCGCGTCTGATGTTTTTGCTGCTGTTGATGCGGACTACCCTCTATATTGGACAACCAATTTCGAGAAAACAGGGCTTGGCGAACGCCAGGGACCGTGCGCTGAAAAAGTGTCAGAAATATTTGGCCTTAAACGGGAAGAACTTGATCGCTTTGCCATGTGGAGTATGCAGAAAGCGGTTACAGCAGAAAAAAAAGGTTGGTTTGCCGAACATATAATACCATTTGAGCTGTCATGGCATGATGACACCCAGGTTATCGACAAAGATGAAACACTACGCGCAAAAGCAGTGGATGATCCAGAAGGCTATTTAAAGGATCTTGCTGGCTTAAAAACGCCATTTAAAGAAAATGGAATCGTAACTGCCGGCAACAGTTCCCAGATTTCAGATGGAGCTGCCGCCGTGCTCCTGATGACGGCAAATAAGGCTAAAATCTTAGGGCTTGAGCCGATTTGCAGGATCACCGGCTGCGCCACAGCCGGAAGCGCCGTAGCGCCGATGCTTCTCGGCCCGATTCCCGCGGCTAAAAAAGCACTCGCCCGTGCAGGAAAAACAATTGATAACATGGAAATTATTGAACCGAATGAGGCCTTTGCTTCATCATGCCTGGCTTACGCAAACGCACTTGGATACGCAATCCCACAGGAGGCGCGATATCTCTCGGACACCCTACTGGTGCCTCTGGAGTTATTTATTTTGGCGAGATGATTCATCACCTTAAACGCACCAAAGCAAAAACAGGCCTTCAGATGGTATGCGGCGGTGCGGGCCTTGGTATCGCCACTGTTGTTGAGGCTGTATAATGACCAAGAAAAGTACAGATAATTGCCGCTCCGGTCAGAATTTGTGTTCGCAAATAGTTGTCCACCTATTTATTTGTACACGTGTACATTTTTCTTGACTTTCAATAATCCCTCGCTCATTATGTGAACGAGGATAGTTATGTTTAGCATAAGAAATATTTCATATTAACAAAGCAACTAAAGGGAGGGGGAGGAGGATATGCTTTTAAAAAAATACATTTGTGCTGTTTCGGTTTTTATAGTGATCATCTTTAGTTTACCAGATGTCACTATGGCCCTGCTGAATGACAAAAAGCAGGGCAAATGGAGTCTTATAGGGAAAGCAAAAACGCAGGCCACTTTCCGCACAATCGATACTCCTGACAACAACCAGATCCCTATCGAAGGAGGAGAGATGATCAGCCAGCGGAACTTGTTGATGCTTGAGTTTAGACACGACCTGGGAGAACTATTTTTCGGCATACGGTCAGAATACTATCTTCAGGGCCGTGCTTTTTACGATGGTGCCTGGGATTACGGACCGGATGTATTTTCTGATGCTGAAACGCGCAGAAAATACGTTCTCGATAATGAGCATGAAATAAATGAACTGGAAGATGATATCGAACTGTTCATGGGCTACATTGATTTAACATCCGGCCCCCTGTTTGCCCGTGTCGGCAGACAGGTCATCTCCTGGGGAGAGATGAGCACAAAGCGGATACTTGATGGCATCAACCCCCTTGACACCTCCTCCCTTGCTGTTGACCTGCTAGAGAGGCTTGTCCCCCTTGATATGCTGAGAATTAATCTATTGGCTGAAAATGTTGGCCCGTTTTCTTCATTAGGGATCGATTTCTATTATGTGCCTGGGCATCTTGAGGATACCATCGGAGAAGATATAATCGACGGGTCCCCTGTTCAGCCTCCTATTGGACGGGATCTTGTGGAATATCTGGATGATCCCTATTCACTGACCAGTCTCAAGCAAGTAATGACCATCTTTGACGATGATATAGACTCTGACCGTTATGGCTTTAAATTCGGTATGATGATCGGCGATCTGGAACTGAACTACGTTAATTACCGCACATATTCCGATATACCGGTACCCCGTATTAACATTGAAAAATTTGAAGATGTTTACCTGGACGTATTAACACTTTTACCGCTGCTCACCAGCGGCGGCAGCATGATAGAAGCGATGCTGGACGGACAGAAGCTTGAAGTTGTTCTTGAAACAGAAAGGATTGATGTCTCTGGTTTAAGTTTTAATTATTATTTTGCGCCGTTTGATATGGTTATACGGGGTGAGGCAGCTCTTTATGAAGACGTTCCTAAAATAACACCCGGTAACGTATGGGACCTTATAGAAGGAGTCGCCCCAAAAGTGCATATTGATTTTATGGGTGACATGTACGACCTTGCGGAATTCCTTGAGCATCCGCTTATAGGTCCGATCATTCAAGATGCGCTTGGGGATGTGCGCACCATGGAGCTTCCGTTTACCGTAGGCGATATTGCCAGGTATGATGTTTTGAAATACGGAATCGGTTTTGATAAGAATGTATCCTGTTTTCTTAATCCAAGTGCTGAATTCATGTTAACATTTGAATACGTGGGATCCAAGATACGGGACTATGATGAAAGAACCATTATCTATCCATGGCAGGGAGAGAACGGGGAAACCCTTTATGAACCTGAGTACACTCATGATTTCATTATGTTGGTGAGGACTACTTATTTTGACCGGCAGCTGACCCCGCAACTGGTTGTGATGTATGAGGGTAAACCTAACGCGCTTATCTTTATACCTTCGTTAGCTTTAACAATGGGGCAATGGGATTTTGAATGCTCTTTTTTCTATACAGCCTCTGATTCATATGAACAGGAAGGCTTCCTTGAATCCCGCGATGAATTTTCAGTTTCAATGACTTACAATTTTTAAGGAGAAAAACCATGAAAATATCTATAAAATTATTCGCTTTTGCCATGCTGATGGTTGTCCTGTCTGCGGGGTGGGCGTTTGCTGATGTAGCTCCTGGCGATGTCATCGATAAAACAAACGTACAGAAAATTGAAGGGCTTGTACCGGGTTATATCGTCAAATGGGTAAAAGCCGGTGATATGACAATGAAAATCGGTAAGCTGGACTATCATCCAATGGATAATTTGCAGCCGGCATTTCAGGACAAATCAAATGTCGGCCGGTATAAAATCATCGAACACAATGGATTGATGGATGTAAAGGAAAATAAAAAACATCCTCACCCCCATGATGTAAAGGGCTTCCCTTTTCCTGAAGTTGACACAAGTGATCCCACAGCGCCTGTGCAGATGATGTACAATTTTAATTTTCATGAATATGGGACCTGGCCGCTTCATTTTAATGACTTCTGGTTATTAGTATCAAGAGACGGCAAAGTCAAAACATTTGAAATAGAGGCCTACAGGATTGTTTTTGATAAAAAGGCCACATATGATCACGGTGACGTGAGCAGATTCAAGCAGCCGTTTAATTACGCGGGCACAGGATCACTGGTCTGTAACTATATAGACCCCTTGAAAGACGGTCTGAGATTTGTCTATTCACCCTTAATCCGTAGAGTAAAACGGATGTCCCACCGCCTGCCCGGATCAGAAAGTAATTTTGATGTTTATGTTACGCCGGACAATGCCTGGGGCGGCGGCCCGCGAACAGATATTGAAAATGGAAGATACAAGTTTATCCGTGAACAGACAGCCCTTGTGCCGTATTTGGGGAAAAAACCAGTTACAGCTGTAAAAAACAAAAATGGAGGGTATGAAACAGGCTTCAGAGGAACGGGCAACAAAGTCGCTATAGGATTTGAAGTGCCGGGGTGGAAAGGCGCACCATGGCATCCTGATGGTGTGATCTGGGTTAAAAGACCTGTTTACGTGATTGAAGTCACGAGCGTAAATTCAAATTATCGCTGGGGGCCCTCTGAAGGTTGGATCGAAAAAGACACCTTTGCGGCTATATTTAAAAGCAACACTGATGTTAACGGCAACCCATGGACAGGCATGTATTGGGTTAGACAGGCATTTAAAAGCGATGACGGCAAATACCAGGATCTTCACTTTGCCGTACAGGTTATAGTTGATTTGAAAAGTGACAAGGGATCTGTTTTTCCAAATTCTAGACGGGAAGGTGGATTTAGAACTGTATGGATAAAAAACGTTCAGAAAAATCTCTTTACCCGTGCTGGATTTGTAAAATTTACCAGATAGGTTAAGTTAATTATTAGCGCTAGTATCCAGAATCTAGCATCAAGAATCTAGCATCCAGGATCTAGAAACAAACTTATGAACTACATAGAAACTAACTTCGACGATAAGAAGGCAATTGAAATCAGAACTGCAAACGCAAAAATGATCGTTATCACAGAATGCGGGCCCCGAATCGCTTTCTGGGGGGCATCAGACGGGGACAACCTTCTATTCTGGGACACAAAAAATATGGGTCGTAATGACTGGAAACTCATGGGCGGTCACAGGGTATGGCCCACGCGGCCAGATGCTGATGAAAGCGAAGATGCTTACAGGCCGGATAATGATTTCTGTACTGTTGATGCAAGCAAAGACAGTATTACTATCACCAGTGGACTCGATCCTATATTAAAAATCAGAAAGGGATATACTGTCAAAATACTTGCGGATGATCGCTTCAGCATTGACAATTTTATCAAGAATGAAGGGGACATGCTTTATAGTGCTGGTGTCTGGGCGCTGACCTGTACTACTCCCGCCCCTGGCAGGACATACAGTATACCCCTGGGGAACGACACTTCCTGGGACTGCTTCAGAATAGTATACCCCAAGGCGTGGGCCGGTCATACCAGCCCAGTTGATGATAAACAAATCATCATGTCAGATGACACTCTTTACATAAAGCCTATGGGGATAGAAACAAAACGGATGCTCGAAGCGCCAAAAGGAATTATCGCCATGAGCGCCCCTGACCAAAATATAACATTTGTTAAAAAAATTGAATACCTCCAGGATGCCAAATACCCCATGGGAACGAATATCGCTTTTTATATTGGCCTGGGCAATTTTATGGTTGAAATGGAAACAATGGGCCCTGAAAGAACCATTCTCCCTGGCACTGAAAACCGATCAGAAGAGATCTGGGTCCTTACCAAAGCAGATATAGATATAAAAGATCCAAAAGCGTTGACCGCTCTTTTTTCTTAGTAAAAAAGGAAACGATTTGAAAAGCAGAAATGTAAAACCATCAAGAAAGGCTGTTGCGAAAAAAGCAAACGTAAGTGAAGCCACTGTTTCAAGAGTTTTTAACAACCCATCGTCAGTCTCCGCTGATAAAGTTAAATGCGTTAGGGATGCTGCTGAAAAACTCGGGTATGTCCCTGATAAAAACGCGAGCGCACTGAGAAGAAATGGTACAGGCGTGATCCTGTTCCTTGAAAAAATAACCGGAAAGGGATATGAATGGCCGGAGATTCACTACTATAACTGGTTTTACGGTGAAATTATCCGAAAGCTGTCTAAGGCTGTCGATAAAACCTTGTATCATCTCAGGCTTTACACAGTAACATCAAATACTGAAATTGCTGAACTGGGAAACAAAAATATTTGTGACGGCATTATCGGATTTAATATTGACGATTCTGCTACTGTTCTTGCCCTTAAAAAAACTGGCATTCCACATATATGTTGCGGGCATACTGAAACCTTTAAAACCAATATTTGCTCTACCGACAATTACAAAGGCGGTTTTTTGGCCGCGCAATATCTTTATGAAACAGGCCATCAAAAACCAGCTTATGTCACCGGTCTGCTGGACAAGGTGTACGCCCACCGGGCGCGTATGAAGGGATTTTGCGATGGATTTAAGAACCGAAGGGTAAAAATCATTAAAACCGGGATCGGCAAAGAAGGCGGGTATAAAGGAGCTCTCAGACATGTCAGTCATGTTCAAAACCAGGACATCGACTGCATCGGTGTGGTAAACGACCTGACGGCGATAGGCGTTATTCAAGCGCTTATGGAACAGGGGATTAGAATCCCAGAAGATGTATCCATTATCGGATATGACAACCTGCCGCTCACAGCCGCTCTTCCGTTTGCTTTTTCAAGCATAGAACTTAATTTCTCAAAAATATACGCAAGCGCTTTGGATCTGCTCCTTGAAACAATGAACTCAGGTGAACCGGTTAAGAACATTATCGAACCGGTTTTAGTCCCGGGTGAGTCAGTAATAAAAAGATAAGGACGGTTTCCATGGGCAAAACAGTTGACTGGGAAAATACATATGTGATCGAAAAAAATAAAGAGCCGGCCCGAAGCACTTTTTTTTCATATGCTGATACTGTTGAAGCGATCAAAGGATCAAAGCCACCCTGGGAAATGTCATTAAATGGAAAATGGAAGTTTTATTGGGCAGGCCGCCCTTGTGACCGGCCCAAAGATTTTTATAAAGAAGATTATGAAATTTCAAACTGGGAAGAGATAAAAGTTCCTGGTGTGTGGCAGCTCCAGGGTTATGATATCCCTTATTACCTATCTTTTGATTTGCCACCTGCTGTAAAAAAAAGAAACATCCCCAATATTGATCATAATGATAATCCCGTGGGATCTTACAAAAGAGAATTTAAAATCCCTAGCAACTGGAACCAAAGAGAAGTCTTTATCCATATCGGTGCCGTAAAGTCCGCCTTTTATATCTGGATCAACGGACAGGAAATCGGCTACAGCCAGGGATCAATGACACCTGCAGAATTTAATATTACAAAATACATGACAGATGGTAAAAACAGTGTTGCTATAGAAGTGTACCGTTATTCCGACGGCACATATCTCGAAAACCAGGACATGTGGTCTTTGAGCGGCATATACCGTGACGTTTATTTATACTCAACCGCCAGGGTTCATATAAGGGATTTCTTTGCCCGATGCGATCTTGATTCTTCCTATAAGGATGCGGATTTGATGGTAAGTATCACGGTTCGGAATTATAAGCAGGAATCGTCGGAAAAACATAGTATAACGGTCACCCTTCTTGATGCTGAAGGCAAACCTGTTCAATCAGAAATTCTTATGAGGGCTGAGACAGATATCCCTGCTGCTGGAGAAGAGATCCTTCATCTTGAGACAGGCATACAAAATCCTGTAAAATGGTCAGCTGAATGTCCGTATCTATATAAACTTCTCATCATCCTTAAAGATCCTGAAGGAAATATACTGGAAGTTATTCCATGTGATTTTGGTTTCAAAAAGGTTGAGATCAGGGATAGCCAGATCTTTATTAACTCTTCCATACTTTTCAAAGGCGTAAACAGACATGACTTTGATCCTGATCATGCATGGGCAGTACCATATGAGATATACATCAAGGATATGATCATCCTGAAACAGAACAATATCAACTCTGTTCGTACCAGCCACTACCCGAACAATCCTGTCTTCTATGATCTGTGCGACAAATTTGGCATTTATGTTATGGATGAAGCAGATGTCGAAACCCATGCTGTAAGAAAGCAGGGAATTCCTGGCAGCAAGTCGGAATGGACCCGGGCAGTTATTGACCGGATGGAAAGGATGGTTGAGCGGGACAAAAACCATCCGTCAATATTCATGTGGTCTCTGGGTAATGAAGCTGGAGATGGTGACAATTTTAAAGAAATGAAAAAAGCAGCACTCGCCATAGACAATACTCGGCCCTTCCATTATGAAGGAGATCGCTATTTTGAAGTAACAGATGTCTATTCCAGGATGTATGGCACACCTTCAAAACTTGAAAGTGTTGGTAAACATAAGAGGATCAAAGCTGAATACACGGCGTTTACAATGACGGCTGATGTTGAACCAAAACAGTATGGGCATATGCCGCATATCCTGTGTGAATATGCCCATACTATCGGAAACAGTGTGGGGAACCTCCAGGAATTTATGGATGTTTTTGAAAAATATCCCAATTGCGTCGGCGGGTATATCTGGGATTTTGCTGATCAGACAATAAGATTGAAAACAGATGATGGAAAAGATTTCTGGGCCTATGGGGGTGATTTCGGCGATACACCTAATCATGGCATCTTTTGTGCCAATGGGTTACTCGCTTCTGATCGTACACCCCGCCCTGCTCTTTTTGAAGTTAAAAAAGTATATCAAAATATAAAGGTTTATGAAAAAGACCTTCCAGACGGGAAAATAGATGTTCATAATAAATACAACTTTATATCACTCGACCACTTAAAACTTGAATGGGAAATGACTGAGAACGGGATACCTATTCAGTCCGGATCTATAAAAGAACTCGATATACAACCAGGTGAAATAAAAGAAATAATCATACCCTTTAACAAGCCAGATATAAAACCAGCTTCTGAATACCACCTGTTGATAAGCTTCCAGCTGAAAGAAGATGCATTGTGGACTGCCAAAGGATTTGTTATCGCTTGGGACCAGTTTAAAATACTTTTCAGCACATATGCTCCCCCGGAAAAAGGTAAAACAGATTTTTCTGATCTTAAAACAATTAATACAAAAAAAGATATTTCAATAAAGGGGATCAATTTTTCTGCAACCATTGGAAAAGCAACCGGTGGTCTTGATTCGTTTATTGTTAACAACAGAGAATTGATAGTTTCACCCCTTGTGCCGAATTTCTGGCGGGCACCTATTTCTAATGAATTAATGCTTATAACGGAAATCGCGGTTCCTGTTGTCGGATCATTGATTAGAAGAAGTATGTTTGACACTTTCTGGAAAAAAGCCGGTCAAAAACGGAAAGTAATAGATGTTTCCTGTCAGCAACTTGAGAAAGGTATCGCGCGGATAGCTGTTCTCTCCAGGGTCTCCAAAACAAAAGGCCCTTACGAAACCATCTATACGGTATATGGAAACGGTGAGATCAACGTTGAATGCAGCTTTACACCCAAAAAAGACATCATTCGTTTTGGTATGCAGATGGAAATCCCCGGTACTCTCGACACCATGACATGGTTTGGGAAAGGCCCCCATGAAACCTATATGGATAGACAGTCCAGTGCGTCAATCGGCATACATTCAGGACAAGTAAAGGCGTTAACCCATGACTACGTGATCCCCCAGGAGAATGGTAACAGAATGGACGTCAGGTGGGCAACCATGACCGACAAAAACGGCACAGGCCTGAAAGTGTTGGATTCAGGCGGAACACTTCTAAACATAAGTGCGTGGCCTTACACCATGGAAGATCTTGAAAAAGCCACCCACATACACGAACTCCCTGAAAAAGAGAATATTACATTTAACATCGATTACAAGCAGTGCGGTGTGGGCGGTAACATGCCAGGAACACTGGGGCTGTATGAACCATATAAACTGCATAAGGGGAAGAAATATACTTACAGTTTTAAGCTTAGCGGGTACAACAAAGATTAAGTAACGTTTTAAGTGAAGAAATTGAGCTGATTATTTTTTAAAAATAACAAAGCAGAGGGATACATCAATTTTAGACTTTTTAGGCACTTGTAACTTTTAACGTATTCGAACTCGATCACGACAACGGTTTTTTTAAAAAACTGACAGAGCGAAGCGATACCACAACTTTAGACACTTTTACCACAAAGGCATAAGTTTCGTATGAATAGTAAACGACACTATTCAACTCAGCTTTATAACTTTAGGCACTT
>JANQFQ010000088.1 GCA_028277765.1 Desulfobacterales bacterium
TGTATCCGTGTTTACCGTCACAACACATGTACCCGTGCCGCTGCAGCCTCCACCGCTCCAGCCGGTAAAGGTTGATCCGCTATCTTCTGTTGCCGTCAACGTCACTTCCGTGCCTTCTATATAATCTTCTGAACAGTCTAATCCACAATCCACTCCTGACGGACTACTGGTTACACTACCCGAGCCTGTGCCGTCTTTCGTAACTGTCAGTGTATGAATGGATTCAAATGTAGCAGTTACTGCTGTATCCGTGTTTACCGTCACAACACATGTACCCGTGCCGCTGCAGCCTCCACCGCTCCAGCCGGTGAAGATTGAATCTGTATCTTCGGTTGCCGTCAATGTGACCTCCGTGCCTTCTATATATTCTTCTGAACAGTCCGATCCACAATCTATACCTGACGGACTACTGGTTACAACACCCGTGCCTGTACCATCAGTGGCAACCGTCAGGGTAGGGATTTTTCTCCAGGATGTTTTAACTTTATGATCTTCATCACCTGTGTAGGCAAAGGCAATCCATCCGATAGTTTCTCCCCATGCTTCACCCGAAAATTCACCGGTATCTGGATCAACATATACGCTGTAATCCACTGTGCCACAACTGTCTATATTTTCACATGAAAAACTTATCCATCCCACATTTTCTCCCCATGCATAACCAGCAAGATTCCCCTCACCGTCATGGGTAATCCCGTCATAACCGGCAGGACTTAAATTGATCCACCCGATATTTTCCGCCCATACATATCCGGTTGCATAGGTATCGGTTACAGTAACCCCCGGCCCAAATAATGGCTCAAAACTGCACCATCCGATGTTTTCTCCCCAGGAATATTTGTGGCCATCTGCGTCAGGGTCGACATTACCCGCATATGTAATACAGGGTATGATAAATAAGCACATTAGAATTAACCTGATAATTCTCACCATTTTTTTTACATGTAACATTTATTTCTCCTTATCCCTTATATTTTTTTGATACATTAAGGGTATATATATATTGGATAAAAACCAGTGTTTTTAAATTATGTATTATATTTATAATAATTATTATAAACACGTAAACGGCCCGCTTCTGCTTTGACATACCTTTATTAATTATTCAAGAAAATTACCTATTAAAATTTGTTAAAAATTTGTTAAAACATGGTTAACTCTTAGAAATAATAAAGTAATTAAGCCTTTATGGCCCAATGAAATCTGTTTTTTTGGGTAAAAATTTGGTAAAATGTTTGAATGTTAAAGAGAAGGATTGGTTTTTATACTACAATTTTTGGATTTCTGCGATCTTTATAACAACTGGAAAACGTTCAAGAATTCTGAAACGTCTTTCAACTTCACCAAGAAGCAAGCCGCCGCCATCGCTTGATATCATTCCCCCATCAAACCTGCTGACAACTTCCCGCCTTCCTGTCCCTTGATATTTTATCTGTTTTGTTTTACACTCTGTTATCATTGGCTGCCCCTTGCTGTTGCTTGTAAGTTATTGCAATAACTATACTTATAGCGTGATTAGCTGCCAATGCAAACACTTTTATGAGAAATGCAGGTTAAGGTTTTCGCTTTTTAAAGCGATGATATATTTCACGGTATTTCATTTTAGAGCAATGTCAATAAAATGGTCCGGACCAACCGGTGGATTGGGCAACAGAATGCTTGCGCTTGCCGCAGCTTCAGCCCTTTCCAAAATATTACATTCTAAAATTACTTTTTCCTGGGAGAATTCTCCTGTCTGCCCTTGTGAATATTCTGATTTGTTTAAAGAGATACCAGGATTAAAGGTTAATCAGGCATCCGATAAACATCGGCATTATGTAAAAACCGACAAATGGAATCCTATAAGAATTTTGAATGATTTTAAACAGGCGCTTCGTATTGAAATAAACGAAGCCGATTATTATCATAAGTTCATAAAGTCTCTCAGGGCATTTGAATATAATGAGTATGTCACCCACAGGTTATCTGACTGTATAAAAAAACTAGAACGTAACAATAATCTGGCAATTCACATTAGAAGAACCGACAGGATCACCTTTCACAAAAAAGTATACATACACAAATTATTCGCCATTCCGATTATTCGCAATACTGGCATTGGAAAAAGTCTTCAATATTTATTACTACCTGATTCTTTAATTCGCAGGACCGAAAATAAGTATTTGTTTAATTTGCTTAAAAAAAACCTGGCCTGTCATCCGGATTCTACTTATTCTCTATATTCTGATTCACAGTATGAACTAGAGAAAGCGAACAAGTATTTCATTGATTCAGGTATCCATACGCATCATTATCATCCGGGATATTGCGATGCCCAAGGGAATGGCTGCTGGAAAAAAATCGGCAATCGCCACACATCCATGCAAGATGCCCTTATCGACCTTTTAGAAATGTCAAATAGCAACAGGATTGCCCAAAACAATCCAGCTTCAACCTTTGCCCTGGTTTCTTCAATCATCGGTTGTGTAAAAATTGTATCAAAACAGCCAATGCATGAATTCTGGAGAAAAATTACAACTGTTCTGGGAGAACAACCAAATGCCATAACAAATTAAATTGGCAGTACTATGCAAATGGGTCATGGGAGACGGATCATGCAGACTTTATGAATTATTCAAAATTCTGAAGCAGGAAGGCCCTGCCGGAATTTATCATTGGGAAAAAAATGAACTGGAACAAAAAAGTTTTTCCTAAAAGAAAACTATTACGCCAGATGTGATCTTTGCTTTGATATCCTGGGGAAAAAAAAGTATAATAACATTTTAAAAAGAGAGATTGAATAACCATGCTTCTGAAACATTATAGACAATCCAAAAATTTTCTTTTAATTATCACCGTTTTCTTTTTTGCCCTAATTGATGTCCCTGTAAAAGCCGGAAAAACCCCAGAAAAACATATACCTTTTTCCCCTGGTGAAAAACTGACATTTGAGCTGAAATGGGGCTTTATTTCAGCCGGTACAGCTGTGCTAGAAGTTCTTCCTTTTAAAAAAATTAATAATGTTGATGCTTATCACTTCACCCTGACAATAAAAAGTTCTTCATATATTGATCTGTTTTATAAAGTGCGGTCCAGATTTGATGCATATAGCGATGCAGGCATGAACCGTTCCCTGCTTTACACAAAAAAGCAGCTTGAAGGAAAGCATAAAAGGGATGTAAAAGTAACATTTGACTGGGAAAAAAATGAAGGGCAATACTCAAATTTTGGAAAAAAAAAGGATCCAGTACCATTGATGCCCGGCTGTCTTGATCCTTTATCATCCTTTTTTTATCTACGATGTTTTAAGCATAAACAAGGGATGAAGATTCACTGCACTGTAGCTGATGGAAAAAAATGCGTTGTCGGAAAAGCCAAAGTGCTTAAAAAAGAAAAAATTAAAATCAATAATAAAACCTATAACACTTTTAAGCTGGAACCTGATTTAAAAGATGCCGGCGGCATTTTCAAAAAAAGCAAAAACGCCAAGCTTCATATATGGTTAACAGATGACAAAAGAAGGATGCCGGTAAAGTTAAAAAGTAAAGTGGTCATTGGAAGTTTTACCGGAGAACTGATTTCAGTTGAAACCAAAAAGAAAAAAGCTAAACAATAATCACGACTACAAGGAGTATTATGTGTATTGACCGGTACTTGATTTTACATACTGTGTAAGATCTTATCGAGTTTTATTTGTTTCCACATTTTTAAATCCGAATATCGAAATCCGAAATCCGAAACAAATTCAAAATATAAATTTTCAAATGTTCAAAACCATAAATGCTTAAATTACCGATTAAATCCCTATTTGTTTTTGAAATTTGAATTTTGGTCATTTAATATTGTTTCGGATTTCGATATTCGGATTTCGGATTTTAATATCTATTTAACGGCATCGCTTTAAATAAAATCTGACACTTTCTGTAAGGTCAAATCTTGACTTATACATATTATGATATTGTAAAAAGTCTATGCCAATAGACCAACCTACGGATTTCAAAACTCCAGATGAGCCATGTCTTAGCCAAAAAACAGATAGGCGATACATACAGCCGCTATTATTCCAGCGCAATCGGCAATTAACCCGCAGGTCACGGCATGCCGTGTTTTTCTTATACCCACAGAGCCAAAATAGACCGCGATGATATAAAATGTCGTATCCGTGGATCCCTGAAACGTGGAAGCAAGCCTCCCCACAAATGAATCCGCACCATATACGGTCATGGCGTCAACCATCATGCCTCGCGCCCCACTACCGCTCAGTGGTTTCATTAAAGCCGTGGGCAGTGCAGGAACAAAATCAGCGTCAACACCTGCTGTGCTGAACAGATATCCGATCCCCCCCATAATAGCATCCATGGCGCCGGAAGCCCTGAAAACCCCTATAGCCGTTAAGATGGCTACCAAGTAAGGGATAATCTTTACAGCAATTGAAAAGCCTTCTTTCGCCCCTTCTATAAAACTCTCATATACATTTACCCGCTTTCGCACAGCAAGGGTAATAAAACCGATAATAATTGAAAAAAGAATGAGATTGCTGGCAGCACTTGAAACAACCGCTATACTCTCTTTAGATAGAGTGGAAAAATATAATATTATCCCGATAATAAACACAGAAAGACCGCCAAGATAGGCAAGCACCGTTTTATCAAACAACTGTAGCTTTTGATAAAGCGCTACAGCAACAAGACCTGCCAGCGTGGAAAAAAACGTGGCCAGCATAATCGGGATAAATATATCAGAAGGATCAGCTGCGCCAAGCTGGGCTCTGTAAACCATGACGCTCACAGGAATTAGCGTAAGGCCAGAGGTGTTTAAAACAAGAAACATGATTTGAGCGTCAGAAGCTGTATCCTTTTGCGGATTGATCTCCTGCAGCTCATTCATGGCTTTCAGCCCGATCGGAGTGGCCGCGTTATCCAGCCCGAGCATATTGGCTGAAAAATTCATCAGAATCGTTCCAAAGGCAGGATGATCTTCAGGAATGCCTGGAAACAGTTTGCGGAAAAAAGGCCTTGTCAGTTTTGAAAATATCTCTATTGCACCGCCCTTTTCTCCAATTTTCATAAACCCCAGCCATAACGTGATAACACCTGTAAGACCGAGGGATATTTCAAACCCTGTTTTGGCCATTTTAAAGGCGCTATTCATCATGTCTGTAAATATCTGGACATCACCAAGAAAAACCAACCTGAACAGGCCGATCAAAAAAGCGGATAAAAAAAATCCAATCCAGATATAATTCAAAACCATAGTATTTATTTTATTCCTACTTCTGTTCCTCCGGCAGCAGACTTGTAATCTCTTTCATACTCAGAGCAGAAATCGATGGCATATGTCTGTGGCCAAATCCGAAGGCCGTCATCATTGGCCCTTGTAGGAGCATATTTCCTGCATTCTGACAGGGTCTCAGCCGCTTTAACCGCCCAATGTTTACATGTCTTGCATTGTTCACCATTGTTCATATCTGTTCCTCCTCTAATAAATATTTAATCGAAGTGTATTCTTTTTATACTATTCTTTTCAGGCCTGTCTTTTTAATACCTGATTTAATTCCTGATATAAAGTATTAATCTGTTTTTTTTTAATTTCAAGAAAATTCCAATAGGACTGTCCTGCAAAACAAGGATATGCTGCTGCGCATGTTAGGGGCCTGGTTTGAAATGACAGCATACAGCCGTCCTGTCTGAGTAACGGGCACTGGTATTCTTGGTCATCAGAAGCAGCGATCTGCTGTAACAAGCTTTCCCTTTCTTCAGTTGTCAGCACGCAAATCGCGAATAAAAAATCCATATCATCAATGTTTTTTGGGAAATGCCACTTACAGCACTCCCCTTTGCATACGGAAATGGCTTCCTGACACCGGCTAACATATTCATATCCCCTGGCTTTTTCATCAATCTGCTTCCGTATCGCATCAATAGCATTAATCTTTTGGATCACATGGTCTCTGCTGTCAGCGCTAAGCCGGTTATGCATTTCTAAGACTAAAACAAGATTTTCCTGCATACGTCTTTTAATATTCGTTTTTAATAAACAGCGGTTCTCAGGTGTGGAAATATCATGCTTCATAAATTTTAAGTGCCTAAAATGCCTAAAGTTATAAGTCCCTAAAGTTGTGGTATTCTGCCAATTATATGTTCTGATCAACACTTGATTTTACATAGAGTATAAGAGCTCATCAGATTTCATTTGTTTCAAAAGTTTTAAATCCAAATATCAATACAAACGCTGTATGTAATATCAACTCAATATTTCTTACATTTAATGAAATGTGATCATCCATCCTAGGGTGCCTACCATTTTCGATCACGACCACGATTTTTTATAAAATGACAGAGCAAAGCGATACATCAACTTTAGGCACTTTAGCGCATTTTAGGCACTTTAGGCACTTTTTTCACTATACAAGGCACTTATACCTAAATATATTACTTCTTAATTTTTTTCAAGATATTGACACGTCACTTATAACAGGATTAAAAAGGAAACAAAACTCAAAGAAAATACATTAAGGAAGACGCAATGAAAGCAATGGTATTAAACAATATATGCGACATTAGGAACAACAAAATACCCCTGTCGTTACAGGATGTACCCAAACCTGTTCCAGCCAACAATGAAATCCTTGTAAAGGTTACGGCCTGCGGTATCTGCCATACAGAACTCGATGAAATTGAGGGGAGAACCCCTCCCCCGGCCTTCCCGGTTATCCCTGGGCATCAAGTTGTGGGAAAGGTGGATCAGAATGGAAGAGACGCAAACCGTTTCAAATATGGCGATAGGGTTGGTATTGCGTGGATTTTTTCCGCCTGCGGAAAGTGCAATTTCTGCCAGAATAATAATGAAAATTTGTGCCCTGATTTCAGAGCAACAGGGAGGGACACAAACGGCGGGTATGCTGAATACATGACCGTACCGGAAGATTTTGCCTATAAAATTCCAGATATTTTTTCAGATACCCAGGCAGCCCCCCTGTTGTGCGCAGGAGCGATCGGATACAGGTCTCTTGCCCTGACAGGCATGACAAACGGCCTGAAACTTGGTCTGACTGGATTTGGCGCCTCAGCCCATCTTGTACTGATGATGACACGTCACAAGTACCCTGATTCTAAAATTTTTGTTTTCGCAAGGAGTGAAAAAGAAAGAGCATTCGCCATTGAACTCGGATCTGAATGGGCCGGCAGCACTGAGGAAATTCCACCTGAAAATCTTGACTGCATCATCGATACAACACCCGCGTGGAAACCCGTAGTGGAAGCCATGAAACATCTGGTCCCCGGAGGGAGGCTGGTCATCAATGCCATACGCAAGGAAGAGAGGGACAAAGAGTATCTTCTTCGGATTGACTATCCTGATCACCTGTGGATGGAAAAAGAGATAAAAAGCGTGGCTAATGTCGCCAGGAGAGATGTTAGTGAGTTCATCCAACTGGCTTCGGAAATTCCCATCATCCCTGAAATTGAAGAATATGCTCTTGATGAAGCAAATAAGGCGCTTATTGAGATAAAAGAGAGGAAAATCAGAGGTGCTAAAGTGTTGAAGATTGCTTGAATCAATAAGCATTTTAATATTAGTCAATCACCTTGACCAAAACGTCTATTTCATTATATTAATTCGTATAAAACGTTTTCAACAGCAGGCACATAGCCTTCATTGAAGAACAGCATACTCTAAACAGTTAGTCAATACTGCCATGCTCGGAACGAAGATACAGCACTTACGGAACAACCGCTCCCTTTCACTAAAGGATCTTGCGGAAAAAGCAGGTATCCCGGTTGATATTTTGAAATCTATTGAATCAGGTGATATTTTCCCGGTTGAATATCATATCCTTCTTAAAATCGCCGATGCCCTGTTGTTTAAAACTGCCGCTGACTTTATGGCGCTGATGGATGCTAATAAACAGTTAAAATTCAAGGCATACAATGTTGGTATAGGGAAGACCGGTACATTATCAATGGCGACTATCTTCGGTAATTACCGCTCCGAACATCAGTTCGAGATGACAGAAATACTACAAGCGATAAAATATCTTGAAAAGGAAAACATCTCACGGGAACAGTTTGTTGATTGTATTATGAAGCGAGACCTTAAAGCCTGTCTGGAGATGGATTCTTCCGGCCACCACTTCTTTTACCTTGATATACTTGCAGAAAAGTTTCCAGAAGCCAAATTCATCTTTGTCATTAGGGACTGCTATTCGTGGTTCGATTCTGTTATAAATATGCTGCACCTGCCTAATTCTGGATTTACATCACCTGGTAAGTATGATTTTGACCACTTAAAACCGATCTGTGAAGACAAGACGGTTCTGATCAGCAAACTGCCTGAACACATTGAAGGTCCCCTTGGCTTCTGGGCGGAAGCAAACCAAAAAGCGATCAACACCCTGCCACGTGACCGGTCTCTGATGATCAGGACTCATGAAATTTCTCAAAGAATTGATAAAATAGCTGATTTTATCGGTATTCCAGCAGATACACTCATTAGAGAAAGAAGCCATACAAACAAAGGAAGGACAAAACTGAATATACTTCATGCAGTTGATGGCGGCTTTTTTGAGGAAAAAGTTAATGACATATGCTCACCCCTTATGAAAGATTTTTTCCCAGGATATTCCCTTTCCAACTATTTGAACAAAAATCCCATCCCGCGCCATCCTGAGTTATAAACCTTCAAGCATTTTAATAACATCCCTGCTCGCTCCTTCCGACACTATCAGCCACAGGTCACTTGGATGTCCGTCTCGCAGCTTCTCCAAACTTCTTTTCAGCAGACAGGCAAACCGTTCACCATCCAAAGAACCGTGAACGGTACCAAGCATGGGGAGCGCCAGAGTGCTAATCTCATGATCGGATGCCTGTTTAAATACATTATCAAGAACCTCAGATATCCATTCCTCTTTCCACGTGGGATCCAGGTTAAAATCATGGATAATCGCAAGATACATAAAAGGATTTTTCCCTTTTACAACAACCGTACCGGGCTTTTCAGCGCTCGTATTGATTAGATCTGTCATGATCCTAACAATATGTTTTCCAGGATCAGTGACAGTAATGTCCGCACTTAGCACAAGATATGTATCTTCTTCACAGACGACCGCTTCAGGCTGAAAAGGTGGCGCATGTTTGGGAGAAGCAATGATCCTGACCGACCCGATCCGGGTCTCATCTTGAAGTCCCCCCTGGATAACTTTTAATTTCGGGTGGTTATCACCTGTCATGTTGTCCTTTCTGCTTCAAGCTCTTGTATAAAAAACGCTGCTGCCTGATCTACGGCTTTTTCAAAAAAATCCCTAAAATATATGTCAAAATGTCCGCAATCATACTTAATCTTTGTCACATTCGCTATACCGGCAGCGGCCTTTTCAACAGCATCAGCAGGTGATCCTTCGTCATGGATCGCATAGATAACGAGCACGGGGCAGTCAATACGGTCAACTGATTTCACGGGTCGGTAAATAGACATGGGAAACAGGCCGCGTGCTGGTGACAGATTTTCCCATTCAGTTCCTTCAGGTATGAGCCTTCGGTATTGCTCCTCCCACCCTTCATGAGTAAGAAATGCCAGACTGCCGGGTTTCCCTGTTATGCCTATCTTTATCTCTTCTTTACCAACCCAGCTCATGATAAGATCTAGAAAAGCAGCATAAAAAAGTCTTCCCATCTGACGGATGTTCCCGCTGCCCGCTGATGCAAAAGAATCAACAAAAGGAACCTGGGCAACAACGGCTTTTATATCTAAACCTTTTGCAGCAGTTACGAGTACATGCCCCCCGCTGAAAGACGTTCCCCAGAGCCCTATTCTTTTGGAATCGATCTGTTCCATAGAACGGACATGCCTTACCGCTTCAACCCAGTCTTCACATTGAAGGTTGGGATGTACCAGATTTCTCGGCCGTCCACTGCTGTCGCCAAAATTTCGGTAATCAAAGAGGAGTACAGAAAGCCCCTTTTCAGCAAAACGCTCAGCATATTCAGGAAGCCGCCATCCGCGTTCAGCCGCAAAACCGTGTGCCATAACCACAGCCGGTAATGGCTCACTACCTGTATCTGGACGATAGAGCCAGGCAGCGCATCTTGTCCCATGGCTGTAAAAATCAGAATCTATCCGAGTAAATGTCATTCCCTTTTCTTGAAATGTGGGCTAGTCTCCTTTCTCCCACCTGATAACCCCTTTTTTGAAATCTATAATATATTCAAAGTCTTTTAAAAAATTCATACCAAGAAGACCATTGTAATCATCAGAACGAGGCCCCTTGTAATCAATCACAGCAGCTATCAATTTCTCCTTCTTATGGGGCCCGACTTTTACGTAATCAAGCTGAACAGGTGCAGCCTCCAGCTTTATACCGCCTATACCGGTCGCTTCTACCACCTTGGATGTTCTAATATTCAGCCTTTCTGCCGGTTCCTGATGAAGTACCAGAGTTGATGCACCGGTATCCAGTATCAGCACGGTATCAATTTCCCTGCCTTTGTAACCAATGGTAACTGGTACAAAAACCTTATTATTATTAATATTTACTTTTGTTTCTTTCTTTATGGGAACAGCCGGCTTGGTGTCGTTGTTCACCTCCGCCACAATCCGTTTCATATTTGCTTTTTGTCCAGGTCTGAAAATCTGAATTTCAGAGAGCTTCAGTTTTTTAGACTGGGATCCGTCCTGATTTTTAGCGGGTTCCCAAATCATGACATGATTAAGTTTTTTTAATACTGCTTCAAGACCTTCTTTTAGATCACGGTTCTCAATTGAAACTGTGATCTCGGGATTCAGTTCCGGATCAATCTGAATTTCTATACCGGTATCTGCCAGACGCTTCAGGATATCTCTCAGGGGAACCTTGTCCGCCAAAAGCGTAAGACGATCATCTGTTATGGTCATCTCAAACGCGGGAACGCCCTGTACAGCGAAAACCATAATGCTCACTGTACACAAAAATAATACTATACTTTTATTCATATTTGTTAAGATGAGAAATTGATATATAGCCATTCATCCGGGGAACGATAACATCCTAATGTCACTCAAAATAACGTCATTCGTTGATGTAGACACAGTCCAACCAGAATCTGGATTGCTAAAAAAAACTGGATCAGGGCCTCACCGCACGGACAGAGCCACACTTTTCCATCACGGTGTCTCCCTTTTGCCACAAACCATCTCCGGCAGATTTTACGACTTTTACAAGCGGACGTGAACCTTTATGGTACTTATTTGATGACCAGTACATCTTAGCACCGCTGGCCGGAAAAATCGGTTGATTCAGATATATTACTAAAAGCTCATTTGACGTGGGTAGACGCCAGTCACTGTGCCCCCCGGTTTTTAATTCTTTAACATATTTCACTGCATCATCATATTTACTACATTTTTTAAGCACCGTCTTAGAATCAAGAATACACCATGTAAGGTTTGTCCGAGTATCGGTGACCATATCTTTCTTCACAACATACCGGCCCTTGGATTGTCTCAAGAGTGAAGTCATTTTCGCCTGTTCGCTCTTTATCCTCGCTTTTTCCCTTGCTATGTCATTCAACCGTTTCTGCTCATCCTCCCTTTTCTTTTTTGCTACTGCCCGTTTATGCAGCACATTCTTTTTTTCTTTCTGGAGACCGGGCATTACTGCTTTTGCCTTTTTAATGTAACGACCTGAAGGATTACGCTTGATATACAATTCAAGTTTTTTAACTCTTTCAAACACATCGATATTTTTGTTTTTACAGTACTCAGAAAGCTTTTTCCATTCCTCTCTTTTTTTAATCAGATTATCTGCCTTGGCAATTTCAGCTCTGATTTTACTTTTTACCGGTGACGCTGGGTTCTCCTTCAGATAGTCTGAAAATACCTTCCGCCGGCCCTCAAAATCAGCCCCCTTTTCTGAAGCTTGAGTAATGAGTCCAGTAAAATCTATCTCCGCCGTCATCTGACTGCGCCATTTTTTTACCTGTGCTAGTCTTGCCGTGTTGGTAAAACTCTCAGCATAGCTGTCGCAAAGTCCTATGCATGTATCCCATGTTCTATTTTTCTTGCATGAATTAATTTCCTTTTTCAAATATATATAATATTCTTCGCCCATGCTTCGAATCTTTTTTTCCACATTATCCCTGTATTTACCGTTTGGATGAAATTTTAAATACTGCTGATACGCTTCGAGTCTTACCCCGTAATCGCCCATGGCAACTTTCTCCAGTTCCGCATAGTCGCTATCATCGACAATTTCTGGAATCCCGGTAATTCTCTCAAGAATAGCGCTGGACCGTGCGCCTTTCGGATATTTTAAAAGAAACTTTGAATATAGTGTCGTGGCTGCCTTCTTATATTCTCTGTTTATCGGCAGTTTGTCGACCTTCTCCACCAGTGCTTTAAAATCCCTCTCTTCCGCGGCATTCTTACACGCCTTTATCTTTTTCTCAGCTTTAGGAATAAATTTACTTCCCTCATGTGTTTGGATATATTTCTCTAGTATTTGTATCTGTTTTTCGGGATTTTTCTGCCTAGATACTTTTTTCATCATCTCCGAAAACTCTTTCTCCTTCTGCATCGGCATAATGATACCGATCCAAACCCCTGCTCCGACCACGCATAAAACAACAATTACCACAACTATAGACAGTATAACCGCCATCTTTTTTTTGGCTCTTTTCTTCCTAATATCTTCAAATGACCTGCCAACACCTTTTTTGTCCGGATCCTTGACTTCCACTTCCCCTTTTGTAGGGGCTTCTTTGGGAGCCGCCATCGACGGCTTTGGCGGCGGCGGTGGCGTCTCGCTCTCCATTGCAAGTTCAATATCTTCCATGCTCTTAGAGGAAGAGGTCTTCTTGTTTTTCTCCTTGTCTTCCTTGACCTTAAGCCCTTCCATCAATATATTCATTAGGGGTGTGTTAATCTCCTGCTGCTGGTCACCGATTGAGTTTTCAACGTCAATGACACTATCGTCCCAGCTGATGATCTCGTATGCGGCTTCCTCTTTTCTCAGTTTCCCGGTCTCAGCTGCAATCAGCTGGCCTTCCAACAAATATAACGTCCCTTCCTGCCCTTCCTCCCCTCTTACCGTCAAGGTACAGGTGGTTTTCTCCATCTCATTCATCTGGAGAAAAGACGCAATATTTATTCCCTGTATCTGGCCACCAACATTCTCATCATCCATTGATCTATGTATCCTTTCTTAAAAGTATCTGGTATTAACCATCACATAAAATTCAGGCAACTTAGTACGGACAACCGGGTTTTCTCATTGATAAACATTTATTATGTAATCTGGCCGGAAAATCCATTAAACAGATCATAAAAATCAATTTTTTATATATACTATCTCTTTTATTATCTGTCAAACAATGTGTTAAACTTTAAAGTTGTAATTTTCTCAATTATCACATAACATTTTTGCCCGTAACTGGCCCATAAAAACACCTGGAAAGCAGGAGCGCAGAGCTGAATTGAAGATAGTAATTTCAAATGACCTCCTTGTCACCGACATACCTGAAAAACTCAGGCAGAAGCTGATCACCGCCCTGACCATCGATAATCCCAAATGGCTTGAAAATGTCAAAATGAAACGGTGGAACAGGGGTACCCCCAAAAAGTTGGCCTATTACAGTAAGGCCGGAAAAGACGGCCTCTGGCTGCCCCGCGGATATGCCAGACAGGTTCTGGAATTATGTCAGAAAAATGGAATAAAATGCGACCGTGATGACCGCAGAAGGACTCTCCCGGACATTGAATTCTCTTTTTCAGGGCGTCTCAAGCCATTTCAGCAGAAAGCCGCCGATCAAATGTTGTCAAAAGACTTCGGGGTCCTCAATGCGCCTACCGGATCAGGTAAAACAGTTATCGCGCTTTATATGCTGGCCAGGCGCGGTCAACCGTCCCTGATTGTAGTACATACAAAAAATCTTGCCACACAGTGGATTAATCGGATTGAAGCTTTTCTTGGTATTCCTGCCGAAGAGATTGGCGTCATAGGAGGGGGCAAAGTCAATATCGGGGCTAAAGTTACTGTCGCCCTGGTACAGACACTCTATAAGTGCGCTGATGAAGCGGCAAAACAGACCGGTTTTCTGATAGTTGATGAATGCCACAGATGCCCCAGCAGAACTTTCACCGATGCGGTAACTGAATTTGATTCCAAATACATGCTCGGTTTAAGTGCGACCCCTTGGCGAAGGGATAAACTGTCCAAGCTTATATTCTGGCACCTTGGAGACAGACACCATACAATAGATAAAACTGACCTGATTAAAAACCGCGATATTCTCAAAGCCGAAGTAGTTAACCGGGACACAAATTTTCAGACAGCCCTAGACCCTGTCAATCAATACAGCAAGATGCTTTCAAATCTTACCACAGATATTGAAAGGAATATTCTCATTGCAACAGACATATCCATGGAAGCGAAAAAAGAAAACAATGTATGTCTGGTTCTGTCAGACAGAAAAGCTCATTGCGAAAATCTAAGATCAATTCTAGATATCAGATTCAAAATACCGAGCGAAATACTCACAGGTGATCTTTCAGACGAGGAAAGACAGGGCGTTCTTGAACGGCTAAACAAAGGCCAGGTAAAAATATTGATTGCCACAGGCCAGCTCATAGGAGAAGGGTTTGACTGCAGTGATCTGACAACCCTTTTTCTGGCAACCCCCATCCGATTCAGCGGAAGAGTACTTCAATACCTGGGACGGATACTGCGCCCAGGTTCAAACAACAAACAGCCAAAGGTCTACGACTATATTGATAAACATATCGGCGTGCTTAAATCAGCAGCCGAAGCACGACAAAGAATTTATGTTGACGATTAAATATGTTTTGCAAATTAATAATATATTAAGCTAGTATATTTTTTTTTAATATATAGATGGCAGGATATCTTAATTTAAGGCACTTATTGCTAGATCCTGGATACTAGATACTGGATAACAATATAGCGGGAGGAAACCCGACCACGACCACGATTTTTTAATATGGCAGAGCGAAGCGATACATTCACTTTAGGCACTTTAGGCACTATGTTTTTTAACTTTAGGCACTTATAACTTAAGGCACTTTAAATGCACATTCACAAAATTGAAGCCCGCGATCTGCCTGACCTTTGGTTTCAGGCGGTAAATGACATTCTGGACCATGGGAAAAAATTCACAATAGACCGCGGATCATATTCAGGTCAGACACGCCTTGAATACGACTTCTTTATGGGGCATGTGAGATATCCAGGTACAGAGCCCCTTCTTCCGGATATCCCTCCGGCACTTGGGATACCCAACCCAGTGGAACACGATTATATTTACGGGGGGGGGCACTATGAGAGGTCATATATTGAATACCTTATGTCCCCTCATAAGGAAGAAGGCGAATCATATACATATGGTGAGCGGCTGACAAAGGCCCCGTTAACCGGTAGTAAACTGACATGGTGGGAACAGAACAATTCTGAAATTATTGACAAAAGAGATGTTGACGGCAGGGTTGTATTTGAAGAACACGGGAAACTGTATATAAACCAGATAGAATGGATCATCCAGACATATAAAGAGCACGGTTTTCGCAACAATCAAAT
This sequence comes from Desulfobacterales bacterium, assembly GCA_028277765.1. Taxonomy (GTDB): domain Bacteria; phylum Desulfobacterota; class Desulfobacteria; order Desulfobacterales; family SURF-7; genus JANQFQ01. The sequence continues at coordinate 15,542 of JANQFQ010000088.1, forward strand.
GGTGCTCCAGGTGGCACACCCGTCTGATCTGACACTTGTGGATCCTCCCTGCCTGCGGTCAATAGATACCAGGATACAGGACAACCATCTTATCTTTTACGTATATTTCAGATCATGGGACTTATGGAGTGGCCTACCTGCGAATCTTGCTGGAATCCAGAATCTAAAAGCGTACATGGCCAGCGCAATCGGTGTTGAAGACGGAGAAATGATTATTGAAAGCAAGGGGCTTCACCTTTATGGATACGCGGAAGACCTCGCAAAGCTTAGATGCTTAAAAGAATAGTATAATCAAAATATTATGCTGATATCCATATACGTATAACCTTAAATATATGTTGACATCATTCCGTTGTTCACCCGTTTAGAACATAATAGGCAACTGAAGATTTTTCTTGCATATAAGTAAAAAAATTATATATTATTATAAGTTATTATATTATAATAATGATAATTGGTTGTTTATACAGCTTCAATATTTTATTGTTGGGATATATACCAACAGAATCAGGTAGTCTCTATAATGAAAAAAGTTCTTATCGTTGATGACACAAATGTTGTACGGAGCTTCCTTAAAAATAAGCTCAAGCGCTTTGAGGATAAATTTGAAGTTCTGACTGCTAATAATGGCCAGGACGCTGTCAGGCATATTGACAGTTTTAATATAGACCTAGTCATGACAGATCTGGAAATGCCGGTAATGGATGGTTTTGAACTGCTGGTTTATATGAACACAAAACATCCTGAGATACCGATGTTTGTCATGACCGCCAATGGCTCACCTGAAGTGGAAAAAAGGATTAACGCCCTAGGTTCAATCAAGTACTTTGAAAAACCGATGGATATTGATCACCTGGCCGAGTGCATTCTTGAAGAGTTGGATTCCGGCGCCAAGGGCCAGATCCAGGGCATAGGACTGGCGTCTTTTCTTCAGCTGGTTGAGGTTGAAAGTAAAACATGTACCCTGACCGTCTCAGCCGGCGGAAACACCGGCGCACTGGTCTGCATCAAGGGTGAATTGGTTAATGCTAAAGTGAACGAATTAAAAGGTCTTGAGGCCGCATACGAATTAATCAGCTGGGATAATGCGTCTATTGAAATCACGAATGCGGTTAATAACAAGGAAAGAGAGTTTACCCATCCCCTGATGAGCATTATTATGGAAGGCCTCAAACGGAAGGATGAAAGAGAAGCATAGTAACCCTCCTAACAAACATCCTAAAAAACCATTTTAACAACCTGATTCCGCCCTCCCTTTTTTGCCTGGTAAAGGGCATCATCAGCTTTTTTCAGAATATCCTCCAAGGAGAGCGAGGGGTCTTTGGCTTCAGTTAATCCTAGGCTGACAGTAACATTAATGTTGCTATCTTCATATAGAAAAACTGCTTTTTCAACCGTCGTCCTGATTCTCTCAGCTACAATTTCAGCCTCTTCAAGGGATGTTTCCGGAAGCAAACAGCAGAACTCTTCACCGCCATACCGCGCGATGACGTCCACAGCCCGCTTATGTTTCCCAAGAAGCCCACTAATATTCCTTAAAACCTGATCACCGCACAGGTGGCCGTAATTATCATTAATCGCTTTAAAATGATCAATATCAAGCATGATTAGGCTGAATTTCCGGCCATACCTTTTTAACCTGTTGACTTCATCATCAAGTTGAATATTTAGATACATCCGGTTATACAGGCCTGTTAAACCGTCTCTGTTATTTATCTCGGTCAGTTTTTTCTCGTAATCAGCAATATCAGTAACATCCTGTACGAGGATATAGATATACTGCACCTGACTAGCTTCATCCCGGATAGGCCCCATGGTACAGTTCTGCTGCATATATTCAAAACTTGTATCTAAAGTTGTTACATTTTTAAAAGGGAAACAATAATTATGGATTTTCTGCGAAAAAAAAGAAAAATTGCCAAAGGCAAACACAGACTTGCAGTTCCGTAAAAACCACGGCACATCAAGGTTGGGGAAATATTTAAAAATGGATTTTCCCTGGATCTCTTCTGCCTTAATAGAGCTGTATCTTTCCAGCCAGTTATTCCATTTCAGGACCTTCAAGTCCCTATCTAGAATAATAATTCCAGCGCTGATCGTATCTAGTATCTGGGTAAAGGACATTATAAATCTTTGCTAGTATTTTTATCTAAAGTTTAAAAATATATAAAGCTTCTTATTGTAATTAGAAAAAGCATAAGTGTCAAACAATAAACAACCAATACCTTATTACAGTATACGTTTTCTTGACATTTTTGAGTATTATCGGCAATATACATTAAAATGCAGCATAATTAATAAAAAGGGAAATATTATGGCCACTAATCATATTATCATCTATCTTGTTATGGGTGTTATATTCATGTCAACAGCTTCGTTAATTATGTGGAAGCTTTTCGGCTTTTCGCTCAGGTTTAAATTCATGATGGTTATCTGTGCTACAACAGGTGTTGTATTCGCGTGCGGGGCTTATGTGTTCTATACTGATTTTTCTGTTTGGCGTCTTATTGCTGTTGGTGTGATCATCGGTCTCAGCAGTCATTTAGCCATGATCCAGTTTCTTAAGCTCGTTTTAAATCCTTTAAAACTGATTGCCGCCTACCTTGAGCAGCTTTCTAAGGGTGACTTTTCACTTGAAACCATTGAGGTCAAGACACAAGACGAGATCGGCCAAATTTGCGGAAGGATGAATATAATGATTATTGATGTGGCCGGCCTGATCAGTTCAATAAAAATGAGTACAATTGAAAATCTTGCCATGGCTGATAAGTTGTCCGGCATTTCCTCTGAAATGTCAGACAACTCCATGAGCGCATCCAGCAAAGCGGACAGTGTGGCTGCGGAAGCTAAAGAAACAACGTCAAACATGGTCATCATCGCCTCTACCATGGAACAGGCTTCAAAAAATATTGATATTATTGCGACCGCTGTGGAGGAGAACACCATTGCCCTCGATGAAGTCGCCAAAAACTCCACAAAAGCCGGTGCTGCATCAGATGAAGCTGTAGCTCAGACCAAAACCGCCTCATCAAAAGTTAAGGAACTAGGCAGTGCTGCCGACGCCATCAGCAAGGTGACTGAAACCATAACGGAAATCTCTGAACAGACAAATCTGCTGGCCCTGAACGCCACCATTGAAGCAGCACGGGCAGGAGAAACAGGCAAGGGCTTTGCCGTGGTAGCTGGTGAGATAAAAGAACTGGCAAGGCAGACAGCTGACGCCACCCAGGAAATAAAAGGAATGATTGAAGGGGTTCAGCAAACATCCGCTGGCACTATTTATGAAATTGAACAGATATCAAGGGTTATTTTCAATAGTAACGACATCGTGGCAAGCATTGTCACGGCAGTAGAGGAGCAGTCCATTGCCACAGCTGAAATCGCGACGAATGTGGGACAGGCATCCAACGGTATACAGGAAGTGGCTAAAAACGTAAACCGAAGCTTATCTTCCCTGGAAAGAATAACCGATGGTATTGCTGAAGTTAATCAGGACACTGGCAGTATTTCAAAACATAGTTCCCTTGTAAAAATAAATGCAGAAGAACTGGCAGGGCTGGCCGCTCAAATTCAGGACAATGTGACGAACTTTACAACCAATCTCGATAAAGCAGCCTAACCTGTTCTTTTCCTGTTTTATCAATTCTTATTTTTTAGTATACTTTTCGGCATTTTCCCCTGCGATCCGTCCGGAATTTACAGCAAAAGCGAGGGTCATTCCTGTGGTAAAGGATTCATCATAGGTTGTACCATACATACCGCCCGCGCAGTTTCCCGCCGCATAAAGTCCAGGTATGATATTCCCTTTTTTATCAACCACCTCTGTCCTGTGGTTAATCTTAATCCCCCCCAGGGTGCCTACAAGCATAATGCGCCCCCTGATAGCGTAAAACGTTGGGGTATTGACCGGCTGGAGATATTTTGGATCCTTGTTAAAAAGGCCGTCATGCTTTTGTTTGCAAAAGCCATTGTATTCCTTTACCGTTGCCAAAAAAGTCTTCCTGTCAACATCTATCATTGAAACGAGTCTCTTTAATGAAGGAGCCGAAAAAACATCTCCCTTTTCCTTACCGCGATTAAGTTCTGAATCAATATTTTCAAGCTTTGTCCCTACTGGAACATAAATGCCCGCCCCCACATCTATCCCTTTTTCCATCATGTATTTTTTTGTGTTCTCATCAAAGATAAGATACATAAGCTGTTCCGGCTGCCGTGCGATGGCATTGCCGATAAACGGGAACGGGAATGTGCCTTCTTCAAAAAAACGCTCTCCCTTCTGGTTAACCCAGAGATACGGCTGTGACAAAATGGCAATCAGGGGAGTAATCCCTCTTTCCCCGGGCACTATTGGTATCGCCAGTTGGAGGAGGTCAACCCCTTCTGAAGCCGCCTCCGCTTCCCATGCCATTTTTATACCATCACCTGTTTTCCCTGCATTACCAAAGGGGATCATATTCACCCCGGCCTTTGTATATTTTCTAAGCATCTCCTCGTTATCCGCGAAACCCCCGGACGCAATGATCACAGCACCGGCTTTTACTTTTATGGTATTACCGTCTTTATCTTCAGCAATCACCCCTGCAATGCGGCGTCCTTTTTTTATCAGTTTCTTAGCAGGTGTCCGTAAAAATATCTTGACATTTTTCTCCTTTAACGTTTTATGAAGAGCCTTGGTAATTGACGCTCCATATCCATCCAGGGTGTGCCATGTACGCGGCGCTCCTGGGAACGCGTATCCAAGCCCTTTAATCGTAACGCCATATCCTGTCAGCCAGTCAATCGTATCAGCTGATCTGTCGATAATCCCCCTTACCAGTAGGGGATCCGGAAGCCAGTGACTGTATTCCATATGCTGTTTGAAAACCTGGTCTTTTGTGATGCTTACGTTCTCTTTACGCTGAAAGGTACTCTCAACAGCGAATATCCCTTCCGCAAAATTCGTGGAGCCACCCAGCACAGGCATTTTTTCAAGCACGACAACATCAACACCGCCTTCTGCGGCAGCGACCGCTGCTGCCAGCCCAGCGCCGCCGCCACCGACCACAGCAACATCTGTCTTTATGATGGTCTCAGCGCCAATAGCCGTCATACAACACAAAAAAAACAAAACCACGAAAACAACAATTATCAATGAACCGCTTTTATAATCTTTCATTACCCCCTCCAGAGAGCCCCTTTGGGGTAATCGTGTATCCCCTGGGGCGTTACATCTAATGAATTGCGACAACCATCGTAGGGTGGGCTATGCCCACCAAATAAGACAGAATTCATCATTAATCAGTAGATGGTGGGCATAGCCTACCCTACATTTTATTTGTTCTGACCAACTTTATTAAAGCATTGAAAGTCCGTGCCTTTATTTCAGATTTTAGCATTTCTATATAAGCTTAGCTTTTAATAAAAACTGACACTGTCTGCAAGTTCAAATCTAGAGTTTTACAAGTAAATATTTATAACACAAGTGCAATAAGGGGAATCGCTCCGCAGATAACCCTTTTAAGTCGAGCCAATTTACACCGGCGCGAAACTTGAGTAACATAACCTTAATTCACAAGTTTTGGGATTTGGGCAGGAACGCATACTGACTTCAATATCAGCCAGGTTGTCAACAAATCCCTTTAGCTTGTCTGCTTCACTGTATTTGCATCCAAGCGCTACAGCATATTTTTCACCTTTTTTTTCAATATATTTTGACGCAAAGTACAATGTATCTAAAATTTTTTTATTCCTGTCCAACAGTATCGACTTTTGAACAAAACACCTTTTACTTTTTATGGCAACAGCCTTCATCATGCCCCATTTATTGCATATTTTTCTGATATTAAGCCAGTCAACAAATCCGTCTGTTTTAATATATCTTTTCAATATATGGCCTGAATGGTCAATTTTTAAGAAATACATATCTATATCAGACAATGCAGCAATCCTCTGGGCAGCTGTCTCATATGACACATTATATTTTTCCGCTGTTATATCAATATCATGGATATCTATATCAGGATCATCCCTTAAGATTCTTGCATCCATCAGAAGGGCAGCTGCCACATAGTTGGCATCATACTCATTTTTAAGATATTCTTTGCAGCTTTCATGTGAAGACATGGGATCTGTGGCTGAAAAATGATGCCCCAATATCAAGTGCCCAATGCCATGACCTGCGGCAAAACATGCCTCCTGAACGGATAAACCTGCAGCCAGAAAAATCCCGGCACGTGCATTACCCTCCGCAGGTATCAAAATACTTCTTATATTTTCCGGCAGTACGCCAGTTTTCAAGTCAATACCGAGCCCCTCTGCCATCTCCCTCAACGAATTAATGTCAGGGAGGATAGGCTCTCCTCTGGTCTGAAGTATTTCCTCGGCCCCTCTTAACTTCTGAGCTGCTGCTTCAAGATCCGGTCTGTAAGGCCCCTGTTCATTGATATCAGAGAGATGTTCGGCAAAACATTCTGTTTCAATTAAATTCTGAACTGCCCGGTTCATGAACTCAACATGACCGTCAGGCAAATTTTGTATTTCATCCATTCGCTTATGGTTTTCGATGTTTAGTTAAAAAAAAGATCAGTTACCTTACGTAAAAGAAATTGTCAATATCACTATCAAACACAACATATTCAACTTATTATCAGGAACATATATTGAAAAACATGAATTGCAGGCTAACCATCTATTATATAACTACTTTTTTATATCCAAAAGGCATAAGTTTCGTTTGAATCCCGCTATAGCGGGATTCAACTCAGCATTATATATATTGGGTTAGTGTTTGACACATAGCGGTTTTTCAATTATAAGACACTAAAAAAAATATAATATATTCTTTTTTTCGTATTAAATCTGTAACTTGGATCAGCAAATCCAATACAGCATGGATTATGCTGGGGATGATCCAATTCAGGAGAATGGATGAAACAACAGATTAAAAAGGTTTTTGGAATTGATCTTGGGACTACCTATTCCTCAGTGGCATATATTGATGAAAATGGGCAGCCGACCATACTCCCAAATATCGAAAACCAGCCTGTAACACCGTCAGTTGTGTTTTTTGATGGTGACAATGTTCTGGTCGGAGCCGTAGCTAAAGAGAGTGCCAAAATTTATCCTGACCAGGTTGTCAGCTTTATAAAAAGGGCCATCGGTGAACCCGACTTTTTCTTTGAATATAATTCAACCCCCTATACACCCGAAGAAATATCAAGTTATATTATCCGCAAGGTTATAAAAGACGCTGAAAATCATCTGGGTGAAAAAATTACAGATGTTGTCATCACCTGCCCTGCTTATTTCGGCATTAACGAACGAGAAGCGACTCAGAAAGCAGGCGTACTTGCTGGTGTCAATGTCTGCCAGATTATTAATGAACCGACTGCCGCCGCGATCACATACGCGGCCATGAGAACGCCTAAGGACAAGACCATCCTTGTGTACGACCTTGGCGGGGGCACCTTTGACGTTACCCTTATTGACATCCGGGCTGGTTCCATTGAAGTTGTTTGCACCGGGGGAGATCACAACCTGGGCGGGAAAGACTGGGATGATAGAATCGTAGCATTTCTTGCCCAGGAATTTCAGAAAAGCACAGGCATTACAGAAGACATCCTGGAAGATAATGATACATGCCAGGATCTACAAATTTCCGTTGAAAACGCGAAAAAAATCCTTAGCCAGCGTAAAAAGGCTCCCATTATAATTTCATACGGCGGACAAAGGATCAGAGTTGAACTCTTAAGAAAAAAATTCCAGGAAGTCACAGCAGCCCTTTTGGAAAGAACCATCGACTTTACAAAGGAGATGCTTGAAGAAGCCAAAAAAAAGGGCTATAAAAACTTTGATGAAATTGTTCTGGTCGGCGGCGCGACCCGAATGCCCCAGGTAACTGAACGGCTTGAAAGTGAATTTTCAAAAAAACCGATACTGTTTGAACCGGACGGTGCCATTGCTAAAGGCGCCGCTATCTTTGGATGGAAATACGCGCTTAACACTGGCATGATTAGCCGCATCAGGAAAAAAACAGGATCCAGTGATAAATATGACAAAACAAAAAACCTGGTCCAGATTATAGAGGAAGCTCCTGAAGATGTCGTCAGTTTGATTACTGAAGAAATGGCTGAGGAAATAGGTTCTTCGGTAAAGGCCGTTAAAGAATCAATGTTTAAAGTCAAAGATGTAGCGAGTAAAAGTTTTGGCGTAATGGTAAGGAAGGAAGATGAAGGAAGGATTGTCTTCAACTTGATTAAAAAAAATACCACTGTTCCAGTGAATGCTTCACGTGACTTCTCAACCTCAAAAGACAACCAAAAGGCTGTAAAACTTCATATTATGGAAAATAATATTAATGATAACATGGCGACCATGGAAGATTCTGTTGAAATCGGCACCGCCATGCTTACCCTCCCCCCCAATGTTCCAAGGCATACCCCAGTTGCCGTGAAATTCAGCCTGAACGTGGAAGGACGTCTTAAGATTAAGGCTCAAGAAACAGCCACATCAAAAACCGTTAATGTAAACATTGAAACCCGATCAGTCATTATGGATAAAGAGTTAAAAAAAGCAAAAGCCAGGGCAAGGAAAACCAAGGTTGAATAGGGACATACAATGGTAGACAGACAGGGTGGAAATAAAGAAGATAGAACAGCGCCCAGGGTGTTTTTTGAACCAGGCAAGAGACCGTCGCTGGAAATCGACAGGTCACGTTTTGAAATTGAAGATATTTCTGAAACCGGTCTGAAATTCCTGGTAGATAAGGAGATAAGCCTTACAAGAAACATCAGCGGATCTATCATCTTTTTTAAAGGCGACACGATTGAAATTGCCGGAACCCTGGTGTGGACTTTTGGTAATGCTGTGGGTATGTCGTTCAGCGAACCGATCCCCTATTCAGTCCTGGATAAAAATCAGCGGATAGCCTATTTAAAAACCGATATGGCTATCCCCCAGCTTATTAAGACAGGAGCAAAAGAAGAAACAAGATATACGACAAAAGACCTGGCAAAACTTGGAATTGAAAGGGATACTTTAAAATCATGGATCTTTCAGGGTTATATTGAATCAAGTTTAAAGGATGGCAACGGTAATGCATTCAGCCATTTTGATCTTTATCTGATTAAACTGTTTGACCATTTGGTCAAGAAGGGAATCCCGGAAGATGAAGCATCCTTAAAAATTAAAATCCTCGCAAAAGCTAGTAGCACTGCCAGTGATATGCTTTTTGTAAGGCCCTATATTTCTTTTACATCAAAAGTTGATTTCCAGAGTCTGACTAAAGAAGTACGAGACCATCTCTTTGATCTTGTCGCTGGAAAAAGCCGCATCAGCAAACAGTCACAGGAAAAGCTTTCAAAAATACTCAAGGGGATAACGCCTGTTTTTCTTGACAAAACAAAGGCAAAGCGTCTTCTGGCAAAAGAAGGTAAAGATAAAGTACTGATTGTCGATCTTAACAAAGTCCGTAAGAAGGTCGACAAGGCTTTATAAAAAAACTGATGTTTTAAACAGATGTTGAATTTCTAAAAAAACAAGTTCTTTATGCTAATTTCGGGCTTTTCTTAACATCTTTTATCAACATAGGTTATCATTTGACACACAATAGTTTTTTTATTATATATATATAGATACACATCTTTTTTTAAAATATACTTTGCGTGACCATTTAACCGCAAAATGCCATATATTACGAGAATAACGGTTTTCAGAGTAAAATGGTAACTAGATGAAAAAACAAACAAAAAAAGTTTTTGGGATTGATCTGGGAACGACCTACTCTTCCATCGCATATGTGGATGAAAACGGTCAACCCGCGATAATACGTAATTCTGAAAACCAGAATGTAACCCCTTCAGTGGTTTTTTTTGATGATGACAACGTTGTTGTGGGAAATATGGCCAAGGACAGTGCAGGGATTTATCCCCACCGGGTAGTAAGCTTTATTAAACGGGCAATGGGCGAACCGAGCTTTGTCTTTGAGTATAACTCTGTGTCGTACACACCCGAAGAAATATCCAGCTATATCATCCGAAAAGTCGTACAGGATGCAGAAGAACAGCTGGACAGAAAAATCACGGATGTTGTTATCACATGCCCCGCTTACTTTGGTATTAACGAGCGTGAGGCCACCCAGAAGGCAGGAGAACTGGCAGGAGTTAATGTCTGCCAGATTATTAACGAACCGACCGCAGCCGCTATTACATATGCTGCTGTTCGATCACCTGAAAACAAAGCCGTGCTTGTATATGACCTTGGAGGCGGCACCTTTGATGTCACCCTTATCCAAATCAGGACTGACTCTGTTGAAGTTGTATGCACTGGCGGGGACCACAACCTTGGAGGAAAAGACTGGGATGATAGGCTTGTTTCCTATCTGGTTAATGAATTCCAGAATGAAACAGGTTCTGATGAAGATATCCTGGATAACCCTGAAACCTGCCAGGATCTGATTATGTCTGTTGAAAATGCAAAAAAAGTTCTCGGCCCAAGAAAAAAAGCGCCGATTTCAATTTCTCACGCAGGCCAAAGAGTAAAGGTTGAATTAACAAGGGAAAAGTTTGAAGAAATCACAGAGGCCCTCCTTGAAAGAACCATATCCTTTACAAAAGATATGCTGGCTGAAGCCAAAGAAAAGGGTTATGAAGATTTTGATGAAATCGTGCTGGTAGGCGGGGCAACCCGCATGCCGCAGATTACCGAACGCCTTGAAAAAGAATTCTCCAAAACACCAACACTGTTCGAACCTGACAGTGCCGTTGCTAAAGGCGCCGCGATCTTTGGATGGAAATACGCTTTAAACGCCCTGATGTCAAGTCGGCTTAAAAAGGGGAATGAGACTGGCGAAACAAAAAACATGGTTCAAATTATTAAAGACGCCCCGGAAAATTTTATTGAAAAAAACATCGGTGATCTGGATGAAGATATTAAGACAGATGTTGACATTGAAAAAACATTAAACGTTAAGGATGTTGCGAGTAAAAGCTTTGGCGTAGTCGTGCTCAAGTCAAAAGAAGAGAAGATGGTGTTCAACCTGATCAGGAAAAACACACCGATCCCTGTAAATGCTTCCCGTGATTTCCCCACAGCACAGGATAACCAGCCCACAGTTAAAATCCGCATCATGGAGAATGATATCAATGATAAAACAGCACCGCTGGATAATTCTGTTGAAGTCGGAACTGCCGTAATGTCACTACCTCCTAAAATGCCAAAAAATACTAAAATCACAGTCACTTTTGGGCTGAACGTTGATGGACGTCTCAGCATAAAAGCAAAGGATAAGGAGACTTCCAAACCTATTAAGGTTAATTTTGATACAAGCTCAGTTATCCAGGATGACGCTTTTAAAAAAGCAAAAGACAGGGCCACAAACACCTCTGTTGATTAATATAGTAATATGTTTCCCCTGAAATACTTCTCCGCTTGATGATCCAGTTTCTATACTGGCACCGTGCGGAAAGCCATGAAAGTAAGGAGACGCTAATGGGAAAAGAACAGAATACAGATAAAAAAGAAGAAAAGAATTCCCGAATATTTTTCGAGCCCGGAAAAAGACCGATTTTAAAAGTCAAAGACCATAATTTTGAAATCAAAGACATTTCTGAAAAAGGGATTATCTTTCTGGTTAACGAAGAATTAAACATGTCCAGCAGAATCAGCGGAACCATTTCCTTTTTTAAAGGTGATACGATTGACATATCCGGGGAACTTACCGGTGTTAAGGGAAATGCTGTTAAAATGGCATTTAACGAGCCGATCTCCCATGATGACCTTGTAAAAAATCAGGAAGAAGCGTATTTAAAAACCGATATTATCATACCACAATTCGTCGAAGCTGACGGCAAAGAAAAAGGATATTCAACAAAATACCTGCAAAAACTCGGAATCAGCGTAGACCTTTTGAAATCCTGGATGATCCAGGGCTATTTTTCACCAAGCATTAAAGATGACGGCGGCTCCAAAAACACCCTCAGCCGTTTTGATTTTTATATTATTAAACTCCTTGAATACCTAATCAATCTTGAGATCTCTGAAGAAGAAGCATCAATAAAAACCAAGATACTTGTAAAGCTTGTCAAGAACTCCCAGAAACTTTTTTCTGAAAGCCCTTCCCTCGCGTTTGCCTCAAAACTCGATTTTAACAGTATCGACCAGGAAGATAAAGACAAGCTGTTCGATCTTCTCTCAGGTAACAGTGTAAGCAAAGAAGATTCCAAGAGACTGACCGGCATCATGAAAAAGCTTGCACCAATATTTGCTGATGAAAAAAAGAAAGCTGAAATCCTTGAGACATTTGAAAAAGGGGATGAAGTCATCATCGTCGACCTGAAAAAAATCCGAGATCAGGTTGACGCTGTTCTGGATGCCTGAAAAATAAGTGCCTAAAATGCCTAAAATTATAAGTGCCTAAAGTTGTGGAATGCTGCCATTTTTATTTAAAAAAAGCAGAGCTGAACGATACTCTCATTTTAAGCACTTTCCCCAACACTAATGTTGGGTTTCGCCTCGCCACCAATCATATCATACAAGCACTTAAATCGTAGGTTACGTTTTTCAACCCAACGAAAATATACCGGCTTTAACCAACCTACTCCTACCTTTTTAATATACGATCACGACTTTTTTTAAATAGGCAGAGCGAAGCGATACCACAACTTTAGGCACTTATATTTATTTCCCAATATATATCAGCGCATTCTCCCCTGCAATCCTCCCTGTATTCACTGCAAACGCCATGGTCCCACCTGAAGAAGTGGCATCATAGGTGTCACCGTAGAAACCGCCTGCATCATTTCCAGCTGCGTACAATCCAGGAATAATCCTGTGCTCTTCATCCAGGACCTCTGTTTTATAATTGATCTTTATACCGCCGATGGTGCCGGTACCGCAGGCATGCCCTTTAACTGCATAAATTTCAGCTTTTTTTACAGGATGAAGGAATTGAGCTGGCTTTCCAAAAAGGTCATCTTTTCCACGGTCACACAGGGCATTATAAGCATCCACTGTCCTTTGCAATGTTTTGGGATCAACATCAATTTTCCTGGCAAGCTTCCTGATGGAAGACGCGGAAAATACCTGCCCGCTATCCATCCCCCGTTTCAGGTGACTGTCAATATCTTCAAGCTTAGTCCCAGTCGGTACATAAACCCCCATGCCAAAATCGATTCCTGCTTCCTGTACATATTTTTTTGAATGTTCGTCAAATATGGTAAACATGATCTGCCCGGGCTGCTGGGCAAGGGCATTGCCCATGTAAGGGAACTTGAACGTCGCCTCATTCATGTATCTTTCACCCAGTCTATTAACCCAGAGAAAAGGCTGGGAAAGGCAGGCCACAAGAGGTGTTATCCCCATTTCACCTTTAACATACGGCCCCATCAGCTGGACAACATCGATCCCCCTATCTGAGGCACCGACTTCAAACGCCATCTGAATTCCATCACCTGTTTTCCCCATGTTTCCCAACAGTTTAAGATCAGGATGGGCATCTGTATATTTGCTCAGCATATTTTTACTATTCGCAAAACCGCCGGTGGCGATGATGACCGCGTCTGTCTTTATAAAAACCTTGTTACCCCTTTTATCTTCAGCAATAACGCCGGTAATCTTACTTTTTGTTTTAACCAGCTTTATCGCGGGAGTTTCATATAGTATCTCAACGTTCATCTCTTTGAGCCTGGAACAGAACACCTTGACAATCTCCGCGCAATGATGCTTCCCTTTAACCACATGCCAGGTCCTGGGCCCGCCCGGATAAAGCGACAAAGGTCCCACAAATTCAATCCCCTGCTCCATAAGCCAGTCAATAGTGTCACCAGACTTGTTAATAACAGTCCTTACAAGATGCGGATCAGCCCGCCAATGGCTGAACTCAATATGCTCCCTGAACGCCTCATCCTTTGTTAGGGTAATGTGTGCCTTCCGCTGAAGAGAACTCTCAACAGCAAATATCCCTTCCGCAAAATTAGTGGAACCGCCAGGGATCTTCATCTTTTCAAGGACAATTACATCCGCGCCCCCTTCAGCAGCAGTCACCGCTGCTGAAAGTCCTGCTCCGCCGGCCCCCACAACCACCACATCGGTTTTCATCCTGATCTCTTCAGCGGTCAGTGGCGAAACAAAGAAAGAAACGATCAAAAACAATAAAAAAAGAGTATAACTATTTTTATTCATCACTATTTCCTCAAATCATTTTTAATCTACACCGCAAGGGTATAAGTTTCGTTTGAATAGTAAACGACACTATTCAACTCAGCTTTATACCGAAAATGGCATAAGTTTCGTTTGAATAGTAAACGACACTATTCAACTCA
>JANQFQ010000011.1 GCA_028277765.1 Desulfobacterales bacterium
AATGACGAATCGACATCCAACACTTTATGTATGGTCAAATCTAAATTGATTACATTTAATGAAATGTAACCAACCATCGTAGGGTGGGCTGTGCCCACCCAATAAAATAAATCAGCATACATTATGAATCAGTAGATGGTGGGCACAGCCCACCCTACGATGTTATTTATTCTAACCAACAAGATTAACACATTGAATGACCATGCTTTTATTTCGATTTTGAAGTTTAATTTTAATAAAATCTGACACTGTCTGAATGATCAAATCTGGTCTTATACACTTAAATTTTGGTATTGTAGCACACTTTTATTAGTTCTCTTTTTTTAATCCGATCACGACCATTCTAGATACTTGATACTAGAAACTAATACTGGAAACTAATTACTGAATACCGATCACTCCCTTTAGTGCTGACCACGACTACGGTTTTTTTAAAATGACAGAGCGAAGCGATACCACAACTTAAGGCACTTTAGGCACTTTCTTTAAACCTCTTCCACAACTATCTGTGCCTCTTTTCTCCCATTCCATCGGTTCCAATGGAGCTTGAACGCAATCCTCTCAAAGTAATCCGGCAGATCACTTTCAGGATCGATATTGAAATGGATAGCCCTGACAGCTCTCCCTGTTTCCTGACGCAACATCATGCGCCTATGTTTTTTTCCTACAATGCCTGATGACGCCACTTTAACATCTTTTGCGAGAAAAAGGGATTCCCGGTTTGATGCGCCAAAGGGCTGAAGCCTTTCCAATTCATCCAGCAGCTGGTCTGAGATTTCATTAAAATTTATTTCATAATCAATAATAATTTTCGGCACAAAACTTTCAGGCCTTGTCATACCATTGACAACTGTTTCAAATTTTTCTTTAAACCTGTTGAAATCACTTGTTTTTATCTTGATACCAGCAGCCATTGAATGGCCTCCAAAACTTTCAATATATTCAGCGCAGGCACCAATCCCTTCATATAGATCAAATCCTGGTATGCTTCTGCCGGATCCCTTGCCAGTGTCACCTTTTGATGAGATCAGTACGACTGGACGATAATACCTGTCCGCTAGCCTTGATGCGGCAATCCCGAGTATCCCTTCGTGCCAGTCTTCGTTCATCATCACAATCGACCGTCTATCAAGTATTCTGCTGTTCTCAATCTTCTTGAAAATATCATCAAGTACAGACCTCTCCATGGCCTGTCTATCAGTGTTTAACCGTTGTAGGTTTATAGCAGCATCCATGGCCTGCTCCCGTTCTTTTGCAAGGAGCAATTCTACTGCTTTTTTCGCATGAGACATTCTACCTGCGGCGTTTATCCGCGGAGCCAGCTTGAATGCAATATCTATGGAATTCAGTCCCTCCTTTTTCACTCCCGATACATTCATCAGCGCACTAATACCCGGCCTGCCCCGTCTGTTCAGCACTTCCAGACCGGCTATTGTCATCAAACGGTTCTCATTAATAAGCGGAACCACATCAGCTACCGTGCCAAGGGAGACAAGATCACAAACCTCTTTCAGGTTCGGTTCATCTAAATGTTTCCAAAATCCTTTTTCCCGGAAATGCTGTCGAAGGCCTATCAAAAGGTAAAAAGCCACCCCGACCCCGGCAAGATGTGCCAGGCCAGCGCTACAATCCTTACGTTTTGGATTTATCACTGCAATGGCTTTGGGAATATCATCAGAAATATTGTGATGGTCGGTAATAATCACATCAATTCCTGCATCCAATGCTGCTTCAACCGCTTCATGACTCCCTGAACCGCAGTCAGCCGTAATAATAAGGTTAATTCCATCTGGAGCTGCATCATTTAAAATATGAAATGGTTGAAGTCCATACCCTTCATCCATCCTGTGAGGGATATAATAGTAGACATCAGCGCCGATATATTGAAAAAAGCTGTAAAGGATGGTTGTTGCAGTTATCCCGTCAACATCATAATCGCCAAATATCAGGATTTTCTCTTTACCAGATACAGCAGCATAAATCCTTTCTACAGCTTTATCCATATCAGCCATGATAAAAGGAGGACGCATCCCTTCAAAAGACGGGTTGATAAATTCTGAGGCAACTGTTTTAGATGTAATCCCCCTGTTTACAAGTATTGAAGCCGTAACAGGGCTGCAGTTCAATTCAATGCAAATCTTTTTAACCGCTTCAGGATCTGGTGTGAGTATGTGCCACTTTTTCTCCATTAAAGGGCATATACATGATACAAGTGTTTAGAACAACCTTAAACCTGTTTTATCTGCGAAAATATATTAAAATTGACACTCTTGACAGCATCATTTATAAAGTATCAATAAAACAACATTCTATTTATCCGAATAAACAGAAAAAAAAGGAGTTTATATAATGGAAAACCAGGAATTCGGCGGCGATAAAAAGGTTGGAGAATCCATACTCACACGCGCGGAAAAAGCGTTTGTTGCATGGGGAATACCCAAAATACCTAAATCTATTGAAACATATCACTTGACCATGATGACTCTGATCTGGAGTGTTTTAAATGTCATTTTTGGTTTTTTTGCGAGTTACAATCTTAAATGGCTGTGGATGGTCTCATTGATGATTTTATTTCAATATATTACCGACCTTTTTGACGGGGCAATCGGCAGACACAGGAATACCGGCCTGGTCAAATGGGGATTTTATATGGATCATTTCCTCGATTATGTATTCCTGGCTTCCCTGGTGCTGGCAGGATATCTTATCGCGCCAAAAGGCCTTGCATTCTGGTATATCCTCCTCTTTATTCTGCTTGGGTGCTTTATGGTCAATTCCTTCCTGTCATTCGCAGCCACAAATAAATTCGAGATTTATCATTACGGCATAGGACCAACTGAAATGAGAATCATTTTTATCCTGATTAATACGTTTATTATCTACACCGGCACTTCACATTTTAAGATCACGGTCCCGCTTGTATGCCTTGTATGCCTCGCAGCCCTTGTGCACATGGTCAATAACACCCAAAAACATCTGTGGAAGATTGATATGGAAGCGTCAAGTAAAAATGCTGAACAAAAAGATTCTGCTTAGGATAGCTCTGGAATAGTACAGATGATATCACTAAATTTAAATCCGAAATCCGAATATCGAAATCCGAAACAAATTCAAATGACCAAAATTCAAATTTCAAAACAGAAGGCAATTTGATTCGAAAATATAGGCAGTTATGGTTTTGCCTGTCCCGTCATCGGGGAGCATTTGAACATTTAAATTTTGAATTTGTTTCGAGTTTCGGATTTCGTGCTTCGAATTTTCCTAAAACAAAAAGGCTATGCTTGATACACCAGAAAACAATAAGTCTATAAGGTCCCTTAAGACCATCATTTTATATTCAGCAGGCCACCTGGGGAGCGCGGTTATACTGAACAGGCTTCTTGATGATAAAAAAATTGAACTTACTGGGATCATTAAGGCAAAACCACTCCCATTTACATTCAGGGGAGCAAGAAAACTGAAAAAACAGTTACGGAGAACAGGATGGCGGTTTGGATGGCTTCTTTTCTGGCAGCAGCTAATACAGGGGCTTGTTTTTCTGATATCCCGT
Organism: Desulfobacterales bacterium; assembly: GCA_028277765.1. Taxonomy (GTDB): domain Bacteria; phylum Desulfobacterota; class Desulfobacteria; order Desulfobacterales; family SURF-7; genus JANQFQ01. The sequence goes on from JANQFQ010000011.1 coordinate 3,551, forward strand.
CTGCTGCCGATCAACGCAGATCTTAAACCTGGCTGGATCATTGCAAGGGACTTTGGCATACCGGTTTTTCACTGCAGTAGTGTGAATAGTGAAAGATGCAGAGAATTTATTAAATCCCTATCACCAGATTTGATTATTTCAGCTTACTTTAACCAGATTCTTAAGCCTGATATTATTTCAATTCCCAAAATCGGTGCACTGAACATCCATCCTGGCTGGCTGCCGGCTTATCGCGGGGCCATGTGCTACTTTTGGATCTTAAAAAATGGTGAAGACCGAGGAGGTGTTACTGTGCACTGGATTGATGAAGGAATAGACACTGGCGCTATCCTTGCCAGGAAATCGTTTCTGTTAAAGCCTGGCATGACTCAGCAGAGAGTCCTTGTGTTGACAGCCATCATTGGCTCGCATCTTTTAAAAAAAATTGTTAAACTGTTGTCAGAAGGGAACCACCCCAATCCCCTGCCTGATGAAGAAAAAGATGAATCCTATTTCCCCATGCCATCAGGAAAAGATTTCCAGGCCTATTTTGCCCAAAGGCGCTATTTCAGGATAAGGGATATTTTTGGTTTTTTAATGCGAGAAAAAATATAATAATAGGGTGGGCTGTGCCCACCATCTACTGCTTCATAATGTATTCTGACTTATTTGGTGGGCATAGCCCACCCTACGATAATGGACACTTTTTATTAAATGTAAGAAATATTGATTTGATATTACATACAGCGTCGGTGTAACAATATTTGGATTTAAAAACTTTTCAAACAAATGAAACCCGACAAGCTCTTACTCTCAATGTAAAATCAAGTGTTAACAAGAATACTTTATTGCAAAAAATGGCAGAGCAGAGCGATACCACAATTTTAGGCACTTTAGCGCACTTTAGGCACTTTAGGTACTTTATTTGAACATCTTTTATACACTAAGCAAAGAAAACATATGACTGATACCCAAAATACTGAACCGACAAGGAAACGCCTGATAACAAAACCATTATGGGTGGATAGAATGGAAGCCCAGATAGCCGCAGGTATCTCCATTCACCCGAATATCATATCCGGCGCAAAGCTTATCATTATCTGTCCAATGCTGATTCTTGCGCTTAAGCAGTTAAAGGCTATACTCGCGAATCCTATAGTCATCATAACCCTATTTCTCTTGTTCTGCCTGCTCGACTATCTTGACGGCACCATTGCGCTACATAGACAGCTTGAGACCGCATTTGGAAAATTATTTGACCGGCTCACAGATTTTCCAGTGCTTGTGGCTGTGTCATGTTTCTGTATCGATATCCTCCCCATACCACTCATAGCGACAAAGCTGGGTCTTGATCTGTTTCTCATCATACAGCATGTCATGGGATACGGGAACACTGAAAACCGCATACGGACAGGGATAAACCATACAACCCTTCTTGCCCTGCTTATTATCAGCCAGGGTTGGGCACCCCAATTTATTACCAATGAATTCGTGATCTACCTTCTCGGGATGAATATTACATTCTCTGCAGTGATCTTCTTTTATAACCTAGGTATACTTCAAAAACGGTTTATTGCTGATGCTATTTCCTGTGCTAACCTGCTGTGTGGTATCTACAGCATGATCTTTGCTGCAAAAGGAAGGTTAGACATTAGCCTGGTGTTCCTCATGCTTGGCGCTGCCTTTGACGGATTTGACGGCGCTGCTGCCCGAAAATTCGGGGGAACCCGCTGGGGTGTGTATTCAGATGATATTGCGGACGGTGTGAACTATGGGATAGCACCTGGTGTAGCCCTGTTCCTGACATTAGGAGGAATTCAAGGCTGTATTATGGGCATATTTTACTCCCTTTTCACCATCAGCCGCCTTGTCTATTTTACCCTAAACAAGGCTGACAGTGATCCAAACTATTTCTCTGGTGTGCCAAGTACCGTGGGAGCACTTGTGGCTATCTGCTCCCTTATACTGTTTCAGGACAGTCAAGCTCTCCTTGGATTAATGATCGGCATCGCCTGCATCCAAATGGTTTCGTTCGACTCTTACTACCGCCACCTTGGCCGGGCGCTTGCGGCGAACCGGAGATTTATCTTTGGAATCCCCGTAATCATCATCCTTCTATTGTCCGGCGGTATCTTCTGGAACAAAGAAGTGCCTGTAGCAATTATTCTGGGGATATCGCTGGTTTATGGTTTCATACCAACACTGATAAATTTTAAGAAAGTGATCGCAGGAAAAATAGAATAAACAGGGGACAGAGGAATTTTTTTTAAAATGCAGGACAGAGAATAAAAATGTAGGAGTAAACCTATGTGTTCGCCAGCACCAGGTGCAGACACGTAGGTCTGCCCCTACACTGAGAATAAGGAAACTCAAAAACATCCGGAGACAAGTTAAAATTATGCATTCAATAAAAGATAGATCATTTTTTTGTTCATGGAGCGGTGGGAAGGATTCATGTCTTGCCCTGTATCGAAGTATCCAAATTGGCGGAAAGCCAAAAGCACTTCTGACAATGATGGTTGAAAGCGGTGAAAGATCCCGTTCCCATGGTCTTCCCAGAGCTGTCATTCAAGCTCAGGCAGATGCCCTGGGCATACAAAGCATTGTATGTCCCACGTCATGGGATAATTATGAAAAAGACTTCATTTCTGTTTTGCATGAGTTCAAAAAACAGGGTATCACCTATGGTGTTTTTGGTGATATTGATCTGGAACCTCACCTGGAATGGGTCGAGAGAGTTTGCTCGTCGGTGGGGATTAAGGCTTATGAACCATTATGGCAGACACCGCGTCACGATCTTTTGGATGAATTTCTGAAGCTTGGATTTAAAGCGACCATTGTTAACATTAAACAGGAGGCACTGGATAACAGTTTTCTGGGATTCACCCTTGATAGGGATGTCATTGCAAACTTTGAAAAAGCTGGTATAGACATTTCAGGTGAACAAGGAGAATACCACACCATTGTCACTGATGGCCCTATTTTCTCCAGGCCGATCAATATCCAGACTAATGGACAAGTTGTGCATGATGGTTATTGTTTCCAAAATGTCTCTCTTAAGATACCAGAATAAAAAAATATCCTGGCCCTGAGGACCAGGTTTTAAAATACGAATAAAATGTAGGATCCAAGATCTAAAAACCAGCATCTAAAATCCACTGGCCCCAACCCACTACTTTTTACCAACACCTTTCTCCTGATCCAGCATTGTATCCTTTATCACAATATGCCACTTTGGCCGCTTCCAGCTGCTCCTGAATGCTTCTACACTTGCCCTTGACGCGCTGTTCTTTCTCTCATTGCCGTCAAGAAACAGAACCATGTCCATCTGGGGCTTTTTTCCATATTCTGTATCATAAAGCCTTGCAATGTTATTGGGAGACAGAACCTTCCGCCCCATCATTTCATCCAGGGAAAGATGGAGGCCTTCATCATTACCAGCCGGCAGATATGATTTATAGACGACTTCACTGCATACAAGGGCCGAGTCTGTCAGAAAATCAAAGTTAAAATCATACGGCCTTCCATAATAATGAAACGCCCGGTAAACGGCGAGAGCTTTTGTCTTTTTAGACAGTTTTGGCCGGAGGGCAACCATTGAATCAGCGTACGCAGAGTATTCCAAAGTGGTAAATATCACCCCCTCCCCTTTTGCCTCGATAACACGGGTCAGCTGGTTTTTGTCCTGGGGTTTAATGCTTTCTTTGTATGTATCAGGATAGGCAGACATGAGGAGGTCCTCAACACTTTCATGCTTCCCGTCCTGAGATGTTATCCATTCTTTTACTTCAGGATCATCAAAAAACGTTTTTCTCTGTTCAGGCGTACCAATATAAAGAGCCGCATGAGTCCAGAAGCCTGGGAGGCCAATGTTTGTCAGGCACCATTCCCTGCGTTGGAGGAGGATATCCCCGGGTTCAAGTTCAGGTATGATCTCTTTTATTTGTTTCTGGCTGATCAGGTATTCATCCCCTCTCCTTACCCTCACCTTGCTCATGCCTATTGATATCCCCTTTTGCACGGGAAACCAGGCTGTAAAAGCGGAATCCTGTAGGATGCGGATTCCGTTTTTTGCCGTCTGTTTCGGGCCTCTTCCCTTCCCTTCCTCCCAGATAGCCGCAATATCATCGCCCATCCCTTTTGTTATAGAAAGTTTGGCGTCACCGCCGTAGTATTTATATACCATGTTCAGCCTGGCAAACTCAGCACCCCGTATGACATTCAGAAACCTGTATTTAAGGCGGGCATATGTCCCTTCAGGAAGACCGAGTTCAGGCACTTCTTCATTCAGTACCACATGGAAATCAGGATTCTGTTCAGTAATCGTAATAAAATCCATAGCATATCTGTACTGGGCAAGAAACGCGGCAAAAGAGATCCTAAACGCCTTTTTCTTATCTTTCCCTTTTGTTTTCTTATAGTAGTCTGAATATGTCTTTCCCAGGGTATCCATTACCAGAATATGATCAAGAAAAGACTGCCATGTATGCCATACTGAAAGGCGCTGTTCCCGGTTAAGGGACATCCGCTTTTTTGATCCAGATGTGTTATAGAGTTCCGGTGTGTTCCGCATATAATTGACGATATCGATCATTGCCTGCCGGGAAATATCGAGTGAGCGCATGTCCCTGTTTGAGAATTCAGAAAATCTCTTATCGTTCTTTTTAGCCATGGCACAGCCCGACAATAATTGACTGCCAATAATAATGATAGAAAATAAAATGATTGTCCTTTTTCCCATGTCTTCTTTTCTCCCTTAAATTTATTTTATATTGGTTATGCAAGGCATTCTCCAGTAATCATTTTCTCCGACAGATATATATTAAAATTAAAAATTTATAAGTGTCCAGACAACCCCTTTAACAACCTCTTTCATCTTTGTAAAATCAAGTGTATCAATGGTATCAGATGCTTGATGGTAATTGGGATTCCGGTAAAACGCTGTATCGGTTATCATGACTGCTTGCCAGCCGAATTTCCAGTAATTCCTGTGATCAGAAAAATCGACGCCTGGCAGCGAGGCCGGGGCCTTTAAACTTTCCGTCTTAACAGCTGTCTTCTTCATATGTTTTTTTACCTTTTTCACAAGGCTTCTACCTTTATAATTGCTGACAATGCCGATAAAATTCCCTGTGCTCGGGTAAAACCATTTCATGATCCCCAAAGGGTATCTCTGGGAGTTCTTTTTATCTGTAAAATAACCGATCATTTCAAGGCAGATCATCCCTTTAACATTTACTTTGTTGTCATGCAGTGATTTCGCGTGCACATAGGATCCCATGTTTTTTGTAGCAAAATTAGGTGGTTCTTCAAGCGAATAGGCCAGAAAATCAATTCTATAATTCACTTTTGTTTCAAACCCTTTCATGAGCCGGACTATTTCAAGAAGTCCGGCAACCGCGCTGGCATTATCATCTGCGCCTGGCTGGCTGCCACACACATCATAATGTGCCCCGACAATGATCCTCTCCAACTTTTCCGGGTTTATGGTTCCAATAATATTTTTATACTTTTTCCCATTAACTTCAAAGACTTGAACCTCGGTTTTAACTCCGTAGGATGTAAATTTCTGCAAAATATATTCAGCAGCTGCATCAAGGCTCTTTATATTTCTGTGATTACGATAAGGCCGAATAGACGTAAGGAATTCTACCGTTGATTTAAGATTTTCCGCACTAACAGTGACATTAGGATGATTTATTTTAGCTTCGGCAGTAGTCGATGACATTATAATTAATAAGATTAGAACAACTGTTTCTAACATATTTTTCATTGTATAATAATTTTAACTAATTGTTTTTACTTTTAAATCTATAATAAAATCGGGATCGGAATCAAAATCGAATTTCTCGGTTCCCTCAGTTTTTCGTGTCCAAGCTCCATATCTTCTCGATTTTGATAGCGATCCCGATCCCGATTTCGATAATTGGTGGGCGCAGCCCACCCTACGATTTTATAAACTGACAGAGCGAAACGATACCACAACTTTAGGCACTATGTTTTTTCTCTACACCTGCACCACAGTTACACTTGGAAAGTTCTTTTCAGGATCGCTGCTAAATCCCTGAACAATAAGGAAACTCTGACTTTCTGACACAAGCCCAAACTGTTCAACAATTTTTTTCCCCAGAATCCTCGGTGTTTCCATATCTTCTTCATCAATAGTCACAGGAACTACACCCCAGAGCAGGTTTTCTCGCCGGCTTGCTTTAATATCCGGTGTGAGACCGATAATGGGTGCGGCCGGTTTTGAGGAACTGACGACTGCGATGGAACGGCCCTTCCTAGAGAGGACCACAATGGCCCGTACAAGGAGATCACGCGATAGCTGGGCCGTTGATTCAGCGACTGCGTCTTCAACCCGTATGGGCGGTTTCATATGTTCATGTTTTGAAAGACCACCAAACGCGCCTTGCTTCCAGAGATTTCCTTCTGTCTGACGGGCAATATGATCCATCATTTGAATCGCTTGCACCGGATAATCACCAACTGCAGTCTCCCCTGACAGCATAATGGCATCTACACCGAATCGGACAGCATTGGCCACATCAGAGACTTCCGCCCTGGTGGGTCTTGAGTTTTTGATCATCGATTCAAGCATCTGCGTTGCGATAATCACTGGTTTCCGATATTCCTGAGCCATCTTTATTAGCTGATCCTGGGCTGTAGGAACAAGCTCCGGAGAGAGCTCAACTCCCAGGTCACCCCGGGCCACCATAATCGCGTCTGTCTCATCAAGGATCGCTTCAATATTTTCAAGGGCTTCAGGCTTTTCAATTTTAGCGATAATCGATACATCTGAGCCAGCTTTGGTAATAAGGTCCCTGAGCATAATAATATCTGTTTCATGCCGGACAAATGAAAGAGCAAGAAAGTCCACACCTAGTTCAATACTGAATTTTGCATCCCCTATATCTTTTTCAGTCATAGACGGGGCTGAAACATTGACACCCGGCAGGTTCATCCCTTTGCGGTCGCTCAAAGGACCTCCGGAAATCACACGGCATTCAATCTCAGTACCATCAACTGTTTCAACCTGTAGCTGGATATTGCCATCATCCAGCAGGATAACACTTCCAGGTTCAACATCATCTGCAAGAGCTGTGTATTGTGATGGTATGAGTCCTGGTTCCCCTTCAATGTCACGGGTCGTTACTGTGACCCTTTCCCCTTTCTCCAGAACAATCTTACCGCCGGCAAACTTTCCAACACGGATTTTCGGACCAGACAGGTCCGCGATTATGGCAACTGTTTTGCCTTTTTTCTTTGCGCAGGAACGGATATTCCCATAACACTCCCTGTGTCCGTCATGCGTTCCATGGGACATATTCAGCCTGAAAACATTAACACCTGTGTCGATAAAATTTTCAATTATTTCAGGGCTGCTCGATTTCGGCCCTATGGTAGCGATAATTTTTGTGCGACGGTACTTGAGAAGCGCAATATTGGTATCAATTTTCATACGATTCCCCCTAGCTTTTCAATGTTTTATCAGATGGTTATATTTTAAATCTAAAGCTTCAGTTTAAAGCTGTTTTCTCAATAATCCCTACTGCGTTTTCAAGTGCTTTATCAAGATTTTCCGGTTTTGATCCCCCTGCCTGGGCCATGTCAGGACGGCCGCCGCCACCGCCGCCCACTTCAGCGGCAATCTGTTTTACCAGATCACCAGCATGAAAACGGTCTGTAAGATCCTTGGTGACAACTGTGATCAGGAGCGCTTTTGAACCTGTCTTGGCGCCTAAAACAACTATCCCGGTTTTTATCCTGTCCCTGAACTTATCCGCAAAATCCCTTAATGCTGCTGGCTTGTCTATTTCAACCTTTTTGATCAAAACCTTAATCCCGTTGATGGTATGATAATCATCAGCCGCACCAGCAGCAACTGTGGCAATCTTTGCTTTTAATCTTTCTACTTCTTTTTCAAGAGCTTTTTGTTCAGCAATAATCTTTTTTACTTTTTCAGTAAGAGCTTCAGGATGCTCTTTAACCAGACCAGCGGCAGCGTTAACAACCCTATCAATATTCTGTATATATTCAAGAGCTTGTGCCCCTGTCAGTGCCTCAATTCTCCTGACACCAGCCGCTATACTGCTCTCACTCACAATTTTAAAAAGACCGATATTACCTGTACACCCCGTATGTGTCCCTCCACAGAATTCACTACTAAAGGTATCAATCGATACCACCCTTATCCTGTCCCCGTATTTTTCATCAAACAGGGCAGTGGCATTGGTTTTAAAGGCATCTTCTGCATCCATCTCTTCACATGCAACAGATATATTTTCCCGGATCTTCTTGTTGACGATTGTCTCAATTGTATCAAGGTCTGTTTTTTCAACCTTTGAAAAATGGGTAAAATCGAACCTAAGCCTTTCTGGTGACACAAGGGAGCCTGATTGTTTCACATGATCCCCAAGCACTTGCCGGAGTGCAGCGTGCAGAATATGGGTGGCTGTATGATTAAGGGCTGTAGAAACCCGTTTCTCCCTGTCAACCTCAAGGGTCACAATATCACTGGTTTTAATGCATCCTGAAATAACTCTTCCCCTGTGGATAAAGATACCTGTTGGATCCTTAACCGTATCAGTGA
>JANQFQ010000140.1 GCA_028277765.1 Desulfobacterales bacterium
AAAATATCGGACATGTATATCAATAAGTTATTTATGTGATTTTATAGCATATTTAAATTATTATCTCAATATTTGTTATATATTTAACAGTTATTATAATAATTTTAAATTTTTTCTAAATTTTTGTAGTTTTTTAAAAAAAATTCAGGTATGATTTCAAAATATTTAAATTTGTATAATTACTCACTATTGGTTTCTTTTCTGATTTAGTATTTACTACAGAAAAATGATAATAAGGAGTTAGCTCTTGGAAGATGTTTTAAAAGCTTTACAAGATGCCATCAAAAAAGAGAACCTTAATAATGTAATGGATTCGTGTACGGTTAAGGTTAACAAATCCGGCCAGGCAGTCAGGCGCCGGTTTAATGATGGAATCAAGGCGCTAGATACGGTAAAAAAAGATAAGGAAGAGAAGTCTAAAGAAGATAAAGACGATATTGTTGAGATTAAAATCGATGAAAAGGCCAAAAAAGAGGATGATGATCTTTTTGATGGTGATATATCCATGCAAATGGATGATATCTTTGACGGTGATGCTGAGATTGCTAATGAAAATGAAGATGTCAGAGAAATTGACAGCGATTTCAAGGATGTTTTTGATCAATATGAGGATGGAACAAATTTTGAAGAATTCGAACAAACAATTGAAGAAGCCTTAATCAGCATAGGGGATATAGAAGAAAAAATTGAAGAGGCGAATGTTGAGATAGAAGAAGAGAAAGCCAAGGAAGAGAAGGAGAAGCGGAAAAAAGAAAAGCAAGAGAAAATTAGAAAGAAAAAAGAAGCAAAAGCTGAAGCGGAAAGGGCAAAGAGAGCTGAAGCAGATAGGGCAAATGATGTAGATGAAGAAGTAACAGAGACTGATGATATTTACGATGAAGATACAGAAGAAGAATTATATGCTGAAACATCTTTTAAGACAAACAAATCAAACCGTTTGATATACGCGGCAGCCGGCGGCGTAGTTGCTCTGATTATGATCGTGTTGATTGTTGTTTTTCTTTTTTCCGGTGATGACAGTGATAATCAGCCGGTTAAAATTGCCCAAGCAAAAAAAGTGGTTCCAAAGCAGACGGAAATCAAAACAGGAACGCCTGTGCCGCCCCGGATAAAAGCACCTGTTCCGGTCAAGCTAATAGAGAATCATAAGCCTGTGGAACCGACTGATATTCAGGGACCGACTGATACTCAGGGACCTGTTGATACGGCGGAACCGGTTGATAATGCGGCACCGATTGATACGGCGGAACCGGCTGATACTTCACAACCAGTTGATACTGATGTGACACCTGTTGCGCCCGAACAAGACAGAGTTGAAAAAGCCCCTGTAGTACCGTCCCCTCCTGAGGTGAGCAGCCAGTCTGATCAAGAAGAGGAGATAAAAGACTTTCTCATGGAATGGGAAACAGCATGGGAAAAAACAGCGGGCGCTGGCGGTGATATTGATACGTATATGACGTTTTTTTCTGATGATTTTACAGCAAAAGGCCTTAATAAAAAAGGATGGAAGCAGGATAAGAGATATAAAAACAGAAGAAAAGAATGGATTAACATAAACATCAGCAATATCAAGCTTGATAGCAAGAATGACAGCTCGGTTATTGTCAGTTTTACCCAGGATTTTAAATCATCCAACTATTCTGAAAAGTCTCTGATCTACCTTGAATTAAAAAAAGAAGATACTGAATGGAAGATATTCTCCATTCCATCTCCAGATGAAATGATTATAGCTGATATCCCGGTGACCAACGGATCTACCGCATATACCCAGGGTGTCTATCCTTTTACCATACATGCCAGTTCTTTCAGAAACGTGGACGCAGTTACGCGGTCGATGGATGAAATGAGGCCAGCAGGTCTGGAAGTGTACGCCTGTGAGGCTGAGATCCCCGGAAAAGGGCTCTGGTACCGGGTTTTTATGGGACATTTCAGAACCATGAGAGATGCGAGAGCAGCTGCTTCCCGTTGTAAAAGGAGCATTAACGGTTTCCATGGTATCCCGATAAAAAAGCCGTACGCGATTAATCTTGGTGCCTTTACATCTGCGGGAGAGCTGAACAAGATGATGGCAGAGTTAAAGAGAAAAGGGTATACACCCTATAAAATAAGGGATATCCGGAACAGTAGTAAAACTTGGGTCCTTGTGGGAGCGTTTTCGTCAAGCGGCGAGGCAGCTCTGATAAATAATCAGCTTCAGAAAAGCGGTTTCAGTCCTCAGGTTGTTAGAAGATAAAACGATTCCAATCTTTTTAATATCTGCAGTTCACAGGAAGGTGTCTCGGCAGTACAGTACTCTTGTTCTCTCCGATGACGGTCATCCCTTCAGGAACGGATGCGTATGCATACACCCACGCGATAGGTACAATTGGTTCGTTTTTAACAATTGCCGGTCTGATGGTAATGGTTTTGTTTTCAACGTTTTTGTTTATTCTTTTCCCGAGCTTGACTTCAATAACGCCGCCGGTAACAGTGACGCCGGCCACGTAGTTGCCGATGATTTTATCAGGTTTGGGCAGGCCTGCTGAGGCATTGTTTGAAGGAAACTTCCCTTTTGTCTTGTAATATTCCTGGATATTATGCTGGGCTATTTCTGCCAGATTAAAGGCTTCCTGTACTTGTTTGCGGATGACCCTGTCCTGGAATGAGGGGAGAGCCATGGTGGTTAATATGCCGATAATGGCCATAATGATCATCAGTTCGATTAAAGTGAAACCGTGATTTTTCATGTTTTGCTCCTGGTTAACGCATTTATAAAGCTGATATATTATTGTTCAGCAGTTTATATCCCATTGCTGCAAAAGTGAGCTAACCCACAATAGCACCGGCCATTTTGAAAATTGGGAGGTACATTGCGATGACAAGATAGCCGATAACTATTCCTAAAAAGGCGATGGTTAAAATGTCAATTATGCCGAGTAGCCTGAACATGTAAGTGTCGATCTCTTTTTCATAGAATTTGGAGGTTTCTTGTAGCACATATTCGGTTGAATCTGATCTTTCACCCACGGCTGTCATTTGTAATACCAGTTTGGGGAAGATTCCTGTGGACTGCATGGCTTCTCTTAGCTGTTTTAGGTCAGTAACTGTTTCTCCCATTGATTCCAGTTTCTCAGCGTATAAAACGTTTTTTACTGCGCTTGCCGCATAGATGACAGACTCCCTTACTGGGAGATTAAAAGAGAGCATCATTGAGAGATTCCTTATAAAATTGAAAACAGATATTTTCTTAAGGAGATGATTAAAACCGGGCATTAAGGATACAACACCATAGCGGATCTTTTTATTCATTACCATGACAGCAGGGATTGCCCCGATCAGGAGTATAATAACAATAAGGTAGTTTTTAATGAACGCACTTATGCTTATCACCATTCTTGTCTGGGACGGAAGAGCTTGGCCAAAGTCAGCAAACATTTCCTGAAAGACAGGAATGACATAGATCATAATAATAATCACAATCATAAAAGCGATAAAAATGGTGTTGATCGGCAAAAATAACGCATGAAATAGTCTGCTTTTTAGCTGCCATGTTATTTCTGCTTCATCTGCAAGGCTGTTAAGGATTTTAGCCACCTTTTCTCCGGGTTCTTCAGTTTCTAAAATTTTTATAAGCATTTCAGGGAAAACATGAGGGTATTTTGCCATACTTTGTTCCACAGGGTTTCCTTTATCAATTTCATTTTTAATGGACCCGGTTAAGGATTTTATCTGTGAATTTTCGTTCTCTTCACTTAACAGGGTTATGGCTTCATGCACGGTGACACCGGCAGCAGACATAACAGCCATCTGCCTGTAGAATAGTGAAAGCCAGTTTGAAGCCGGATTTTTTAAAAACATATTCATTTTTATCTCCAGTATTGTATTATTGCCTTCTAAGGTCTCTGTGAATATACTGCTTGTCGATATTTGTCCTGTCTTTGCCGTATACTAACCATCCTTCTGTTTCATCTATATCTCCGCATATCCATTGTACGGGGCCCAATGGATCTCCAGCAGGTACAGCCGGCCGCATGGTAAGGATTTTCTCATGCATTTTACTGGTGTTGCTGAATATAATATTGATTGCACCGCCTTCAATGAAAACCTTATCAACATAGGAACCCTTTTCTTCCTCGTAGTTTTCTTCCCAGACAAAAGTTGATGCCTGTTGAATATCTTTTGGCCATTCACCTTTTATAGCGTGGTAATACATGCTGTCCGTTCTTGCTCTATAAAAAAATGAACTTGTAAAATTAAACGTTTTAGCACTTCTTATGAGTGGTATGTAACAAGAAACAGCAGTATATGCTAGTATGCCGATAATAGCTATACAGAAAATTAGTTCAAATAATTTATAATAAGTAAAATACCTTGTTAAATAATTATCATTCATTTCTGTCTGTTTTTTCTTTTAATTAGAACATTTTATATTTTCTCTTTTCCAGATAAATGGTCCGGTTGGATTATTCTCATGAATGACCGGAGTCAATATTATTGCCTTAAAGGTACTATTACGACTGTTGAATTTAATTTCAATTGTTCCATTTGTTACAGTAATGCTTTGTACGGAATGACCTTTTATTGTTTCTGGTTCCGGCAGTCCTGCCTCAGCATTATTTTTCGGGAATACGCCTGTATGATTATAATATTCAACGATATCTTGTCTTGCCGGATTAGCAAGACCCAGGCCTTCACACAGCCACGATTTGTTTCGAGATGTGGTAAGATTGGGGACTGTGATGGCGGCCAGTATTCCGATAATCATCATGACGACCATTAATTCAATGAGCGTAAAACCGTTTTCTTTTTTCATTATATACTCCAGGTGGAAAGCGTTGGTGGTTTATTTTACTTTTATAATTGTAAAGGGTTGACAATATATTAGAAAAATTTAAATAAGAAGGATATAGATACCATTTTTTTTATGCCAAGTCAAACCAACCGGTCGAGGCATTTTTATTAAAGGTATTATTTAAGCCTGATAAGCTTCAGTTAAGAATTTATATACTGATTTATACTATCCGCAATCGTTTCCCAGGTCCACCGCCGTTTTTCATCATCCATTTCAAGCAGGGTAATCCGGAAACCTTTCCTATTGCTGTAAAAGCCGGTTAGAGGGACCACGCATATGCCTTTGGCACCTAACAGATAATACACAAAGCGTTTGTCATCTTCTACATCCTGAACTTTCTGTTCCACGAATGCTTTTACTTTTACGTCACTTATTGGAAGAGCCTGTTTGTTGTTTAAAATGTTATCCTTAAACAGGATGGACATATAAAAAGCCCCTTTGGGTTTGATGACATGGATTCCATCCACTTTTGAAAAAATGTTCCATGCTTCATTGGCACGGAACTCAAACATGGCTTTACGGTCGGCCAGATGCTGTTCATAGCGCGGGTCACCGATTACCCTGGGTATGGCGTACTGGGGAAGGCTGGTGGAACAGACTTCAAGCATTTTGGCGCTTATCAGACTCTGGATGTATTTTTTAAATACTGGATGTTTGTCCTGGTTAAAGACTTCCAGCCAGCCGCACCTTGAACCAGGCCATGGGAATTCTTTTGATATGCCTCGAAGCGCTATGCCCGGGACATCTCCGATGACCTGGCTGAGATGTACAGTTTCCGAGCCGTTAAAAACAATATGTGCGTATATTTCATCACATATAACAAAGATGTCGTATTCTTTGGCGATCCCTATGATTTGTTCAAGAAGATGACGCGGATAAACAGCGCCTGTGGGATTGTCTGGATTGATTAGAAGAAGGCCGGCAATTGAATCATTGTATTTTATCTTGTTTTCGATATCGTCAAGGTCCGGCATCCAGTTGTTTTCCGGCACCAGATCATAGGTGAGATGATGATATCCTGAATGGGCGGCTTCAGCGGATGAATGGGTAGAGTAGGCAGGAGAGGGGCCCAAAACCCTTGCTTCTCTTCTTAGATAGCTGAAGATTTTCGCGACAGCATCACCTAGACCGTTAAAAAACACAATATCATCTTTGGTAACACGATATCCGTCGCGTTTGTTGATCTGTGCGGCAAGAAACTCCCTGGTTTCCGGAACGCCCTGTGTGGCGACATAACCGTAAGTTTTATCTTCTGCAACCAGATCCGTAACAATATCCTTGATCCATTGGGGGATTTTTTCTCCCTTTTGTACAGGATCACCAATATTTTCCCAGGTAATGTCAACACCCAGTTTTTCCAGGTCTTCTCCAATAGCTACGATTTCCCTGATTTCATAGGAGAGCTGGTCCCATCCAACATGTTCAATGTTTCTACGCATAGCACATCATCCGCTGTGGCTTGTTAAATTATATATTAGGTTTTACATAAAACGTTATCTAATGGCTTTCAAGAGGAATCTTTTAAAATGCGGGTTAGTGCGTTGGTTTTCTTTACTACAGAATCACACAAAAAAAGAGACATTTGGCCACGAATGACACGAATGGGCACGAATTTTTTCACATCATGGTACATTGTTTTTTAATCTATAATGTTTTTTCAAGCCATGACATTACATCATCAACAAACTGTACCTGATGTTCACTGTTGCTCATTGGGTGATCCCCGTTTTTCTGAATGGACAGTTTTTTAGGTTCCATTGCATTATCATAAATGGTATGGGCGTTTGCTATGGGAACAACATCATCAGAACCACCATGAATGACAAGTATATTGGAAAGGCCTGCTAGGGAATCTGTAAGGTCGAAAACAATGTCTTCTTTGTTAATAGAAGCGAGACGGTCATCACTCTCCTTGTAAGTTTCAAATGCATCATGAAGGGTGGTGCTGCTGATCGGTGCGGCATAGGTAACAAGAGCATTTGGATTCAGCGCGGACGAAGCAGATAGACAGACAGCTCCGCCAAAACTGCTTCCAAAAAGAGCGAATTTCTGGATTGATTCAGGAAGGAAGTTTTTTACAGCATGAAATGCGTTAATTAAATCAGCACGTCTGTTGTCCAATGACGCGGAGTCATTGAAGCTCCCCTCACTCATACCGCATCCTCTGTGATCAAAACGGAAGTACGCGATACCGCGATCATAACACTTATTGGCAAGCGCCACTTGTTTAGGAGAATCCCCTGTACTGAAAAAACCGTGTGAGCCGATAACAAAAGCGTTTATTTCACTCATGGGGAGGTGAATTGTGCCGTTTATTTTAAAACCATCAGAAAAAAAAGGTATTTTATTTAAATTCATATTGCCATAATACCTGCTTGATCATTTGCTTGCAACAGTATAAAGCTGAGTTGAATAGTGTCGTTTACTATTCAAACGAAACTTATACCCTTAAGGTATATATTAACTTTCTGAGTTTGTCATTAAAAGAATTAAAGCAGGATAATTTAAATGGGTATAAAAAAAGGGCAGGTTTTGGAACTTGATATAACCGATATCGCGTTTGGCGGTAAAGGACTGGCCCGTGTTAACAATTTTGCTGTATTTGTCGATCAGGCAGTGCCCCGAGACCGGGTAATCGCCAGGATTATTAAAAAAAAGAAAAGACACGCAGAAGCGCGTATTGTTGAGATACTGGAACCTTCTCCGCACAGGATAACACCAAAATGCAGGTACAGCGGTTTCTGCGGGGGGTGTAAGTGGCAGGGTATAGAATATGATAAGCAATTGGAATATAAAAGGAATCATGTCTCCGAATCGATTGAGCGGATCGGTATGATAAAAGATGTGATGGTGCGTCCTGTCATTTCGTCAGAAAAAATATTTGGATACAGGAACAAAATGGAGTTTTCCTGTTCTGACAGAAGATGGCTTCTCCCTGAAGAGATGGGGGTTGAAGGGATGGATACGGGTTTTGCCCTGGGACTTCATGTGCCTGGAACTTTTTATAAGGTTCTTGACACGGAAAAGTGCTTTCTCCACCCTGATATGGGCAACAGGATACTTGATGACGTGAGAACGTTTATCAGGAAATCGAATATCCCTGTTTACGGCCTTAGGAGCCATGAAGGCTTCTGGCGATTTGTGATGTTGAGGCATTCCGCTGGATATGACCAGTGGATGGTCAATATCATTACAGCTTCTGAAGACATCGAGGCTGTTAGACCGCTGGGGGATATGTTGCTGAAAAAGTATCCTGAGATTGTTTCTGTGGTAAACAATATTACATCAAGAAAAGCAGGTATTGCTATTGGTGAATACGAGGTTCTTTTGGGAGGGGAACCTTATATTAAAGATAAAATAGGTAAATATGAGTTTAAAATATCTGCCAACTCTTTTTTCCAGACTAACACCGCCGGCGCTCAAAAGCTGTATCAGGCAGTTAAAGAATACGTTTCTCCTGCAGGCAATGAAATGGTAGTGGACCTTTACAGCGGTACAGGCACCATACCGATATGGATTTCCGATTCAGTAAAACAAGTGATTGGTATTGAAATAAATCAAGATGCTGTTGCTGATGCGGAAAAGAACTGCCGGGATAATGGCGTTTCTAACTGCAGGTTTATTGCTGGGGATATCCGAGATAAGCTTATAAAAATCACCGACAGACCTGATGTTATGATTATTGATCCGCCGCGTGATGGTATGCACAAGGATGTTGTAAAAAGAGTCCTTGAAATCATGCCCGGGAAGATTGTATATGTCTCTTGCAATCCTTCGACCCTGGCCAGAGATCTGAATATGATGAATGACAAATTCAGGGTTGTAGAAATTCAGCCCATTGATATGTTTCCTCATACACCTCATATTGAAGCGGTTGCGGCAATTGAAAGGATAAAATAGGTTTAACTATGGAAACAATCTTTAAACCGATCGGTTATATCAGACATAATAAAACAAAAGTGCCAAAGCACTGGACAGTTTCAGATCTTGAAGGTGAGCTGGTCATTAATGAAGAATATTTGCCTGGTATCAGGGATATTAAAATTGGCCAGCGTATTGTTGTTTTGTTTCACTTTCATAAAAGTGATACGTTTAAAGAAGAATACCTGATTCAAAACCCTCCGCACCACAAAGGGGAGAGGAGCGTTTTCAGTATATGTTCGCCACTCCGCCCCAATCCAATTGGAATGTCAATTCTGGATGTACTTGATAAAGAAGACTGTTTATTAAAGGTTAAAGGGATTGATATGTATGATAATACGCCGGTATTTGATATAAAGCCGTATACTGAATTGTAAAAGTCTAGATTTGACTTTACAGATAGTGTCGGTATTTATTAATAAGGTATACTTAAAATTATGGAAACAAATAAGACACGATGAGATTTTACACTGTATGTAAAATCAAGTACTGATCAATACATATAATGCAAATGGTATCAGAAAAACTGGTTTCTCGTGCGCTCCTGACTGCACTGCTTATTGTGATCGCATTTTCCTGCTGGCAGTTTGCCATGTCAACGCCGATGATCTTTCCTGATGATTATGATATCGTGGATCCTGCGCTTAATCATATGAAGGGTATTCCATATCCGATTCTAAAATATCCTACATTTTCATTTATGTTTTATGAGTTCTTTTTTCGTTATTTTTCTTTTTTACAAGGTGATATGGGGCCTTATTATTTTTCCCGGGCGATAAACCTGGGATTGTTTCTTGTCATTCTTGTGATGTTTTATTTTATTGTACTTCCATATCTGGGCAGGATCTGGGCAGTTTTTGCCGTATTCTTATTTGTTTTGACACCGAATATGTTTTTCATGGGTGTTATTGTAAAAACTGAAGGGTTAATCATTTTTGAAATGTTTATCGTTATGATATGCGTTCAGAAATTGAAAAAAAACCCTGAAAACGTTTGGTTGCATATCATTGCAGGTATTGCTTGCGGCCTGGCAGTAGCTACAAAGATGAATCCCGTATTACCGGCGATCTACTTTGCTGGTCTGACATCTTCGTCTTTACATAGTGTCAATAGTTTTTATAATAGGCTGAAAACATTAGTAAAAGATAAAAATGTCTGGTTGTTCTTTGCTGTAATGGCTGTGACAATTCCTTTAACATGGACAAACATCTGGCATTTTCAATTTCCGGTCGAACCTCTAAAAATTGATGCTCATTTTAACCCAAATCCAACAGCTTGCCGTGTTGTCGATGAGTTTTTTGCTTTTCCATATGGACGGTATAGCAATGCATTTCTACGTGCTTTTCCAATATCTGTCGGCGTTATTAATTATATCGCAGCTTGGCTGGCATTGGTATTTAGAGTGGCAGACCGTAGAACATTTTATGAATGGGGACTTTTTCCTGCATGTTATCTTGCAGTGGCACTTAACGCTACTCTTATTCAGGCAAACAATATGTTTATGCCATGTGTTCCTTTTATTATTCTGTGGTCAGTTCTTTTTTGGAAAAAAATACACGATAACAATAAAAATATGGTTTTACAAACATTCAGAGCATTAGGGATCGCTGCCGCTATTTTAATCTCCCTGTTTCAATATTCATCACATGCGGTAAGGCATCATAGTTATTTTGATATTTACTATTCGACATTTGCATTGTCAGAGAACAATGAAGTACTATATCTTACTGACAGCTCAAAAACAACACTTGCCGGGATTGATGCAAAGCATATTGATGAATTTATAAACATAGAACAACCCCAATATATATTTCTACTTGATTCATATTTTTATAATTTTTGTAAATACAGAAACAATTCAGACTATAAACGACAATGTGATTTCTTTAAGAGGTTATGTTCAGAAAGAACAGATTATGAAATTGTATGGAAAAAGCAAGCTGAATATCCGATGGGGTGGCTTGATTATGACCCTGAAGCTTCATGTACGTTCTACTTGTTAAAGCTTAATAAGGATAATACTTAGGTGTCCTGCCCAATACTTGATTTTACACGCAGTGTAAGAGCCCATCGTGTCTTGTTTGTTTGGATAATTTTAAATCCTGCTTGGAACAAGAATGAATCTCGGTTTCACTCCAACCAGCATACAGTATCAACATTACGCTCTGGTATGCGGCTCACTTAGTATTGTAAATTTTTCAATTTCTGATTGCAGGGCTTTGGCCAGTTCGGACAGCGTGTTAGTATTGGCCATAATCTCAATAGTGCTATCAGACATTTGTCTTGCATCCTCGTTGACGTCGGCAATATCGCCAGTGATTTGATCAGACGCGCTCAGGCTGTGAGCGACATTGTCATTGATCTCCTGCATCCCCTGTGAGGCCTGGCTCACGTTTCTCGCAATCTCGCCGGTAGTCACGGACTGTTCTTCCACTGATGCGGCAATATTATTTACGAGGTCATTGCCGTCATTAATGACTGTTGTTATCTGTTCTATTTCAGTGACTGTGCGGGACGCTGTGCTGCGAATCTCCTCAATCATATTTTTTATATCAAGCGTTGAATCAGCTGTCTGTCTTGCCAGGTCCTTAATTTCACTGGCAACAACAGCAAATCCCTTACCAGCATCACCAGCACGCGCGGCCTCGATAGTGGCATTTAACGCTAAAAGGTTGGTCTGTTCTGAAATTTCGGAAATCGCCTCTGTTACCTTGCCGATATTCTGAACGGCTGATCCGAGTTCCTGGACGCTTTTAGAAGCGTTTTGCGCCTGTTGAACCGCCTTTTCCGTTATTTCCCTTGCCTTGTCAGAGCTGTTCGCGATTTCGTTAATCGTAGCGGTATTTGATTCTATGGCATCAGAAACCGTGCTCATATTTTCTGAAGACTGTGTTATGGCACCTGCTACCGCGTTCATGCTGGAATTCATATTTCTGGCTGAAGCCGCAACAATATTCGATTTCTGAGATGTATGATCTGCCTTTTCAGACACATTTTCTGACAGGTTTGCCAGGATTTCAGACATTTTCAAATTGTCAGTTGAATTTTTTTCTACTGCTTTGATCAAGACAGATAAGTCAGCAATCGATTTGTTGTAATTCAGTGCCAGTTCTCCAAATTCATCCTGTGATGTAATATCGCTTGTTTTTGAAAAATCGCCTTTTGACAGAGCATTCACGCAGGCATTCATTTTGTTTATAGGTGTAAAAATGACGGCTCTGATATACCAGTTAAACGGAAAATGAACCAGAAGTCCAACAATGGCGCCTGTTATAACAAATCGGATAATATCAAACTCACCAAAAGTGACAACCATTGTGGCGGACATGGTAAGAAATGCCATATAAATAATAAACGCGACGATTTTTGTATAAAGCGTCTGTTTATATATCAGGTATATGCAGAAAATTCCAGTTGCGCACATAACAAGGGCAATTGGAATTGCTATGATTATTTCAAAAAATTCCATAATACCTCCATACTCGTTATACATTCTGTAATGTATTGATTTTATACTAATATTAAAAAAATAAAAAGTTTTCTTTTATTTAGGATGTATAGTAGAAGAATGTTATATGTCAATATGGAACAAGACATAGCATTTTGGATAGTTATTTGAAACACTTACAAATCTTGACAAAAATGATCAGTTTATGAATAAATGATGTATAAAAACCGCACAAGTGAAGACAATATGACTTTACAAAAAAATGATTTAGATGATTTGAAAAAAGCAAAGCACCTGCTGGAGAATATGGGTGTTGCGGCGAAAATCACTCAGGTTATTGGGGCACCAATTGAAAAAGGATTTAAGCTCCTGCCGGTTAAATGGAATGAAAAGATTGGCAGGATCACACACTCAGCATTATCCAAGTCAATAAACGCGGCAGTATTAACCATGAAGGATGCCTCGGATGAACAAGTGTCAAACTGGTGGCATAAAGCAGCAGTTGCAATCACCGGGGGAATAGGCGGTTTCTTTGGACTTCCTGCACTGGCTATAGAGCTTCCCATATCAACAACCATTATGCTTCGATCCATTGCCGATATCGCAAGAAGCGAAGGAGAAAGCATAAGCAGTATTGAATCAAAAATAGCGTGTGTTGAAGTCTTTGCTCTCGGCAGTACGAGCAAGAGTGATGATGCTTCAGAAACAGGTTATTTTGCTGTTCGAGCGGCATTGGCCCATTCTGTTGCAGCGGCTGCTGAACATCTGGCAGAAAAAGGCATTGTTGAAGAGGGCGCACCCGTACTTATACGGCTGATCATTCAAGTGGCGGAACGCTTTAGTATTCAGGTGTCTGAAAAAACAGCTGTGCAGGCAGTCCCTGCTATTGGCGCAGTCGGCGGGGTGTTCATCAATTCATTATTCATTGACCATTTTCAGGATATGGCGTGCGGACATTTTATTGTACGGCGCCTTGAAAGAAAATACGGCCAGGAAAAAGTAAAAGCAGCATACGAACAGTTATAAAGTATCAAGAATTTCAGACTGTTTTTCCTCAAACTGCTCTTTTGTTATAAGCCCTTCATCATACAGGCCTTTGAGATATTTCAGCCGGGCCTTTAAATCCTCTTTGGAAGGCATGACGTCTTCATGAGCTGTACTTGATTCCGGATCAGGGTTCTTCTTAATGATCATTACCGGCGGTTGCGGAGGAATATCTGGTTCCTGTACAGTTGGGGGCGGTTCGGTAACAGCAGACGGTATCGTATCGCTTGTTTCCGGTTTCTGGGACACAGGTATGTAAGCGTTATCAGCAGGAGGGGTTTCAGCCTTTTTCACCTTTGGTTTTGTCCGGGACGCGGCAGCTACCTTGGGATTATCTACCATGACCAGCAGAGCAAGTGCCAGGTCAGGCATTGTGTACGGTTCAGGATATAATTTTAATTTTTTATCAACTTTTCTCATGAACACAATGCCTTCATAAGACAATACTATTGATGAATAAGATGGCGTAATTCTGGTTACCGAGTCCCAAGTGAATTTTGTAACTGTTTTTTTGCCGGGATGACCATATGGAATGTTTTTCGGTACATCCATGAAGAATTTTTTTTCAGTGATAATGGCATTGTTCTTATATTTATTTTCAGCACTTTTTTCGATGATTTTCATTGCCTGATCTTGTGACATGGTCCCGTAAAATTGACTTTGGCGGGAGAGTTCTTCTGGATTCATATAGGCTGATTCCGAAGATACAGCGGTAATGCAGACAGTAATAAGGGCGGTTATAAGAATACCTGAAAAATAGTCAACACGTTTTATCATTATCATTTTCCTCCTTAAGTTTTAAAGGGATATTTGTCATCTTTATTTTATTTACAACAATATACTGAAAACCGATATTACTTTTATGAAGGGAGACAATACAAGAAAAAAATGTTTAATTTTAAAAAAAAAATCAAAAGGGTTTTAAAAGACCTATCTGAAGACAAAAAAAGTAATAAGATAAAGGATACCGAGAGAGGGGAAAACATGATGAGGTGGGGAGGTTTCTTTCTCCTTTTTGCCGGCATCGTTACTGTATCATATGGCTTATTTGACTGGAAACAATGGCCATTTATCAGCGGCGGTCAATTTAATACCACTCTTCTCCTTATATCTCAAATTCCCGGCGTTATTATTGTTTTCCCCGTATGGTGCATTTATATCTATAATACTTTTGTCGAATACCGTCTGCGAACGGAAAACGCCTGGAGGCAGATTGATGTTGATTTAAAGATGAGGTTCACGCTTATCCCTCAGCTGGTCTCCGCTGTAAAAGGATACATGAAGCATGAACAGGATCTTTTAGAATCTTTGACATCGTTGCGCACAAGGGGGGTCTCTTCTTCAGACAGTGAAATAATTTCCATGGAAAAGGATATGGCCGGCACCATGAATAGGGTAATGATTCTCATAGAAAAATACCCAGAACTTGAAGCTCAGCCGCTTACAAAGAAACTTCACCGGGAGATATTTGCATTGGAAGAAAAAATCGCCCACGGCCGGACAGTATACAACGAGGCTGTGAATGAATACAATGACAATGTCATGTGTTTCCCAAAAGTGATTCTTGCCAAAATGTTCGGTTTTAAATCAAAGGGTTTTTTTGCGATTGAGGAATAAAAAAATCGTTTTTTTTTATCAAAAGTGATGATCTAAAATTAATCTTTCTATTGAGGCCAGACAGTATTACATGATGCTTTTCTTGACCTGGTATTATGTTTGATGATATAAAATTTTAAATCTAAAAAGAAAATAATACTGTGCCTACTATGAATGCCTGCAAGGAAGTTCTTAATGCGAAATAAAAAAAGAAGAGTGACCGTTGAACGGAGAAGTATAAAAAGAACCGGAGAAGTCGTTACCTATAATCCTGATAGCAGCAAGGGATTCATGAAAGTAAAGTTTGGTTCCAGCGGGCAACGTGTCCATTTTGTTTTAAACATCCTGCCTGATGATTTTAAAGAAAAGGTGAAAGAGGCATCAAAAACGATCAGTACTGCAAAGCGCGCAAAGGTATCTCGTGAAGAAATTAAAAAACTGAGAAAAAAAGTTTCTTCAATGGTTAAAGGTGAAAAATTCATGTTTGAATTAAAACGCAATGAAAAGGGCCAGCTTGTTATTAAAAGAGATACCATTAAACATGTAATAAATGTAAAAGCCTAGATTTGACTTTACAGACAGTGTCAGATCTCATTAGATACAGGTAATTACTGTTGTTACTCATCACCTATTCGATCATTAACAGATTCGGTGTCTTGTCTTATCCAAGGCAAAATAATCAACATAATGGCCCCAAATATAATTACGCCAACAGGAAATTGCCAGTATTCTTTGGTTAAAATATAAACGTTTTCAATCTCGTTGGGATCGTAAAGAACTTCAAACTTCATTCCTTTTTTTTACCATGATAAGGCCTTTTCATTTTTAGTTTTAAAACGCTTTCGTAAAAATCTAATGTTAATCGTAAGTAGTGCTGATATTTTTATAATCTTTTATTAATGGCAGTAGCATGAAAAATTTCAGGAATTGCTTACCATCCTGTGTTCTTTTTAAGACTTATATTGTCTTGTGCTTATATGGGTTATTCCATTTTACCCTTGATTAATTTATCCCTCACAGCTATATTTCTGTGGTAGTTCTGTGGTAGTTTTTTGTCATTTTGGCTATATTTAAATATTTGAAATAACAGAAAAAGTTGGCGGAAGTGCATGGGAATCGAACCCACCCGGGACGGTGTTAGCGCCCCACACCGGATTTGAAGTCCGGGAGCCTCACCAGTAAGCTGCGCACTTCCGTTTGTTAATATGATGATATAAATCAAGATTTCTGTCAATAAGTTTAAAGCGGTTATTCAGCGGAGAGTATCATAATGATAAACAGGGACAGACTGGCTGCGACATTCAAGCACCTTGTGGAGATTGACAGTGTATCCAGGAAAGAGAAGAATGTTGCGGATGAAATCGTCAAAATTCTCGCAGCGCTTGGTGCTGGCATTGTTTTTGACGGGTCAAAGAATAAGACCGGCAGCAATACAGGTAACCTGACCGCAAGAATAAGCGGCAGTGTTGATGTGCCGCCGATGCTGCTTAGTTCCCATATGGATACTGTTGAACCTGGGCAGGGGATCAAAGCTGTTTTTAAGGACGGTATTTTTAAAAGTGATGGCATGACTATCCTTGGATCAGATGATAAAAGCGCTATTGCAATAATACTTGAAACCATAAAAGCGCTTCAGGAGAACAGTATTCCCCATGGACCTCTTGAGCTTGTGTTTACAGTATGTGAAGAGATCGGCCTTCTGGGCGCCAAACACCTGGATTACTCCCTTTTCAATTCAAGATTCGGCTATGTGCTCGATTCAACCGACTTGGAGGGGATCGTGATTCGTGCGCCTGCTGCAAACAGGTTTGAGTTCAACATACACGGGAAAGATGCTCATGCGGGTGCGCATCCGGAAGAGGGAATAAACGCGATTCAATTAGCGAGCCGGGCCATAGCTGGGTTGGACCTGGGACGGATTGATCATGAAACAACCTGTAATATCGGCAGGATAGAGGGTGGGGTGGCAACGAATATTGTTCCAAGCCTTGTGAGGGTAAAAGGTGAGGTCAGAAGTCATAATAATGAAAAGCTTAAAGAAGTAACAGATAATATTGTTAAAGCTTTTAAAGAAGCTGTTAAAGCAGAAGGAGGGGACACATCTGATGACATCCCCTGTGTTGAATTAAACGTGAGTGAAGATTTTCCGCGGACAGATGTGCCTGAAGATCATGAGCTTGTCTTGCTTGTTAAGAATGCGGCAACCAATCTGGGCCGTGAAATGAGAACCAAGGCAACTGGCGGTGGAGCGGATTCCAATATCTTTTTTGGCAGAGGGATCATGACAGGGGTACTTGGTACGGGTATGCAGGATGTGCATACGGTTCGCGAGTCAATACGGCTGGATGACATGGTAAAAACAGCAGAATTGCTCATGGAAATCATCAGGCTGCATGGGGAAAAGAAATGATAGCATATATTGACTGTTTTTCAGGTATTAGCGGCGATATGATCCTGGGTGCTTTTATTGATCTTGGCATATCTGAAAAATGGCTCAAGGCTGCCATCGCGAAAATACCGCTTTCCGGATTTGATATTCATGTTTCTTCTTTAACCCGAAGCAGTATCAGCGGGAAAAAGGTGGATGTAATAGCAGAGGAGTCTACTGAGCACAGGAATTATGCATCCATCCGGTCGTTAATAGAGGAGAGCCAGCTGTCTGATGCAGTAAAAGATATCAGCCTGAATATATTTAATAAAATGGCAGTTGCGGAGGCTAAAATTCATAACTGCCCCCTTGAAAATGTCCATTTTCATGAAGCCGGTGGTATTGATGCTATTGTGGATGCGGTTGGTACGGCCCTATGTGTTAAAGAACTCGGTATAGACCAGGTTTTTGCTTCTAAAATTCCCATGGGAAAAGGATTTGTTTCCTGTGAGCACGGCAGGCTTCCTGTGCCTGTGCCTGCGGCAATGGAGATCCTAAAAGGGGTGCCGGTGATCGGAACAGAGATTGATCATGAACTGGTTACACCGACTGGTGCGGCCATCATCACTGTTCTTGCTGATACTTTTGGAAAGATGCCTGAAATGACCATCCAGAATATCGGATATGGCGCAGGCAGGGATGATATTGAAAATCATCCCAATCTATTGAGGATGATAACCGGGACATCTACTGCTGGACTGGAAAACAGCTTGCATGGACACGCGGTGATGATTGAGACTTGTATAGATGATATGAATCCTGAATGGTTCAGTTTTCTCATGGAGCGCCTTTTTGAAGAGGGTGCTCTGGATGTTTACTGGGTGCCGGTTTTGATGAAGAAGAACAGGCCAGGTACCATGGTTCAGGTGCTGTGTGATGAAGAAAAAAGGGACACCCTTGTTCAGCACATACTTTCAGAGACAACTACTCTGGGGGTCAGGTTTTATGATGTTCAACGGATTATGCTTGAGCGTGTCACAATTGACATTAAAACAAGATACGGCACTATTCAGGCAAAACAGGTGACCAATATTGACGGCAGCAGGAAGGTGGTCCCGGAATATGAGGTATGCAGGGAGATTGCTGTTCAAAAAGGGATTCCAGTTAAAACAGTGTATGATCATATTTTAAAGGATGCAGGTGAGTAGCCTTATTTCATAAATGGTTATCCTTGCCAAACAGGACTTTAATCCCATATAAAATCCTGGTCCTCCGGGCCATGTCAGCGTTCAGCGGCTTTGCCATCTGAACGACAGGTTATTTGAATGTATAAAAACACTAGAGTGATCCTTGCAGGCTGGCTGTGACGGTGCCCGTCATCCCGGCCAAGTGCAGTGGAGCGGAACGCGAGCCGGGATCCATTGTCGCTTGAATCGGAATATT
>JANQFQ010000147.1 GCA_028277765.1 Desulfobacterales bacterium
TAAATATCCCATTAGGGCGTCTAAACAGTTGTGTGTTGCCAATGATAAAATTATAATTAAAACAAATTAGTTATGCATATGCCTGACTGATGGCACAAGGATTGCTTTGTAAGAAAAACAGTTAGAAAAATATTTTTTCAGTATCAGTTTGATAATGGAGATAAAAGGGGAATATACTATTTGGATTCCAAGGAGAATTGTAGTATAGACATTGTACTTATTAGATCTTGTCCATAAATGTTGAAATTATATTTATTACTTTTAAATTAACCCTGAACATTGTAACTTCAATAGCAGGAGGTACGACATGTCAGACATTAAATATGAAAACAAACCTTGGGTGAGCAATTATGAAGAGGGTGTTCCGGAAACAATAACATATGAGGAGACCTGTCTTACTGATTTTCTTGAGAAGTCTGCGGAACAATTTCCTGATACCATGTCACTTATGTTCCAGGGTTATAAAATGTCATTTAAGGAACTGAATGACATGGTCGATCGGTTTGCGGCAGCCCTGTCTGATTTTGGTGTTAATAAAGGGGACAGTGTGGCCATACTATTGCCGAATTTAATCACATGTGTGGTCAGTTATTATGCGGTGCTTAAACTCGGCGGTATTGTTGTGATGAACAACCCGCTCTATACAGACAGGGAGCTTGAGCACCAATTCAATGATTCTGGGGCAAAACTGCTGATTACCCTTGATCTCCTTGGTAACCGGATGATCGATCTGCGGCCGAAAACAAATATCAAGCAGATCATTATCACCACTATCGGGGAATACCTGCCGTTCCCGAAAAATTTTCTATTCCCCCTTGTTGCTAAAAAAAAGAAACTGGGCGCGGATGTTAAGCCGGCTGAAGACGTTTACCGGTGGAAGGAAGTTCTTAAGAATAGTTCTTTAAAGTTTTCAAAGGCTGACATGAGATTTGATGATACAGCCATGTATCAGTATACCGGCGGTACTACTGGTGTTTCAAAAGGGGTTATCCTAACCCACGGGAACCTCAGTAAGCAGGTACAGCAGATCGCAGCCTGGTTCCCGACATTTCAGAAAGGTGATGAAGTGATGTTGGGCGCTCTCCCGTTTTTTCATGTATTCGGTCTGTCAACCACCATGAACCTTTCCATCTATCTTGGATGGGGGGATGTCCTTGTCCCCAAACCCCAGCCCCAGCCCCTTCTTGAGGCGATTAAAAAGTTTAAACCGACTTTCGCGCCGCTTGTGCCGACCATGTATATCGGCATCATTCATGATCCTGATATTAATAAAGTTGACATGACAACCATTAAAGGGTGTTTCTCAGGAAGCGCTCCTCTCCCTGTTGAAATCATAAAAGAGTTTGAAGAAAAAACCAGCGCGGCAATTGCTGAAGGATACGGTTTAACGGAATCATCACCTGTAACCCATATCAATCCGTTTAACGGCAAGAGAAAAGTCGGGAGTATAGGCCTGCCTATTTCCGACACAGAATGCCGGATTGTATCCCTTGATGACGGTGTAACAGATATGCCGGTAGGCGAAGAAGGTGAGCTCGCTGTCAGGGGGCCGCAAGTAATGCAGGGCTACTGGAACCAGCCGGAAGAGACAGCCGCGACAATCAAAGACGGATGGCTATTTACAGGTGATATCGCCAAAATGGATGAGGAAGGGTATTTTTATATTGTGGATAGAAAAAAGGATATGATCCTTTCTGGTGGTTACAATGTTTACCCCCGTGATATTGAAGAAGTCTTTTTCGAACACCCAAAAGTTGTTGAAGCCGCCGCCATCGGGATTCCCCATGAGAAGCGGGGTGAGGCGGTTAAGGTTTTTGCTGTGCTTGCGGAAGGAGAGACCGCTACCCAAGAAGAGATGCTGGAATATTGCAAGGATAAACTGGCAAGGTACAAATTCCCTACGGAAATTGAATTCAGAGATGAGCTTCCAAAGACAAATGTGGGTAAGGTGCTGAAAAAGGATTTAAGGGAGGAGGAGTTGTCAAAGCGGAAATAGAGTCCAGAGAAAAAGAATATTAACAAGGATGTACAGGATAGACAGGATAACTGAATAAAAATTCCCTGTTTGTCCTGCGCATCCTTGTTAAAATAGATAGGGGTAAGTCAGATTCTAAAAATAGACAGGCCGCGACTTTATATAAGTCGCGACCTGTCTTTTAATAAAACTATACTATAATGTTAGTAATATAAAGAACATCTTGCCATAAATGACCTGCCAGGTCTGGGGATGTCGCCCTCAAGAAGCATTGATTCATCAGGATCAGCATAATCTTCATCCAGCAAATTATGCCCGACAATCTGAAACTCAAGACCCTTCTTAAAAGCAGAAGCATCATAAGTAATCGCAGCACTCCATAAATAAATATCATCAATGGGATCCCGCTGATCAGATTGTACTAATTCTCCGGCAACAAATGTTTTTTCTTCACTCCGGTCTCTTTCACCTAGGTAATTCATTGTTGCATTCAAGATAAGATTTTCCAATATATCATAATTGATTCCAAGATTTACAATAATTTCAGGGATATTGCCTGGATTGAAGTCCCTCTGGGTATATTCATCAGATCCATCAAAGATTCTCTCATTGGTGGTATCCTCTACTTCCTGAAAGGTGAAATTTAAATAAGCGTATTTGTTTTTGCTAAAGGCAATTTTTAATTCACTTTCAACACCAATGGCTTCCAGCTTACCACCGTTTTGAAATATGTTGTTTTCATCAAGAAAAATCAAATCTTTGGCTGAACTCCTATAACAGGTAATTGTCCCTCTTATAGATTTTGTAAAATTATATCCCATCTGGCCTTCAATGGTTGATATTTCTTCAGGTTCAATTCTCGGGTTTCCTATACTTGCCGGATTATTCTTATTATACATCTCCCTAAAAGTAGGCGCTCTGAATGCGGAAGCATACAGGATTTTAAAATAGAGCTTTTTGGTTGGCGCATAAACAAGGCCCATTCTTGGATTGGTTGTTGACCCCACATCATCATAATCATCATATCGGACACCAGCGGTCAGGGCCAGTGCTTCACCATGGGATATGGAAAACATTTTCTTCAGGTCAAATTCTCCCTGAGTATAAAGCGCAAAAACATCCCGTTTTTCGTCTTTACTCCAGTTTGCGACCCTGGTAATATTCCTAAATCCATCCAAATACTGAGGAGGCGCGCCAAGATAACTTTTATCGCCCAAATCAAAGGTCGCTCCTGTTAAATTCGCATTTGCAGGATGCTGTTCCACATCATCCTGTTTTAGCTTTTCATACAGCACGCCGCCTATTGCATCGATATTGTCTGTAATTTTTTTAGTAAGCGTAATTTCAGTACCCACGGTTGTGTTTACACAATAAGCGCCGCCATGCAATCCTTGATGTCTGGGGTAAGGCTCAAACCCCGGGATGGGAATCCCGCTTAAAAATTCAGCCATCTCTTCTGGAAAAACTTCGAATTTCATATCAAATTTGTAGTAATCATAATAGACTTTTGCGTTCAGTTCACCATCATCAAACATTGGCCGTTTATATCCCAGCTCAACATAAGAGGTCCAGGTATTGATATCATCTTCATCGGTTAATGCTCTACCCACACCAATCTCATACGGTTTTTCCAATATTCTGTGAGCAAAGAAGTTCAGGTAAAAATCTTTATAATCAATATCTGCATATGCAGAATAATGTTCTTGATTTGGTGTGGTTTTTCCGGGAGCAGCACTCATAAATGGTGTGGCAGCAAAGCGGTCTGATTTTACAGTCTAGCTATCTCCATCTGTATGATTATATTCAGCATAGAGGTAAGCCTTCAAATCCTTCCCATTGGATGCTGATAATTCAGCAGATGGCCGGACTGTTGAAAAGCTGCCAGACTGTACAGAGGACTTTGAAGGGGTATCACCGTCTTTGGTGATAATATTCACAACACCGGCAAATGCATTTGCCCCATACAGAGCGGAACCCGGGCCGCGTATAATTTCCACTTTTTTAATCATATTAATGGGAATATTACTGAGGTAATAATACGGGTCACCGTTATATACTATCCCTAAGGAGTGGCCGTTAATCATGAATTTTACTTTGTTACTACTGCCGGCTGCTGCAAAAATGCTGCGCACGCCAACATGTAGATCTGTATAGTCCCAAACCGCATCAAACCCGGCAACTGTCCGTAAAATATCCTGGAGATTAACAGCTCCCATATTTTTAATTTCATTTTCAGTGATGGTCGAGACAATAGCAGGCGCTTCTGAAATCTTTTTTTCTGTTTTGGAAGCTGTGGTCACTGACATGTTTAACAAATCTTCCAATGACATATCAAAAAGTTCTTCGGTTGTTTTGTCTTGACTGTTTGTTTGCGCAAATGCGGGTGTGAAAGAAAGGATGGACACACAAAAACATAGGATTAGACTTCGAACAATAAACTTTTTTTTTATTTTTTTCTCCTTTTTTAAATGTAAATGGCGAGGTATTTGTTGAACACTTAATACCTGCGTTATTAATAAAGATATTGGTAGACTAATCTTTTTTTAATAATTTCTTAATTGTATTTAGCGAAACTAAATTTCAATTAAAAACTGAAAAATGAAAAATGAAAAATGAAAACTGAAAAATGAAAAATGGAAAATGGAAAAAATGAGATCTTTATCTATATGGGAAATAAATAAATGCTATTTTTTTTATCACTTCTTGATGAAGTTTTGAGTTCAAATTTCTAAAAAAAATTCATTAAATAAATTATAATAATATGGTAAGGAAATCAATAAAAAAATATAATTTGGAAATTGAGATTGCCAATATAAGGTTAGCCTGAACTGATTAGTTCATTCAAATCTATGTTGACAAATTTCATCGGTAAGTTATCTTTTCAGAAAAAACAGTATTATGCTTACAAATCGATCATGAAGAAAACAAACGACGTGGACATAAAACAGCATGATGATGAAATACAGAGGAATCTTGTTTGCTGGAAAAAGAAACCTATATTGAAAAAGATATATTTAGGATTCCATAAACGTATAGCCGAGCACCTCTCAAAAGGACTTGATTCATATACTGTTGAACTTGGTTCTGGAATTGGCAATATCAAAGAGGTTATTCCCAATTGCATCAGAACAGATCTGTTCCATAATCCATGGATTGATCGCGTGGAGAATGCGTATCATCTCTCATTTTCTGATAATACTGTCGACAATATTATACTTTTTGATGTTTTTCATCATTTGAGATATCCAGGCACTTCCTTGAATGAGTGTTATCGCGTATTGGTTCCTAATGGAAGGATTCTGATTTTTGATCCATGTATGAGTCTGTTAGGCTTAATTATTTTCGGGCTCTTTCATCATGAAGACATGGACCTGGGGGATAAAATCCAAATGTTTGCCCCCGGGGGATGGTCATCCAGCGAGGACAGCTACTATGCTGCCCCGGGAAATGCTTCAAGGATTTTCTCAGGCAGAAAATATCAGTCTTTCATGGAAAATTGGAGAGTGCTTACCAGGCAAAAATTGTCAGCAATATCCTATGTCGCCAGCGGAGGCTATTCTAAACCTCAATTATATCCGGACAAAGTATTTCCCCTGATGAAAGCCATTGATAGAATTTGCGATCTGTTTCCATCTGTATTTGCAACGCGGCTTCTGGTAGTGCTTGAAAAAAAATAGCTTATTTATCGAAAATGCTTCACTTGACCGGTATTCTGGTGCTGATGTATTCATTGTAATCAGGCGTTTATAAAAATGATACGAATAATTTTGATAATTACTTTTGTATTATCCGTGGATATCAGTTACGCGGATGTCATGTGCATTGCTCATCGTGGGTATTCAGCCAAATACACAGAGAATACCATGGAGGCGATTACGCATGCCTGGAAAGCGGGTGCGTCTGTTGTAGAGATTGATGTCCGTATGCTGAAGGACGGCAATATTGTTCTATTTCATGATGAGAAAATTCGTAAAAAATACCTGACAGCGTTGACCTATGAGGAATTGCAAGGCCTGACACCACAGTCAGTTCCTTTTTTGATAGACGCGCTGGCACAGCTTCCAAAAGGACGAAGCCTATTGCTAGATCTAAAAACCAGCTCTTCTGGCTTCATTGAGAAATTACTTCAGGTGGTTTTGTCAAGCAGCGTCAGTGCTGAAAAGATATGGTTCCAGAGTAAACATATCTTTGTGCTGGAGGGAATAAAAAAAAATATGCCCCAAGCAACATGTATTTATGCTTCCAGGTTAAAAAAAGTGGCAGGAGAGTCTCCTGATGCATACGAGCTTGCCAATGAGTTGTGTAAGAAAGGCATAAATGGAATTTCAAGCAAGGGTCGTAAGTTTATAAACAGCAGCTATATTAAAGCATTCAAGGATAAAGGATTATTGTTTTTTGTATGGACTATTAATAAAAAAGGCAGGCTGCGCCATTATCTTGACCTGGGTGTTGATGGCATTATTACAGATAATCCGGAGCGTTTATCTGGTTTGATAAAGAAATGGAAGGGACAAATTTTAAAAAGAAGCGTATCGTCAAGGATGGCAACATTATCACAGCCAACGGCCCGAAAGCCGCAGAGGAATTCGGTGAGCTTATTATCAAAGCACTGCAGGCAGAGTGACGGAGTTTCGTCGAAAAGGATATGGCGGGGTAAAAATGTGTCGGAGTTTCGAAGAGTGGGTGTGGCGAGGTAAAAGATGTTTGTCAGGTTTGGTAGTTCAGTTGTTTTTATTGGTTAAAAAGATTTTGATCCGCGCAAATCCGTGTTCATCCGTGTGCTATTATATTGACCGAATACATTCATCGGTCACGCCTGTCATAATACGGTACTGACAGCTCATGTAATACCCGATTTCCTTGCCGGTCATATCGTAAAACTGGTGAAACAGTCCAATCCCCATATTTTCGTAATCTTTATAGGTCATGGTCCTGAATTCTGCCCGCTCCTTAAAAAAGGTGCAGAGAAGAAAGCATAGGTTGGCGCCCTGTTTTAATGACTGGGGGCTCTCTTTTTCATTGCCTTCAATAATATAATCAATGGCAAACCAGCTTTTGGGGATCTTTTTTGCGGTTTCCGTCAGCAGGTCCGCGATATAGGTACCGCAGAGGAAAAAACCGGAATCAATCAGTCTTTTCTGAATAAGAATCTCAGAAATTTTAGCCTCAAATAATGTCTTTAATCTTTTAAAACCAGTTATTTGAACCCCATTTGGTGTTTCCGGAAGACTTTTTTTTAGGAGGACTGCTTTTTTTAAAAGACGGGAAAGATCATAATGATGATCCGTCTTTTTGATCCTTTTTAATGCGTCTCTGAAATCTATAATTTCAACCATTATATCACCTTCAAAAAATGTGTGCCTCTATTATCTTTAGGACGAAAGATTCCTGTTAATTACCGTAAGTACTGATTCAAATTTGGGATCTCAATATGATAATGAAGCGCATTGTTCTCTTTTAATTTGTTATAACTCTCTGTTGCTTCATGTTTTTTTATCAGCATTATGTATTGGGCATGTATTTCATCTCTGAACCTTTCAAAAGATTTCTCATAAATAGTTTTTGTCTGAAATACTCCCAAGGCCAAGCCAACGAAAAATGCCAAAATTATTAATACAATAGTCATCAAATACCTCCTTTGGCATTGAAGTTATATCTATAAATTATTATATCATATTCTCGGAAAGAAGAAAGAAGGATCCCAATTTTTTAAAAAAGTGTGAAAATTGATAAAATTTAGTTATAAAAATTCGTATATTCTAAATTTTTTATACAAATGACATTTTTAAGTTTTCATACGATAATTGTTGGGTGTATTCTTTTTCGATCAGATTAAAAGTAACCTATTGTAATCTCTTATTATTAAGATATACTAATAGATATTAAAATATATCTATCCAAAAAATTCCTTGACTCGAATAAAAATCTGAATAACATATTTAAGGCAGACCACAATTTTCAGATCTTAAGAATCGGCTTACTCAGCCATCTGCTCGAATTTAACTGTGCTGTTTTTATGTGTATGTGCATGCAGAGA
Source organism: Desulfobacterales bacterium (assembly GCA_028277765.1). Lineage (GTDB taxonomy): Bacteria > Desulfobacterota > Desulfobacteria > Desulfobacterales > SURF-7 > JANQFQ01. The sequence continues at coordinate 8,013 of JANQFQ010000147.1, forward strand.
AGATAAGAATATAAACAGTTTATCGATGAAACAGGAATGTCTTTTCTAACCTTTATTAAACAAACGTAAGGCCTGTGAGGCTTTTTTTACGGGCAGAATATTATCACTTATAACAAGTTAAAGCCGTTTTCCGGCTGCTGAAACCAAAGGAGTCTCCCCCTTGGAAGAGATAACGCTAAAAATTGATGGGAAGCTGATCGTATGTCCAGCCGGGACCAGTATCTTAAACGCGGCTGAAGAGAACGGCATCAAGATTCCGACACTCTGCAATCATCACAGCCTCAAGCCTGCAGGGGCATGCCGTATCTGTATAGTAGAAGATGAAACCTCAGGCCGTATTTTCGCATCATGTGTTACTCCTGTTGCGCCAGATATGGTTATCCAGACAGCTTCTCCGGCAGTTCTGAAACACAGAACAAATATTGTAAGGCTGATGATGGCCGAACATCCTGAATCGTGTGTTGTTTGCGGCAAAGGGAACAGATGCGAACTGAGAAAAATAGCGGCAAAGCTGGGTATTGGAGAATCGACTTTATATCCTATGCCGAACTATAAGAGACTGGAACAAGCAAACCCCTTTATTGTGCGGGATCTCTCAAAGTGTATTCTTTGCGGGAAGTGTATTCGCGCTGACCATGAGCTAGTGCATGCGGGGGCTATTGATTATAATCTAAGGGGGTTTAAGTCGCGTCCTGCGGCGGTTCATGATCTGCCGCTGGAAAAGTCAAACTGTACATTCTGTGGGACTTGTATTTCCATATGCCCCACAGGAGCATTATCTGTAAAGTCCACTTACACGGGTACTCCTGACAGAGAAGCTGTATCAATATGCAGTTTTTGCGGTATAGGATGCATGCTTTCCATGGGTGTTTCAGGGAACCAGGTTGTTGATGTCAATCCTGCCCATAAGCAGGGAACGGTCAATGAAGCGACTCTCTGCGTCCGGGGACATTTTGCCAATGATTTTTTAAACTCGCCAGACCGTCTCACCCAGCCACTTATCCTCGGAAAAGGGGAGGAGGGGGAAGACGAACTGATCCCTTCCACGTGGGATGACGCTATTGGCCTGGTAGCCGAAAAGCTCATCAAGATCAGAGATGAAAGCGGCCCCCAAAGCATTGCCTTCCTTGGATCATCAAAATGCACAAATGAGGAGAACTATCTTTTTCAAAAGATAGCTAGGGTGGCATTAGGTACCAGTAATATCGATAATGGCGGCTATATTTACGGTCGTCAATTGCTCAGCCTGATTGAAAGAAGGAATGATCATGAAGGAAGATATGATTTATTCGCTGGTTCTCTCTCAAACATTGAAACAGCAGATATTATTTTTCTTTTAGACGCAGATCCTGACCACTCCGCGCCGGTTGCTTCGTATTATTTAAAACGGGCGGTCTCGAAAGGAGTACCCCTGGTTATTGCAGGCACCAGGAAAACAGGACTGGCTGCTTCCGCAACCTCATGGCTGAAAGTAACGTTGAACGGGGATATTGACAGGATCTGTCTCGAACTGGTGAACGGTATGTCCCGGTTGATTTTAGAAAATGGCGGTCATGATGCACCCTTTGTTGACCGGTTTACCGAAGGATTTGATCAATACTTGTCAGCTATCTCCTTAGTAGATGTGAACCAAGTGAGCAGTATTACGGGAATAGATAGTGACACCCTTGAGAAAACAGCCAACCTGTTAAAAGGAAAAAAGATCGCTTTTGTTGTCGGCTCAACGATTTCGCAGCTCAGATACGGGAAAGAAATAATGGAAGCTCTGCTGAACTTGGCATTGGCTACAGGCAGTACAAATTATAACAGGGCTGGGTTTCATGTCATTAGTAAGGAGAGTAATCTGGTGGGCGCATGGCATAGGGGGACTGTCCCGGATTCATTGCCGGGCAGTTATTTTTTAAACAATGCGTCATCAAGAAAACAATGGGAAATGCTTTGGCAGAAAGAGATTTCCGACGATGAGGGGCTCGATATGGTCGGGATGATCGAAGCGGCTGAAAAGGGAGATCTTAAGGCCTTATATATCATGGGTGAAAACCCGCTAAGAAGCCTCCCACAGCCAGAACGTGTTCTAAAAGCGTTTGAAAAAATTGATTTTCTTGTTGTTCAAGATATTCTTGCCACAGAGACAACCAATATAGCGGATGTGGTCCTGCCAGGAGCGGCCATGTCAGAAAAAAACGGTTCAGTTACCAATATGGAAGGTCGGCACCAGTCGTTTAACTCAGTGGTACGGCCGCCGGGAAAAGCAAAACCGGATTTTGAGATACTCGGCATGCTTGCTGAAAAGATGGGTGTGTTTAAAGGTGAAACGTCCCTTGATATCATCAGAAATGAAACCATGCAGCTTGTTCAGTTTTTCATTGAAACAGGTGAAGAAGGGTATTCCGTATGGATAAAGGATCCTGAAACAAAGGCAGAATTAGAGCAGGAAGATGAGGGGTTAATCGGTTTCTCTCCAGTTGTATCTTCTAAGGATGTCCCTGATGATAAGGAATATCCATTAACGGCAATCCTGGGATCACAACGGTACCATCTGGGAAGCGGTACACGGACCAGCCGTTCGATGCGGATTTCAGAACTTAACGGAATGGGCAGGATCTGTATATCACCCAAAGACAGTGCAGACCTGGAACTTAATGACGGGGCTCTGGTAAGGATTGTATCCGCTCATGGTTCTGTGGAAAGAGAGGTGCAGGTGGACAAAGGACAGTGTAATGGTATGATTCTTATTCCCACAGCCTATAATAACAATGATGCCAGAAACCTGGTACAGCTGACACGGTTGTTTGATTCAGAAACACCTGGTTGGCTATCCTGCAGGGTCAAGGTAGAGAAAATCTAAACCCTGATTTGGCTAAAGAAATTGTTCTCACAGGCACAGAGCGCCCAGAGCGGAAAAAAACTCTGTGACTCTGCGGGCTCTGTGAGAGATAAAGAACGAGGTGCCAATGAAACCAAAAGAGATCGACTGGGACAGGATTAACGAAATTATTGAAGCGCATAAAGGAAAAAAATGGGCTCTGATACCGCTGCTGCAAGAGATCCAGGAAAACGAGGGGTATATACCTCCTGAAGCGATTGAGCCGGTCGCTGAAGCGTTGAACCTGCCGCCTTCACAGGTGCAGGGGGTTGTCACCTTTTACGCTGGTTTCGCCCTAGAGCCAAAGGGGAAATGCGTGCTTAAAGTCTGCAGGGGCACGGCTTGTCACGTAAAAGGTGGCCAGAGTGTCCTTAAAACGATCAAAAAGGAGCTTGATCTGGAAGATGGCCAGACAAGCCAGGATTATCAATTTACTTTAGAGACGGTAGCCTGTCTTGGTGCCTGTTTCCTTGCACCTGCCATGATGGCCAACCGTGATTATTATGGAAAACTTTCTCCAACGAAAATTACCAGCGTTCTTGACCAGTATGGTAAAGATAAGGGGGATGATTAAACAGTATGGGCAAACTTACTTCTATAGACCAGCTGGAATCACTTCGTGAAGAGATATCGGCAAAAGCCTCTGAAAAACAGACAATCGTATATGTATGCATGACAGGCTGCCGTGCGTATGGTTCAGCCTCAGTCAAGGACGCTCTTGTTGACGAAGTAAATGATCAGGGACTTTCACAAGAGGTTGAAGTCCGTTCAACAGGCTGCCATGGTTTTTGTGCCAAGGCGCCGGTCATCGCAATTGATCCTTTAGGGATACAATACCAGGAGGTAAGCCCGGAAGATGCTGGAGAAATTGTGAGTTTGACCGTTAAAAAGAACGAACTGATTGAACGCCTTGGATATCAGGATCCCAAAACAAAAGAGATCGTCTATAAGATTGACCAGATACCGTTTTACGCAAAACAGGAAAAAAGGGTACTTGCTAATTGCGGCCGGGTAGATCCCACAAGAATTGAGGACTACATATCCGCGGGTGGATACGTGGCAATCGCTAAAGCGCTTTCTGAAATGACGCCTGAAACAGTGATTGAGGAAGTACTGGAATCAAAACTAAGAGGCAGGGGAGGCGCGGGTTTTCCTACAGGGCTTAAATGGAAATTCGCCCGACAGTCAACTGGCACGCCGAAATATATTATTTGTAACGCGGATGAAGGGGATCCTGGTGCTTTTATGGACAGGGCGATATTGGAAGGAGATCCGCATGCTGTTTTAGAGGGGATGCTCATAGGCGCCTTTGCCATTGGTGCTGAATATGGTTATATTTATGTGAGAGAAGAATATCCTATAGCTGTTGATCACTTGACTACTGCCATAGCGCAGGCAAATGACCTGGGGCTTCTTGGCGAGAATATCCTTGGGACTGGTTTGAATTTCGAGATTTCATTGAAAATGGGTGCTGGCGCTTTTGTGTGCGGCGAAGAGACTGCCCTTATGGCTTCAATTGAGGGGAAAAGGGGTATGCCTACAGCCCGTCCACCGTTTCCCGCCCAGTCCGGGTTGGATCAAAAACCGTCCAATATCAATAATGTGGAGACGCTTGCCAATATTCCCATGATTATAAAAAAAGGCGCTGGATGGTATGGAGAGATGGGCTCAGAAAAAAGCGGGGGCACAAAGATATTCTCTTTGGCCGGCAAGGTGAATAACACGGGCCTTGTTGAAGTACCGATAGGTATCAGCATTAAAGATGTAATTTTTGATATTGGCGGCGGCATACCCAAAGGGAGGAAGTTCAAGGCGGTTCAGATGGGAGGGCCTTCAGGCGGATGTGTTCCTGAAGATTATCTGAACATGCCGATCGATTATGAAACCATTCAGCGGATCGGTGCTATCATGGGATCCGGCGGCATGGTTGTGATGGATGAAAACAACTGCATGGTTGAAATCGCCAGGTTTTTCTTGAGCTTCACCCAGTCTGAATCATGCGGAAAATGCGCACCATGCAGGCTTGGCACAACCCAGCTCCTTGAGACACTGACTCGGATCGTCAATGGTGGGGGAAGACCAGAAGACCTTGAGGCCATAGAAGAGTTGGGAGACACGATTACAGCAGCTTCACTTTGCGGCCTTGGCCAGACATGCGCTAAACCAGCCCTCTCGACACTCAAATATTTTAAAAAGGAATATGAAGATCATATCGCAGAACAGCGGTGTGCTGGCGCAGTATGCGATTCAATGGTGATATCAGCCTGCCAGCACGCGTGTCCTGCTGGTATAGATGTGCCGAATTATGTGGCAGCCGTGGCCACCGGGAAATACGAAAAGGCTGTTGAGATCATCAGGGAAAGAAATCCGTTTCCTGCAGTATGCGGTCGCATCTGCGTTCATCCTTGTGAATTCAAGTGTCGCCGTGGCGAACTGGATTCACCTGTGGCCATCCGTTCAATAAAACGGTTTGCTGCCAGTTGGTACTTTAATAATATCGGGGCTGACAGGGAGGCCTTTCCAGTAACAAAAGATAAGAAGATTGCGATTGTGGGGGCCGGACCTGCGGGCCTTACCTGCGCTTACTTTCTTGCCCAGGTAGGGTATAAAACTACTGTGTTTGAATCACAGGCTGAAGGTGGCGGCATGCTGGGAATCACTATCCCTGAATTCCGTCTGCCACGGCATGTTATCCAGCAGGAGATAGACTATATAGCAAACTGTGGGGTGGAGATTATCTATAATTCTCCGGTAGACGCCAAACACACGGTAAACGATCTTATTGCAGAAGGGTATGGATCTGTTTTTATTGCCGCAGGTGCCCAAGCAAGCATGAACGTGGGTATCCCCGGAGAAGACAAGGATTTGGAAGGGCTTTATTACGGTCTAAAATTCCTGGCAGATGTACGGTCTGATAAGAGAGCCCAGATGCAGGGAACGGTCATTGTTATCGGAGGCGGGAATGTGGCCTTTGACACCGCGAGAACAGCTATGCGTATGGGCGCTGACAAGGTCCAGATCATCTACCGACGCACAATAGAAGAGATGCCGGCATGGATAAAGGATATTGAAGAGGCGCTTGAAGAAGGGATCACTATTGATTCTTTATGGGCGCCAAAACAGATTCTCCACGATCGCGGAAAGGTTACTGGCATGGAGTTCGCTCGCAGCAGGACCGTTCATGGAGAGGACGGAAGGTCCACGTTAAAAGTTGATGAGGGAACAACCCAGAAAGTGGATGCGGATGTAGTGATTATTTCAGTCGGCCAAGCCCCTGATACGACATTCCTTTCAAAGGACAGCCAGATCGAAAGATCTCTCTGGGGAAGTCTTGAAGTTGATGAAAACAGTCTTTCCACAAATATACCCGGTGTTTTTGCGGGTGGAGACTTTACAACAGGCCCGAGTACGGTCATCGAGGCAATCGCTTCAGGGAGAAGGGCGGCCCTTGCGATTGATAAATATTTACAGGGAGATAAAGGGAGAATTGAAATACTGGATGAAAAGACAAGGACGCCTGAAGAAGCAGGGCTTGCCCTTGATGCAGAAACATTTGAAGAGGAAGAGAGAATTGATGTTGACCTGGAAGAACCAGAAGAAAGGATAAAAGACTTTCGTGAAGTTGAGAAAGGCTTTTTAGGAGAAAAAGAAGCTCACAAGGAGGCGATGCGGTGCCTCAGGTGTGATCTGGAAAAGGAGAGAGGTTAAATTATGATCCGGTCCATTACACAGCAAAAACCAGAAGAAGAGCTTGAAGAACTGTTAAATGGTGTTAACAGGATTTTCATTGTCGGCTGCGGCACATGTGTCACCATGACACGAACCGGTGGGGAGCCAGAAGTCGTTGCCATGAGGGAGAAGCTGTCTGCTTCAGGAAAAATGGTTACAGGACACGTAACCGTTCCTGTGGCCTGCGACAATCTAACAGGAGAAATAACAGAGGAATACGGTGAACAGATTGAACAGGCAGATACCCTGCTAATCATGACCTGCGCTTTTGGCGTACAGACCATCGCCGGACAGTTAAGAAAAATGGTCGTGCCGGCCCTGGATACGTTGTTTATAGGAAAAGAGACCGCCCATGGCGAGTTTAATGAAATATGCACCCAGTGCGGGACATGTATCATCGGTGAAACCGGTGGGGTATGTCCGGTCACAGCCTGCCATAAAGGTTTGGTAAACGGGCCGTGCGGAGGAACAGACCAGGGAAGATGTGAGATCGATAAAGACAAGGCATGCGCATGGACAAAGATCTATAACCGTCTGGATGAACTGGGGAGGCTCGATTCAATGCGGAAACTGCAGAAACCACGGAATTATCTTGGAGAGCCGTCACCCGGGAAGCTGGTAATGAATGGTTAGCTGTAATTGTGCTGAACAACCAGTTAACAAGCAATACATTGGATTGAATGTGTTAAACAAAGTGCCTAAAGTTACAAGTGCCTTAAGTTAAGGTATTCTGCCAATTTTATTTTTAAAGAATGGCAGAGCGGAGCGATACATTAACTTTAGGCACTTTAGGCACTTATAACTTTAGGCACTTATTTTGTAAAGAAAGGACCTTGACTTATGGTTTCTTCATTTAAAGAAGCACTTGAATCAGGAAAGTTTGTTGTCACTTGCGAGGTGGCCCCACCCAAGGGAATCAATCTTGAAAAAACAAAACATCACATAGAGTTTTTAAAGGATAAAGTAGATGCTATGAATCTGACCGATCATCAGAGTTCTGTTATGCGGTATCCTTCCCTGGGAGCAGCCATTATGGTTAAGGAGCTTGGGGGTGAACCGATCCTTCAGATGACTTGCAGGGACCGGAATCGGCTCGCGCTTCAGGCTGATTTGCTATGTGCCGCCAGCAAAGGGATTCACAACGTCCTCTGCCTGACCGGGGATTCAGTCATGCTTGGCGACCACAAGGAGGCTAAGGGTGTGTTTGATCTGGATTCCAGCCAGCTCGTGGCAGCGATGAGGTTGCTGGAAAAAGGGAAGGATCTTGGCGGTAATGAACTGGATGGGGCGCCGGCTTTTTGCGCGGGTGCTATTGTCACTCCAGAAGCGAACCCGATCGACCCTCAGCTGATAAAATTTGAAAAAAAGATAGATGCAGGGGCGGAATTTATTCAAACTCAGGCTGTTTATGACATGCCCAAGCTAAAATCATTTATGGACTACGCTAAACAGTTTCCCGTAAAGATACTGGCAGGGATTATCCTGCTTACATCTGCCCCAATGGCCCGTTTTATGAATAAGAACATCGCCGGAGTAAATGTGCCCCAGGAATTGGTGGATGAGATGGCTTCCGCCCCCAAGGGGAGGGCTATGGAAACAGGCATTGAGATCGCTGGCAGGATGATAAAACAGATTCATGATGAGAATATTTGTGATGGTGTTCATATTATGGCCATAGGGAAGGAAGAGGTTGTACCTGATATTATGTCAGCTGCGGGATTGACCTGATCAAAAAAATCTTATACAGTTATTCTAGATTCTAGATCTGGTAATGACTTAATAAAAGGAGGACTGAATGAATGACAAGAAAAGAATTCTAGTTGTGGATGATGAACCTGATTTCGCATCTATCGTACAATTAAACCTTGAAAAAGAAGGTTTTGACGTTGACGTCGCATATGATGGTGTAGAAGCGCTGGAGAAAGTTAAGTCTAATCCACCGGATGCCATTGTCCTGGATGTTATGATGCCAGAAAAAGATGGTTATGAAGTATGCGCTGAGTTAAAAGAAGATGAGCAATATGCAGATATTCCTATTGTCATGCTAACTGCTGTGGCAGACCATGTCGGCTCTACTCGATATTCTCATGCTGACGGTATGAGTATGGAGGCGGATGATTATCTACCCAAACCTGCTTCAGCAGAAGAAATCGCGGAAAGCGTTAAAGGACTTGTTGGCTGAAAAAACATTTTTTTTCTGAAACAGATCCAGCTGTTGGACGAATTCTTCTAAAGTATATGCTGTATTGCGCGTTAAGCCGGAAATTATATGAAGGTTTTCTGCATACTAAGCGATGAACGGGCATTTCGGTCTAAATCGCCTGCCATGTTTTCAACAGTAATGAAAAGGGTCGGTATTAAAGGTGTATATGTCCCTTTCAAGGTAAAACCCAAGCAACTCGGTCCTGCGATACAAAGCCTTAGAACATTAAACATTGACGGCGCAAACATTACAGTTCCTTATAAAGAATCAGTTATTCCCCACCTTGATATCCTTTCAGAAGGCGCCAATATCATTGGTGCCATAAATACTATTGTCCGAAATAGTGATGAATTGAAAGGATATAACACGAATGCCATAGGATTTATGGATACACTGGAAGAAGCTGGTTTTGAAGTGCCAGACAAGACAGCTCTTGTCTTTGGTACTGGAGGGGCTGCAAAGGCAGTGGTATTTATCCTTAACTGGCTCCGCGCAGCATCAATTATTGTTACAGGACGGAGTCAAGATGAAATGAAAAAGGTTGTCAGCCGTATCAGCGGGGAGGCAAGAAACCTGGAAACAATATCACAGCAGCCTGTTTCCGCTAATATTGTGATTAATGCCACTTCTGTTTCAGATCCTGAAGAATCACCTGAACTGGCGGAAATCGTTAACAAGCTTGAAGTGACTGACTGTGAGCTCATGATAGACCTTAATTATGGCCGACAAAATAATTTCTGGACGGCAAAAGCCGCGGAAAAAGGGATCCGCTTTATGGACGGTCTCCCTGCCCTTGCTCACCAGGCAAGTCGGTGTTTTAAATTATGGACCCGTCTTGACGTAGAGCCAGCAGAGTTCATCAAAGCACTTGATGAGGTATCATGAAAACATCTTTTTTAAGACAAGGCAATGACATGAAGCGGTCTGACAAAGAGATTGAATACCTGCTTAAATCGATTGATGTGTCAGACAGGAAATTTTTTATTATTTCACCTGATTTCAAGATTCTGACAGTCAATAGGTATACATCAGAGCAGCATAATCATGATGTTATCGGAAAACTGTGCCATGAGACATTCTATGAATGTTCATCTCCATGCAAAGGATGTCCTGCTGTCGGTGTTGTTGAAACATTTATGCCTGCTTTAAGGGAGAAACAGTATGATAAGAAGAGCTTTAAATGGGAATCCTGCCAGTTCTCTTATCCGATTATAGAAGACAAAAAGATCGGAGCGCTTGTACTGCTCGATTTTGAACGCCCGGGGAGTATGGCGGTTGAGGAAGAACTGAAGCGTTCAAACGCGTTTTTCCGCAACCTGATTTCAAGTTCCATAGACGGCGTGATTGCCACAAACATGAAAGGTAAAATCCTGATATTTAATGATGCGGCAGCTGAGATAAGCGGTATTAGTGTTAGAGAGGCGCTCAGCGGCATGGATATACGGAGTATCTATCCTGATGATGTGGCCCGTGGTATCATGGAAAAACTCAGGAGTGAGGATTACGGCGGCAAGGGGAAGTTGAAGTCATATCGGATGGATGTTACCCGTGATGATGGTAAGACCATACCGATTCTTTTAAATGCCGCCCTTGTTTACGAAGGGGAGAGGGAGGTTGCTTCAATCGGTTTTTTTCATGATATGAGTGAAGAACTGAAAATGAAGTCAGACCTTGAAAAAACACATGTTCAGCTTCTTCAAGCGGAAAAGATGTCCGCCCTGGGAAAACTCTCGGCAGGTGTGGCCCACCAACTGAACAATCCCCTTGGCGGCATTACACTATTCGCCAAGTTACTGCTTGAGGAATATGACCTTGAAGAGGCCGCGCAGGATGACCTAAAACGGATCCTGCTTGATGCTGAGCGCTGTCGGGATACAGTAAAGGAACTGCTGGAGTTTGCCAGACAGACCAGCCACATAATACAGCCGCATAATATCAATAAGGCGATTTTAAGAACCTTGTTTCTGCTAGAGAATCAGTCGCTTTTCCAGAATGTTAAAATCATCAAAGATTTGTCTGAAGACCTTCCGGACGTTCCTGTGGATATGCAGCAGATGAACCATGTATTCATGAATATTATCCTTAACGCAGCCCAGGCAATGGAAGGACATGGAACCCTGAACATCACAACCGGGATAGTTGACAATCAGGATAAGGCATTTATTAAAATTTCAGATACTGGTCCAGGCATCCCTGAAGATGTCCTGCCGCAGATTTTTGACCCTTTTTTTACAACCAAGGACGAAGGGCAGGGGACTGGCCTTGGGTTAAGTATGGTATATGGTATAATCCAGGATCATAAGGGGAATATTTCCGTTAAAAGTACAGTCGGAGAAGGTACAACGTTTAACATTGAACTCCCCTTGAAATATAAAAACCATGAAGGAGAAAACAGTGGAGAACAATATTGATGCCTCAAAAGTTCTGGTTATCGATGATGAACAGAGTCTCCGAGATGGGGCTGAACGGATTCTTACCAGGATGGATTTTCAGGTTGAAAAGGCCTCTACTGGTCAGGAAGGGCTTGAAAAACTAAAAACATTCCCTGCCGCTATTGTGCTCCTTGACATGAAAATGCCCGGTATGGACGGCATGGAAGTCTTGAAGCGGATAACGATCATGGACAAGGGAATCGTGGTCATCGTCATTACCGGGTTTGCTACGGTTGAAACCGCCATTGAGGCAATGAAGCGGGGAGCATATGATTTTATCCCCAAGCCGTATGAACCTGACCAGCTTCGCATTGTCGTTGACCGTGCCCGGGAGACCATCCTATTGAAGATAAATACTGAAGAGCTGCTTATGGAGCGAACTCAAAATCTTTCAGATCTTCAGACCGAGCAGAGCAGGGTGCACACCATTATTGAATCCCTTCCTAACGGCGTACTGGTAACCGATACCGAGGGTGAAGTGGTCCTGATCAATCCTGCATTCTGTATGCATATGGGGCTGGCGCGTGATGCAGTGACGGGGCAAAAACTGGAAGAATACATTGCAGACGAAAAACTGTGCCGCCTGGTGACAGATATTTCAAAAGGGAAGTATATTGATTATGATGATATCCCTTCCTGTGACGTCGAAGTTTCAGAGGGAAAACATCTCATGGCCCGGGCTCGCCCTGTGCTGGGTGATAAAAGAGAATGCCTTGGCGCAGTCGTCAACCTGGCCGACGTTTCCGCAATGAAAGCACTTGATCAGCTTAAATCTGAGTTTGTGGCAAAGGTTTCTCATGAACTGAGATCTCCCCTGTCAACGATTCATGAACAGCTCGCCCTGGTCATCAGTGAAATGACGGGTGAGGACAGCACCGCTGAAGAGGAACAGCATATTCTGGCCAGGGCCAAGGAGAAGACAAGGGGATTAATTACGACCATAAGCGATCTGCTCGACCTCTCACGCATCGAGGCGGGCATATCTGCCAGCAATCCCCAGCCGGTCAAGGTTGATGAGCTTCTAAAGAGCATTGTTGAGTTTTTAAACGCAAGGGCACAGGCGAAAAATCAGACAATTACCCTGGATATATCCGCAGAAACCTTTACTCCGGTTGTTTCTGATAAGATGTCCCTGGAAAGCGTGTACGGAAACCTGATAACCAATGCTATCAATTATACACAGGATGGTGGAGAGATCAAAGTAACCGCGGGGATGTCAGGAAGGAATGTAAGGGTGATTGTACAGGATAATGGTTTTGGAATCGATGAAAAGTATCTTGATAAAATTTTTGACCGTTTTTACAGGGTAAAAAACAATAAGACAAGATTTATTACAGGCACAGGCCTTGGGCTTCCCATTGTAAAAGGGATCGTCGATTCCCTTGGCGGAATTATTGATGTTGAAAGTGAACCTGGAAAAGGGACGGTGTTCAGTGTAATTCTGCCGACGAGGTAGGGGCGAATCTTGTATTTGCCTTTTTTTGCAGACAGACCAACCTTTTCATCACGCAAAGCTTGCTACATTGTAGTAGGCCTTGTGTATAAATTCAAAAGGCTATACTCATTAAACCAGGTGCAAAGGCGCTAAGAAATACAAAAAAAAATTCATTACAGGCGCGATGGACTCGAAGAAAACTATTTATTTTTAGCGTTGGTTAGCGTAGTTGGCCCTGCTGAAGACGGGTTTCCTACTTCGCTACAATGGACGAAAAAGTCTGTGTCTGCCCTTATAAATGCTGATTCGTAGCCCTTTAAAAAATTTAACAGGGTAAATCTGTGTGTGTCTGTGGCTATTCAGATAAAATTGTTTGCCCACTAGCTGTCGTTTATTAAATCTTTTAACCGAATTCAGCCAACTAAAACCAACAAATCACATACCAGACAGCCCTAAACCAACAACCCGCCAGTACACATCGATATTCAGAATTCAAGATCTACTTCTTATATTTTTTTAGGAGACAAGGTGTGAACTAATTCACACCTTTCGTGTGAATTAGTTCATTGACGGAAATGACATATATTGTAAAAAAATAATATTGAATAATTTTTAAATGATTAGTGATGATTATGGAAAATCAAATAGAGAGAAGAAGAACCAGGCGGTATCCGGTCAACAAAAGTGTATATGCGGTGTTGACCCCTTTCTTCAAAGTTATAGGACCGATTATTGATGTCAGCCAAAACGGTCTTTCGTTTTACTATCATATCTTGGAAGACTGTAAGGACTGTGATCTGTTAAGCGACAATAAACAGGTTGACCTTTCAGTTGTATCCAACACAGGTGATTTCTTTTTAAACGGCATACAGATCAAGGTTGTTTCCGACATTGAAGCAGGTAGATATTCCGAAAACAGTCAGATTCAGATCAAACGATGCAGCCTGATGTTCGAGAAAATGGGCAACAACATGCAGGCAGAACTGGAAGCATTGATACAGAAGTTAGTTGAATAACAAAATTGGTTTGTGCCTCAAATTTGTTATCACGTAAAGGCGCAAAGGCGCTAAGGAATACCAAAAAAACGCTACGGGCACGAGGACTCGAAGAAAACTATTTGTTTTTTAGTGTTGATTGGTAGAGTAATAAGCTGTAAACGGCCGGAAAAGTCTGTGGCTATTAATTAAATCAAACCTGCCTTTGAATCATTGTCCCCTGCATCGTGCCAATTTCATGAACATAGTTTCGATATATTCTTAACCTGTCTTCAAGTTTCATTCTGTCAATTTTATTCATATAAAAATCAAGAGAGAGGAAGTCATCTGTATTACCTGTCTGCGTTAGATATCCAAGTGAACTCCATCGGTACCTCTCGGGATTTTTAACAAGGCCTTCCCTGACAGCATGAAGATCAATATTCGCAAGTGAATTAATAACACGCACCCCGGGTTCAATTCTAGTACACTTAAAATGGTCTTCCCATGTCAGTGCCTGTCCGGAATGTCTTTCATAATAATAAATTGAAAACCGCTGCTTTATCTCTTTAACAAATTCAGAGATTTCAGACCATTTTCTTCTAAGGGATATTATTTGTTTGGGACTAGGCTCTATATCCTTATTGTCATGCAACCGCCTGTACCTATTGATAATATCATCATCAGAACATGTTATCCCTGACCTCATCCGCACAATAAGCTGGAAGTGATTATCCATCAGGCAATAACCTAATATTTTAGTAAAATAAACCTTGCTCAGTTTTTTAACCGTATACACAAAAAAATCTTTCTCAGTATCGTTCAGAAGTGGCATACACGGAACAAAACCGGCCTTGATATGGTAAACAGCAAGTTTATTCAGCTTGACAAAACGTGCAATATTCGTCATGACTTCCCCTTTCATCCATGACCATCTATTTAAAAAATATCATGCCCGTCGTAACAAGTGTTGATCCCGGCGCTCCAATATATCGCAACATGTTCATCAGTTTCTTCTGTGACAATGAAAGGTACAGGTAAAAAATGTTCACCCGCCAAAATCCCGGTATGCTGATACTTCGCCATCTGTTTTTCATTGTTAGACATGACGTCCACGCAAGGTCTCCAAGGCGCATAGCTTTTTTTGGCTTTAACCAATGATATAATTTTTACCAACTTACACCCCCTGTCTCTTTAATTAAAAAAGTAAATATCGCGAAGACAGATAAAACGAAACGTTTTTCTATCTTCTCCCTGGAATCACTATGCCACAGATCTCAAAAAAGACAATACACTAAGAATAGCCAAAAAATGGCTATGGGAATTAGTGACTATTTAAATGGAAGAAGGTGGTTGGCAAGGTTATCTTTTGAATTTTTCAGGCCGAGTTTTTTTCGAATACTTGTCCTGTGATTCCCAACGGTATTCAATGACATTTGTAATAACGTTGCGATATCTTTAGTAGACTTGCCCTGCTGAATCAGGGTGGCGACACGGATTTCTGTTGGGGTAAGATTTAAATAATTTGAAGAGAGTCTGGGGATAAACGGTGAGGTAATTTCTTGCATATTGGTTTCAATTGTTTCGATAATTTTCATTTGACGTTCTTTCAATGAACTGGCTTTAAGGTCATTTATAAAAGGAAGGACCATTTCTTTTATATTCGTTAAGACTTTTTCCTCTATTTCAATTTTTTCTTCATCCCGTTTTTTCAGCATGACTTTCAATGCAATATTAGCTTCTTCGAGTTCAGCTGTACGCTCTTTTACCAGACTTTCAAGGTGATCACGATGTTTCTTGAGTTCAAGATGCGTTTGCACTCTGGTTTTAACAATTGAGATTTCAAACGGTTTTGTAATGTAATCTACTGCACCAAGCTCCAGCCCTTTGGTTTCATCAGCATCTTCGCTTTTTGAAGTGATAAAAATGATAGGTATATGTTTTGTTTGACTGTTGGCTTTTAATCTTCTGCATACTTCATAACCATCCATTTTGGGCATTACAATATCAAGTAGGATCAAATCCGGAGGGGAGTCAGATGTTGCTATTTCAAGTGCTTCGAGTCCGTTTGTTGCCACACTAATATCATATACAGGGAATAAAGCCGAAGCTAGCACATCAATATTTGCTGGTGCATCTTCAGCTATCAGTATTTTCTGTTTATGCGGATCATCACTCATTTTTTTCTTTCTCTAGAGATAAACCACATGCTTTGGCAAAGTTTAATAGTGTTTTTCTAGCGTTATTGAAATCATATCTTCTGATTTGTTCTTCAAGCACTGGTATCTCTTTTTCTAAACCTGAATTCATTACTAAACTCGCATTACTTAAGCTGTATGTTATTGTATTAATATAAGCTTTTGCCTTCAAGTCTTTTTTTTGAAGTAATTGATCAAGATTAATTAAAATAGAATGAATATCTGATGGCTGTGTTTCTTGATGTTCACCGAATATCGGTTTGTCGTCAGAGCGACTGTTTTTATCTATACTTTCCAGTTGCTGTATGCTGTCCATCACCTGTTTTAATGCATTATCAAAACTGATGATAAATGGATCAAGTGAATCTGTTTTTTCATTGTTTAATCTTTTTTCCAACTCTTCTGCAGTATGATGTAAATCCTTTGCCGATATATTGGTGGCCACGCCTTTAATTGAATGAATCAGCCTTTGGGCGTATTCGGCATTATTATTTACAATTGCTTCCCTGATTTCGGTTGTTGCGTTGGTGTAGTCTTTTTTAACATCTTTTAAAATAGCTATTAAAAGTTCAGTATTGTTATCTAGTCTTTTTAAAAACGTTTCAAGATCTATCCCTTTGACATTCATAGAAAGGATTTGATCTGTTTTTAAAGATGTCTTTATAGAGTCTTTTAAACCGTATGTATTTTTTATTCCATCATCCATGGTTTTATTTAACGGATGCTTTAAAGATCTTGCTATGATAGAAAATAAGTATTTTGTATCTATCGGCTTGGCAACAAAACCGTTCATACCAGCTGCTTTACATTTTTCATAATCAGAGGTCATGGCGCTTGCGCTTATGGCAATAATAGGTAAATCTTTAAATTTTGGATTGCTGCGTATTTTTTGTGTTGCTTCTATTCCATCCATATCCGGCATCTGTATATCCATCAGTATAACATCAAATGTTTCTTGTTTAAGCATTTCTATGGCTTCAAATCCGCTGTCTGCTTTAGTTACTCGAATACCTGCAGCTTTGAGCAATTCTGCAGCTACCATTTGATTGATAGGATTGTCTTCCACAAGGAGCGCATGAACATAGGAAAGGTTTTCTGCGAGAAACTTATTGGCACCATTTTCTTTGGTATGAGATGGGTCATAGCCAAAAACATCCATGGTAGCGTCAAATAATAATGACCGCTTAATCGGTTTGGTCAGGAATCTGTCAATACCAGCCTTTTTTGCACGCTGGATTATCTCTTCAGAACTGTAGCCGCTGACAATGATAATTGGTGGCGGTGTTATCCGGCTGTCTTTTTTAATGGCCTCGACCGCAGTAATACCGTCTATTCCCGGCAGTTTTACGTCCATTAGAATCAGGTCAAAGTGCTCGCCATGAATAGATTCCTCATATTTTTTTAAAGCAGCTTCAGCGGTTTCTGCTGTTTCTGCTTTAAATCCAAACGATTCAACATAATCTTTAATAATCATCATAGATGTTGGATTATCTTCAACAATAAGAACTTTAAGGTTTTGCAGGTTCTCTGGAACAATATTTTCGCGGACAATTTCATGGGGAACCGTATCAAAAATTGCATTAAAGAAAAATGAACTTCCTTTTCCCATTTCACTTTCCACCCAGATGTTGCCGTCCATCATTGTAACTATATTTTTACAAATGGCCAGGCCAAGACCGGAACCTTCATGCTTTCTACTGGCAGAAGTATCAACCTGAACAAAAGCATCAAAAAGATCATCTATTTTTTCATGCTCTATCCCACTGCCGGTATCTCTAACACAGAAAGTAATCTCGCGGGTTTTGTCAGTTTTATGTGTGGATTTAGTTGATATGCATATTTCGCCTTTATCTGTAAATTTAAAAGCGTTTGATACAAGATTCAATAGTACCTGACGCAAACGAAACGGATCAGATATCATTCGTCTGGGTATATCCTTATCGATGTCGATGATAAACTCGATATCTTTGTTTTGAATTTTTTCAAAAAACACATCAGCAACCTCTTCAATTATATCACGCAATGAAAATGGAATTTTATCAAAGTCGAGTTTTCCAGCTTCAATTTTTGAAAAATCAAGAATGTCGTTAATAATTCCGAGAAGAGATCGTGAGGAAGCATGTATAATGTCTAAAAATTCTTTTTGCTTGCTGTTCAGCTCGGTGTTCAGCGTAAGCTCGCACATGCCAATGATGGCATTCATTGGCGTTCGGATTTCATGGCTCATATTGGCAAGGAAGTCACTTTTTGCTTTTGACATTTCTTCTGCTGTTTCTCTCTCAGCGACTGCCTGCATAATATCTGAGATGTCTTTTGCCATGAATATAATACCGGCAATTTTACCGTCTTTTTCTTTAAAGATTGATCCAGACACAACAACAGGTACATGTTCACCGTTTTGCCTGATAAAATAAGTGGATCGGCTGATATTTGAACCATCTCTAATCAGGTCTTTAATGAAATCATCTACCTCATCTTTTTTATCTCCTAATATATCGCCAAGTGATTTACCTTGAATATCTTCCTGATTATATCCAAGCATTTCACAGGTCGCTTTATTAACAGTTTTAATGATACCCTGGTCATTTGTAACACATAGAGAGTCCAGCATGTTTTCCAGAATACTTGAAAGGTATTCACTGGCTTTTTTCTCAGCTTGCTTTGCTGATTCAAGCCGGTGGAGAAGATCACTGATTGCGGTGATGATATTTTTGATCTCTTTTACAATATAACCTTTGAATTGGGGGAATTCAGCAACGCTGTTAAAGTCAATTTTTTTAATGACCGTATTTAGGTTTGCCAGCGGCTTAAGGAGCCATGTCATTACCCGTTGAGCAATGATCATTACAACGACAATAAGACCAATGGCCCAGAGCAGTTTCTTTTTTGCATCAGAGAGAAGTTGTTTATAGAAATAATCATTATACTGAAGTGTTGTTTCACCAATAAGGCTGTTAGTATCAGGAGAATATAGAGGGGCTGAGACGGAAAAAGGGCCCTGAAAAGGGACTTTTGTGTCCGCATACATGATGATTTCTTCGCCGAAAATTGGTGTGACCTTTATGGCAAGAATAAGGTTTTCTTCACTATTTGGGGCTTTCATCAGTAAGAGCCGATGCATAGCGATTTCAAGCTCTTCATCGTTGCTTTTATCCAGACATTTTTCAAGGCCTTCAAGAGCATAAATCATCATCACACCTGCCTTTGTCTGTTCGCTTTTTAGAAAAGAAGAAACGATGATATTTTTCCAGTAATATAAAACGCCTGTTGTCAGCAGAATGACGAGCAGAAGGAAGGTAAGGGGTGCCAGAATGGACAGACTGTTCAGAACGTTCTTGTTCATTAGATGCCTTTATTCATAAAATTTTGACGACCTTAGAATGATGTCATGAATACGGATACCTGACTTTTTTAGAGTCATACGGTTGAAGTAAGGCATTGTCTGGATCTGAATGTACATGCCTGAAGTGACGCCCATTTTTACATCTTCTTCATATGGAGAAAATACAAGTATATGGTGTTGTATCCCGTAATTTATAACTTTAGAAAGATTGAGGCGGTTCATCTTTTCAATAAGGATGATACCGGAAGGCGGCTTCTCAGGAAGTTTTTCAACAGCTTCAGCCTTGATCGGCATCCCGGCAATATTTTTTATCTGTTCGTTTAAAACCTTTGTAACTTTGTCAGCACGCCATTTATCTGTTTGGTAGAAAACCAGTAACAAGATCTCCTGGTCCTGGTTTAATTTTTTAGAAATATCCAGATCCACGGCGACAAGTCTGGGAAACAGCTTTAAAGACATCATGAGTCTATTATCATCAATATTTTGAGCTGTTGTTATATCCGCAAAAACAGCAGAGATGCTCAAAAGAATGAAAAGTGTAATTTTTTTCAGAGACTTCATAGAAAAGATTCACCTTATTATGATTAACAACGTTAACTAGAATTTGTAAAAAAGCTGTATCCACCATTTTCTTCCCGGGCGGGGATAATCGTCCGGATATGTATTAACGGGTGAAGGATGTTTGATGTCTTTGTCAAACAGATTTTTTATCCCGATCCTGCAATTCAATCCTCCGAACAAAATATTGGTAAAACTGCAGGTAATGTCCACTGTTTGATAATTACCCAAATCTCTTCTCTCATCTGTCGGGTTCCGTTGTCTATCACCGACATAACGAAACTGTGTATAAAGTGTGAAATCACTTCGGGGCTGATAGATCAAGCCTATGTTTGAGAGCCAGTTAACAGCTCCTTCTAATTGTTCGTCCGTATCCCGGTCTTCTGTGTCTACATATGAAATATTCCCTTTCAGCTTGAATGCATAGGATATATTTTGTTCCAGCTCCAGTTCAACACCATTCAGATGGACGTCTCCTGCGTTTTCATAGAACGTATTACTCAAAACAACCAGGTCATCATAATCTGTATGGAAAAGAGTAGTTCTAAAAACGGTTTTTTCTTTTCGATAAATATATCCTATCTCATAAGTTTTGCTTGTGGCAGGATCAATATTTTCATTACCATTGCCAACAGGATTATTCATGGCATACAGTTCTTTAAATGAAGGCGGGCGAAATGCTTCCCCATACTGAAATTTTAGAATATGACGTTCAGCTGGCTGCCAGACACCCGCCAGTCTTGGAGAAACATGGTCTCCAACATCACTATAATCGTCATATCGCAGACCGCCGGTTAATGTTAAAGATGGAAGTATTTTAAATTCATCTTGGGCCAGTATACTTCTTACTGTTCTGTCTTTGCCTTCCCTGATCCAGTTATTTTCACCCCTAAAAAGCTGCATTTCATCTAATGGCATTAATGTTGACGGGACATAATTAGTCAGCTGCCATGCTTCTTCAATTTCGATTTCAGCAAAAGATAAGCTGACGAGGACATGGTGACGCTCCCAGCCATTGAATTTCATATTTATCCCGCCATAAAGTTTGCTTTCTTCATATAATGGCATACCAGTCATACCATCAGGATAGATTCCCATAAAACCAGGCGGGTATAGAAAGAAATATTTTTCTCCCCACTTGTAATCCATCCATCCGCCATTGATCTCAACATCAAGGGAAGGTAAGGGCTGTATGCGTTGACTGACATCCACCATGCCTGTTTTTTCTAACCATACAATCTTCATGTCATCCGGAGGAAGGGCCCCGGTTACTCCAAAATGGTCTCCATAACCACCTTCAATATACTGGATTTTCAATGAAAAATCCTTATAGTCCATAACGAGGAAACCGGATTTGTTTTCCTGTTTGTCATTAATGGGACCGGGTGCATTCGACAGGTCTTCGATTCCCATGCTATAAAGCTTATCAGGGCCTGATGTGACATCGCCGCCGTCTGACTCCATCCAGCCCGCATTTAACGAAAGCTTCAGCTCATTTTGCTTGTCAGTCCAGGAAGCGATGCCTGCCGCGGAATAAGTATGATCTTCTTCCAAGCGTCCAGTGACCCGGCTGCTTGCTTTCCTAGTAACAATATTCACAACGCCCATATATGCAAAGCCGCCATATATTGCCGAACCAGGGCCGCGAATAATTTCAATCCTGTCTACCTGTTCAACCGGTAGCATCAAAGCAGGATGAAATCTCCCCTGATGATGCGCATTCAAACAAATACCGTTTACAAGGAGCTTGATATTGCCGGACACAGAGGTCCTTCCTACTCCGCCGCCCCTGACAAAAATCTGCATACCGCCATTCATATCTATTGAGGTTTCAACGCCAGGTACCAGAGACAAAGCTTCCCATACCGTCCGGGATCCCCTTGCTTCCAGATCATCACCATAGAGAACGGTCACAATACCCGGAACAAAATCAGCATTCATCTTTGTCTTGGTTGCTATTTCCGTAATGTCATTTATGGTTTCAAGCAGATCTGTTATGGCAACGTTTGTTGTCTGATTCTCTGCATAATAAACAGTATTAGAATTTGAAGGGGCGATTTCATCATTTTCAGCAGCTAAAGATAGTACATTTATTAATGGCAGGTTTATTGCTGTGACAATTGCGACAATAAAAGCTGTTTTAAAGCGCAACAAGTTGTTTGTTGAATTTGTTTTAAGCATATTACCTCCTTGCTAATAAAAATCTACAGTACATAGATTTTTACATACTATTTTTAATGGATTTGTCAAAAGTATAGTATTTTATACTTGGCTGTAAAGATTTATTTGAAAATTACTATATTTATTATTAATAAGGATAGAAAGGATTAATTGAAATTTAATTATTTCTAAGCGTTACTTAGCGGACGAAAAAAGACATGGTCGTGTTTGAATTTTTCCTCACCCTGTTCGTTTCCTATCTTTGTGTCTGGTTTATAGAATTTCAATTGAGGAATATGATGTTATTTTTAGTGGCTCATTTTACCTCTCAAACGTCAACCGACGATTTGACCTTATTTTATCTCCCATTCTGTTGCGATGTTTAAAGAAATGATTATCTTTTAAATTATAGCGTTATTTCTTTTTAAAAAGAGTGAAACCATCATGTGTATCATTCACATGAATGATCACTTTTTGGAAAGGATGAATATAATGAAATTAAACATATATATAATAATCACAGTAATTATAGTTGGTTGGGTTCTGATGTCAGGATGGGAAACAATTAACGAAGATACAAAGGACAAGATAATGAGTAAGGATAAATCATATTTAAAAGCCACATTTGCCGGAGGTTGCTTCTGGTGCTCAGAGGCGGATTTTGAAAAAGCAGAGGGCGTGATTGATGCTATATCCGGTTATACCGGCGGTAAGAGCGATAACCCTTCATATAGAGAGGTCGCTGCCGGGAAAACCAGGCATGTTGAAGCGGTCCAGGTGATTTATGATCCAGAGAAGATTAGTTATGAAGATTTGCTTGATGTTTTTTGGCGACATATTGACCCTACAGATGACGGCGGTCAGTTCGTTGACAGGGGTGCGCAATATCGATCAGTAATATTTTATCATGATGACGAACAGAAACAGCTTGCTGAGGAAACAAAACAGTTACTTGATGTCTCCGGAAAGTTCAGTGAACCTATTGCCACTGAAATTAGAAAACTGGAACGGTTTTACCCGGCTGAAGATTATCATCAGGATTATTATAAAAAGAATCCATTAAGATATAAATCATACAGGTACGGCTCAGGACGGGATTCATTCATCAAAAAGGTTTGGAAGGAAAAGGATAATAAACGGAAAAAAGTGTCAATCGATTCCAAGTACACAAAACCTGACGACAAGGTGCTGAAAGAAAGGCTGAATGCTTTGCAGTACTATGTTACCCAGGAAGAAGGTACGGAAAGACCGTTTGATAATGAATACTGGGACAATAAAAAAGAGGGTATTTATGTGGATATCGTTTCCGGGGAACCGCTTTTTTCATCACAAGATAAATTTGAATCCGGGACCGGCTGGCCCAGTTTCACAAAACCGCTAGAACCTGACAATATTGTTAAAAAAACAGACAAGTCGTTATTCATGACCCGGACGGAAATAAGGAGCAGACACGCGGATTCTCATCTCGGGCATGTGTTTGATGACGGCCCCAGGCCAACAGGGTTACGATACTGCATGAATTCTGCTGCCATGCGATTCATAACCAAAGAGAATCTGGAGAAAGAGGGGTATGGGGATTATCTTGAGCTTTTTGAAGAGTAAAACAATCTCACAAGCCACAGAGGAAATTCTTTACTGGCCACAGAGGTCTTCAATTGCTGCTATAAGCTTTTTATATCCAACAGGTTTTTGAAACGTATATTTTACGCCATAATGCTCAAGAAGTTCTTTATACTTTTCAGCATTAATTGCACTGCCGCCTGAAATGGCTATTATATTAGCATCAGGAAAATCTGATTTTATATCTCTCATGGTTTCAAAACCGTCTTTATCCGGCATCATAATATCCATGATAACAACATCTGCAGGACTTTCATTATATAATTTTATTCCTTCTTTACCGCCTGAAGCAACGGCAGCTTCATAGCCTTTACGTTCAAACACTTCCTTGAGGAGTTCACGTATTTCAGGCTCATCATCTATTATAAGTATTTTTCTCATATTAATAGGCACATTATCAATTCTGTTGAGATTTAACAATAAAAATTAAGATTAATAAGCTCTTATACAGCTTTTGATTTTGATCACGATCATGTTACTGTCCCGCTGGTCAAAGTCAGATAATATGTTGAAAAAATTAAAGCACTTATGATATTTCATAAGTGCCTTGATTTTACTTGGTGGAGCTTAGGGGGATCGAACCCCTGACCTCATGACTGCC